>NZ_CP136921.1:1849000-2454500 GCF_033100095.1 Diaphorobacter limosus | reverse complement strand
GTTGACCGCCGTGCCGGTTTGCAGCAGCACCTGGGGCAGGTCGTGGCGGTGGCGCACAAAGGGGATGGGCGCCAGCGTGACCTGCGCCAGGCTGGCGTCCAGGGTGGTGTCACGGCTGGTGATGTGGCGGTGCGGCGCATCCGTGGTGGGGAACCAGAAGCCGGGGATGTTTTCGTAGCCCTCGCTCACCAGCACATGGCTCAGGCTGTCTTGCGCGCGGCCAAACAGGCTCATGGCGTAGCCGATGTAGAACGTCATGGTCTTGCGCCCGCCGGCCAATGAGGCGTGCAGGCTGCCCTGGCTGGCCTGGGTGCGGTCGCGCACCACGGTCATGATGAAGTTGGCCAGCGCCTCGTGGTCGGCCACGGAGCGCGCGTCTTCCACCGGCTGGCCGTCGGCACCTGGTGCGACGAGTATATGGCTGGCGTCAAAGGCGGGCAGCGGGCGTTGCAGCTGCGTACACAGGCGCTGCAGGTGGCCTTCTTCGAGCAGACCTTGCACGGCCTTGCGCTTGCCAAAGCTGGTGGTGATGAGAAACAGCGCATCGGGCCACTGTGCATTGCTGTGGTGGATGGCGTAGAGCGTTTCGGTGATGACCTGGGGTGAGGCGCCGGTGGTGGCGAGCAGGGTGTGGGGGTGGGGTTTCATGCGCGGGCGTTGTCTTTCCATTGGCGCAGGTAGTCACTCAGGGTGGCCAGTTCTTCACCAGCGAGCACGTCCACACCGTATTCCCGAGCGCGGGCGCGGTCGGTGTCACTCACCTGGCGGGCGCTGACGTACAGGCCGCGTGCCATCAGGCCGCCCACCTGCTTGACGAGCTGGCCGAGCTTGTAGATGGCGTCTTGTGCCTGGTCTTGCTTTTTGGCCTTGCACTCAATGATGAGGGCGCGGTTGTGGGCTACGGCAATGCCGTCGATTTCGTTGCTGGTTTTGCTTACGCTGTGCGTGATTTGCGCGCCCAGGGTGTATTGGGCGGGTGCCAGGGTGCCGGTGAATTTGAGGAACACGTATTCCTCGACCCAGCCGCCGCAGAAGTATTCCGCCACCTCGGCGCTGGCGAAGGTGATTTGGTTATAGTTTTCATCGATGCTGAGCAGCCCTTGCAGCTGGGCCAGCTCCAGTAGCTTGCCTGCGGGGCTGTGGGTATTGGGCAGGTAGTCGAACTCACGCACCAGGCTCTTGCCGTCAGCGGCTTGGCGAGCGTGGAAGTTGAGCGCTCCTAAAAAACCTTTGATCTGTGCAGATTTTTCGCCCATGAGGCGGGTGACCTTGGCGCGCTCGCTGGCGCGCTGCTGGATGGCGGCAGGGCGGGTGTCGTTGCTGCTGCGGTAGCCGCGCAGCAAGAGCTGCTCGTTGAGCGTGAGCACGTCGGCCATGGGCTCCTGGCGGGGCTCATCGCCCATCCAGCTGAGCGTTTGGTGTGCGGTGTCGGCGTAGAGCAGGCGGTAGCTGCCCTGGCCAGCGGCGAGGTTGAGCAGCTGCTGGTGGATGGCCAGCACCATCAGCTTGGTCCCGCCGGTGGCGTGAAACACCACGTCCTTGCCGTCGAGCTCGTCGCAGGCCAGTTGCAGAGCGGCGGCCTGCATGGCCTGGGGCGTGCTGTCGTCAAACGCCAGGGTGCGGATCGGCGCCTCGGGCAGCGCTGACTTGAGCGCGGTGCTCAAGGCCTTGGCGCTTTGCTGCTTTTGCATGTCGGGCGTTTCCAGAATCCAGATGGTGTGCGCCGCCAGTTGCTTGAGCGGAATGAAGTTGGCGGCGTTCTGGCCGGTGGCAATACACAGGTGCAGGGTTGTGGTCATGGTGCAGGTTTGAATTTGTGAGATTGAACGTTAAAACGTTGCAGCGTAGCACCCAGGGCCAGCAGTTCATCGGCACTCAGCTCACGCCCACGGCTTTGTGCCGGCACACCCAGCGCCAAATGCCAATACGCCGCGCCGCGCGCGCACACCTGCGCCGCCAGGTTCACGGGCAGCGTGCCGATGACGGCATCGCCCGGCTGCACCTGGGCGGGGTCGAGGTGCGGCACATGCTGGTCAAAGGCGGGGCCGTGGCGCTGCATCCAGTGCAGGGCGCCGGGGTGGCGGCTGACGAACCAGGTGGTCACTCGAACAGGCTGCACAGCAAACCAATGCCGCCGGCGACGATGGCGACTGGGACGGCCACCGGTGCGGCCACGGTAGCCACGGCGGTAAGGCCAACCGCGCCGGCACCCACCGATAGCGCGCCCGCGCCGGCCGCACCCAGGGCGGCGCCGGCACCCGTGGCAATGGTGCTGCGGGTGACGCTCACCTCGTTGGTGCCCGTGATCTTGCGCGAGAGTTTGTCGCCGGCGGTGCCGAAGGCGATGGCTTGGGGGAGAGTCATGGTGTGTTTCCTTCTGGTGTGTTGTTGCGATGGATGGATTGTTGGCCCACATCGACTCTCCGAGATGCATCGCAAGCTTGCCGTACGCGCGACCTCGCATGGCAGGTTTCACGGCTGTTTGCTGGCGCCGTTTTTTTGTCGTAACATACAGACAACCAATTTGAGGAGGCGGTCATGAGCATTGCCACCATGAACAGCCGCACCTTTGCGCGCGATGCGGCGGCAGTCAAGCGTGCGGCGCAGCAGGGGCCGGTGATCATTACCGAGCGCGGCAAGCCCTCTCTGGCGGTGCTCAAGATTGAGGACTATTACCGCCTGACCGGGCAGGTGGGCGGCGAGAGTTTGTTGCAGGCCATGCGGGGGGTGGATGCGCCCTCGGGGGGCGAGTTGCCTTTGCCCGAACGCCCGGGCGCCGCTGACATCACCCTGCGCATTCCCGAATTTGGTGAACACGAGCCGCGCTGATGTATTTGCTCGACACCAACGTGATCTCCGAGTTGCGCACCGGCAAGCCGCAGGCGGATGCGCGCGTGCTGGCCTGGGCGGCCAGCGTGCCTTTGGCGGCCCAGTACGTGAGCGTGCTGACGTGGCTGGAGATTGATATCGGAATTTTGCGGTTGCAACGGCGCGATGCCGCGCAAGCACAGGCTTTGCGGGCATGGTTGGATGGCGTGCGCGCCTTGTTTGCCGAGCGCAGTTTGCCCGTGGACGACGCGGTGGTGCAGTGTTGCGCGCCGCTGCATGTGCCCGACCCGGCGCCACCGCATGATGCGCTGATTGCCGCCACGGCCTTGCAACATGGCCTGACGCTGGTGACGCGCAATGTGCGGGATTTTGTGCACATGGGGGTGGCGCTGTTCAACCCTTGGGAGTTTGTTGGGCAGGGTTGAGATGCAGTGAATGGACGAGCTTTGAAGAGCCAGGCTCAGCAAGCCTGTTGTCCGGCAATTTTGGCGGGATGGGAGCGGTTCGCTGGAAGGTGAAATTGGATCAGCACCTCAGGCCATGCAGATGTCCACGTTTGACACACAACACCCAATGTATATACTTTCCGGATATCTATGAGGGAATTCCATGACCTACGCTCGTGTTTTCCAGTCCGGCAACAGCCAGGCCGTGCGCCTGCCCAAGGAATTTCGCTTCAACGCCGAGCAGGTGGAGATCTTCCGCCAGGGCAATGACATCGTGCTGCGCGAGCGCCCGGCCAGCGCGGCGGCCATTTTTGATGCGCTGGCCAGCTTGCCGGCGGACTTCATGCAAGATGGCCGGGGCGACGCCCTGCCCCAAGAGCGCGAGGCGTTTTGAATGGCCATCCGCTACCTGCTCGATACCAACATCTGCATCTACATCGCCAAGCACAACCCGCCCGCCGTGCGCGCGCGGTTCGAGCAGCTCAGTTCTGATGCGCTGGCCATGTCGGTGGTCACCCTGGGCGAGTTGCAGCACGGCGCAGAAAAAAGCCAGGCCCGGGACAAGGCGCTGGCGGTGCTGCAGCAGTTGCAAGCTGCCATTCAGGTTATGCCCCTGGCACCCACTGCCGGTGCACATTACGGCCAGATCCGCGCCGCCCTGGAGCGCGCCGGGCAGCCCATTGGCAACAACGACCTGTGGATTGCCGCCCATGCACGCGCCGAGGGCTGGGTGCTGGTGACCAACAACGAGCGTGAATTTTGTCGGGTGCCTGGCTTGGCGGTGGAGAACTGGGTGGCTGCCCTTTGAGGCGATTGCTTGAGAGCCCGTGTTGACGCGCCGGGCGCGACGCCACCTGCACAGGCGAGAGAACCCTTTCAGATGATGATCAGATGTGACCAAGCGCCCGCCGTGGTGCAAGGCCAGCGCCAGCAGGTACATGTCGGTCAGCTGGCGCGGGCCGTGGATGTGGGTGTGGTTGAAGTGCCTGCTATCGAGCAGGCTGATGTCGTCGGGCCAGAACTGGTGAAAACGCGTGGCCGTGGACTGCGCCAGCATGGCCGTGAGTATGGGCAAGGGCTGAGGGTTGGCGTAACCCGGTTGGCCCATGATGCGCAGGCAACCGTTTTGCGTCAGCGGGCAACTGGCCCAGCCTTGTTCGGCATGCGTTTGCAGCCAGCGGGCGGCTTCGGCGTGATGGATGTGGTTGCTGTCGTGCAGGGCAATCAGCACGTTGACGTCGAGCAGCGCCCGCATGTCAGACGCCCTCTTCGTCGCGCAGGCGGTCGATGTGTTCGTTGCTGACGATCACGCCGCACGGCGGCAGGGGGTGAATGCCGAGCGCCGCCAACGGGCTGTCCGCGTTTTTTGCCGTACCGGCCGCCGCGCTGTGGTCATCGGGCAGCGTGAAGGCTTTGCGCGCCAGTTCGCTGATGACCTGTCCCAGCGGCTTTTTGCCACGCCGCGCCAGCTCTTTGGCCGCCAGCAGCACGTCGTCGGAGATGTCGAGGGTGGTGCGCATGTCTTCCTCTTTTTGATGCTTGAAGCAGGGATCTGTTTGCATCAAGGCTGAAACAGCGCTTCCAGCTGCGCCGCGCTGGCCTGCCCGGCGACCTCGAAGGCTTGCAGCTTTTGCACCGGCACGCTTTGCACGCGGATGTCCTGGGGCTGGCTGGCGTCGGGCTTGATGACGTAGCCCGTGCCCTGCCCTTCTTGCCAGACCACGGCGTAGCGTGGCTGACCGTGCGTGGCGTAGTCGATGCGCACCTTGCCCCGGAACAAGGCGGCGGCTCCGTTGGCGCCATGGATGGCGCTGTCCAGGGAGGCGTGCCCGCCGGCTTTGCGCCACAGGGTTTTTTCGTGGATGGCGCGGTAGCGAATGGGGCCACCGTTGGATGCAGGGAAGGTGGTGGTCATGGTGGGTTGGTTGCGTGCAAAGGCAGGTGGGGTGAAGGCGGGCGTGCGCGTCGTTGGTGTGGCGGCCATGGGGGCAGCCACGGCGCGCGGGGTGGTGGGTTCGGCAATGGAGGTTGCGGGAGCCGCAGGTAGTGCCGGTGCGGCGTTCACGGCGCTGACGCCAGTGCTCCTGGCGGCAGGACGCACCAGCTGCGGGAACCCGGGGTATTCGCTGGCATGCGTGCCGCCATGGTTGGCCATGCCCGGGCGAGTCAGGCAGCCCTTGGGCGGGGCGTAGCTGTCGATACGGCGCTCGGGCGCTTCGTGCCAGCCAATGTTGAAGGCGCCCAGCTTGGCAAAGAAGTACAGGCTGGCGTAGGGCAGGTGGTCGTGAATCCACCAGGCCATGGCTGTCCAGGAGCTGCCTTTTTGCATGTAGTCCACCAGCCAGGGCACGACGATGCAGGCCATGGCGCCGTGCTGGCCGTTGGCATCGGGCTGATCCCAGATGTGGCGCGCGCAGTTCTTCTCGTTGCTGGCGCAGTTGAGGTTGTTGCGGTTGCCCAGGTCGTTGACCTCGGGCGAGCGGTAGCCGGAGCGGATGTGGATGCGCCCGAAGGTGGTCTGCAGCGGCTCCAGCAGCTGCTCGCACAGCATGCGGCCGTTGCGCACCGCCAGATCAGGGTTGACGGGCACATTGCGCAGGCCATGCCAGACGGCAATCTCGCTGTGCAGAAAGTCGCGCATGAAAAAATTGCGCGAGAGGCGAATGCGGCCGAAGTCTTCGAGTTGGGTGTAGGTGGTGATGGGGGGCATGCTGTTCTCCATTGGGGTGAATCGTGGCACTGTGTCAGTGGATCAACCCAGGAATGCCATGCGGCCATTGTCTGGCGGCTCGGCGCGTGGCGGCAGCGTCGCAAGCTTGCCGACGGATTGGGGCGGTTCCGATCAGGAGCTTCAGTGGGCCTTCGCTGTGCACTGAAGTCGGAGCCATAGACGGGTCAGGGGTGATACGATGAATCATGCCTGAGGTAAAAATTCACGACGAATCGCACAAGATTCCCGACAAGCGTGGAAATGGGCGCCTGCGGCGGGAAGTATGGATTGATGACCAGGGGCGGATTACGCGCTACAACCTCGCCTATATCAATCACAACCTTCATGCCGGAGACAACGGGCGGGTGGTTGGCTATGACAACGCCCATGGCTTTCACCATCGGCATTACTTTGGCGCTGTCGAAGCCATCGACTTCATCAGCTATGAAGACGTTGAAGAGCGCTTTGAACTGGATTGGACTGCATTGAAAGGCCGCAAATGACCAAGCTCATCATTAAGACCGGCACCGAAGAAGATTTCTTCGCACGAGGCCGTCGATTGGCCAAGGCGGCTGACCGTGGCAAAGCCCTCGAAGCGGTGCGCACCATCAGCTTTGAAGACCCTGCCGACGTGATGAAGCTCATCACCGAGACCCGCTTGGCCTTGTTTCGAGCGGTCAAGGAGGCGCCTGGGTCGATTACGGATATTGCTGCGCGACTGCAACGAGACCGCAGCGCAGTCAAGCGTGACCTGGATGAGTTGGAGCAAGTCGGGCTGGTGACCATTGCGGAAAAGGTGCTGCCTGGACATGGACGCATGAAGGAAGTGCGCGCCACTGCGGCCCGGGTTCAATTGGTGGCTGAGGTTTTCTGACTGTGTACCTGCCGCCAACGCCCCTCACCCCCTCGGTATGCACACATTTTTATAGTGCGTCATGCAACATCAGCAACGCTTTGCGGCTGTTTCTCCCTCTCCCGTTGGCGGGAGAGGGTGGGGTGAGGGTCGTAAAAGCGGGCGCTGCACCCGATCACCCCCTCACCCCCACCCTCTCCCCCAAGGGGGCGAGGGAGTTAAAGCCGTTGCCAAATAAGCGTTGTTTGCTATCAAAGTGAGTTGACAGGGGCAGCACCACGCGTTCGTCGATGTCGCCACGTCGCCGTCACATCAGCCCCCATCCCTGCCTTCCCCCAGAGGGGGAAGGAGTCTGAGACTCCTTGCTAATCAAGCAAAGTGATTAGCACCACACCACTACAGCCGCACCACATTCAGATCTTTGCCCAGCGCCTGCTGCGCCAGCGGCAGCAGGTGCTCGTGGTGTGTGAGCACGATGATTTGCAGGTGGCGCGAGAGCTCGCCCAGCACCTTCAGGCCGGCCAGCGTGCGGCCGTCGTCGAAGTTGATGAACAGGTCGTCGGCGATGAAGGGTAGGGCCTGGCCTTGCGCGGTTTGCAGTTGCAGGGCCGCCAGGCGCAGCGCCAGGTAGAGCTGGTCGCGCGTGCCTTCGCTCATGCCGGTGACGTCCACCGGCGCGCCCGAGCTGCGCACGCCGATCAGGCGCGGGCTGTGGCCTTCGGCATCCACCAGCAGGCGGTCGAACTGGTCTTGGGTGAGCGTGCGAAAGATGCTGGAGGCCTGCGCCAGCATAGGGCCTTGCCGGGTTTGGCGAAACTTTTCGATGGACCAGCGCAGCAGCCGTGAGGCGTTGTTCAGCCGGGTGTAGCGCTGCACGGCATCGGCCATGGTGGCGATGGCCTCTTGCCGCCGCGCCTCGGCCTGGGCGGCATGGCTGGCGCCGTCGAGCGCGTCCAGCGCGGCCTGCTGGCTGCCGTGGCGGCTGCTCAGGGCTTCGATCTGCTGCAGCAGCGCGCCCGACTGCTGGGCCAGGGTGTGCAGCTCGGCCTTGACGGCGTCGGGGTCGGCGTGGCTGGCCTGCGCGCGCAGTTCGGGCTCGGGGTAGCCGTCTGCGGCGTGGGCCAGTTCTTGCGCGGTGGTGTGGATGTGCTGGTCGATGTGCCGGCGCTGGTCTGAGCGATCGATGGCGCTGGCCAGGCTGTCCAGGTCGCTGCAGCCAGCGGCCGCCAGCAGGGGCGCCAGGCCGGCATCGATGGCCTGTTGCTTGTTGTGTGCTGCGTGGAGTTCTGCCTCGGCCTTGTCGAGCCGGGCCTGCAGCTGGTCGGCGCGCTCCTGGGCCTGCCGGGCGCCTTCCAGCTGCTGCGCCAGAGCCAGCGCGATCTCCGGCGCGGGTTGGGTGGCCAGCTCCGGGGCCAGGCGCGCCGCCAGTGCCTGGGCACTGATGGCCAGGCCGTCGAGGTCGGCCTGCATGGCGTCGATGCGGTCGCTGCGGGTACTGCGCATGCTGCCCAGCAGCCGGTCGATGTCTTGCAGCGTGTCGATCTCGGCTTCGATGCTGTCGGGCTGCGCGCTGGCGGGGTAGGCCGCATCCACCAGCGCCGCCTGCCAGCGGCTTTGCCATTGCTGCCAGGCCTGCTGGGCTTTGTCCACCGCGCTTTGCAGGGTAGGCAGGCTCGCTTGCCAGTCGGCCAGCTGGCGGGACAGGGTGTCGCGCTGCCCCTGGGCCTGGTCTGCCGCCTTGATGAGGGCGCGCGCCTGGCGCAGGCATTCGGCCAGGGGGGCGGAGGGAGGCGTCGAGGTGCTGTTGTCGCTGCCGGCGTGCAGCGCAGCCCACAGCTTGCGGTGTGCCGCGTCGGCGGCCTGCTGGCTGGCGTGGGTTTGCTGCTCCAGCTCGGCCTGTTCCTGCACCAGGGCGAGCGCGGTTTGGCGCTGTTGCAGCCAGGCGCCGGCCAGGTCCAGCGGCAGGGCCGGCAGGCTGCCGGCAGCGGCCAGGGTTTGCCATTCGGCGGCGCAGCCGTGGGCGCGCTCCTGCGCCGCCGCGCTGCGTTGCTGCAGCTGGCTGAGTTCGAGTTGCAGCTGCTCCAGGCGCTGGGCGCTGGCCTGGCGGTCGGCCTCGTGCCGGGCACGCTCCAGGCGGGTGTCGGCCAGCTGATCGGCCTGCGCCAGGTGGTTTTCAAATGCGCCTGCTTGCTGGGGCAGTTGCGCGGGCGCGGCCTTGATGGCCTGCCACAGGCTGTCGCGCGCCTGCCGTGCCTGCTGCAATTGCTCCAGCGACACGGGGTGGAATTGGCGCACCAGCTGCTGCAGCGCCAGTTCGGCCTGGGCGATGTCTTGCGCCTTGGCCTCGGCGGCCTCGTGCGAGGTTTGCGCCTGGCGGGCTTCGTCGCGCTGGCGCTGTTGCAAGGCCTGCACGGCAGCGGCTTGCGGAGCCAGCATGCCGGCCAAGGCCTGCGGGCTCTGGCGCCAGTTGCCCATGGCGGCCAGGGCGGTCTCGATCTTGTCCGCCAGGGCGCTGGCTTTTTGCTGCCCGTCGCGCCGGGTGCTGTCGTGGCTGGCAAACGGCAGCGCATCGTCGAGCGCCTGGGCCAGGCCGGGGTGCGCGGTTTGTGCCGGCAGGGCTTGCAGTTGCTGCGCAAGCTGGGCGATTTGCTGCTGGCGCTCGGCCAGTTGGGCCTGGGCCTGGCGCAGGTCTTGATCGACGCCGCCGTGCTGCTTGAGCAGGCGCGCCAGGCGCGCGCGCACGGCCGCTACCGGCAGGCGCTGGCGCACCGCGTCTTCGGTGTCGGCCGCCCAGCCCAGGGCGCCGGCCAGCTCTTGTACGCGCTGCCAGTGGGCGTGGACTTCTTGCGTGCGCTTGGCGATGTCGCTGCCGTGCGCCCGAAACTGCAGCCGGCGTTCGTTGAGCTCGGTGATGTCGCCGGCGCGCGCCAGCAGGTCGTGGTTGACCTGCGTGGCGGCCAGCGCGTCCGTGAGCTGCGTCTTTTCTTGCGCCAGCCGCTGCATGTCGGCCTGGATCAGCGCCAGCTGTTGCCGAGCCTGGGCCAGCCGTTGGCCGGCGTCTTCGTCCAGCAGGGCGATGTTGCCCTGGGCCAGCAGTTGGTCGCGTTGCTGGCGTGCGGCGTCCAGCGTTTGCAGCAGCGGCGCCACGCGGCGGATGCGCTCCAGCCGGCTGGTCTGCTGCGCCACCCCCTGATGCTGCTGGCGGGCCTCGTGCAGCTGCGCGGCGGTGGTTTGCAGCGCCTCGTGCTGCGCCTGCCAGTCCTTGGCGCGCAACAGGTGTTGTTTGAGGTCTTTGCCGGCGGCCTCGAAGTCGTCGCGTGCCTGGTAGTACAGGCGTGAACCGGCCTTGCGCGGCGCCCACAGGGCATCGGCTTCAAGCTCCAGCTTTTGTAGCGTATCGCCCAAATGCTCGATGCCGGCGGCGGACTGGAACAGCAGGCGCCCGATGTCGTCGGAGGCGGCAAGGATGTCGGCGCCGCCAGCCACCAGCCGATCATGGTCGAGCCCATACATGCGTTCGTAGGCTTCGCGCTGCACATGGGCCAGCCAGGGCGCCAGCGCGGTGTCGGGCAGCACAGCGTCTTCAGGGGTGTGCAGGGTGTTCTTGTTGCCCTTGGCGCGCTCGAACGCCAGGCTGACCGCGTTGGCGGTGCCTTCGCCGGTGCGCTGCAAGCTGCCGCCCAGGCGCAGCTCCGGCATGGGGTGCACAAAGCCCATGGGCGTGCGCGTGGGGAAGCCGAACAGCCAGTCGCCAATGGCTTGGCGCAGCGTGGACTTGCCGGCCTCGTTGGGGCCGACGATGAGGTGGATGTCCGCGCGCTGCGCGCTCGCCCGGACGGGCAGGTGCAGCGTACGGTCGGTGAACTTGCCGTAGCGGATGAGCTTGAATTCGTTGATGCGCATGGTTTAGCCCTCTTTGTCATCAACGGTCGGCGTCTGCCGCCGCGCCGGTGCGTGCGCCCAGCAGCGTCAGGGCGTCTTGCAGTTGCGCGGCCAGCGCCTCTTCGGGTTGCTGGCGCAGCGCGGCCAGCTCGGGCGCCTGCGCCAGCACCTCGTGCGGCAGCTTTTCCAGAACGGCTTGCCAGCTGGCTTGCAGCGCCTGCGCAAAGCTTTCGTCTTGCGGCGCGGTGCGCGCCAGGTCTTGCAATTCGGCGAAGGCGTTGGCGGCAGCGCCGCTGGCCGGCGCCTGGGCCAGCTGTAGCGGCTGGGTGTCGGTGTTGACCTTCTCAATCCACAGGCGTTCGGGGTTCAGCGCCACGGCCTGGGCGATGACCTCGTGGCGCAGCTGCTGGTCGCTGCGCAGCAGCGCCGCGTGCGCGCCAGACGCGCCGGCAAAGCGCACGCGCACGGCCAGCACCATGTGCGCCGGTTCTTGGCGCAACAGCTGATCCAGCGCCTGGCCCACCAGGCGCAGGGCATCGGGCAGGTCATCGGCCTGGCTGGCGTCTATCTCCAGTAGGTGCCAGCGCAGCACATCCACTTCCAGGCGATCGATGCGGGTGATCTGCGTCCCTTCGGCGGTGACGAGCAGCGCGCCATGCGCGCCGGTCTCGCGGATGTGGCGCCCCTGCAGGTTGCCCGGGTAGGCGATGGTCACGTCGCCCTGTTCCACCCAGTGCGCGTGGACATGGCCCAGCGCCCAGTATTGGTAGCCCTTGGCGTGCAGCTCGGCCTGCGAGCAGGGGGCGTAGCTGGCGTGCTGGGCGTTGCCCTCCAGCGCGGTGTGCAGCACGCCGATGTTGAGCCAGCCGGGCACCAGCGCGGGGTAGCCGGGCACCAGGTTGTCGGTGGTGGCGGCGTGCTTGAAGCTCTGGCCGTGCAGCGCCACCTGGAGCGCGGCGATGCGAAAGGTCTCGGCGCGGCGTGCCGGAAACACCTGCACGTTGTCCGGCAGTTGCAGACTGCGCGTGACTTCGCTTTCGGCGTCGTGGTTGCCGTAGAGCAGGTATACCGCGATGCCCGCCTGGCGCAGCCGCCCCATCTGGCGCACGAAGAACAGGCCCGTGTGGTAATCCTTCCAGTCGCCGTCGTACAGGTCGCCGGCAATCACCATGAAGTCCACCTGCTCCTCGATGGCGCGCGCCACCAGCCGCTCAAAGGCCTCGCGCGTGGCCGTGCGCAGGCGCTCGGCCGGCGCGTCGGGATAGGCCGACAGGCCGACCAGCGGGCTGTCGAGGTGGATGTCGGCGGCGTGGATGAATTTCATGGGTTTGGTCAGTGTCGACAGCCGCTTCAGGCGGTGATTTGATTGTGGTGCCAGCGCGCTGGCGGTGGTGCTGCGGCAAGCTTGCTGGGGGGCGGGCGTGGATCACGGAATCAACGCCCGTAAATTCCGCAATCGAGGCTATGACGCCGTCAACCGATACACCCACGACTCGCCGCGCATCATCGACCCCGATGACCAGGCGCCCGCCCGCACTGTTGGCAAAGGCCACCAGGGTTTTGAGCAGGTTCTGCGGCGAGGACAGATCACGCTTGAACTCCAGCGTCTTGCCCTCGGGCTGTAGCAGCAGGGGATGGGTGGTACTCATACGGCCTCGGGCATCGTGGCAGCGGGTTCGGAATAAAAAAGCACTGCCGCCGATTGTGTCAGTACATTTGTTTACTTCCGGCCTGGCAAGCTTGTTGCTCATCAACCCGCGGCACAGGCCTCCAGGGACACCCTCCTACATGCTTTGAAGCTATTTTTTTTATAGCGTTAGACGGTTGTCACATAAACATTACGGCCTATTTTTATTCCGATAAAACAGCCGTATACCAGGCCGGTAAAATCCAGCCCTTGCCAAGGAGCGTTGCAGCGGGTGCGCCACCCGTCAGGCTTGGGGCCGCTCTGGGCCGCAACGACGCTCACCTGTCCTTGTCTCTTTGCTTTTCCCCGCCAACCGATTGCACAGGTGAGCCATGACCGCTGCTGCCCCCACCCCTGTCCCCCCCATGAAACTCTCCGGCCTGGAGCCGGTGTTCATTGGCGCCGATAGCCTGTTCGTCAACGTCGGCGAGCGCACCAACGTCACCGGCTCCAAGGCCTTCGCGCGCATGATCCTCAACGAGCAGTACGAGGAAGCCCTGTCGGTGGCGCGCCAGCAGGTGGAGAACGGCGCCCAGGTCATCGACGTGAACATGGACGAGGCCATGCTCGACAGCAAGGCGGCCATGGTGCGCTTTTTGAACCTGATCGCCAGCGAGCCCGACATCGCCCGCGTGCCGGTGATGGTGGACTCATCTAAATGGGAGGTGATCGAGGCCGGGCTGCGCTGCCTGCAGGGCAAGGGCATCGTCAACTCGATTTCCATGAAAGAGGGCGTGGAGCCGTTCAAGCAGCAGGCCAAGCTGATCAAGCGTTACGGCGCCGCCGCCGTGGTCATGGCGTTTGATGAACAAGGCCAGGCCGATACCTTTGCGCGCAAGACCGAGATTTGCGAGCGCGCCTACCGCGTGCTGGTCGATGAGGTCGGCTTTGCGCCCGAGGACATCATCTTCGACCCCAACATCTTCGCCGTGGCCACCGGCATTGAGGAGCACGCCAACTACGCGGTCGATTTCATCGAGGCCGTGCGCTGGATCAAGCAGAACCTGCCCGGCGCCAAGGTCTCGGGCGGCGTGTCCAACGTGTCGTTCAGCTTCCGTGGCAACGACCCGGTGCGCGAAGCGATTCACACCGTGTTCCTGTACCACGCGATTGCGGCGGGCATGGACATGGGTATCGTCAACGCCGGCATGGTGGGCGTGTACGACGACCTCGAACCCGAGCTGCGCGAGCGCGTGGAAGACGTGGTCTTGAACCGCCGCCCGGATGCAGCGGAAAGGCTCTTGGAGATTGCCGAATCCGCCAAGGGCGCGGCCAAGGACGAGGGCAAGAAGCTGGAGTGGCGCGGCACGCCAGAGCACCCCAAAACCGTGGGCGAGCGTCTGTCGCACGCGCTGGTGCATGGCATCACCGACTTCATCGTCGAAGACACCGAGGAGGCCTACCAGGACATCGTCGTCGCCAAGGGCGGGCGCCCGCTGCACGTGATTGAAGGCCCGCTGATGGACGGCATGAACATCGTCGGCGACCTGTTTGGCGCCGGCAAGATGTTTCTGCCGCAGGTGGTGAAGTCCGCGCGCGTGATGAAGCAGGCCGTGGCGCACCTGATTCCCTACATCGAGGAAGAAAAGCGCCAGCAAGAGGCGGCGGGCCTGGACGTTTCCAGCAAGGGCAAGATCGTCATTGCCACCGTCAAGGGCGACGTGCACGACATCGGCAAGAACATCGTCACCGTGGTCTTGCAGTGCAATAACTTCGAGGTCATCAACATGGGCGTGATGGTGCCCTGTCACGAAATTCTGGCGCGCGCCAAGGCGGAAGGGGCGGACATCGTCGGCCTCTCGGGCCTCATCACCCCCAGCCTGGAAGAGATGCAATACGTCGCCGGCGAGATGCACAAGGACGACTATTTCCGCATCAAGAAGATACCGCTCCTGATCGGCGGCGCCACCTGCTCGCGCGTGCACACCGCCGTGAAGATCGCGCCCAACTATGAGGGCCCCGTGGTCTACGTGCCCGACGCCTCGCGCAGCGTGGGTGTGGCGCAAAGCCTGCTGGGCGAGGGCAAGGACGCGTATCTGGCCGAGGTGCAGGCCGACTACGACCATGTGCGCGAGCTGCATGCCAAGAAGAAGAAAACGCCGCTGTGGACGATCGAGAAGGCCCGCGCCAACGCCACCCAGCTCACCTATGCACCGGTCGTGCCGCGCGCGCTGGGCCGGCGCGTATTCAAGAACTTTGATCTGGCCGAGCTCGTGCCCTTCCTCGACTGGGGCCCGTTCTTCCAGACCTGGGACCTGGCCGGCCCCTTTCCCGCCATCCTCGACGACGAGGTGGTGGGCGTGGAGGCGCGCAAGGTGTTTGCCGACGGCCAGGCCATGTTGAAGAAGATCGTCGAAGGCCGCTGGCTCACGGCCAATGGCGTGATGGGCCTGTTCCCGGCCAACCGTGTCGGCGATGACATCGAGTTCTACACCGACGAGACGCGCAGCCAGGTCCTGATGACCTGGTACGGCCTGCGCCAGCAGACCGAGAAGCAGCCCGATGCCGAGGGCAAGCTGCGCCCCAGCCGCTGCCTGGCCGACTTCGTCGCGCCCAAGGAGTCGGGCATCAAGGACTACGCCGGCTTGTTTGCCGTCACGGCTGGCATCGGCAGCGAGAAGAAGGAAAAGGAATTCCTCGATGCGCTGGACGACTACTCCAGCATCATGTTCAAGGGCCTGGCCGACCGCCTGGCCGAGGCCTTTGCCGAATGCCTGCACCACCGCGTGCGCACCGACCTGTGGGGCTATGGCGCCCACGAAAACCTCACCAACGCGGACCTGATCGCCGAGAAATACCAGGGCATACGCCCCGCGCCCGGCTACCCCGCCTGCCCGGATCACACGGCCAAGATCGCGCTGTTTGACACCCTCAATGCGCCAGAGATCGGCATGCAGCTGACCGAGAGCATGGCCATGTTCCCGGCCTCCAGCGTCAGCGGCTTCTACCTGGCCCACCCCGAGGCCACCTACTTCGTGGTCGGCCAGATCGGCGACGACCAGGTGCAGGACATGGCCGCGCGCCGCGGCATGGATATTGACGAGCTGCGCCGGCGCCTGGCGCCGAACCTGGGCTAGGTCATTGACGAACTGGCACCTTCCTGCGCCGGCGACCGCAGCAGGCTGGTGCGGTTGCGGCCCTGTTGCTTGGCCGCATACAGCGCCAGGTCGGCACGGGAATACAGGGTCTCGAAGCGCTCGTCGGTATCGCACAGGCCGGCCACGCCAAAGCTGGCGCTGATGCGCAGCTCCTGCGCCGGCACTGCTATGCGCCGCGCCTGCGTCTGCTCGCGGATGCGCTCGGCAATGTGCCGGGCCGCGTCCAGATCGGTGCCGGGCAGCAGGATGCAGAACTCCTCGCCGCCGGTGCGTGCCAGCAGGCCTTCGGTGCGCAGTGCGTCCTGGCAGCAGGCGACGAATTCCTGCAGCACCCGGTCGCCCATGGGGTGGCCCAGCGTGTCGTTGATCTTCTTGAAGAAGTCGATGTCGATGGTGATCAGGCTCAAGGCGCGCCCCTGCAGGCGGCTGCGCGCGAACTCGTGCTCGGCGCTTTCGTAGAAGCTGCGCCGGTTGGCGATGCCCGTGAGACTGTCGGCCCGGGCCTGGCGCTGCAGCTCTTCCTTGAGGGCATGCAGCTCGGTGATGTCGGTGCTCAGCCCGATGATGGCCGGCGTGCCGTCGGGGCCGGCCCAGGGGATGATCACGCTCCAGTAGTGGCGCAGGCGGCCGCTGGCATCGACCAGCGACTCCTCGCAGGCGTGGCGCTGGCCGTTAGCGAGGATTTTTTGATCCTGCTGCCAGAAGCGCTCGGCCACCTCGGCGGGCATCAGGTCTACGTCCAGGCTGCCGATGATCTGGTCCACCGAGCAGCCAAACGCATCGGCCATGCGCCGGTTGGCGTAGAGAAAGCGCCGGTTGGCGTCCTTCATGTAGATCAGCGCATCGACGTTGTCCACCAGCGCGTCCAGCAGCTCCTTTTGCCGGCGCAGCTTGTCTTCCAGGCGTTTTTTTTCGGTGATGTCGTGCGAGATGCCGATCATGCCGATGATCTGGCCCGTGGCGTCGCGCAGAGGTTTTTTGGTGGACCAGTAGGTGCGCAGCTCGCCGGTGGCCAGGATCAGGTTGCTCTCTTCGCGCGCAATGGTCTCGCCGCCGCGCAGCACGCGCTCGTCGGTCTCGCGCAGCGCCTCGTTGCCCTTGTCGCCAAAGAAATGGCTGATGTCCTTGCCGACCACATAGTCCAGCGGGTGCCCCAAGAGCTGCAGCACCATGCGGTTGGCAAAGGTGTAGCGGCCGACCATGTCGGTGGTGTAGACAAAGGCGCCGACCTCGTCGAGCAGCAGGCGGTAAGAGTCGTTGGAGAGCGCGATGAAGTCGCAATTGCCGGTGGAATCGGGCATGGCCTGGGCTTTCTTGGAGAGCTGCTCCGAAATGATAGCCGTGGCACGGCACGCACCGGTATCGGCAAGAATAGGCTTGGCCGGTGCAGGTTGCGCCGCGCCACCCATTGCATCGACACACTGAAGCACCGAAGGAGACCTGCCATGCGATTTCTTTCCCATGCCGCACTGGGCGCCAGCGTCCTGCTGCTCACGGCCTGCGGCCATCTGGCCGGCCAGGGCCTGGGCGCCGGCACCAGCTTGCAGCCGCGCAGCGGCTCGGCCACGAGCGGCCAGGCCAACTTCAGGCAGCAGGGCGACCGGGTTCTGGTGCGCGTCGAGGTCAGCGGCCTGACGCCGGGGCAGGAGCATGGCCTGCACATCCACGACAAGGGCGACTGCTCGGCACCCGACGCCATGAGCGCGGGCGGGCATTTCAACCCTACGGGCAAGCCCCATGGGCCGCAGAACGCCGATCACCATGGCGGTGACCTGCCGGCGCTGAAGGCCGACGCCAGCGGCAAGGCCCGGGCCGAGTTCAGCGTGACGGGCGTCACGGTCGCGCCCGGGCCGACCAGCATCGTCGGGCGGTCGCTGGTGGTGCACAAGGACGCGGACGACTATAAGACGCAGCCCACCGGCAACTCGGGCGCGCGCATCGCCTGCGGCGTGATTGCCGCGTCGTGACCCGGTTATTGCCCCGGCAACAAAGGATTGACCGTCATCCCGGCGAAGGCCGAGATGATGACAGCCAACAACCGTTACTTGCCGGATCAATAGTGCGGTTCAGTGAACGGCTCCTGCGCACAAATGGCATCGATCGCTATCTGAACAGCATGGCGGTTAGGGGCGCCAGGCGATGGCGGCCACCACGTCTGCGGCGGCCCAGCCCGGCAGGGTGAGGGCCGCCGTGCGCACCCCGGTCAGCCGCGCCGCCAGCGTGGGCGTGTATTCCACCAGGCCCTGGCCCAGGCATTTGAGCGCCGCCTCGTGGGCTGCCCAGTGGCCCGCGAACGCTTCACTAAAAAGAGCGTCTGACGCATGCTCAGCGAGTGCTTCCAGCCTGTCCGGTGGAAAAAACAGCGCCGCCGTGCGCCACAGCTCGGCGCGATCGGTGGCGTACGGCACGGCCTGCACATCGACGCCCACCGCGCCCTTGGGGCACCAGGCCACCAGCGACAGGCCAGGCGCGTGGCTGATCGACAGGCCGATGGCGTCCAGCCCCGACCGGCCGCCGGTAGTCCAGCCCAGGCGCGGTGGTATTCCACGCGCGTCGCTCACGCTGAGCGCCTGCGGCGCGCAGCCGAGTACGGCGGCCAGCAGCCGGCGCAGCGCGGCGCGGGCCTGAGCGCGGGCATGATCGCGCTCCTGCCCGGGTGCCACGGCCTGTGCCAGGCGCGTATCGAGCGCATGCGCCTGGGGCGCGCCGGCCAGGCGGTCGCCGGCGAAGGGGCATGGCAAGCTTAGGTCTGAACACATAATTTCATAGCGTCTTGCGCAGCATGGGCAGTGCCTTAGGGCTGTTTCTCCCTCTCCCCCAAGGGGGCGATGGAGAAAAAACTGCACCGAACGAGCCTCGCGCGCAAGCTGCCGTGCTCAGCGCCAAGGCGCAGCCGGCAGGCCGTGCCAGAGCGTGCCGGCCGGAATCTGCTCGCCCTTCATCACCAGCGTCAGCGGGCCCAGCTGCGCGCCATCGCCCACCTGGGCGCCGTACAGCACGGTGCAGCGTGGCCCCAGCGTGACGCGGCTGCCTATGCGCACATGGTCGATCTTCATCACCCGGTCCTCGAACAGATGCGTCTGCGGGCAGCACAGGGCGTTGAGCTCGCTGTGCGCGCCGATGTGCACGCAGTCGAACTCGGTCATGTCGGTGGTGTCCAGGAATACACCGCGGCCGATGTCGGCGCCCAGCAGCTTGAGCGCATCGTTGAGCCAGGGCGTGCCGCGCAGGTAGCGCAAAAACCAGGGCACGGCCACGCCTTCATAGAGGTTGGTGGCGGCCTCGGACAGCCACACGAAGGGCGTCCACATGGGCGCGGCGCGCTGCCCGTAGCGGCGCACGGCCAGCCATTTGAACAGCGCCACGAAGCCGAAGGTGGCCATGCCGAAGAGCATGCCGCCCACCGCCAGGTCCAGCGCCACGGCGGCCCAGCGGCCCTCCTCGGCCAGCGGCATGGCATCCAGCACGATGGCGTAGCCGGTGGCGATCACCAGCGCGTGGGGCGCGGCGATGCGAAACGCCTCCACCAGCCCGCGTGCCGCCTTGCGCCAGGGCGAGGGCGCAAACGTCAGGTGCTCGGGGAAGCCCGCCACCTGCTCGCGTGCCGGCAGGCGCAGCGGCGGCGCGCCCAGCCAGGTGTCGCCGTCCTGCATGCTGGCGTTGCGCGGCACGCTGCTGAGCACGCCTATGAGAACGTTCTCGGGCACGGTGGTGCCGTCGGGCACGTAGGCGCCGTTGCCGATGAAGCTGCGCCGCGACACGACGGTGGGCTGCACCGTCATCCAGCCGCCGTCGATATGCTCGTCGCCCAGCATCACGGCGTCGGCGATGAAGCAGCCGTCGCCCAGCGTCAGCATGTCGGGTACCACGCCCAGGGCGGTGGACAGCTCGGTCTCCTTGCCCACGTGCGCACCCAGCAGCCGGTACCAGGCGGCCGAATACACGGTGGCGTAGATGCCGTGCAGCACCGCCAGGCTGGCCTCCTGGATCAGGTTCACCGTCCACTTGGCCAGGTAGCGCGGGCTGTGCACCGGCCAGCTGCCCGCGCGCATGCGCGGCAGCAAGGCCCAGCGGATGCCGGCCGACAGCAGCACCGTGACCAGGATGAACACCAGGCTGGCCGGCAGTGCCAGCACAAAGAACTTCACCAGGCGCAGGCCGAAGGCCTGCAAGGCGCTGATGCTGCCGTCGTCTACCAGCGGGCGCACGGAGATCTCGGGGATGTCCAGCCAGTCGATGAGCATGAAGGTGGGAAACACCGGCATGAAGAACAGCACCGCCACGGCCAGCGCCGCCAGGGCGAAGAAGGTCACCTCGCCGGCCCTGCGCGCGGCGGACACGGCCGGGCGCGCGGGCAGGCTGGCGGGGTCGAAGTCGCCGCGCTGGCGCGCCGGCGAGCCATGCCAGGCCTGGCGCGCCGGCACGCGCTGGCCCGCGGCCAGGGCCGACTGGCCCTCCACATGAGCCCAGTCACCGACCACCGTGTCGCCTTCGATGACCACGTAGGAGCCTATGCAGGCGTTGGCGCCAATGTCTATGGCTCCCAGGTGCAGCCGGCCGCCTTCGACGCGGGCATTTTCCAGATTTACGCCGTTGCCTATGCTGGTGCCCGCGCCAATGCTGACCAGGTGCGGCACGCGCATGGTGGTGGAACCCAGCACCACCTCGGGCCCGATGCGCGCGCCCAGCAGGCGCAGCCAGGCCGGGTACAGCGCCGAGCCGTTGAGCAGGTACACGGGCACGGTCTCGGTTAGCCGATCGGCCAGCCACCAGCGGTAGTAGGTCAGGCCCCACAGCGGGTAGCTGCCCGGTGCCAGGCGGCCGGCCAGCAGCCAGCGCCCCGTGGTGGCCACGCCAAAGCCCAGCAGCGTGCTGGCCAAAAACGCCAGCACCGACATGGCCACGGCGCGGGTAATCGAGTCCCCCGCATCGCCGGTGTAGAAGTGGTAGGCAAAGAAGGGGGCCAGCCACTGCGCCATGTTCAGCAGCACCAGCAGCGGAATCGCTAGGCCCTGGGCCAGGCCGCAGCGCCAGCGGCGCCAGCGGCCGTGGATGAGGAAGGGGCGCTCGGCCGCGCCGGCCCGCGCATCGACCATGCCGGCCTGCAGCGCCTGGGCGATGGCGCCCAGGCGGCGGTGCGTGTAGATGTCGGCCACGGTGGCCCGGGCAAAGCACGCGTCCTGCCGCAGCCTGGAGACCAGGCGCGCGGCCAGCAGCGAGTGGCCGCCCAGGTCGCTGAAAAAGTCCTGCGCGCGGCGCAGCGGCTGGCCGGGAAACAGCCCCTGCAGCGCGGCAAATAGCGCGGTCTCGGCCGGCGTCTCGGGCTCATCGCCACCCTCGGCCGGCGCGGCGGGGGCCAGCGGCTGGCTTTTCAGCACCTTGCGGTCTATCTTGCCGCTGGACAGGCGCGGCATGGCGGCCAGGTCCTCGAAGCGCGCCGGCACCATGTAGGGCGGCAGCCTGTCGGCCAGCGCGGCGCGCAGGGTCTTGGCCTCGGGCGGCTGGCCGTTGGGCACGTAAAAGGCGATCAGCTGATCCATGCCCGCATCGGGCCGCAGCACCACGGCCGTGGTGCCCACGCCGGGCTGCGCCGCCAGCACGGCCTCGATCTCGCCCAGCTCCACGCGAAAGCCGCGCACCTTGACCTGGTCATCGGCGCGGCCCAGGCATTGCATCTGCGGCTGGCCGTCGGCCCTCAACTCCACGCGCGCCAGGTCACCGGTGCGGTACAGGCGCGCCTCGCAGTCGTTGCGCGCCCAGGGGTTGGGCAGGAACTTCTCGGCCGTCAGCTCGGGCCGGCCCAGGTAGCCGGCGGCCACGCCGGGGCCGGTGATGCACAGCTCGCCGGTCTCGCCAAAGGGCAGCAGCTTCAAAGGTGACAGGCGGCCGTCCACGATGGCCTCCGGCTCGATCACCTCGATCACCAGCAGCCCATAGTTGGGCAGTGCCTCGCCAATCGTCACCGGCTCGCCCGCGTGCAGTTCGGCCAGGCTGGCCGACACCGTGGCCTCGGTGGGGCCATAGGTGTTGAACATCTGCCGACCGGGCGTGGCCCACTGGTCCACCAGCGCCTGCGGGCACATCTCGCCGCCCAGGTTGATGATGCGCAGGCCAGGCACATCCTGCGCGAACAGCGCCAGCAGCGTGGGCACGGCGTGCAGCACCGTGATGTCGTTTTCGATCAGCGCGCGCGGCAGGGCCTCGGGGTCGCCGGCGATCTCCTTGGGCGCCAGCCACAGCGTGGCGCCCACCAGGTAGCTGATCCAGATCTCCTCGAAGCTCATGTCGAAGGCCACCGAGAAGCCCTGGTACACGCGGTCGTCCTCGCGCACGCCCAGGCGCGCGTTCTCGCTGCGCAAAAAGTGGCAGATGCTGGCCTGGGTGACGGCGATGCCCTTGGGCTTGCCGGTGGAGCCGCTGGTGTAGATGACGTAGGCCGTGTGCTCGGGTGCGGCGTCCGCGCGGCGGCGCAGTGGTTCGCCGGCCGGCAGTGGCGCCAGCACCGCCTGCGCCGTGAGGATTTGTGCCGAAATACCCGTTTGCGCCCGTATGGCGGGCGCCGATAGCTCCGAAATCAATAGTGCGCTGGCGTTGGCATCGTCCAGGCAGATGGCGATGCGCTCGGTCGGCACCTCGGCGTCAAACGGCAGCCAGGCGGCGCCAGTCTTGGCGATGGCCAGCTGGCAGATGAGCAGCTCCAGCCCGCGCGGCAGCCACAGGCCGACCATGTCGCCGGGCCGCACGCCGGCCAAGATCAGGCGGTGTGCGGCCAGGTCGGCGGCGGCGTTCAGCGCGCCATAGCTCAGGTGCTCGCCGCCGGCGATGAGCGCGGTCTTGTGCGGCAAGCGCGCTGCCGTGGCCTCGAACAGGTCGGCCAGGACTTCGCCGCGCAGCAGCTCGGGCCGATCCGGGCCGTGGAGGATGGGCGGGGCAGAGGTCATGCGGGACGCGCGCGGTATCCGGCCTCAAGCCCCCGGCGCCATCTCCAGCTGCATCACGATCATGTTCACCAGCGTGTTCACCGTGGGGCGGCCGGTTTCGATCACGTAGTGCGCGGCCTCGCGGTACAGCGGGTCGCGTGTGCGGTAGAGCTCGCGCAGGCGCGCCTGTGGGTCGGCCACCTGCAGCAGCGGCCGCGTCTGGCTATGGCGCACGCGCTTGTAAATCTCGTCGGGCGAGGCGCGCAGGTACATCACATGCGAGAAGCCCTGGCGCAGGGCGGCGCGGTTCTCCGGCCGCAGTACCACGCCGCCGCCGGTGGACAGCACCATGTCCCCGCTCTCGGCCGCCAGCTCGGCCAACAGGGCCGTCTCGTGGTCGCGAAAGGCCGGCTCGCCATGCTGCTCGAAAAAGCTGCTGATGCTGCAGCCCAGGCGCTGCTCCAGCAGGTGGTCCATGTCGATGAAGGGCAGGCCCAGGCGCCGGGCGAGCTGCCGGCCCACGGTGGATTTGCCGCTGCCGGGCATGCCGACCAGGGCGCAACGCGTTTGCATGCTTGTGTGTTCGTAAGTGGTGAGCGGTGAGTCGTGAGTGTAAGAGCCGGCGCGCGCCGGCCCGAGCATGCGCACAATCGGGCCATGCCTGATGCCTCGCCCAAGCCACCATCGCCTGCCCGCGCCCTGGTGCAACACCTGACACCGCTGCTGCGCGCCGTGCGCCTGTGGCTGGATGCTGACGGCCTGCGCATGAGCGCCGCCATGTCGTTCTACGGCATGCTCAGCCTGGCGCCGCTGTTGCTGCTCATCGTCGGCCTGCTGGGCTGGTGGGTGGACAAGGCCTATCTGGAGAGCAACCTGATCGGCCAGGTGCAGGGCGTGATGGGCGAGCGGGGCGCCGAGGTGGTGCGCGCGGCCCTGGCCAGCGCCCAGGCGCCGGCGCAGGGCCGGCTGGCGTCGATGGCCGGCTTTGTGCTGCTGCTGTCGGGCGCCACCGGCGTGTTTGCGGAGCTGCAGTCGGCGCTGGAGCGGCTGTGGCTGCACGGCCAGGCCGCGCCCGAGCGCAAGGCCTGGTGGCGCATGGCCTCGCTGCGCCTGCGCGGCCTGGCCTATGTGCTGGCGCTGGGCTTTCTGCTGCTGGTGTCGCTGGTGCTGTCCACGGTCATCAAGATGCTGGCCACCTGGGCCAGCGCGCTGCTGCCCCTCGGCTCGGGCCTGCTGCTGCAGCTGATCAACGAGGCCGTGTCCTTTGGCGTGGTGGTGCTGTTGTTTGTCGGGCTGATGCGCATAGGCAGCGGCCCCAAGCCGCCGCTGCGCTGCCTGTTGTTTGGCGCGGCGGTGGGGGCGTTGCTGTTCACCGTGGGCAAGCAGCTGCTGGCGCTGTACCTGACGCGCGCGGCTGTGGTGTCGGCCTATGGGGCGGCGGGCTCGCTGGTGGTGTTTCTGATGTGGATGTATTTCTCGTCCGCCGTGCTGCTGTTTGCCGCCAGCTGCGCGCGGGCGCTGCACGAGGCGCGCCAGGCCGCGGCGGGGTGACGTCTTTTTACGCGCCTTACAGCGCGGCCGGTTTTGTGAAGCGGCGCGGGCGTTAGGCTGCGCGCACTTCATTGCACAGGAATTGGATATGCACCCCAGCACCGCCGTGGCCCAGAGCCCGGCCACACTGAAATGGCTTTGGATTGCCGTGGGCGCGCTGGGCGCGAGCGTGCTGGCGCTGGGCGGTACGCTGCTGGCGCAGAACCTGCACAGCGATGCGCCCATGGCGCAACCCGTCCAGGAGTCCACGCAACGCGCGGAAATTTCCAAGCAAAAACCGCCACAAACCGTTTTACAGCAAGCACATGCAGCTCCTGATTCAAGAGCGAATCAGCTTGCCGCGCGCCCCGCGCGCCTGCCGGAACACCCGTCGCAGCCGGTGGCGCAGGCGCGCCCAGCGGCGCCGGTGTGCGCCAGCTGCGGCCATGTCGAATCGGTGCAGGCGCTGGAGCAGGCCGCGCCGGCCACGGGCCTGGGCGCGGTGGCCGGTGGCGTGCTGGGCGGCGTGCTGGGCAACCAGGTGGGCAAGGGCTCGGGCCGCACCGCCGCCACGGTGCTGGGCGCCGTGGGCGGCGGCTATGTGGGCCACAAGGTGGAGGAGCGCGCCCGCAGCAGCACCGTCTACCAGATGCGCGTGCGCATGCAGGACGGCTCGGTGCGCAACTTCACGCGCGCCCAGCCCGTGGCCGAGGGCACGCCGGTGCGCCTGGAGGGCAAGGGCTTTCGCGTGGACGATGGTGCCGGCGCTACCGAGCGCCCTGGCGCCCGGCCGGTGTATGTGAACGACCGGGCCTATTGACGGTTTTCAGGGCGTTTTTGGGCTCCAGCCCAATAAAAACGGGCGCTACCAGCTATGCAACTGGTAGCGCCCGTGGCGTTTCAGGCCGCGCCTTTTATTTCTCGACGAAGGCGCGTTCGATGACGAAGTCGCCCGGCCGCGTGGTGTTGCCCTCTTCAAAGTCGCGGTGCTCCAGCAGGGTCTTGAGCGTGGCCAGCATCTCCGGGCTGCCGCACAGCATCACGCGGTCTTCCAGCGCATTCAGCTGGGGCAGGCCCAGGTCAGCGGCCAGCTTGCCGTTTTCGATCAGCTCGTTGATGCGGCCCTGGTGCTTGAAGGGCTCGCGCGTCACCGTGGGGTAGTACTTGAGCTGGCGGCTGATCATCTCGCCCAGCAGCTCGTGCTGCGGCAGCTCCTTGGTCAGGTAGTCGTAGTAGGCCAGCTCGGCCACCTCGCGCACGCCGTGGATCAGGATCACCTGCTCGAACTTCTCGTAGGTCTCGGGGTCGCGGATCACGCTCAGGAACGGCGCCAGCCCGGTGCCGGTGGACATCAGGTACAGCCGCTTGGCCGGCAGCAGGTAGTCGATGAGCAGCGTGCCGGTGGGCTTCTTGCCGACGATGATGTGGTCGCCCACCTTGATGTGCTGCAGGCGCGAGGTCAGCGGGCCGTCGGGCACCTTGATGGACAGGAACTCCAGGTGCTCCTCGTAGTTGGCGCTGACGATGCTGTAGGCGCGCAGCAGCGGCTTGTCGTTCACCTTCAGGCCGATCATGGTGAAGTGGCCGTTGGAGAACCGCAGCGCCGGGTCGCGCGTGGTGGTGAAGCTGAATAGGCGATCGGTCCAGTGGTGCACCGACAGGACACGCTCTTCGAGGAATGCGCTCATGGATGGACAGGAAGAAAGATGAAAAGTGGGGGAGGCTGGGCTTTGCGGCTAGTGTCGCGGTTTTTTTATTCGTGTCAGGCATAAGCCGAATTGCGCCGAACCGCCCGCCCGTCATGCGGGCAAACCCGCATATTGTGGGGCAAGGCGGCGGCGGCGGTACAGTTGCGGGCCGCGGCTGTTGCGCTGCAGCAAGGATTCACGCATGAAGAAGTCATTCACCACCGTCCTGGCCATGCTGGCCTGCGCCCTGGGCGCGGCCCAGGCGCAGGATGTCTACACCATTGGCGAGATCAACAGCTACAAGGCCCAGCCGGCCTTCCTCGAGCCCTACAAGAAGGGCATGGAGTTGGCGCTGGCGCAGATCAACATCACCGGCGGCATTGGCGGCAAGAAGCTGGTGCTGGTCACGCGCGACGACAACGGCAACCCGGCCGACGCCGTGCGCGCCGCCGAGGAGCTGATCGCGCGCGAGAAGGTGGACGTGCTCATGGGCAGCTTTCTGTCGCATGTGGGGCTGGCGCTGACCGACTTCGCGCAGCAGAAAAAGCGCTTCTTCCTGGCCGCCGAGCCGCTGACCGACAAGATCGTCTGGGAACAGGGCAACCGCTACACCTTCCGCCTGCGCCCCTCGACCTACATGCAGGTGGCCATGCTGGTGCCCGAGGCCGCGGCCATGAAGAAAAAGCGCTGGGCCATCGTCTACCCCAATTACGAGTACGGCCAGTCGGCCGTGGCCACGTTCAAGAAGCTGCTTACCGCAGCGCAGCCGGATGTGGAGTTTGTCGCCGAGCAGGCCACACCGCTGGGCAAGGTGGACGCCGGCAGCGTGGTGCAGGCGCTGGCTGATGCCAGGCCGGACGCCATCTTCAACGTGCTGTTCGCGGCCGATCTCGCCAAGTTTGTCCGCGAGGGCAATACGCGCGGCCTGTTCCAGGGCAAGGGCGTGGTCAGCCTGCTCACGGGCGAGCCCGAGTACCTGGACACGCTGCAGGGCGAGACGCCGCTGGGCTGGGTGGTCACCGGCTACCCCTGGTACGCCATCTTCACACCCGACCACGACGCCTTTGCCACCGCCTATCGCAAGCGCTTCAAGGACTATCCGCGCGCCGGCTCGGTGGTGGGCTACAACGCTATCCAGTCCATCGCCGCGGGGCTGCGCAAGGCCGGCAGCGCCGACACCGAGGCGCTCATCGCCGCCTTCCGCGGCCTGGAGGTGCGCACGCCGTTCGGCCCCATCACCTACCGCGCCCAGGACCACCAGTCCACCATGGGCGCCTATGTGGGCAAGACCGGGCTGTACGGCGGCAAGGGGGTGATGGTGAACTTCAAGTACATGGATGGCGCCAAGTTCCAGCCGTCCGACGCCGAGGTGAAGAAGCTGCGGCCGGCCGCACCCTGACGCACTGAACCTGCACGCATGGACCTCTCCGGCCTGCTGGCCCAGCTGCTCAACGGCCTGGCCGGCGCGTCCGCGCTGTTCCTGGTGGCGGCCGGGCTGTCGCTGATCTTTGGCGTCACCCGCATCGTCAACTTTGCCCATGGCTCGTTCTACATGCTGGGGCTGTACGTAGCGTATTCCAGCGTCGCGCTGCTGGGCGATGCGATAGGCTTCTGGCCCGCGCTGCTGCTGGCGCCGCTGGTTCTGGGCCTCTTGGGCGCGCTGGTCGAGCTGCTGCTCCTGCGCCGTGTCTACGGTGCGCCAGAGCTGCTGCAGCTGCTGGCCACCTTTGCCCTGGTGCTGGTGATCAAGGACGCGGCGCTGTGGCTGTGGGGCCCGCAGGAACTGTTCGGCCCGCGCGCGCCGGGGCTGGAAGGCGCGGTGGACATCCTGGGCCGGCGCTTTCCGGCCTATGACCTGCTGCTCATCGCCGTCGGCCCGCTGGTGCTGCTGCTGCTCACGCTGTTGCTGACGCGCACGCGCTGGGGCACGCTGGTGCGCGCCGCCACGCAGGACCGCGAGATGGTCGGCGCCCTGGGCGTGAACCAGGCCTGGCTGTTCACCGGCGTGTTCGCGCTGGGCGCGGCGCTGGCCGGCCTGGGTGGCGCGCTGCAGCTGCCGCGCGAGCCCGCCAGCCTGGAACTGGACATGCTGACCATAGGCGCGGCCTTCGTCGTCGTGGTGGTGGGCGGCATGGGCTCGCTGCCCGGCGCCTTTGTCGCCGCGCTGCTGATCGCCGAGCTCAAGGCCGTGTGCATCTGGCTGGGCGTGGTGCAGATCGCAGGGGTGGCGATCGCCTTCCCCAAACTCACCCTGGTGGTGGAGTTTCTGGTCATGGCTGCCGTGCTCATCTGGCGCCCCTGGGGGTTGATGGGCCGGCCGCAGGCCGCCGTGCGCGGCGTGGGCGCGCCCGAGGCGCCCCTGGCCGGCGCCGGCCCGCTGGCCGGCACCGGCTGGGTCGTCCTGCTGCTGGCATTGGCGCTGCTGCCGCTCATCCTGGGGCCGGGCAGCTACGCCACGGTGCTGCTGACCGACATCTTCATCGCCGCGCTGTTTGCCGCCAGCCTGCATTTCATCCTGGGGCCGGGTGGGCTGCATTCGTTTGGCCACGCGGCCTACTTTGGCCTGGGCGCCTATGGTGCGGCGCTGCTCACGCGCGCGGCGGGCCTGCCCATGGGCGCGGCGCTGCTGCTGGCCCCCCTGGTGGCGGCGGGCGGGGCGCTGCTCTATGGCTGGTTTTGCGTGCGCCTGTCGGGCGTGTCGCTGACCATGCTGACGCTGGCCTTCGCGCAAATCACCTGGGCCATCGCCTTCCAGTGGGACGGCCTCACGGGCGGCAGCAATGGCCTGACCGGCGTTTGGCCGCCCGATTGGGCGCAGGGCACGGCCTTCTACTGGCTGGTGCTGGCTTTTGTCGCGGCGGGCCTCTACCTGCTGCGGCGCATGTTGTTCGCGCCCCTGGGCTGGGCGCTGCGCGCCGCGCGCGACTCGGCCACGCGCGCCGAGGCCATTGGCATCAACGTGCGCCGCGTGCAATGGGCGGCCTTCGTCGTCGCCGGCCTGCTGGCGGGGCTGGCGGGCGCGCTGTTCACCTTCTCCAAGGGCGGCGTGGCGCCCGAGGTGCTGTGGGTCGGCAAGTCGGTCGACGGCCTGGTCATGGTGCTGCTGGGCGGCATGCAGCAGCTGGCCGGCCCGCTGGTGGGCGCGGCCGCCTTCACCTGGCTGCACGACAGCGTGGCCCGCGCCACCGACTACTGGCGCGCGCTGCTGGGCGGCAGCATGCTGGCGCTGGTGCTGCTGTTTCCACAGGGAATTTCGGGGTTTGCGCAATATTGGCAAGCGCTGATAGCTCCTAAAAAAGGAGTAATCGCATGAGCCTGCTGCGCGTGGAGGGCCTGCGCAAGTCCTTTGGCGGCGTGCAGGCCGTGCAGGGCGTGTCGTTCGCGCTGGCGGCCGGCGAGCTGCTGGCGCTGATCGGCCCCAACGGCGCGGGCAAGAGCACCTGCTTCAACATGCTGGGCGGGCAGATCCGGCCCGACGCCGGCCGCGTGTTGCTGGCCGGCCAGGACATCACCGGCCTGCCGCCGCGCGTCATCTGGCGCCTGGGTGTGGGCCGTACCTTCCAGATTGCCCAGACCTGCGCCAGCTTCACCGTGCTGCAGAACCTGCAGCTGGCCCTGCTGTCGCACGACCGACGCGGCTGGCGCTGGTGGCGCCGCGCCGGCCAGCACCGCGTGCCGGACGCGCTGGCCCTGCTGGAGCAGGTGGGCATGCAGGATCAGGCCGACCGCCCCTGCAGCGAGCTGGCCTATGGCGATGTCAAGCGCGTCGAGCTGGCCATGGCCCTGGCGCACGCGCCGCGCCTGCTGTTGATGGACGAGCCCACGGCCGGCATGGCCAGCGCCGAGCGCCTGGCGCTGATGCGGCTGGTGCGGCGCCTCGCGCGCGAGCGCGCCATGGCTGTGCTGTTCACCGAGCACAGCATGGACGTGGTCTTCGGCCAGGCCGACCGCGTGGCCGTGCTGGTGCGCGGCCAGCTGCTGGCCCAGGGGACGCCCGAGGCCATGCGCCAGGATGAGCGCGTGCAGGCGGCGTATCTGGGCGGGGGGCTGGAAGAGGCGCCGGTGGTGGCCGGCCCTCACCCCTCCCTCTCCCCAGAGGGAGAGGGAGTAATACCGGCGCAACCGGTCGCCCTCGCCCCTTTGGGGAGAGGGAGGGGTGAGGGGCCGCCCCAGTCCGCACCGCTGCTCGCCGTCGAACACCTGAACGCCTGGTACGGCGCCGCCCATATCCTGCACGGCGTGTCGCTGCAGGTGGGCCGTGGCGAGGTGGTGGCGCTGATGGGCCGCAACGGCGCGGGCAAGAGCACCACCCTCAAGGGCATTGCCGGCCTGCTGGCGCGCACCCAGGGCCGCGTGCAGCTACAGGGCCAGGCCATCCACGGCCTGCCGGCGCACCAGATCGCGCGCCTGGGCCTGGGCTATGTGCCCGAGGACCGGCGCATCTTCACCGACCTGACGGTGCTGCAAAACCTCGAGGTCGGCCGGCAAGCGCCGCGCCACTGGCCGGACGGCCAGCCGGCGCCGCACTGGACGCCCGCAACCCTGTTCGCGCTGTTCCCCAACCTGGGCGAGATGCCCCACCGCCCCGGCGGCCAGATGAGCGGCGGCGAGCAGCAAATGCTGAGCGTGGCGCGCACGCTGATGGGCCAGCCCCTGCTGGTGCTGCTCGACGAGCCCTCCGAGGGCGTGGCCCCGCTCATCGTCGCGCAGATGGCGCGAGCCATCCTGCAGCTCAAGGCCCGGGGCGTGGGCATCCTGCTGAGCGAGCAAAACCTGACCCTGGCCCAGGCCGTGGCCGACCGCGCCTATGTGCTGGAAAAGGGCCAGATCGTGCATGAAGCCCCCATGGCTGAGCTGGCGCGCGATGCGCGGGCGCGGCAGGCGTATCTGGGTTTGTAAGAAAAAGGCCTGTAGCGCTTATGTAGAAAGCGCCACAAGCTATCTAAACAGTAGTGCGCAACACCCGCCGGTATTGCATGGCCTCGGCCACATGGGCCACCGTCACATGCTCCGACCCGGCCAGGTCGGCAATCGTGCGCGCCACCTTCAGCGCGCGGTGCGTGCCGCGTGCCGACCAGGCCAGGCGCGCGGCGGCGGTCTGCAGAAAGCGCGCGGCGGCATCGTCCAGCGCGGCCATCTGGTCCAGCTGCTGGCCCTGCAGTGCCTGGTTGGGCTGGCCCTGGCGCGCCAGGGCGCGGGCGTGCGCCTGGGCCACGCGCGCGCGCACTGCGCTGCTGGCCTCGCCGGCGGGGGCATTCAGCAGGTCGGCGGCAGGCAGCTGCGGCACCTCGACATGCAGGTCTATGCGATCGAGCAGCGGGCCGGACAGCTTGCCCTGGTAGCGCGCCACCTGGTCGGGCGTGCAGCGGCAGGCGCGCTGCCCCGACCCGGCAAAGCCGCAGGGGCAGGGGTTCATGGCGGCGATGAGCTGAAAGCGCGCCGGGAACTCCGCGCGCTGCGCCGCGCGCGATATGGTGATGCGCCCGCTCTCCAGCGGCTCGCGCAGGGCTTCCAGGGCGCTGCGGGCAAATTCGGGGAATTCATCGAGGAATAGCACGCCCTCATGCGCCAGCGAGATCTCGCCCGGCCTGGGCGGCGAGCCGCCGCCGACCAGGGCAATCGCGCTGCAGCTGTGGTGCGGGCTGGCGGTGATGCGCTGCATCCACTGCGCGCCGGTGAAGCGCCCGGCCAGGCTGGCAATGGCCGCGCTCTGCAGCGCCTGCTGCACGCTCATGGGCGGCAGCAGGCCGGCAAAGCGCTGCGCCAGCATGGACTTGCCCGAGCCCGGCGGGCCCACCAGCAGCAGGCCGTGGCCGCCGGCGGCGGCGATCTCCAGCGCGCGCTTGGCGGCGGCCTGGCCCTTGACATCGGCCAGATCCGGGCCATCGGTGTGGACGGCGGGCGGGGCCGGCTGCAGGCGCTGCCAGCCGTCGTCGTCGGGCTCTGGCTCGGAATTGTTGCCGGCGGGCAGAAACTGCCGCACCACGTCCAGCAGGTGGCGTGCGCGCCAGATCTGCGCGCTGGGCACCAGGGCGGCTTCTTCGGCGCTGCCCGGCGGCAGCACCATGCGCACAGGCGGCTCCAGGCCATGCAGGGCCAGGCTGGTGGCCAGCGCGCCGCGCACCGGCCGCAGCTGGCCCGACAGCGACAGCTCGCCGGCAAACTCCCAGCCGGCCAGGCGCGCCGCATCAATCTGCCCGCTGGCGGCCAGGATGCCCAGCGCGATCGGCAGGTCGAAGCGCCCCGAGTCCTTGGGCAGGTCGGCCGGCGCCAGGTTGACGGTGATCTTCTTGTTGCTGGGGAACTCCAGTCCCGCGTTCTGCAGCGCCGAGCGCACGCGCTCGCGCGCCTCCTTGACCTCGACATCGGCCAGGCCGACCAGCGCAAAGCTGGGCAGGCCATTGGCCAGATGCACCTCGACGGTGACGGCGGGTGCCTGCAGGCCCAGCAGGGCGCGGCTTTGCACCAAAGCAAGACCCATGGCGTGAATCCTCCCCAATTTGGTGCGCGAGACGGCGTGTCCGCGCGGGTTTGCCACCCAATGTACCTGGGCGCGCGGCGCCCGGCGTGGCTGGCACGCTACGTGCATCAGGCAGGCATACCCATTCACGGAGGACCCACCATGAAAATGATCACCGCCATCATCAAACCCTTCAAGCTCGACGAGGTGCGCGAGGCGCTGTCGGACATCGGCGTGCAGGGCATCACCGTCACCGAGGTCAAGGGCTTTGGCCGCCAGAAGGGCCATACCGAGCTGTACCGCGGCGCCGAGTATGTGGTGGACTTTCTGCCCAAGGTGAAGGTCGAGGCCGCGGTGGACGATGCGCTGGTGGAGCGCGCCATCGAGGCCATAGAGGGCGCGGCGCGCACCGGCAAGATCGGCGACGGCAAGATCTTCGTGGCCGCGCTGGAGCAGGTGGTGCGCATACGCACCGGCGAGACCGGCGTGCAGGCCCTGTAACCGTAGGCGACGGAGACCCATCATGAGAAAAGTACACGCTTTCCTGGTGCCAGGCCTGTGCCTATTGGCCGGCGCCGCATGCGCCCAGGCGCCGGCCGCACCGCGCATCGATTCGGGCGACACGGCCTGGATGCTGACCTCGACGCTGCTGGTGATCCTGATGACCATCCCCGGCCTGGCACTGTTCTACGGCGGCCTGGGGCGGGCCAAGAACATGCTGTCGGTGCTGGTGCAGGTGTTCGTGATCTTTGCCCTGTGCTCGCTGCTGTGGGCCATCTACGGCTACAGCCTGGCGTTCTCGGGCGAGGGCAAGTTCGTGGGCGACCTGTCCAAGATGTTCCTCAAGGGCGTGGGCCTGGAGAGTTTTGGCGCACTGACCACCATCCCCGAATACGTGTTCTTCGCCTTCCAGGGCACGTTCGCGGCCATCACCGTGGCGCTGATCGTGGGCTCGTTCGCCGAGCGCATCAAGTTCTCCGCCGTGCTGATCTTTGCCGTGCTGTGGTTCAGCTTCAGCTACGTGCCCATGGCGCATATCGTCTGGGGTGGTGGTCTGCTGGCGGCGGACGGCGCGCTGGACTTCGCCGGCGGCACCGTGGTGCACATCAACGCCGGCATCGCCGGCCTGGTGGGCGCCACCATGGTGGGCAAGCGCATAGGCTTTGGCCGCGAGGCGTTCACGCCGCACTCGTTGACGCTGACCATGGTGGGCGCGTCGCTGCTGTGGGTGGGCTGGTTCGGCTTCAACGCCGGCTCGGCCGGCGCCGCCAACGCCGTCGCCGGCCTGGCCTTCGTCAACACCGTGCTCGCCACCGCCGCCGCCACGCTGTCGTGGAGCGCGGGCGAGGCCGTGCACAAGGGCAAGGCATCGATGCTGGGCGCGGCCTCGGGCGCCGTCGCCGGCCTGGTGGCGGTCACGCCGGCCGCGGGCTTTGTCGGGCCCATGGGCGCCATCGCCATCGGCCTGGTCTCCGGCCTGGTCTGCCTGTGGGGCGTGGGCGGCCTGAAGCGCATGCTCAAGGTGGACGACGCCTTCGACGTGTTCGGCGTGCATGGCCTGGGCGGCATCGTCGGCGCCATCCTCACCGGCGTGTTCGCGGCCCAGGGCCTGGGTGGCACCGGGGGCCTGACTCCCGACACCTTCAGCATGGGCGCGCAGCTGTGGATACAGGTCAAGAGCGTGCTGTTCACCATCGTTTGGTCCGGCGTGGTGTCCTTCGTGGCCTACAAGATCGCCGACCTGCTGGTGGGCTTGCGCGTGAGCGAGGAGGCCGAGCGCCAGGGCCTGGACATCAGCTACCACGGCGAGACGGCGTACAACCGTTGATGGTGGGTGCGGCTGGGCACAAAGCCTTCACGCCGCGCGTTCAAAAAAATCAAACCCGCGCCCGCCCGCCGCGCGCGGGGCCGGCAGTACCATGGCCGCCATGGACGCAGCCCTCAGCCAGATCATCGACCGCGTGCGCGACAGCGCCGCGCGCCAGGCCCCGCTGTGCATCCGCGGCGGCGGTACCAAGGACTTTCACGGCCTCGGCGCGCCGCGCCATGCGGGCGAGCCGCTGGACATGCGGCCCCTGGCCGGCATCGTCAGCTACGAGCCCAGCGAGCTGGTGGTGACGGCCCTGGCCGGCACGCCGCTGGCCGAGCTGGAGGCGCTGCTGGCCCGGCATGGCCAATGCCTGGCCTTCGAGCCGCCGCGCTTTGCCGCTGGTGGCACCGTCGGCGGCATGGTGGCCGCCGGCCTGTCGGGCCCGGCGCGCGCCAGCGTGGGCGCGGTGCGCGACTTCGTGCTGGGCGTGGAGATCATCAACGGCCGTGGCGAGCTGCTGCGCTTTGGCGGCCAGGTGATGAAGAACGTCGCCGGCTACGACGTCTCGCGCCTGATGGCGGGCAGCTGGGGCCAGCTGGGCGTGATCACCGAGGTCAGCCTGAAGGTGCTGCCCGTGGCGCCGGCCGAGGCCACGCTGCGCTTTGACTGCGGCCAGGCCGAGGCGCTGAAGATGCTGCACGCCTGGGGCGGCCAGCCCCTGCCTTTGAATGCCAGCTGCTGGCTGGAAGAGGGCGGCGCGGGCCAGCTTTATGTGCGCCTGCGCGGCGCACGGGCGGCGGTGGAGGCCGCCTGTCGCGACATGGGCGGCGAGCCGCAGGACGCGCCGAATGTGGCCGACGACTGGCAGGCCTGCCGCGACCAGCGTCTGCCCTGGTTTGCGGCGCGCCCGGCTGACCAGGCGCTGTGGCGCCTGTCCCTGCCGCAGACGGCGCCGGTGCTGCCACTGCCCGCGGGCGTGGCGGCGCCGCTCATCGAATGGCAGGGTGGCCTGCGCTGGCTGCAGGCGCCCATGCACCACCGCGAGGCGTTACGCACGCTGGCCCTGCAGGTCGGTGGTAGTGCTTCTTGTTTTATAGCTGCTGGCGCTGATGGGATGGGCGATAAAGGCATTTTTGATGCCAATTCTGGGGCGTTGGCGACGATACACCGGCGCCTGAAGCAAGCGTTCGATCCGGCCGCCATCCTCAACCCCGGCCGGCTCCTGTAGCCGCGCGGCAGGCCCATACAGGAAAGCACCCATGCAAACCCAGCTCGCACCCGAGTACCAGGGCACGCCCGAAGGGCAGGAGGCCGAGGCCATCCTGCGCAAATGCGTGCACTGCGGCTTTTGCACCGCCACCTGCCCCACCTACCAGCTGCTGGGCGACGAGCTGGACAGCCCGCGCGGGCGCATCTACCTGATCAAGCAGGTGCTCGAAGGGATGGAGCCCACGCGCAAGACCCAAGCGCATCTGGACCGCTGCCTGACCTGCCGTAACTGCGAAACCACCTGCCCCAGCGGCGTGCAATACGGCAACCTGGTGGACATAGGCCGGCGCATCGTCGAAGAAAAAGTGCCGCGCCCGGCGGGCGAGGCGGCCGTGCGCTGGCTGCTCAAGGAGGGCCTGCCCTCGCCGCTATTCGCCCCCGCGATGAAGGCCGGCCGGGCCGTGCGCGGCCTGCTGCCCGAGGGCTTGCGCGACAAGGTTCAGCCCCACCCGCCGGCCGGCGCCTGGCCCCGGCGCAGCCATGCGCGCAAGGTGCTGCTGCTGGAGGGCTGCGTGCAGCCCAGCATGGCGCCCAACATCAACAGCGCCACGGCGCGCGTGCTCGACGCCGCGGGCATAGAGACCGTCGTGGCGCGCCAGGCCGGCTGCTGCGGCGCCGTCAAGTTCCACCTGAACGACCAGGACGGCGGCCGCGCGCAAATGCGCGCCAACATCGACGCCTGGTGGCCCTACATCGAGCGCGGCGAGGTCGAATGCCTGGTCATGAACGCCTCGGGCTGCGGCGTCACGGTCAAGGAGTACGGCCATGTCCTGGCGCGCGACGCGCAATACGCCGACAAGGCGGCGCGCATCAGCAGCCTGACGCGCGACCTGTCCGAGCTGCTGCCGGGCCTGGTGCCGCTCTTGAAAGACCGCGTGCGCGCCGCCGGCCGCGCCTTTGCCTACCACCCGCCCTGCACGCTGCAGCATGGCCAGAAGCTGCGCGGCGGCGTGGAGCGGCATATGGCGGCCCTGGGCTTCACGCTGCGCGTGGCGCGCACCGAATCGCACCTGTGCTGCGGCGCGGCCGGCACCTACTCGGTGCTCAACCCCGAGCTGTCGCGGCAGCTGCGCGAGCGCAAGCTGGGCGCCCTGGGCGAGGCCTTTGCCGACGCGCCGCCCGCGGCCATCCTGTCGGCCAACATGGGTTGCATCACCCACCTGCAAGGCGGCACCGACATCCCCGTGCGCCACTGGGTGGAGCTGCTGGACGAGGCATTGCTGGCATGATGGCGGGTTTTGACCCGCCGCGCCGCATGCGCCATGCCGCGCGTTTCTGAGCCATGAACGATCCCGTGAACGACCTGCCGACGCCCCCCGCCGAGGCCACGCCACCCGCCGCCGCCGCAGAGGCCGCAGCCGCGCCGCACGCCCAGCCGGCGCCCCGTGCGAACCGCCGTGGCGGGCGCCGCCGCTTCGGCGCCCGGCGCGAGCCGGCCGCGCCGGCATCCGCACCCGAAGGGGCCGGCGAGCAGCGCCCGCCCCAGCCCCAGCCGCGTCGCACGCATCCGCTGCTCGAGCAGCTGGCCGGCTGGTACCCGCATCTGTTCGGTGCGCAGTTCCTGCCGCTCAAGCGCGGCATCTTCCACGACCTGATGGCCGCGCACGGCGAGGCCATCGACAAGGACGCGCTCAAGCTCGCCCTCGCCATCCACACCCGCTCCACGCGCTACCTGAATGCCGTGGCCCAGGGCATGAAGCGCCATGACCTGCAAGGCCAGGCCGTGGAGGACATGGCGCCCGAGCATGTGCACCACGCGCTGTTGGAGGTGTTCCGCCGCCGCAAACCGCGTGACGGCGAGGACTTGACGGCCACGCTGCGCCGGCGCATCGCCCAGGCCTTCGAGGCCAGCGGCCTCACCCGCGAGGCCTACGACGCCCTGGTGCGCGGGCGCGACGACAAGGCCAACGCCCTGCTGGACGAAGCCTTTGCCGAAGTGGCGGAGCGCGATGCCAAGGCCGAGGCCCTGGCGCGCGCCTTCGAGGCCAGCGGCGCCACGCCCGAGCAGTTCGCCGACATGTACGGCATGGATCGCCGCGCCGTCACCCAGTCCCTGGCGCGGGCACGCCGCCCGCAGGCCAAGGGCTGAGGAGCGGCGTCATGTGGCTGGGCGTATCGCTGTTCTACGTGGGCGCCGTGCTGTGCCTGAACGGCCTGTGGATGCGCGGCCATATCGCCGACCGCGAGATCTGGGTCATCAACGTCTTCGTCGGCCTGGTGTCGCTGGCGATAGGCCTGTTTTCCATCTTCGGCCCGGGCGCCGACGCCCATTCCATCCAGGGCGGGGCGCTGACGCTGCTGTTCGCCTTCACCTACCTGTGGGTGGCGGCCAACCGCTTCAGCGGCGCCGACGGGCGCGGCCTGGGCTGGTTCAGCCTGTTCGTCGCGATTACCGCCGTGCCCGTGGCGCTGGACACCCTGGCCGGCGCCCGCAGCCTGCTGGACTGGTGGATGGGCGCCAACTGGGCCGCCTGGGCTCTGCTGTGGGCCCTGTTCTGGCTGCTGCTGGCGCGCGGGCGCGACATCGGCTGCTTCACCGGCGCCATGTGCATCGCCCAGGGCGTGCTGACGGGCTGGCTGCCGGGCTATCTGCTGCTTTCCGGTCGGCTTTACTGATACAGCCCGTTGATCTTTCTACAGGTCGTGGCAGCGGCTTCAGCCGCGAATGGTGTTGTTCGCGACTGAAGCCGCTGCCACAACATCCGCCTTCACAGGCGTGGCTCCACGCCTGATTTCTGTTGGTTGCGTGGCCTGTCTGGGTTTTGAAGCATGGCCAAAGGCCCGGTCGGTGCGCTAGGCGGCGGCTGCAACTTGTCGACATTTTTTACATATCTCCCGGTGCGGAGAGTGTTTTCTCTAAAAAATCCAATGAAATCAATGGCATTTCCCGGTGGCACAAACGTTGCTTATGCGTTTCCGGGTGTCAACCTTTTGTCAACGGCACCTGAAAGGATTCGATATGAGCAAAAAACTGGGTTCCATGGCCGCTGCGATTCTGATGACGCTCGGCACATCCGCATACGCCGGTGCGTTTGTCAATGGTGGCTTTGAGGATGGCAACCTCAATGGCTGGACGGGCGGGGGTGGCTTTTGGTCTGGTGGCGGCGCACCGGTTAATCCTGCGACCTACGCAGGCGGCCCGTCCAACAACACCATCATGATCGGTGGTACCGACCCCATCACCGGGGCCAACCGGGTCTATGGCGGCGGTTACTCGGTACGCGTCAACGACGCAGTGAACAACAGGTCTGTCTCGACCATAAGCCAGACGGTCAACAACTACACCGACAACAGCATCTTCTTTGCCTGGAACGCGGTGTTGGAAGCCTCGCACGGCCTCGCGGATTCCGACTATTTCTCTCTTACGCTGAGGGACGATACGGTGGGCACCAACCTGGTGAGCCGCGCCTACAGCTCTGCCGGCTCCATTGGGTCGGGGACGTCCGGCGTGACCTGGACGAAGTTTGGCAACTGGTACTCCTCGGGCTGGGTGGTGGAGCAGATCGACCTGGCGGCACTGAGTGCCGTGGGGCATGACTTCACGCTGACACTGCTGGCCTCTGACTGCCCTTATGGCGGTCATGCAGGTTACGTCTATCTGGATGGCTTTGGCGCCGTGAATCCGCCCACCGGCCAGGTGCCCGAGCCCGGCTCGCTGGCACTGCTGGGCCTGGGCTTTGCCGGCCTGGCCGCGGCCCGCCAGCGCCAGAAGAAAGCCGCCTGATCCGCAAGGATCACCCGGCAGGCGCAGCGCCCCGGAAAGGGGCGGCGCCAGCAACAGAAGGCCGCAGAACCGCGGTCTTTTTCCATTCTGGCGTGTCCTGTTTTCAGCGCCGCTGCAGCGTTGCCCACAGGGCGGCCAGCACGATCAGTGCGCCGCCGGCCAGGGTGCGCGGCTGCAGTTGGGCGGCGCCCAGCAGCACCGATGACACGCTGGCGAACAGCACCTCCGACAGCATCACCACGCCGGTGATCGCCGTGGGCAGGCGCGCGGCGCCGTACTGCAGCGCCCAGTTGCCCAGCATCAGCAGCAGCGCCAGGGCGGCGGCCATGGCGGCCCAGCGCGGGTCGAAGGCCGGAAAGGCCGGCACCACGCCCGCCGCCAGCCCGGCCAGCGCGGCCAGCCAGCCCAGGCCCATGCAACCGGCAAACATGGCCAGCATGCGCGCCGGGCCGGGCACGGTGTGCAGGCGCCGCAGCAGCACGTTGGTCACGGCAAAGGTGAAGCCGCCCAGCAGCGCCAGCGCGTCGGCCAGCGACAGGTTGGCCAGCAGGCCGCCCCAGCTGGCCCCGGCCGGCACCAGCACCAGCGCCACGCCGCCAAAGGCCAGCCCCAGGCGTGCCAGCGCCGCCGGCGTGGGGCGCTCGCCCAGGATGCGCCAGGCCAGCAGCACCAGCCAGGCGGGCATGAGGTAGAACACCAGCACCACGCGCACCACGTCGCCCACGGTCACGGCCCAGTTGAAGGCCATGTTGTTGATGCCCGAGTTCAGCGCCAGCAGCCATAGCGCCGGCTGGCGCAGCAGATCGCCCAGGCTGCCTGGGCGCGCGACCAGCATCACGGCGCAGACCAGTGTGTACATGACGGCCGTGGCCCACAGCGGGTGCAGGCCGGCGGCATGCATGCTGCGAAACGGCCACCACGACAGGCCCCACAGCAGGGCGTTGCACAGCAGGGCCAGGACGGGCAGGGGAGATTGCATGAAAAGTGCGTGCTTGTTTCTTTGGCCCGGGAGCGCCGGCGTCTCGCCGGCCCGCAGGTGGCCAAGTGTGGCGGCCCCTCCATGCCGGCGAGACGCCGGCGTTCCCAGAGGCGGAGATGAGGTGCTTAGATTATCGGTAAAAATGCCTGTAGCGCCTGCAGATAAAGCGCAGACAGCTATCAAAATCAGTGCTGATCCAGGCGTGCGATCTTGCGCAGCTGCACCATTTCCTTGGGGTAGTGGCGCACGTTGTAGACATGCCAGCGCAGTATCACCACCATCACCGCGGCCACCAGCAGGCCGAAGGCGGCGATGGCGCCAAACGCCGACAGCCCCCATTTGGTGAACAGGCTGTAGAGCACGCCCATGCCCAGGATGGCCGCCTGTTCATTGAAGTTTTGCACCGCAATCGAGCGTCCCGCGCCCATCAGGTTGTGGCCACGGTGCTGCAAGAGCGCGTTCATGGGCACGACCAGGAAGCCGCCCAGCCCGCCCAGCAGAATCAAGAAGGGCACGGCCAGCCAGATGTTGTCGATGGCGTTCATCAATATCACCACCAGGCCCATGGCCACGCCCAGGGGCAGCACGCGCGTGGCCTTGTCCAGCTGCGTGTACGACGAGGCCAGCACCGCGCCCGCGGCCGTGCCCAGGGCCACCACGCCCACCAGGGCCGAGGCCTGGGTGGTGCTGTAGCCCAGGGCCACGCCGGCCCAGGCCAGCACGATGTAGCGCAGATTGCCCGAGACGCCCCAGAACAGCGTGGTGGTGGACAGCGAGATCTGCCCCAGCCGGTCGCGCCACAGGCGGTTGTTGCAGGTCCAGAAGTCGCGCAGCAGCACCAGCAGCTGGCGCGGCATGGGGCGCATGGCCACGCCGGTCAGCGGTATGCGCAGGTTGATGGCGGCCGCCAGCACGTACACCGGCACCAGGGCGAGGATGGCGGCCTCGGCCGGCAGGTCCAGCCCCAGATCAATACCCGGCATGTCCAGGCCCAGCAGCAGGCCGGAGACATGCGGCGCCACCAGCTGGCCGCCGAGCACCACGCCAAGAATGATGGAGCCTATGGTCAGCCCCTCGATCCAGCCATTGGCTTTGACCAGCTGCGACGCGGGCAGCAGCTCGGTGAGGATGCCGTACTTGGCCGGCGAGTACGCCGCCGCGCCCAGCCCCACCACGCCATAGGCCAGCAGCGGGTGCGAGCCGAACAGCATCATCAGGCAGCCCACCACCTTGATGGCATTGCTGATGAACATCACCCGCCCCTTGGGCATGGAGTCGGCAAACGCGCCCACGAAGGGCGCCAGGACCACGTAGAACAGCGCGAACATCGGCACCAGGGCGGCACGCTGCCATTCGGGTGAACCGCCGCTGCGCAGCAGCTCCACCGCGGTCACGAACAAGGCGTTGTCGGCCAGCGAGCTGAAAAACTGCGCCGACATGATGGTGTAGAAACCGCGCTTCATCGGATGGCTGGTGCTTCCCGGGCCGCTGGGCCGAGGGACTGTGATATTTGGAAACACTCCTCGGAGCGACGGGCGGTTATATCACGCGCCTGGAGCCCGGCGATGCCAGAATGCGCCCGTCCTGATACGTGTTAACACCGCCATGCCGCGCCCCATTCTCGCCACCATCCACCCTGCTGCGGTGCAGCACAACCTGGAGCGCGCGCGCCGCGCGGCGCCCGATGCGCGCCTGTGGGCGGTGGTCAAGGCCAATGCCTATGGCCACGGTATAGAGCGGGTGTTCGAGGCCCTGCGCTCGGCCGACGGCATTGCGCTCCTGGATCTGGCCGAGGCGCAGCGCGTGCGCCAGCTCGGCTGGCGCGGCCCCATCCTGCTGCTGGAGGGCGTGTTCGAGCCGCGCGACCTGGAGCTGTGCTCGCGCCTGTCGCTGTGGCATGTGGTGCATTGCGAGCAGCAGATCGACTGGTTGGCGGCGCACAAGACCCAGGTGCCGCAGCGCGTGTTCTTGAAGATGAACAGCGGCATGAACCGTCTGGGATTCACGCCCGGGCGCTACCGCAGTGCCTGGGCGCGCCTGAACGCGCTGCCGCAGGTCGATGAAATCTCGTTCATGACCCATTTCAGCGACGCCGACAGCGCGCGCGGCATAGCGCACCAGCTGCAGGCCTTCGAGCAGGCCACGCAGGACCTGCCGGGCGAGCGCTGCATCGCCAACAGCGCCGCCATCCTGCGCCACGGTGGCGCGGCCGAAGTGCGCCTGGACTGGGTGCGCGCCGGCATCGTGCTCTACGGCAGCGCGCCCGACCACCCCGAGCGCACGGCCGCCGCCTGGGACTTGCAGCCGGCCATGACCCTGGCTTCGCGCCTCATCGCCGTGCAGCAGCTGCAGGCCGGCGACAGCGTGGGCTATGGCTCGCGCTTCATGGCCGATGGGCCTTTGCGCATCGGCGTGGTGGCCTGCGGCTATGCCGACGGCTATCCGCGCCATGCAGACACCGGCACGCCGGTGCTGGTGGGCGGCGTGCGCACGCGCACCGTGGGCCGCGTCAGCATGGACATGATCACCGTCGATCTGACACCCGTTCCCGATGCAGGCCCGGGCGCAGAGGTCACGCTCTGGGGCCGCGCCGGCAACGGTGCCCTGCTGCCCATAGACGAGGTGGCGCAGGCCGCCGGCACCGTGGGTTATGAGCTGATGTGTGCGCTGGCGCCGCGCGTGCCGGTGACCATGGATTAGGGCCTATACCCGACGCCGCCAGTCAACATTAATTTAGATTGTTCTAATGTTGTTCTAGATCAAGCAATGACCTGGGGTTTCCACTAAGAATGGCTTCGCAGCGCACCGATCGCTGCGTGATAGCCAACTAAAAAATTGTGGAGTTGCCCCATGTCCTATCCATCCAGGTCTTCCTCTCTGCGACATGCCCTGCGCTTCGCACTCGGCGCAGTGGGCGCCGCTGCCCTGCTGGCGGCGGCCCCGGCGCGCGCTCAGGAGCCCGTGCAGCCGATTGCCCCGGCCAAGGTCACCAACCCGGCCAAGGTCGAGCTGGGCAAGAAGCTGTGGTTCGACCCGCGCCTGTCGCGCTCGGGCTTCATCTCGTGCAACTCCTGCCACAACCTGAGCATGGGCGGCTCGGACAACCTCAAGACCTCGATTGGCGACAAGTGGCAAAAGGGCCCGATCAACTCGCCTACGGTGCTCAACTCCAGCCTGAACCTGGCGCAGTTCTGGGACGGCCGCGCCAAGGACCTGAAGGAGCAGGCCGGCGGCCCGATCGCCAACCCGGGCGAGATGGCCTTCTCGCACGACCTGGCGGTGGACATGCTGCGCTCCATCCCGCAGTACGTGGGCGAGTTCAAGCGCGTCTTCGGCCACGACAAGCTCAGCATCGACGAGGTGACGGCCGCCATCGCCGCCTTCGAGGAAACCCTGGTCACGCCGAACGCGCCGTTTGACAAATGGCTCAAGGGCGACAAGAAGGCCATCACGGCGCAGGAGCTGCGCGGCTACCAGCTGTTCAAGAACTCCGGCTGCGTGGCCTGCCACAACGGCCCCAACCTGGGCGGCACCTCGTTCCAGAAGATGGGCCTGGTCGAGCCCTACAAGACGGACAACCCGGCCGAGGGCCGCTCCGCCGTGACCGGCAACGACGCCGAGCGCTTCAACTTCAAGGTGCCAACGCTGCGCAACGTGGAGCTGACCTACCCCTACTTCCACGACGGCGCCGCCGACACCCTGGCCGAGGCCGTGGACACCATGGGCCGCATCCAGCTGGGCAAGAAGTTCACCGACAAGGAGAACGCCGACATCGTGGCCTTCCTGAAGACCCTGACCGGCGACCAGCCCAAGATCGCCATGCCCATCCTGCCGCCGTCGAGCGACAAGACCAAGCGGCCCCAGCCGTTCGAGTGATGCGCTGCACCCCCTGAAAGCCGGCCCGTCTGACGGGCCTTTACAGGCCGGTACTCCGCAAGGGGGCCGGTCTTTTTTTCTTCAGGCCAGCGCCCGCTGCACCGCCGGGCGCTGCGCCATGCGCTGGCTGTGCGCCGCCACGCGCGGAAACTCTGCAATGTCCACGCCGTCGCTTTTCAGCCAGCCGGCCACCGTGAACAAATAGCCGTCGGCCACGCTGTACTGCTCGCCCAGCACCCAGGGGCCTTTGGCCGCGTCGGCCAGGTAATGGCGCTCGATCAGCGCAAAGCATTCGCGCATGTTGGCCGGCACCTTGCGCTGCATGGCGGCCTGGGCCTCGGGCTCGTCGGCCCAGCGGGCGGCACGCGGGCGGTGGGCATGGGCGATATGCACGGTGGAAGCGAGGTAGCTGTTGAACTCCTGCATGCGCGCCAGGCCGAAGGCGTCGCTGGGCGCCAGATTCGCCTGTGCAAAGCGCTGCGCCACATACACCAGCAGGGCAGGGGTCTCGGTCAGCGTGCCGTGCTCGGTGGCCAGCGCGGGCACGCGGCCCTTGGGGTTCACGGCCAGGTACTCGGGCGTGCGCTGCTGCTGGCTGGCAAAGTCCACGCGCACCAGTGCATGGGGCGCCTGTGCCTCCTCCAGCGCGATGCGCACCGCCTGGGCGCAGGTGCCCGGCGCGTAGTACAGGGTCAATACAGGCATTTGATGCTCCTTAAATAATAGCTGTCCGCGCAATGTGGTAAGGCGCTGCAGGCCGATTTTGCTTGATATCCTGGTCTGCCGCCATGCGCCGGGGCGGGTGCGGGCGCCGCGTCGATTGTCCTGGTTATAGTCCCCACCCCATGGCCAAGGACAAAACCCTCTACACCTGCAGCGAATGCGCCAGCACCAGCCCGCGCTGGCTGGGCAAATGCCCCGGCTGCGGCGCCTGGAACACACTGATCGAGACCGTGCCCGAGGCGGCGCCCGGCAAGAACCGCCTGAGCAACGCCGCGGGCCAGTACGCCGGCCTGGCCCAGGCCCAGGCGGTGATGCCCCTGGCCGCCATCGAGGCCACCGAGGTGGCGCGCACCGCCAGCGGCGTCGAGGAGCTCGACCGCGTGCTCGGCGGCGGCGTGGTCGAGGGCGGCGTGGTGCTGATCGGCGGCGACCCGGGCATAGGCAAGTCCACGCTGCTGCTGCAGGCCATGGACGCGCTGCAGCGCCGGGGCCTGCCCACGCTGTACGTGACCGGCGAGGAGAGCGGCGCCCAGGTGGCGCTGCGCTCGCGCCGCCTGGGGCTGGATGCCAGCCAGGTGAACGTGCTGGCCGAGATCCAGCTGGAAAAGATCCTCGCCACCATCGAGGCCACGCAGCCTGCCGTCGCGGTGATCGACTCGATACAGACCGTTTACTCAGACCAGCTCAGCAGCGCGCCCGGCTCCGTGGCCCAGGTGCGCGAATGCGCGGCGCACCTCACGCGCCTGGCCAAGGCCACGGGCATCGCCATCATCCTGGTCGGCCATGTGACCAAGGAGGGGGCTCTCGCCGGCCCGCGCGTGCTGGAGCACATGGTGGACACCGTGCTGTACTTCGAGGGCGACACGCACTCAAGCTTTCGCCTGGTGCGCGCCATCAAGAACCGTTTTGGCGCGGTGAACGAGATCGGCGTCTTCGCCATGACGGAGCGCGGCCTGAAGGGCGTGGCCAACCCCAGCGCGATATTCCTCTCCCAGCATGCCGAGCCCGTGCCCGGCAGCTGCGTGCTGGTCACGCTGGAGGGCACGCGCCCCATGCTGGTGGAGATACAGGCCCTGGTGGATGGCGGCGGGCCCAGCCCGCGGCGCCTGTCGGTCGGCCTGGAGCGCGACCGCCTGGCCATGCTGCTGGCGGTTTTGCACCGCCACGCGGGCGTGGCCTGCGCGGACCAGGATGTGTTCGTCAACGCCGTGGGCGGCGTGCGCATCAGCGAGCCCGCGGCCGACCTGGCGGTGATGCTGGCCATCACCAGCAGCCTGCGCGGCCGGGCACTGCCCAAGGGCTTCATCGCCTTCGGCGAGGTCGGCCTGGCCGGCGAGGTACGCCCCGCGCCGCGCGGCCAGGAGCGGTTGAAAGAGGCGGCCAAGCTGGGCTTTACCGTGGCCGTGGTGCCCAAGGCGAATGCGCCCAAAAAGCCCATCCCCGGCCTGCAGATCCACCCCGTGGAGCGTGTGGACGAGGCCATGGATGCGGTGCGCGGGTTGGGGTGAGGCGAGTGGCCACTGTGCAAGCCTGCAGATAGGTGTATAAGTGTCTATGCGCATAAGCGCCGAATTGGAGTCATCATGAGCACGGTGCGCTGGAACATCGCTGTATCGCAGGAAGTGGATCAATCCGTGCGCATTTTTCTTGCCGCCCAGGGCGGGGGGCGCAAGGGTGATTTGTCCCGCTTCATCGAAGAATCGGTGCGCGCCCACCTGCTGGAGCGCGCGGTCGATCAGGCCAAGACCGCAGCCGCTGGACTGGGCGAGAGCGAGCTGACGGAGCTCATTGACGAGGCAGTGCAGTGGGCGCGTGAGGGCGGCGGGCGCTGATGCGCGTCATTCTCGACACCAATGTGCTGCTGGGCGCGCTGATTTCACCGTATCGTCCCCCCGACTTGATCTACCGCGCCTGGCGCGCATCGCGTTTCGAGCTGGTCACGTCCCTGGAGCAGCTCGACGAGTTGCGGCGCGTCAGCCGCTATCCCAAACTCAAGGCCATCCTGCCCGCCCACCGCATTGGAACCATGGTCAACAGCATGCAGCGCGCCCTGGTGCTGCCCATGCTGCCGCCATTGCCGGAGGGCGTGCAAGCCACTGACCCCAACGATACCTTCCTGCTTCAGATGGCAGTGGCGAGCGCGGCCGACTACCTGGTGACCGGCGACCGCAGGGCCGGGCTGCTGCAACGTGGCAGCCTGGGCCGCACACGCATCGTCACGCCGGTGGCTTTCTGTGACGAGGTGCTTTGACGCGTACTACGCAAGACCCACAGCCATGTACTCCCCGGCGCATACGACAATGCCGCCCATGAATCTGCGCAAGTTCCTCATCCCGCTGGGCATCGTTGTGCTCGTCATCGCCGCCTGGCGCGCCTATGGCCCGCAGGGCATCCTAACCGTGAGCGGCGGCCTGGTCATGTGGGGGCTGCTGCACTACACGCGCCTCATGAACGTGATGCAGAAGGCGCGCCACAACCCCATAGGCTACGTGGGCAGCGCCGTGATGCTGAATGCCAAGCTGAAACCCGGCGTGAATCTGATGCATGTGATGGCCATGACGCGCGCTTTGGGCGAGCAGCTCTCGGCCGAGGGCCAGGAGCCCGAGGTCTACCGCTGGACGGATGGCACGAAGTCGCATGTGACCTGCAAGTTTTTCAATGGCCGGCTGGCCAGCTGGGAGCTGGTGCGCCCCGCACCGGGCGAGGAACCCGCCGCCGAATCGTAAAATAGCCGGCTTTGCGACTTTCGCAGTTCTCTAAAGGATCACCATGAGCCCCGTTGTTCCCTCGATGGCCGATCGTGACGGCAAGATCTGGATGGACGGCCAGATGGTGGACTGGCGCGACGCCAAGATCCACGTGCTGACCCACACGCTGCACTACGGCTGCGGCGCCTTCGAGGGCGTGCGCGCCTACAACACCGTGAACGGCACGGCCATCTTCCGCCTGCAAGAGCACACCGACCGGCTGTTCAACAGCGCCAAGATCCTGCGCATGCAGCTGCCGTTTACCAAGGACGAGGTGAACCAGGCGCAGATCGACGTGGTCAAGGCCAACAAGCTTGAATCGTGCTACCTGCGCCCGCTGACCTGGATAGGCTCGCAAAAGCTTGGCGTCAGCCCCAAGGGCAACCAGATCCACCTGATGGTGGCCGCCTGGGCCTGGGGCGCCTACCTGGGCGAAGAGGGCATGCAGCGCGGCATCCGCGTCAAGACCAGCAGCTACACGCGCCACCACGTCAACATCACCATGACGCAGGCCAAGGCGGTGAGCAACTACAGCAACTCCATCCTGGCCAACATGGAAGCCCTGGACGACGGCTACGACGAGGCCCTGCTGCTGGACAGCGCTGGCTTTGTGAGCGAAGGCGCGGGCGAGAACATCTTCGTCATCAAGGATGGCGTGGTCTACACCCCCGATCTGTCGGCCGGCGCGCTGAACGGCATCACGCGCAACACCGTGCTGCACATCTGCAAGGACCTGGGCCTGGACCTCGTGCAAAAGCGCATCACGCGCGATGAGGTCTACATCGCCGACGAGGCCTTCTTCACCGGCACGGCGGCCGAGGTCACGCCGATTCGCGAGCTCGACCGGGTGCAGATCGGCTCCGGCAGCCGCGGCCCGATCACCGAGAAGATCCAGAGCGCGTTCTTTGACATCGTCAACGGCCGCAACCCCAAATACGCCCACTGGCTCACCAAGGTCTGAACCCCCATGACACAAGCAATCGTTGAACTGCTGGCCAAGGATCTGGACGGCAACGGCGGAGTGCACTGCCCCAACCCCAAGGCCGACATGAAGCTGTGGAACAGCCACCCGCGCGTGTTCCTCGAGATCGCCCACCAGGGCCATGCCTCGTGCCCGTACTGCGGCACCGAATACCGGCTCAAGGCGGGTGAGGTGCTCAAGGGCGGACATTGAGCCTGGGCGGCTGGAGAGCCGCCGTAGTTGGCCAGGTGTTTCTGCAGCCCATACCAATGAACTGGCGCGGTCTGTGAAGGTGCTGCACTTTGTGACCGGAGGCTTCTCCGGTGCCACGCAAGTGGCGGTCGATCTGTGCCTGGCCGCCCGGGGCGAGCCCCATATGCAGACCCTGCTGGTGCTGCGGCGCAAGCGCAATACCTCGGCAGAGCGCGTGCAGGCGCTGCGTGACCAGGGGCTGCAGGTGCAGCTGGTGTCCAACTGGCTGCATGCGCTCACGGTATGGGAGTTACGCAAAATCATTCGCGACTGGCGTCCGGACGTGGTCTTTGCGCATGGCTTTAGCGACCATATCTGGGGCCGGCGCGCCGCCGTGGCCGAGGGCGTGCCGCGCATCTTCCATGTCGAGCACAACTCACGCGAGCGCTACACGCCCCGGCGCCTGCGCCAGGCATTGGAGCTTGAGCCGCACACCCAGGCCAGCATAGGCGTGTCGGAAGGGGTGCGCACCGCACTCATCGAGCGCGGTTTTGCCCCGGGCAAATGCCTGGCCATCCCGAATGGCATTGCGCTGGAGCGCTTTCCTGCAAGCTTGCTACCGCAGCGCTGGGAACAGCGCGAGCCGGCCATCCTGATGGCATCGCGTTTTGCCCGGCAAAAGGATCACACCACGCTGATAGCGGCGCTGGGCCTGCTGCGCGAGCGTGGCCTGCGGCCCACGCTGTACCTGGCCGGCGCCGGCAAGGCCGGCCTGCGCGGCAAGGCCGAGGCCCTGGCGCAGTCCCTCGGTTTGCAGGAGCAGGTGCGCTTCCTGGGCAATGTGCCTGACCTGCCGCAGCGCCTGGCCGCCACCCAGGTGTTCGTGCTGTCCTCCCACTGGGAGGGGATGCCATTGGCCCTGGTCGAGGCCATGGCCGCAGGCTGCGCCTGCGTGGGCTCGGATGTCCTGGGTGTGCGCGAGGTGCTGGAGCATGGCCGCACCGGCTTGCTGGTGCCGCCTGCCGAGGCGACTGCGTTGGCATACGCGTTGCAGCAGTTGCTGCAAAACCCCGCCCAGGCGCAGCGCCTGGGGCAGGCTGCACGCCAGCAGGCGCTTACAGCTTGTGGGCGCGAGCATATGTGGCGGCGCTATCGTGCCTTGCTGAATGCCCCTGGCGGGCGTGACTGATGGACTACAAGGCCGAAACCCCATTCAAGCTGACGACGTTGGCCACCTTTCTGCTGGCGGCGCTGGCGATCTGGGTGCCTTCGGGCTACTCCTATGGTGCGGTACTGTTGTTGGCCGGCGCCTTGTTCTACGCGCCACGTTGGCTGCGCAGCCGGCCGGAGCGCCGCACGCTATGGCTGGCATTGCTGCTGGTCTGCATGGGCTGCATGTGGTTTTTCCTGTCGCTGGATCGCGGCATGGGCCGCTGGGACAAGGGCATCAAGTGGCTGTTGGGCGTGCCGTGTCTGCTCTTCATTGCCGCCTTTCCGCCCAGGCCGCAGGCCTTCTTTTGGGGCTTGCCCGTCGGCTGTATCGGCATGGGGAGCCTGGCCGCGTGGCAGGCCTGGGCGCAGGGCATGGAGCGTCCCGGGGGCTACACCAATGCCATTCAATGGGGCAACCTGGCCTTGCTGCTGGGCTGCATGGCCATGGTCTGCGCGGCGATATTCTGGCGCTGGCGTGCCTGGTGGTGGCGCGCATTCATGGCGGTGGCCGTCGTGGCCGGTGTTGCAGCGTCCCTGTTGTCGCAGTCGCGCGGCGGCTGGCTGGCGGTGGTATTGATATTCCCCGCCCTGCTGACCCAGGTCAGGCAGATTCGCCCAAGGTTGTTTGGCCGCTTGCTGGCACTGTCGGTGGCCCTGCTGCTGGCATTGGTGGTGGTGCTGGCCGTCACCCCTCGGTTTCATGAGCGCATTGGCCAGGCGGTGGAGGAAATCACCCAGTACTTCAATGCCGGCATCGCCGGCACCTCGCTGGGTGTGCGCCTGGATCAATACCGGCTGGTGGCCGACATGATTCCGCAAAAACCCTGGCTGGGCTGGGGTGCGCATGGCTATGTGGCCGAAATGACCCGGCGTGTGGAGCTGGGTGAATTCGACAAGGCGCTCGTTTTCTACCCGCAGGTGCACAACGATTTTCTGGATATCTGGGTCAAGGTCGGCGTGTTCGGGGTCTTGCTGCAGGCGGCCCTGTTTGCCTATGTGCTGTTCCTGTTCTGGCCCACGCGGCGGCGGTTGCAGCAGTGGCCGGAGAGTTCATCCAGCTGGCACGATGCCCTGGCCTTGCGTGTCCTGGGCAGCCTGATCCCGGTGGCCTATCTGATGTTCGGCATGTCACAGCCGTTCTTCAACCATAACAGCGGCATCATGTTCTTTGTGTTCTATGTGAGCGTGCTGTGGGCGGCTTTGCGTGGCGTGGAGCGGGGTATCTGGCCACCGGGCGAGGCAAGGAGCGTACCGTGACCTGGCTGAGCGTGCTGGTGCCGGTGTACAACGTGGCGCCCTATCTGGAGGAATGCCTGGCCTCGGTGGTGCAGCAGTTGCCGGCCGATGGCGGGGTGCAGCTGCTGGTGCTCGACGACTGCTCCACAGACGGTTCATGGGCCTTGATGCAGCAACTGGATCGGCGCTGGCCGGGGCGCTTGCAGCTGCTGCAGCATGCGCGCAACGGCGGCCTGAGCGCCGCGCGCAACACCATGATCGATGCCGCAACCGGCGACTACCTGTGGTTTCTGGACTCGGACGACAAGCTGCTGCCGGGTGCCATTGCCGGCCTGCAAGCCATCGTGCGCGGTCATGCGCCAGATGTGGTGCTGTGCGACTTTGCCGTCTGGCGCGAGCGCGTGCGCCTCAAGCACCGCCTGCGCGGCGAGGGTCACAAGCGCAGCTTTGACGGCCCGGCGTGGCAGCTGGTGCACGACCGGGCCCAGCTCATGGCGGGCATGCTGGGCACGGGGCAGCTGCATGCCTGGTCCAAGATCTCGCGCCGCGCGTTGTGGGGCGATGACCGGAGCGGTGTGCGCTTTCCCGCCGGCCGTTATTTCGAGGACATGGCCACCATGCCGCTGATGGCGCTGCGTGCGCAGAGTTTTTATTACGAAACCAGCCCCTGGGTGGCCTACCGCCAGCGTGACAGCAGCATTCTGGCGAGCATGAGCCTGCGCAAGGCGCTCGATCAATCTGCCGCGCTGCTGCCGCTGACGCAGGCGCTAGCGGGCCAGCCCGAGTGGCAGCACGCCGGCCTGCGCCTGGCGCTGGCGCAGCAGGCGGCGCGCAGCCTGGTTGGCGCCATGCGCCATGTCTGCCAGAGCCCGGACGGTACGGCCGCGCTGGCCGAGCAGCTGCGGCAGAACTTTCGCGCCGCCTCGCCGCTCACCCCCGAGGAGCTGGCGCGAGCCTATTTGCAGCGCGGTTGGTGGCTGCGCCGGCGCAGGTTCCTGCGCTGGTTTCACGCCACGCCAACGCCGTGAACCATGGCTCTGTAGCCGGTGTGGCACGGAAAGCGGTTTGGTATTAAAAAATCGCCTTGTAGCGCCCATATGACAAGCGCTAATAGCTATTAAAATTATAGTAAATTGCGGGCGTCCCGCCACTCCCGCTCCAGCGTCTGCAGCAAAACGCCGGCCGTCAGCGCCCGCACCGCCCCCACCCCTTGTCCAGCCCACAACGCAATATGCCCGGCATCACCCGTCTGCGCGGCGGCGCGGCGCACCGGGCCCATCAGGGCGTTCTGTATCGGATAGGCGGGGATCTCGGCCTCGTGCGGCGCCAGCGTGCGCATGGCGTCGTTCAGGATGCCGCGTGCCGGGCGGCCCGAGAAGATGCGCGTCAGGCGTGTGTCCGTCGCCTGCGCGCCGGCCATGGCGGCGCGCTGGGCAGGAGTGATGGCCGACTCGGGACAGGCCAGGAAGGCCGTGCCCATTTGCACCGCCTGTGCGCCCAGGGCCAGCGCCGCGGCGATGCCGCGCCCGTCCATGATGGCGCCGGCGGCGATCACCGGGATGCGGAGTGCATCCACGCAGGCCGGCACAAGGGCTATGGTGCCGATCTGGCTGCCGTCCCAGTCGCCCAGAAAGGTGCCGCGGTGCCCGCCGGCCTCCAGGCCGCTGGCGACCACGGCATTGGCGCCCACTTCCGCCCAGGCCAGTGCTTCGGCCGGCGTCGTGGCGGTGCCGATGACGTAGCTGCCGGCATCCGTCTTGATGCGGCGCACCTGGGCGCTGCTCAGAATGCCGAAGGTGAAGCTGGCGACCGCCGGGCGGGCCTGGATCAGCGCCTCGAACTGCATGGCGAAGTCTTCGCACCAGCGCGCGGGCGGCTCGGGCTGCAGGCCAAAGCGCGCGTAGAGCGGCGCCAGCCGCTCCATGGCCGCGGCCACCTCGGCATCGTCGGGCAGGGGAGTCTCCAGCACGAACAGGTTCATGCCAAAGGGCTTGTCGGTGGCGGCGCGCACGGCGGCTGCCGCCTCCAGCATGGCGGCGGGTGAGCGCATGCCGCAGCCCAGAAAGCCCAGCCCGCCGGCGGCGGATACGGCGGCGGCCAGCTGCGGCGTGTCGGAGCCGGTCATGGGGCCCTGGATGATGGGAAGCCGTAGCCCCAGGCGGGCAAGCAGGTCGTGGTTCATGGCGCGCAGGAGAAGTAGAGAGGGAGAGCCAGACGATAGCGGCCGCAGCATACCCGCAGGGGCACGGCCATAATCCTTCTCCCCCATTGCCAGCGCATCGCCATGCATGTTTTCGCCCCCGAATCCACGACCTCGCCCTCCGCGCGCGACTGGTCGCACCGCCCCGCCGCCGTGGCCCTGGCCGGCATGCTGGCGCTGGCCGTGGCCATGGGCGTGGGGCGTTTTGCCTTCACGCCGCTGCTGCCCATGATGCTGCACGACGGCGTGGTCACGCTGACCGAGGGCAGCTGGCTGGCGACCGCCAATTACGTGGGCTACCTGGTGGGCGCCCTGGCCTGCATGGCCCTGCCCTGGCTGCTGCCGCGCCTGTATGAACGCTGGCACCCGGCGCGCCTGGCGCGCGCCGGCCTGGTGGCCACGGTGCTGCTGACCCTGGCCATGGCCCTGCCACTGCCGGACAGCTGGCCCGCCTTGCGCTTTGCCGCCGGCGTGGCCAGCGCCTTTGTGCTGCTGAATACCGCCGCCTGGGCCATGGTGCGCCTCACGGTACTGGGGCGCCCGGCCATGGGCGGGCTGATTTTCTGCGGCCCGGGCGTGGGCATTGCGCTCACCGGCCTGGCGACCAGCCTGATGGTGCAGGCGCAGTGGCGCGCGGCATCGGGCTGGGTGGTGTTTGGCCTGCTGTCGGTGTTGCTGTGCCTGGTGGTCTGGCCCGTGGTGCAGGGGCGTGCGGCCAAGGCGCAGGCGGGCGCGGCGCATGCGCCAGCGGCTGCGGCGCGCGCCGCGGGCGGCGGCGCGGCGGCGGCGCGTGGCGTGCATGCGCTGGCCTATGGGCTGGCGGGGCTGGGCTACATCGTCACCGCCACCTTTCTGCCGGTGATCGCCCGCGGCGCGCTGCCGGCGGGTTCGCCCTGGCCGGATTTGTTCTGGCCCATGTTCGGCGCCGGCGTAGCCGTGGGCGCGGCGCTGAGCACACGCGCCCCGACGCGCTGGGACAGGCGCTGGTTGCTGGTGGCGGCCTACGCCATGCAGGCCGGCGGCATCGGCATAGGCCTGTGGTGGCCCACACCGGCGGGCTTTGCACTCAGCAGCACCCTGCTGGGCCTGCCGTTCACGGCCATCACCTTCTATGGGCTGCAGGAAGCGCGGCGCCTGTGGCCGGCGTCGGCCGACAGCTTTGCCAGCCTGATCACCGCCGTCTATGGCCTGGGGCAGATCATGGGCCCACCCATGGTGGCCTGGTTGCTGGCGCGTGGTGGCCAAGCGCAGGGCTTTGCCCAGGGGCTGGCGCTGGCGGCGGCGGCCCTGGTGGCGGGCGCGCTGATGTATCTTGCGTCGGTCTGGCGCTGGCCGCTGGTGCGTTGAGGTTCAGGGCTTGCCGACCAGGCGCGAGCTCCAGTCTTCGACGCTGGCGCTCTCCAGCCGGCGCGTGAACAGCCGGTGCCAGGACGGCGGCAGCGGCAGTGTCAGTATCTCGCGCAGCGTCTCGGGGGCGCAGTCGCGCTCGGCAATCACGCGCAGCAGCCGGTCTATGGGCCATTCGGGGTGCGGCCGCGCCAGCAGCCACACCGTATCGCCGGCCTGCACATGTCCAACCTGCAGCACGCGCAGGTACCAACCGGCGCGCAGGCTGGTCTGCACGCGCAGCGCCATGTCGGGCAGGCCAAAACGGTCATTGAGCTTCCAGCAGGGCTGGCGCCCCTGGCTGACCTCGAAGCGCGCGCTGCCTACCTGCCACTGGTCGGCCAGGCAGACCTGAGACTCATTGATACCGTCCAGGCTGAAGTTTTCGCCAAAGGCGCCGGGCTGGGCCAGCAGCGCCTGGGCCGTGGCGTTGCCCGCCAGCTCCTGGCGCCAGGGCTGGTACTGCGACCAGGCGTAGCAATGCACGGCCTTGTCCGGCCCGCCATGCACGCGCGGGTCGCCCTGCTCGTCGTCGGCAAGCCCGAGAGGGCCCACGGCCACCGGGCCGCTGCGCGGCTGCTTGGCGATGGCGCTCACGCTGCCGGGTCGCGTGTAGGGCCGGGCGCGGCCGGTGAGCAGGGCGCGCAACTTGGCCACTTCCTGTGGCCGGGTGCTGTTCATGACTGTGGCAGATCCGGGCGGGCGCAACCGTGGTCGTCGCAGCCCGGCGCCGCTGGCGCGCTTGCCACAGGCGCCGTGGCTTCACCCACCAGCTGGCCCAGCAGCGCGCCCAGGCGCAGATCGTCCAGATGGCCGAAGTGGTGCAGGCGCACGCGGCCCAGGGTGTCTATCACCACCACGCTGGGCGTGCCCTGCAGCATCAGCTCTTGCATGGTCAGCGGAATATTGCGCGTCGGGTGGGGCTGATCCAGTGCTATGGGAAAGCGCAGCCGGTATTCGTGGATGAAGGCCTGCAGCGCCGCCGGCGTGCCCTGCACGGCGTGGTGCTCGAATACCGAGTGCAGGCCGATGACCGTCACCTGATCCGGCGAAAACGTCTCGTGCACGCGCCGCGCCTGCGGAATGCCATGCTCCACGCAGCCCGGGCACAGCATCTGAAAGGCGTGCAGCAGCACCACGCGTCCGCGCAGCGATTCGAGCGAGAGCGGCACGCGCGTGTTGAACCATTGCGCCACCTGCAGCGGCGGTGCGGCGGGGTGGTAGGCGCTGCTGGTCATGGCGATGCTCAACCCGCCAGCTGCTCGGTATAGGCGCCGCGCGCTTGCAGAAAGCGCTGGAACGGGAACTTGATGGGCACGCCCTCCAGGGCTGCGGCCAGCATGTCCAGATGGCCCTCGAAGCCGGCGCAGGCCTTGGCGGCGTCCTCCTGGGCGGGAATGTGCAGCGTCAGCGTTAGCCGCGTGCCTCCATTCGCGGGCACCAGCTCCCAGCGCATGGGGCGTTCGGGCTCGCTGCCGCTGCTCCACGAATAGGCCAGCAGGCGACCATCCTCAAAGGCGCTGACGCGGCTGTCGATGACGGTGCCGCTGTCGGCAAAGTCGATGTGCACGGTGCCGCCGGCGCGCTGCTCCACGCTGCCCGGCGCCAGCCATTGCGCCATGGCCAGCGGGTCGGTCAGCATGCGCCAGACGGCTACTGCGTCGTGGTCGAGCTGGCGCGTCAGTTGGCCTTCAAAGCCCATTGGCGTGCGTTGCAGGGTGCCGATGTCGGCTGTGCTCATGGTTTTTTCTCCGAGGCATTGCGATACCACGGGTTGTAGCAGATGGGCGCACCGCACCCGCGTGAATGGCAGCACGGGCGCTGGGGATGTGCCATGGCAGGCAGCGCTGCAAGGCCCGCGTGGTTCACTGACCCGGATGGCGTTTTCTCAGCAGATATTTTTGAAAGCCATCCATCACCACCACACCCTTCTGGTTTTTCACCTCGGTGCCGAGGGTGATCACGCCCGTGGTGTTGCCCGGCTTGAGGTCCGACACGGTGAGGGTGCAGTACAGGGTATCGCCCACGAAAACGGGGTTCAAGAAACGGCTGCCTTGTTCCAGAAAGCCCTTGAGGGACTCTTCCTTTGGGGCCTCGGTGCACCGCCATTTTCGCGGTCTTGACCACCTGGCTCCACTTGGCCAGTTTGCTGGCGAGGAAGTTGGTGCCCGGCGTGACACGGAACATGAAACCGCGCCTTGCGGGCTGGCGCTGCCGGGCGCCAAAGACGGTGCATGCAAAGGCATGCAAACCGGGCACCGCCCCGAGGCTGCGGTGCCCAGGGGGCTTGTCAGCCCTGCTGGCGCCGGCGGCGCAATGCGCCCAGGCCCAGCAGGCTGGCGCCCAGCAGCGTCAGGGTTGCCGGTTCGGGCACCGGGTTGGGGTCGATGGGTGTGTCGTTGATCGACACGCCAGCGATGGCAAAGGCGGAGTCGAATGCCGTGTCGAGTGCGTTGGTGACGCCGAAGCCCAGCGAATAGATGCCGGCGGTGGTGAATGTGTACTCCATCTGGATCCAGCCGGTGTAGCCGCAGCCCTGTCCGGAACCTCCGTAGCACCCACCAGAGCTGCCGCCCAGGGGAGAAAAGTCGGGGCCGCCGGGGATGATGGCCGAAGTGGAGGGCGTCAGCGTCACGCCGGCGCCAAGGCCTGGCAGTCCGAACCCTGGCACGGTGTTGCCGCTGGTTGTGGTGCGTGCGGTGAACAAATACGAATCGAAAGTGCTGGTGCCTGAATACAGGCCGGCCCAGGCGTATTCGGTGAATTGCACGCCGTCAGAGGTGATGTAGTTGAAGTAGAAGTTCAGCTTGTCACCAGCGTTCACCGAGAAAGTGGGCGTTTGCGCCGAAGATCCATTGGTCTCCTGGCCGGTGGGGCCGACTGGCAGCTGGCCGGCACCCGTTAGGCCGCCCGCCGTCGAAATCCATTGATAAGAGCCGAAGCCTGGCGCCAACGTTACGTCGCCGTCAGCGGCGGTGTTGGTGCCGCAGTTGCCAGTGCAGGACCAGCCGCCTGGCAGCGGGCCGGCTGCGGCTGTGCCGGCACCTAGCAGGGCGCCGATCGCCAAACCCATCAGTTGAAATGCCTTCATGATCTTCTCCATGGTTGTTGCCAAGTGCAATAAGCATAATTTGTGCCAAACATGAAAAAGCCAATAAATTCATGGTGTTGTGATGTGTCGTAAGTTCTGTGGCGGGGTTGGTGTAAAAAAAATCGACAGTTGTTTGCAATCTGCCTGTGATGACAGTTGTCCCGCGTCATGTTGATGGCCAGGGAGTTGTCCGGCTGACGTTGGGTATGAGTACCTACTGAACTGGCCGAGCTGGTCAATTGGTGGTCGGCAGCCGCAGCACAAAGCATGCACCCGCAGCGCCATCCGGCCGCCCCTCACAGACCACGCTGCCGCCATGGCGTGCGGCGATGGAGCGCACCAGGGCCAGGCCCAGGCCCACGCCGCCGGCGCGCTCGCTGGCGCCGGGCAGGCGGTAGAAGGGCTCGAAGATGCGTTCGCGCTGGTCGGGTGGCACGCCCGGGCCGAGGTCGCAGACGCGCAGCACGGCGGTGCTGCCATCGCGCGTGATGTGCAGCGTGATCTCGCCCTGGCTGTAGCGGCGCGCGTTCTCCAGCAGGTTGCGCACGGCGCGGCGCAGCAGCTTGGAGACGCCGGGCACCTCGATGGTGGCGGCGCCATCGTCATCCGCGCCGCCTGCGCCCACCTGTAGCTCGGCGTCCACGCGCACGCATTCCTCCACGGCCAGGCCCACCAGATCGACGGGCTCCACCGTGCCCACGTCGGCGGCGCCGGCGTCAAGCCGGCTGGTCAGCAAAATCTCGTCCACCAGTTGATCGAGCTCGGTGATGTTGCGCTCTATCTCGGCCCTGAAGGCTGGCGAGGGCTGGCCGCCCTGCATCAGCTCCAGCCCCATGCGGATGCGCGTGAGCGGCGAGCGCAGCTCGTGCGAGGCATTCGCCAGCAGCGACTTGTGCGACTGCACCAGGGTCTGGATGCGCGCCGCCGCGGCGTTGAACTGGCGCGCCAGGGCCGCCACTTCGTCCTGGCCCTGCTCGGCCACGCGCGCCGACAGGTCGCCCTCGCCAAAGCGCTGCACGCTGCGCTGCAAGGTCTCCAGGCGCTGCAGCAGCTTGCGGATGATGGGGAATACGCCCACGGTGACGGCAATGCCCACCAGGGCCAGCATCCAGATAAAGCCCAGCGGCGGGCGCAGCCATGCGGCCGGCCCGTGGTCGCCAGGGCGCGGGCCACGCGTGCGCGGCGACATCTGCATCTCATAGACCACGCCGTTGTCGCCCTCGATGCGGTAGCGTATGCCCTCGCTGGGGTCGCCGCGCTGGCGCACGCCCGTGCCATCGACCAGGGTGCGGCCCTGGCCATCGGTGATCACGATCTCGCGCGTGGGCGGCTGCTGTTGGCTCTGCTCGGCCGCCCAGCGCCAGGCCAGGCCCACGGCAAAGGCAAACACCAGCACGCCACCGACCACGGCCAGCCAGATGCGCAGGTACAGGCGGCGCGAGAAGGGGCTGAGCCAGGACATCAGTCTTGCTGCCTGGCGAACACATAGCCCACGCCGCGCACCGTGAGGATGCGGCGCGGGTTCTTCGCGTCCTGCTCTATGGCGGCGCGGATGCGGCCCATGTGCACGTCGATGGATCGGTCAAAAGCCTCCAGCTCCCGCCCGCGCACGGCCTCCATGATCTGGTCGCGCGTGAGCACGCGGCCGGCGCGCTCGGCCATGGCCACCAGCAGGTCGAACTGGTAGGACGTGAGCTCGGCCGGCGCCCCCGCCACGCTGACGGTGCGCGCGTCGCGGTCAATCTCCAGCTGGCCAAAGCGCAACACGTTGGCCGCCGCCTGGGCACCGCCGCCCTCGCGCCGGCGCAGGATGGCGCGTATGCGCGCCAGCAGCTCGCGCGGCTCAAAGGGCTTGGGCAGATAGTCGTCGGCGCCAATCTCCAGGCCGATCACGCGATCCATGGGGTCGCCCTTGGCGGTCAGCATCAGTACCGGTACCTGGGCCGCGGGGCCGGGCAGGGCGCGCAGGCGGCGGCAGACCTCCAGCCCGTCCATGTCGGGCAGCATCAGATCCAGGATCACCAGATCCGGCGGCTCGCCGCCCTGCAGCCGCGCCAGGCCGCTGGCGCCGTCCGCCATGTGCGTGACCTGCAGGCCGGACTGGCCCAGGTACTCGCCCACCATCTGCGCCAGGCGGTGGTCGTCTTCGATCATCAGCAGTTGGGAGTTCATGGCGGGCATCTTCGGCTTTCGGTATCGCGTGGTGTTGAAGCGGGGGTAAAGTTTGGTAAACCGGTTTTTACTATGTTTTCAATAGCTGTTTGTGTTTGAATATAAAGGGCTGGTGGCGAATATGGTGCTGGGATCTTGACGCTGCCATGGCGCCGTCGGCGCGCCGCGCATTCTGCGCTACCCTTGGCTCATGAACCCCCTGGACACGACTGAGCCGCCGCACCGACGGTATTACCTGCGCTACGCGATGGTTGAGATGCCATCTCACCCATTGAGCCGGTTCCATGACATCAAGTGGCTCACGATCGACGATGCACCGGAGCGCAGGCTCGTCCGCCCCATCCTGGCGTGCTGCGACGCCCTGTCGGCAATGATCCACGCTCGGCGGGAGCGTTTCACGGCCATTCAGCCGCCCCTGCTGTTGCTCAATCTGGATGCATGGCGCACTGAAGGAAAACTTGCATGAGCCAACTCCTCATCAATGACTACCTGAGCCAGCTCGACCTCATCAAGAAGATCAGCGGTAGCCAGCGCGAAACCATCGTGCGCGAGGCCTTCAAGGATCTGCTCAAGGCCTGGGGGAAGCAGCAAGGCCTGGTCTTCCTGGCCGAATATCCGCTCAAGACCGCCACCAAGACCAGCATCAGCGTCGACGGCGCATTGCTGCATGAGCTGCGCATGCCGTTGGGTTACTGGGAGGCAAAGGACGCACAGGACAAGCTCGACGAGGAAATTGCCAAGAAATTCCGGCGCGGCTACCCGCAGGACAACATCGTCTTCAGCGACGATGCCAGCGTCGTGCTCTGGCAGCACCGGCAGGAGGTCATGCGCTGCGCGGTCGAAGACACCGCCGCGCTGGAGAAGCTGCTGAAGCTGTTCTTTGGCTACGAGCGCCCGGAAATCGCCAGCTTTCGCGCCGCCGTCGCGCAGTTCAAGAGCGACCTGCCAGCCGTGCTGGACTCGCTGCGCCAGATGATCGACGGCGCGCACCGGAGCAACAAGAGCTTTCGCGCCGCCGAAGACAAATTCCTGGCCCATGCCCAAGAGGCCATCAACCCGCTGCTTTCCGACGCCGACGTGCGCGAGATGCTGATCCAGCACATCCTGACCGAGGAAATTTTTGCCAAGGTGTTCGACGACAGCGACTTCCACCACCAGAACAACGTCGCAAGCGAGCTCTACGCGCTGGAAGCCGAGTTCTTCACCGGCGCGCTCAAGAAAAACACCTTGAAGGGCCTGGATGCCTACTACGCCGCCATCCGCGCCGCTGCCGCTCAGATCGGCAGCCATGGCGAGAAGCAGGCCTTCCTGAAGGTGATCTACGAGAACTTTTACAAGGTCTACAACACCAAGGCCGCCGACCGGCTGGGCGTGGTCTACACGCCCAATGAAATCGTGCGCTTCATGATCGACGGCGCCGACTGGCTGTGCGAGCAGCATTTCGGCAAGAACCTGATCGACAAGGACGTGGACATCCTCGACCCGGCCACTGGCACCGGCACCTACATCTGCGAGCTGCTGGAGCACTTTCGTGGCCAGCCAAAAAAGCTGGCGCACAAGTACCAGCACGAGCTGCACGCCAACGAGGTCGCCATCCTGCCGTACTACGTGGCGAATCTGAACATCGAAGCGACTTACGCCGCCATTACGGGCAGCTACGCCGAGTTTCCCAACCTGTGTTTCGTGGACACGCTGGACAACGTGGGCCTGCACACCGCCGCGCGCGGCACCACCGGCGAGCTCTTTGGCAGCGTGAGCGAGGAGAACGTCGAACGCATCCGGCGCCAGAACAGCCGGCGCATCAGCGTCGTCATCGGCAACCCGCCGTACAACGCCAACCAGCAAAGCGAGAACGATAACAACAAGAATCGCGAATATCCGCACATCGACGCCCGCATCAAGCAAACCTACATCGCCGAGAGCACGGCGCAGAAGACCAAGCTGTACGACATGTACGCACGCTTCTTCCGCTGGGCCAGCGACCGGCTCGATGCCAACGGCATCCTGGCCTTCGTCACCAACCGCAGCTTTCTCGATGCCCGCACCTTCGACGGCTTTCGCAAGACCGTGGCGCAGGAGTTCAGCGACATCTACGTGGTCGATTTGGGCGGCGACGTGCGTGCCAACCCCAAGTTGAGCGGCACGAGACACAACGTCTTTGGCATCCAGACTGGCGTGGCCATCAGCTTCCTCGTCAAGCGCCAGCAGGCCACAAAAGACAAAAGGCCCGCCCGCGTGTACTACGCGCGTCGCCCCGAGCTGGAAACCGCCGAGGAAAAGCTTGCCTTCCTCGCCAGCCAGCCCTTGCGCGCCCTGGCCTTCGATGAGGTCTCGCCCGACAAGAGCGGAAACTGGCTGAATCTGACGCACAACGATTTCGACAGCCTGATCCCGCTGGCCAGCAAGGAGACCAAGGCGGCGAAGACGGGGGCGAAGGAGCGGGCGATCTTCAAGCTGTTTTCGTTGGGTGTTTCGACGAATCGCGATGAGTGGGTCGTTGGAAACACCAAGCGTGAACTCGCCTCGAAAGTCCAGTTCTTCCTGCGCCTCTACGATAGGCATGTCGGACGCCCGGACGAGTACGACACGCGCATCAAGTGGTCGCGGAACTTGAAGCGGCGCGCCCAACAGCGTCGCATCGAGCCATTCGACCCTCAGCGTGTTTATCCCTACATTTACCGCCCATTCACGACGCGGCTTATCTATGCCTCCGATGTGCTGGTGGATGAACCTGGCGCCATGCGCGAGTTCATCCAGGGCCGGACGCTTTGCCTGTCCATGTCGTCCGGATTGCGTGTGTTGGCTGGGGGTGCACCGTTTGACTTGCACTATGTCGGGGACACATACGGTCTCCCCCTGCGGCGGCATGACGCCCAGAACAACGTCGTTGACAACATCACCGACTGGGGCCTCAAGCAGTTCATCGCCCACTACAAAGGCTGCGAGCCCTCACCCCAACCCTCTCCCAGTGGGAGAGGGAGCAAAACCGGGGCGCGCAAGATCACCAAGGAGGCAATTTTTCACTACTGCTACGCCGTGCTGCACGATCCTGTTTATTGCGAGAAGTACGCACAAAACCTCAAGCGCGAATTCCCGCGCATCCCGTTCTACGCCGACTTCTGGCGCTGGGCCGATTGGGGTGCCGAGTTGATGCGGCTGCACATCGACTACGAGTCGGTGCAGCCCTTCGAGCTCACGCGCCATGATGAACCCGACGTGAAGGCGCGCGCTGCGGGCCTGGCGCCAAAGCCGCTGCTCAAGTCCGATCCGGCGGCAGGCAGCATCCTGCTCGACAGCGAAACCACGCTGCGCGGCGTGCCGCCCGAAGCCTGGGCCTACCGGCTGGGCAACCGCTCGGCCCTGGACTGGGTGCTGGATCAGCACAAGGAAAAAAAGCCCAAGGATCCGACCATCCGCGAGGAGTTTTATACCTACCGTTTTGCCGATCACAAGGAGAAGGTGATCGATCTCTTGCAGCGCGTCGTCATGGTGAGTGTGAAGACGGTGAAGGTCGTGCAAGCCATGCAGACGGCGGCGCGTTGATACCGGCGACATGCTGGCATAGGCATACGCGCGGTGCTGGCCCCCACCCCAACCCTCCCCCAGAGGAGGAGGGGGTAAGAGGAGGGCGGCCGAGGTCTGTTTTCAATCAAGAAAATTGATAGCTATCAACGCTTATCTATAGAGTGCCAGAGGCCTTTTTGGCTCTTGATGCAAACCACACCAGCAGCAACACCGGCAGCCCCAGCAGCGCCGTGCCGGTAAAGAACGCGCTGTAGCCATGCGCATCGACAAACTGGCCCGAGAAGCCCGCCAGCCATTTGGGCAGCAGCAGCATCATGGAGCTGAACAGCGCGTACTGCGTGGCCGAGTACTGCACGTTGGTCAGGCCCGACAGGTAGGCGATGAAGGCCGCCGAGGCGATGCCGCCGGCCAGGTTGTCGGCCGAAACCACCAGCACCAGGCCGGTCACGTCATGCCCGCGCTGGCCCAGCCAGGCGAACAGCAGGTTCGATAGCGCCGAGAGCACGGCGCCCAGCATCAGCACGCGCATCACGCCCAGGCGCATCGACAGCACGCCGCCGACGAAGGCGCCGGCCAGCGTCATGACCACGCCGAAGACCTTGGTGACGGCGGCCACCTCGTCCTTGCTGTAGCCCATATCGACATAGAAGGGGTTGGCCATGATGCCCATGACCACGTCGCTGATGCGGTACACGGCAATCAGCGCCAGGATCAGCGCCGCCTGCCAGCGGTAGCGTTTGATGAAGTCGGCAAACGGCTCCACCACTGCGCCGCGCAGCCAGTCGCCCAGGCCCTTGGCCGGGGGCAGCGGGCGCGGCGCGGGCTCGGGCGAGAGCAGCACCGTCACGGTGCCGACCAGCATGGAGGCCGCCATCACCAGATAGGCCGCGGCCCAGGCGCCGGCCTGGTAGCCGACCAGACCGGGAATCTCGGCGCGTGCGGCGATCCACAGCACGCCGGCGCCGGCCCAGATCATCGCCAGGCGGTAGCCGGTCTGGTAGGTGGCGGCCAGGGCGGCCTGGCGCTCGGCGTCGGCCGATTCGATGCGGAAGGCGTCCAGCGCGATGTCCTGCGTGGCCGAGCCAAAGGCCACCAGCAGCGCGCACCAGACCAGGGGCGCCAGCTCGGCGCGCGGGTCGGTCAGCGCCATGCCCACCAGGCCGGCCATCACCAGGCCCTGCGCCAGCAGCAGCCAGCCGCGTCTGCGCCCCAGGCGGCGCGTGAGCAGCGGCAGCGGCAGCCGGTCCACCAGCGGCGACCAGACCCACTTGAAGGCGTAGGCCAGGCCCACCCAGCTCAGGTAGCCGATGGTGGTGCGGTCCACGCCCGCCTCGCGCAGCCTGAAGGACAGGGTGCCCAGCACCAGCAAGAGCGGCAGCCCGGCGGAAAAGCCCAGCGCCAGCATGCGCAGGCTGGCGGGCTCCAGATAAACGAGCCAGGCCTGGCGCCAGGAGCGGCGCGCGGCGGGAGCGGAATGGGACGACATGGCGCGCGATTATCCGGCCCGCGCGCGGCTACCATCGCGCCCATGAACCGCGCCGCGCTCGATCGCCCCGTCGCCTCGGTGCGCCGCTACGCCGGCGAGCACCAGGCGCACGACCACGCCCATGCCCAGGTGCTGTACGCGCTGCAGGGCCGCATGGAGCTGGAGCTGGCCGGCCGCGCAGCCTTTGTCGATGCGGCCTGCGGCGTGGTGGTGCCGGCGGGCACGCGGCATGGCTTTCTGGCCGGCGCCGGCGCATCCATCCTGGTGATAGACGCGCCGCCCGCGGCCGAGGTGGACCGGGTGCGCCGCTTTGCCGTGCCGCCGCAGGCGCGCGGCGCGCCGCCGGCGGACGCGGCGGCCCATCTGGCCCTGCTGCTGCAGGCGCCGCGCGTGCTGGCGCGCCGGGGGCTGGATCTGGACCTGCTGCGCGCCGCCGTGGAGGGCGCGCTGCACCAGGACTGGCCGACGGCGCGCATGGCGGCGCTGTTCCTGCTGAGCCCACAACGCTTTCACGTGCGCCTGCTGGAGCTGACCGGCCACACGCCCCAGCAATGGCTGCGCGCGCGCCGGCTGGATGTGGCCGAGCGCGCCCTGGCCCGCGGCCAGTCGCTCGAAGCCACGGCCCTGCGCACCGGCTACGCCAGCGCCAGCGCCCTGGCCTACGCGCTGCGGCGCGAGCGCGGCCTGGGGGCGCGGGTGCTGCGGCGCGGTGACGCTATTTAATATATAGCTGTTAGCGCTTGATTGGCGGATGCAAAGGCCGTATTTTGCTTGGATCTTCCGCCGCCCAGGCGGCCCGCACTACGCGCGTTGCTCGATAGTTGCCCGCCAATCCGGGCGCAGCATGGCAGGCATGAACGACACACGACATTCCGCCCGCGGCATGGCCCTGGTGCTGCTGGCCGCCATGCTCTGGGGCACGACCGGCACGGCGCAAAGCCTGGCGCCGGCCACGCTCTCGCCCTACTGGGTGGGGGCGCTGCGGCTGGTGATTGGCAGCGCCTTTTTTGCCGTCCTGGCCTGGCGCGCACCGGCGCGCAGTGGCCCCTGGCCCTGGGCGCAGATGGCCCTGGCCGGCGGCTGCATCGCCGTCTACAACCTGAGCTTTTTTGCCGGCGTCAAGCAAAGCGGCGTGGCCCTGGGCACGGCCCTTGCCATTGGCAGTGGCCCCATCTGGGCCGGGCTGCTGCAGACGCTGTTGGCGCGGCGCCTGCCGCCCGCGCTGTGGTGGCTGGGCATGCTGGTCAGCGTGGCCGGCGGCGCCGCCATGGCGCTGGGCCAGGGTGGGGAGCTGCGGCTGAACGCCACGGGCGTGGCGCTGTGCCTGCTGGCCGGACTGGCCTATGCCAGCTACACCCTGGTGAACAAGCCGCTGGTGCTGCGCCTGGGCCCGGCGCGCGCCAATCTGGCGGTGTTTGCCGGCGCGGCGCTGCTGTCGGTGCCGGTGGCCTGGGTGTTGGGCGGGCCATTGCAGGCGGGGGCTGCGGCCTGGGGCGTGGTGCTGTTTCTGGGGCTGGTCAGCACCGGGCTGTCGTATCTGTTGTTCTCCAGCGGGCTGCGCCATATCTCGGGCACCACCGGCGTGACGCTGGCGCTGGGCGAGCCGGTGACGGCCTTTGTGCTGGCGGTGTGGGTGGTGGGCGAGCGCCAGCAGCCACTGGCCTGGCTGGGACTGGCCGGGGTGATCGCCGGGCTGTTGCTGGTGGTGTGGGCGGAGCTGCGCGCCGCGCCGTAGACTTGCGCGCATGAGCATCTTTACCACCGCTTCACTCTTGGACAGCTGCGGCTGCTGCACCGGCCGCATCTGGCACGCGCGCCGCGCCTTCCTGCTGGCCGCCGCTGGCGCCGCCGCCCTGCCGGTAGCGGCCCAGGTGGACGTGGGCAAGTCGTCGGCCATGCGCCAGCTGGTGCCGGCAGAGCAGCTGGAGACCTCGGCCACCCAGCAGTACGACCAGATGCTGGCCCAGGCCAAGGCCAAGCGCGCGCTGGCGCCGGACAACCACCCGCAGCTCATCCAGCTGCGCGCCATCGCGCAGCGCATCATTCCCTACGCCCAGCAGTGGAACAGCCGCGCCGGCAGCTGGCGCTGGGAGGTGAACCTGATCGGTAGCAAGCAGATCAATGCCTTCTGCATGCCCGGCGGCAAGATCGCCTTCTACACCGGCATCCTGGATCAGCTGAAACTGACCGACGACGAGATCGCCATGGTCATGGGCCACGAGATGGCGCATGCCCTGCGCGAGCACGCGCGCGAGCGCATCGCCAAGAGCCAGGCCACCAGCATCGGCCTGTCGCTGGGCGCGCAGCTGCTGGGCCTGGGCGAGCTGGGCAATATGGCGGCCAACCTGGGCACGCAGCTGCTGACGCTGAAATTCAGCCGCTCCGACGAGAGCGAGGCCGACCTGGTGGGCCTGGAGCTGGCCGCGCGCGCCGGCTACGACCCGCAGGCCGCCGTGACCCTGTGGCAGAAGATGGGCCAGGCCACGGGCAACGGCGGCATAGGATTTCTGTCCACCCACCCCACGGGGCCAGACCGCATCCGCGAGTTGGAGCAGAACGTGCCGCGGGTGGAGGGGCTGTATCGCGCGGCGCGGGGCGGGTGAGAAATCAAGACTGATCGACCTTCGGCTTTATAGGGAAAGCGCTGGCAGCTATAAAAATAGGGGCTTTATCAGCTTGTCCTTAGCATGAGGAGCGAGTTTTGCTGCTCCTGCTCCAGTGCGTTGACATATTCATCACCGGCAATCCTGCGGGTGCGCAGGTAGTCGATCAGATAGGGTTTGCTGGCGGCGGAATCGCTGATGTCGCGCAAGACCTTGACGGTGTTCAGGCCGTTTTCGACGGTGCCCTCGAAAGACATGGGTGTTAGCGGGTTGAACAGGCGTTGGTATTCCGATCCCACCGTTTCCGCGGTGCGCAGGGCGTATTTGAGTTCATTGCTGCGCATGTCGCAGTCGATACGCACGTTGTTGCAGAGCATCAGCGATTGCACCAGTTGCCAGAAAAAATCTACCGGGATGCGGTCTTTGGTTGACAGCGTGATAGAGAGTTCACCGTCGAAATAGGCGGCCTGGTCGGCAAGTGCCGAAGCCACTTCCCGGTATTCGGGCTGTGGATTGGAGAGATCCTTGGCATGCTCGGCACGTTGGATCAGCCCTTTGGTTCGAGACATCCGCGCACGCAGGTCTGCCTTGCGCTGATCTTCAAAAGCAGTGTTCATGGTGTCGATGATCTGGTCGAGCCGCCCGTCCAGGGCATTGAAACGCTTGCGCATGTAGAGGAAGCCCGCAACGCTCGCGCCTACGCCTGCCAAGGACAGGCCCAGCGTTGCGACCTGCAGGGACTGTAGCGTCTCAACCATGGTTTTGAGCTGGTTTATCTGGGTGCCAATCTGCCCCACTTGGACTGCCGTATATACGCCGGTGCTCGCATTGATCAGGCCAGATACCAAGGAAAGCGGTGTGGGCGCGCCCGAAACAAGTGATGACAGCACGGACTGCGCCACCCCTGTTTCTTGCAAGTGGGCGACGATTTTCCCGGTGCCCACATCCTTCAGAAGGCCGCCGTAACGGACAAGCTCCCCGGTCGCCAACTGGGCCGACCATTTGGTGGGAATCTCGAAGGGGATGGCGCTCATCATGCGTGAGTTTCCTGGGTGAGCCGTTCGGCCATGTGGGTGGCTTGGTCACGGAACTCGGCAACGAGTCCCCGGGATCCCAGCATCCAAGTTTCAAGCTCTCGGAGTAGTGTTTTGTGCTCCGAAGGTTTGAACTTCAGCCCTCTTAGATGGGTGTGTTCTGCAATGAGGAGCTCCTTGCGAAAATGCAAGTGACCTGCTTGCGTAGGCGCTTGTTCTTTCGCAAGAGCTGTCAGCGATGTTTCCAGGCGGGATAGGCAAGAGTTCATGGTTTGTTGAAGCCGCAAGGTGAATTCATGCTGAAGAACTTCATCCGCGGGGCGGCCAAAAAACCTGCCGAGTGGGCCTGCTTCCTTGAGCCTGCGATCGATGTGATTTCTGAAGGTTTGGTGCAGCGTGGTCATGGTCAACGTTATGTCGACGTGAGCCTCGTCACGCCAGTCGAGGACTTTTCGCTGGAAGGCGAGGGGTGACAGGCGGCGGATATCCAGCAGTGGTTCCATTGGAGGCTCGGTGGCGGATGCGGCAACGGGCGGATCACTTATCTCGTCTGCAATGTGATCTTTCGGCGGCTTTGCGCCGAAGAGCGTTGACACGACGCGCTTCAGGAAGGAGATGAATCCATCCAGCGCACTGCCGGGCGCCGGTGCTTCATGCTTGGATAGATCGGCTGACACGATTGGCTGACTCCAAGAATCCGGTTTTAAGTGACGCTGGAAACCCATTGCTTTGAGCACTCACGATTTGGGAGAGTACCTGCGCCGTCTTCAAAGGGGGCAGTGGGGCGGTTCTGTATCGCTTAGGTACCGCCCACATAAGGGTTGCTGCGCCGCTCGCGCCCGAACGTGCTCTCCGGCCCGTGGCCCGGGATGAACACCGTCTGATCCCCCATAGGCCACAGGCGCCCGGTGATGCTGTCAATCAGTTGCTGGTGGTTGCCCTGCGGAAAGTCGGTGCGGCCAATGCTGCCGGCAAACAGCACGTCGCCGACAAAGCAGCGGTCGATCTGCGGCGCGTGGAACACCACATGGCCGGGCGTGTGGCCCGGGCAGTGGCGCACGTTCAGTGTCTCGTGGCCAATGGTGACCGTATCGCCATCGTGCAGCCAGCGCGTGGGCGTGAAATGCAGGGCCGGCGGAAAGCCGAACATCTGGCTTTGCTGGGGTAGGCCATCGATCCAGAACTGGTCGCCCGGATGCGGGCCGATGATGGGCAGGCCGAGCTTTTGCGCCAGCTCGCCCGTGCCGCCGGCGTGGTCGATGTGTGCGTGCGTGAGCCAGATGGCCTTCAGGTGCAGGCCCAGGCGCTGCGCTTCGGCCAGCAGCAGATCGAGGTCGCCGCCCGGGTCGATGACGGCCGCCTCCATGGTCTGGTCGCACCAGACGAGGGAGCTGTTTTGCTGGAAGGCGGTGACGGGAATGGTCAGGTAGTGGAGCATGGGGGCAAGGTCGGAGGCAAATGGCCGGGCGAGTGTATCGGCTGGCTGGGCGTCGCCTTACGGATGCCAGACGCCCGGCGCCTGCGCCGCCGTGCTGGCGGCCTTGCCGGCCAGCGCGTAGGACAGCTGGTTGGCCGTCCTGATGATGGTCTGGGCCAGCGCCTCCAGCTTCTCCTGCGGTAGCCGTGACTGTGGCCCCGAGATGCACACGCAGCCCAGCAGGCGCCAGTGGCGGCCGAACACGGGAGCGGACACCGTGGCCACGCCCTGCTCGCGCTCGCCGATCGACCAGTGGTAGCCGCGCCGGCGGATCTCCTCGTAGACCTCGCCCGGCTCGCCCGAGAACGCCAGGATCACGCGGCCCGGCGAGCCCTTGTCCAGCGGCAGACCCTCGCCCATGCGCGCATGGTGGCGCAGTGCCTGCGGGCCTTCCACGCGCACCAGGCAGGTGCGCATGTCGCCCTCGCGCACATAGAACGCCGCGCTTTCGCCGGTGGCCAGGGTGAGCTCGCGCAGCACCGGCTCCAGCACGTTCTGCACGTCAAAGCCGGCCTGGTAGCGCGCTCCCAGCCAGCCCGCGGCCGGGCCCAGGCGCCAGTCGCCGTCCTCGCGCTGCACCAGGTAGCCCGACTGCGCCAGCGTGCGTGCCAGGCGCAGCACCGTGGTCTTGTGCAGCTGGCAGCGCCGGCTTATCTCGGCCAGCGACAGCTGGGACTCGCCCACGGCGAAGGACTCGAGCAGCCGCAGCGCGCGCGTCACGGCAATGACGCCACCGTCGCGTGCGCCCGCAGGCGTTGATTCATCGGCGGAGAGGGGGGGATTAGCGGGACGACTCATGTTGCTTACCGTGGGATATGTTTCGTTGTGCGCAACTCTATTGTATAGGTTGAAACGCTTTCTTAAAGTTGCGTCCCGATGCCTGCGCCTGTCTGCCGGCAGCGGTTCATCACTTACACGGAGACAAACCCATGGCCTTCTCTCGACGCTTTTCCCTGACCGCATCCCTGGGTGCGACGTTTCTTGGCCTGCTCGCGGCCGCCGTGCCCGCGACCGGCGCAATGGCGCAGACCGCCTACCCGGCCAAGCCCATCCGCCTGATCGTGCCCTTCCCCCCGGGGGGCGGCACGGACATGATCGCGCGCACGGTGGCGCAAAAGCTCACCGACCAGAATCGCTGGACCATCGTCGTGGACAACCGCCCCGGCGCCGGCGGCAATCTGGGCGTGGACGCGGCGGCCAAGGCAGCCCCCGATGGCTACACCCTGGTCGTGGGCCAGACCAGCAACCTGGCGATCAACCCCTCGCTCTACCCCAAGCTGCCCTACAACCCGCTGAAGGACCTGGTGCCGGTGGCGCTGCTGTCGTCCTCGCCCATCGTCATGGCCGCGCCGGCGGGCTCGCCCTACAAGAGCTTTGCCGACGTCGTGGCCGCCGCCAAGGCCAACCCCGACGGCATCACGCTGGGCTATTCCGGCAACGGCACGGTGGCCCACCTGTCGGGCGAGTTGGTCGAGAACGCCGCCGGCATCCAGCTGCGCCATGTGCCCTACAAGGGCGCGGCCCAGGCCATGACGGACCTGGTGGGCGGCCAGATCGACCTGTACATGTCCTCCGTTCCCACGCTGCTGGGCCAGGTGCGCAACGGCAAGCTGCGCGCCATCGTGCTGACCTCGGCCAAGCGCTCGGATCAGCTGCCCGGCACCCCCACGCTGGAGGAATCGGGTTACAAGGGTTTCGAGTCCGTCACCTGGTTCGGCCTGCTGGCGCCTGCCGGTACCCCTGCGGCCATCGTGCAGCAGTTGAACAAGGCCATCAACCTGGCGCTGCAGCAACCCGACGTGGCCGAGAAGCTGCGCTCAGAGGGTGGCGAGGTGCTGGGCGGCAGCACCGAGAAGTTCGACCAGCTGCTGCGCGCCGAACTGCCGCGCTGGGCCAAGACCGTCAAGGCCTCGGGCGTTAGCTTGGACTGAAGCGCTCATTTCCTGATCCGTTCCATGCGGCACGGCCACCTGCATCCTGCGTGGTGGCGGTTGTGTCGCACCGTTTTACCTTCACTGCCGAGATTTCCATGAACCAACTCCCCGAAGTGATCCGCACCATCGAGCGCGTCAGCCCCGACGTCGTGCAACAGGCCGCCACCTTCCAGGCCGCCATCCTCGCCGACGTGGCGGGCCGCCGCGGCACCATGCACGCCCGCGTGGCGCCGGTGCATGAACGCATGCGGCTCGCCGGCCCGGCCTTCACCGTCGAGGTGCGCCCCGGCGACAACCTGATGATCCACGCTGCCATCGCGCTGGCGCAGCCGGGCGACATCCTGGTGATCGACGGCAAGGGCGACCAGACGGCGGCCCTCATGGGCACGCTGATGCTCAGCGCCTGCAAGAAGCGCGGCCTGGCGGGCGTGATCGTGGACGGCTGCATCCGCGACAAGCTGGAACTGCTGGAGCTGGACTTCCCCGTCTTCAGCGCCGGCTTCAACCCGGCGGGGCCGACCAAGTTCGTGCCCGGCCGCGTGAACCACCCCATCGCCTGCGGCGGTGCCATGGTGCACCCCGGCGACCTGGTGGTGGGCGATGCCGATGGCGTAGTGGTGATCGAACGCGCCAAGGCGCCCGCCATGCTGGCCCTGGCCGTGAAGAAGGTGGCCGACGAGGCCGCGCGCATCGAATCAATAGCCCGCGGCGACACGGCTGCCAAGTGGCTGCCCGCCGCGCTGCGCGCCGCCGGCGTGCTGAAAGAAGGAGAAACGCTGTGAGCCGCGCCGCCATCCTCGTCACGGCGGCCGACCTCGCCCCGCAGGCGCTGGCGCTGCTCGTCGATTACGACATCGTCTATGCCGGCAAGACGCCCACGGAGGACGAAGTAGTCGCCCTGTGCCGCCGGCACAACCCCGTGGCCATCATCGTGCGCTACAGCAAGGTGGGCGCGGCGGCCATGGACGCGGCGCCGTCGCTCAAGGTGATCTCCAAGCATGGCAGCGGCACCGACACCATCGACAAGGCAGCGGCCCAGGCGCGCGGCATCGAGGTGGTGGCCGCCGTGGGCGCCAACGCCGCCGCCGTGGCCGAGCAGGCGCTGGCGCTGCTGCTGGCCTGCGCCAAATCGGTGCCGCAGCTCAACGAACGCATGCACGCCGGCCACTGGGACAAGGCCACGCACAAGAGCGTGGAACTCGGCGGCCGCACCATCGGCCTCGTCGGCCTGGGCGCCATCGGCCTGCGCTTCGCGAAGATGGCCGACGCCTTGGGCATGCGCGTGCTCGGCTTCGACCCGTTCGCCAAGAACCTGCCGGACTTCGTGCAGGCCGCCGACCTGGAAACCATCTGGCGCGAGAGCGACGCGATTTCGCTGCACTGCCCGTTGACCGATGACAACCGTGACCTGCTGGACGCCGACACGCTGGCGCGCTGCAAAAAGGGCGTGATCGTGGTGAACACCGCGCGCGGCGGCCTGATCGACGAGGCAGCACTGCTTGCCGCCGTGCACAGCGGCCAGGTGCGCATGGCCGGGCTGGACAGTTTCGCCGTCGAGCCCATGGCCGCAGGCCACCCGTTCCAGCACCAGAGCGGCTTCATCCTGAGCCCGCACATCGGTGGCGTGACCAGCGACGCCTACGTGAACATGGGCCTGGGTGCGGCGCGCAATGCGCTGGCGGTGCTGAACCGCACGGCCACGGCCTGATTCCAGCCCGTTTCAATTCCAAAGGAGACAACACGTCATGAACCGTCGCAATTTCAACGTGCTGGCCGCTGCGCTGGCGGCGTTCACCGCGATTCCCGCCACCGCACAATCGACCTGGCCGAACAAGCCGATCACGCTGGTGGTGCCCTACGCGCCGGGCGGAACGGCCGATGCCCTGGCCCGGGTGCTTGCCCAGCACCTGGGGACACGGCTCAAGGTGTCCGTCGTCGTTCTGAACAAGGCGGGCGCTAGCGGCGTCATCGGCGCGGCATCGGTGGCGCAGGCGCCTGCGGACGGCTACACGGTGCTGTACGACGCGACGCCGCTGTCCATCAACCCCCATCTGCAGAAGCTACCTTTCGATGCCGCCAAAGACCTGCAGCCGGTGGCGCTGGTGGGCGTGACGCCCATGCTGGTCGTGGTGCCCAAGAATTCGCCCTACAACACGCTGCAGGAGTTGATCGCGGCAGCCGCCAAGGCGTCCGGCAACCTGACCTTCTGCTCGGGCGGCCAGGGCACCGTGCAGTACATGGGCGCCGAGCTGTTCAACCAAGGCGTGGGCATCAAGATGCTGCACGTGCCGTATCGCGCTGGCGGACTGGCGCTGCAGGCGATTCTTGCGGGTGAAGTGGACATGGGTTTCTTCAACCTGCCGGCGCTCAGCAGCCACATCAAGGGCGGGGCGCTCAAGCCCCTGGCCATCACCTCGGCCAAGCGCAACCCCTTGTTCCCCAACGTTCCCACCATCAGCGAAGCCGGTGTGAAGAACTACGAGGTCTACGAGTGGAACGGCATGTTCGTGCCCAGCACCACGCCCGCTGAGATCGTGACGCGGCTCAACACCGCGGTGCGCGAAGTGCTGGCCATGCCCGAGGTCAAGGCCCGCTTCGACGCGCTGGGCTCAGAGATCGTGGGCTCGCAGCCGGATGAGTTCCGCAAGCGCCTCGCGGCGGAGTCCGCGCGGTGGGCCGAGACCATCAAGGCCGCAGGCATCAAGAAGGAGTAGGCGCGTTGGTGCGGCCTCCGCGCCCGCGCCCCCGCATGGATTGACTGCAAGGAGACTCAAAATGCTGAAGCAAAATCGGCTTCTGGCGCTTGCTGAAAAAGCGCTTACAGCTATTTTATTGGTAGCATCCGGCGCCTGCTTCGCGCAGGCGGGCTACCCCTCCAAGCCCGTGAAGCTGGTGGTGGGCTTCGCCGCCGGCGGCCCCACCGACGTGGTGGCCCGCGCCTTTGCCGACCATGCAGCCCGCGCGCTGGGCCAGCCCTTCGTGGTGGAGAACAAGCCCGGCGCCAACACGATCCTGGCCGCGCAGGCCGTGGCCAGCGCGCCGGCCGACGGCTACACGCTGCTGTTCGGCGCCACCAACCACACCATGATTCCCGCGCTCTACGGCACCAGGGTGAAGTTCGACGCGGTGAAGTCCTTCCAGCCGCTGTGCACCGTCGCTACCAGCCCGACGGTGTTGGTGGTGGGGCCGGGCATGCCGGTGAAATCGCTGGCCGACTACATGGCCCGCGCGCGTAAGGAGCCCCGCCGCACCACCGCGGGCACGGCGGGCGTGGGCAGCTCGGGGCACTTCGCCACCGAGATGTTTGCCCGTGCCAACGGCCTGCAGCTGAACCACGTGCCGTACAAGGGCGCCGCGCCCGTGGTCACGGACCTGATGGGCGGCCAGCTCGACAGCTCCTTCGCCACGCTGGGCTCGGTGCTGCCGCAACTGCGAGCGGGCAAGCTCGCGGCCCTGGCCGTGGCGTCGCCCAAGCGCTCGCCGCTGCTGCCCGGCGTGCCCACCTTCGCCGAAGCGGGCGGCGGCAACTATTCGGCCGACGCCTGGTACGGCGTGCTGGCCCCGGCCGGGCTGCCCCAGCCCATCGCGCAGCAACTGGAGAAGGCGGCGGGCGACTTCGCCGCCAGCACCGCCGCCGCCGAGAAGCTGCGCGGCCTGGGGCTGGATGCCGACTCCACCTGCGGCCTGGCGTTCGCGCAGCAGGTCGAGCGCGAAGTCGCCACCTATATGCAGATCGCCAGGGATCTGAACCTGAAGGCCGAATGAGCCCCACAAGGAGACAACACCCATGAACCGTATGAACTTCCCTCTGTGCGCCGCCCTGGCGCTGGCCTGCGCCGCCGCTGGCGTGCAGGCGCAAACGGCCTACCCGGACAAGCCCGTCAAGATCGTCGTGCCCTACCCACCCGGCGGCGCCGTGGACCAGGTGACGCGCCGCATCGCGCAAAAGCTGACCGAGCAGACCGGCCAGAGTTTCTTCGTCGAGAACAAGGCCGGCGCCACCGGCACCATTGGCGCCACGCAGGTGGCGCGCGCGCCCGGCGACGGCTACACGCTGATGGCGAACGACACCACGTACTCCATCCTGCCGCAGGTCTTCAAGAAGCTGCCGTGGGATTACGCGCACGACCTGGTGCCCGTGGCCGGCTTCAACTTCGCGCCCACGACAGTGGTGGTGGCCGCCAACTCGCCGTTCAAGACGCTGGGCGACATGGTGGCGTATTCGCAGGCCCACACAGGCAAGCTGAACTACGGCACCGGCGGCGCGGGCACCATGCCGCACTTCGCCACCGTGGCGCTGGAAGGCGTCAGCGGCCTGAGGGCCACCCATGTGCCGTTCAAGGGCGCGGGCGAGGCCACGCTGGCGCTGCTGAGCGGCACCATCGACTTCCAGATCGCCTCCACCCCCGGCGTCATGGGCCAGGTGCGCGGCGGCAAGGTGCGCCTGCTGGCGGTGAGCGGCGAGCAGCGCCTGAAGGCGCTGCCCGACGTGCCCACCTTCGCGCAGGCGGGTGCGCCCGACTACAAGGTCGTCAACTTTACTGGCCTGTGGGCGCCCAAGGGCACGCCCGAGGCGGTGCTGGAGACGCTGCGCAAGAACATCGCCAAGGCCATGGCCAGCGCCGACGTGCAGTCGTTCGCCAACGACCTGGGCGCGGTGCCCGGCGTGGTGAGCGGCCAGGCGTTCGCCGACAGGCTCAAGAGCGATGCTCAGCTGTGGGAGGCCGTGGCGGCCAAGGTCGGCATCGACAAGCAATGACTGCGCACACCGTGCCGCATTCCGTGGGCCTGAACCGGCCCGCGCGCCCGCTGCCGCCGTTGGCCTGCGACAGCCACATGCACATCTTCGATCCGCGTTTCGCACCGTCGCCGCACTGGAAGCGAACGCCGCCAGACGCGCCCGTGGCCGCCTACCGGCGGCTGCAGCAGCGACTGGGCACGCAGCGCACGGTGGTCGTCACGCCTTCTACCTACGGCACCGACAACGCCTGCACGCTCGATGCGCTGGACCAGCTGGGCGACGGCGCGCGCGGCGTGGCCGTGGTGGCGCAGGACGTGGGCGATGCCGAACTCGACCGCCTGCACGCGCGCCGCGTGCGCGGGCTGCGCGTGAACTTCGTCACGCCGCAATCCTGGGGCGAGACCACGCCGCAGATGCTGGCCACGCTGGCGCGCAAGGCCGCGCGCCTGCCGCTCTGGCACATCCAGGTCTTCATGCACCCGGAGCAGATCGTGGCCCTGGAAAGCGTGCTGGCCGCGCTGCCCGTGCCGCTGGTGATCGACCACCTGGGCCGCATCGATCCGGACGGGGGGCCGTCCGCCGACGGCTACGGCGCGCTGCGCCGGCTGCTGGACGGCGGTAACACCTGGGTCAAGCTCTCGGGCGCGTACATGCGCTCGACCGCGCCCGCATATGCGGATACGCTGGTGCTGGCTCAGGCGCTGGTGCGGGCCGCGCCCGAGCGTCTGGTGTGGGGCAGCGACTGGCCGCACACCACCGCGACGCCGGGCACGGTGAACGATGCCGACCTGGTGGACCTGCTGCGGGCCTGGGCCGGGTCGGACGCGGCCATGGACCGCATCCTCGTGGACAACCCGGCGCGGCTCTACGGCTTTTGAAAGGAATTTTTCATGTTTCTGCTGCAATCCCCCCAGGTGTGTGAATTGGAGCCGTTCACCTCCATGCCCGAGCCGCTGCGCCGCCGCGAGCGCAGCGACTGGGCCGATGCCAACCGCGGCGGCGTGGTGACGGACTCCTTCCTCGAAGGCCCGGTGTGGGGCGATGACGGCAACCTCTACGTGACCGACATCCCCTGGGGCCGCGTTTTCCGCATCGACCCGCAGGGCGCCTGGACGCTGGCGGCCGAATACGACGGCGAGCCCAACGGCATGAAGTTCCTCGATGCCGGCACGCTGCTCATCACCGACTACAAGAACGGCCTGATGCGCCTGGATCTGGCCAGCGGCCAGGTCAGCCCTTTTCTGGAGCGGCGCAACAGCGAACGCTTCAAGGGCGTGAACGACCTGGTGTTCGACAGCCAGGGCAACCTGTACTTCACCGACCAGGGGCAGACCGGGCTGCACGACCCCAGCGGGCGCCTGTACCGCCTGCGCACCAACGGCCAGCTCGACCTGTTGCTCACCAACGTGCCCAGTCCCAATGGCGTGGCGCTGTCGCCCGACGAGCGCGTGCTGTACCTGGCCGTGACGCGCGGCAACTGCGTATGGCGCGTGCCGCTGCTGCCCGACGGCAGCGTGGCCAAGGTGGGCCAGTTCTTCACCTCCTACGGCCCCAGCGGCCCCGACGGCCTGGCCGTGGACGCCGAGGGCCGCCTGCTCGTCGCCAATCCGGGCCTGGGCTATGTCTGGGTGCTCAACGACCGCGCGGAGCCGGTGCAGGTGATGCGCGGTCTGCCGGGCAGCTCCATCACCAACCTGGCCTTCGGCGGCGCGGACCGGGATCAGATCTACGTGACCGACTCCACGCATGGGCGCATCCTGCGCGCCACGCTGGGGGTGCCTGGCTTGCCCTTGCACCGGGCGGCGCGTCACTGAAATTCGGTGGCGGCGGAGTGCGGTAGAAAGCTTCCTATGCCGGTCACCCTGCCGGGCCTTATCACGAGGTAGCGCATGAATTTCTCTTTGCCCCCCGAACTGCGCGCATTGCGCGACAAAACCAGACAATTCGTCGCCGAACAGGTGATTCCGCTGGAAAACGACGAGCGCCAGTCGCACCACGGCCCCAGCGAGGCGCTGCGCAACGAGCTGGTGGCGCGCGGCAGGGCGGCGGGGCTGCTCACGCCGCACGCGTCGCCCGAGATGGGCGGCCTGGGCCTGAGCCATGTGGAAAAGGCCGTAGTGTTCGAGGAGGCCGGCTACTCCTGGCTCGGCCCGACGGCGCTCAACATCCACGCACCCGACGAGGGCAACATCCATTTGATGGAGGCGGTGGCGACGCCCGTGCAAAAAGAGCGCTGGCTGCGCCCGCAGGTGGCAGGCGCGACACGCTCCTGCTTTGCCATGACCGAGCCCGCGCCCGGCGCCGGGGCTGATCCGTCGATGCTGGCGACCACGGCACGGCGCGACGGCGACGACTACGTCATCAACGGCCGCAAGTGGTTCATCACCGGCGCCGAGGGCGCGCACTACGCCATCATCATGGCGCGCATGGAGGACGGCTCGGCGACCATGTTTTTGTCCGACATGGACCGGCCCGGCATCACCCTGGAGCGCAACATGGACGCCATGGACAGCTGCTTTGCCGGCGGCCACGGCGTGCTGCGCTTTGACGATCTGCGTGTGCCGGCAACGGATGTGCTGGGCGAGGTCGGCCAGGGCTTTCGCTACGCCCAGGTGCGCCTGGCCCCCGCGCGCCTGACGCACTGCATGCGCTGGCTGGGCCAGGCCCGGCGTGCGCACGACCAGGCCCTGGCCTACGCGCGCCGGCGCCAGGCCTTCGGCCGGCCGCTGGCCGAGCACGAGGGGGTGGGCTTCATGCTGGCCGACAACGACATGGATCTGCACACCGCGCGCCTGCATATCTGGCACACGGCCTGGCTGCTGGATCAGGGCGAGAAATGCAACTTTGAATCCAGCCGCGCCAAGGTCGTGTGCTCCGAGGCCGAGTGGCGCGTGGTGGACCGCAGCGTGCAGATCCTGGGCGGCCAGGGCGTGACCGGCGAGACGCCGGTGATGCGCATCTTTACCGACATGCGCGCCTTTCGCATCTACGACGGCCCGAGCGAGGTGCACCGCTGGAGCATGGCCCGCAAGCTGGTGCACATGGCCGAGCGCGCCGAGGCCGAGCTGCTGCGCGAGGGTGGGTTGTGAGCCGGCCGGGCGCCATCGGCTCGGGATGGCGCCTCGACACGCTATAATAAATATAGCTGTTGGCGCTTATTTGGCGGCCGCACGGGCCGCTTCGGCCTTTGCTTTGGCTTCATCGGCCTTGCGCTGCAGCTCCTGGGCCTCCTTCTCTGCCGCCTGTGCCTGGGCTTCGGCCTCCTTGGCCTTGGCGTCCTTGTCCGAAGGCAGGGCGCCGGCCAGCGCATTGCCGGCCATGGTGCCGGCCACGGCGCCCACGGCGGCCGCGCCCATGGTGCCCATCAGGCCGGGGCCGCGGGCGGTCGGGGCGGCAGCTGGCGCTGCGGGTGCTGCTGCTGCCGGGGTTGCGGGTGCCGTGGGCGCCGGGCTGGCCTTGGGGGCAACCGGCGCCGCCGGGGCGGGTGCGGTCTTGGCCAGGCTGCTGCGCTGCATCGGCTTGCCGCCGCCCAGGCGCTTGGCATGGGCCAGCGAGGGGGCGGCCAGGGCGGCTGCGGTCAGGGCGATCACGGTAGCGGTGGAGCGAAAAGAAGCGTTCATGGAGTTTTCCTGAGAAGAATGGCAAGGGTGGGGGAGAGGCGGCTTAATCGAAGATCTCGCTGAGCCAGGACTTGTGCTTGCGCTGCTGGCCGTGCGAGCCGTGGTGGCGAAAGTCCGAGTCCTCGAAGTCGGGCCGGTGCGTGGGGCGCTGGTAGGCTGGCTGCGGCGCCGCTGCCGGGCTGGCGTGGGCGCTGCGCTCGATCAGCTTGTCCAGCTCGCCACGGTCCAGCCAGACGCCACGGCATTGCGTGCAGTAGTCGATCTCCACGCCCTGGCGCTCGGCCATGACCAGGGTGACGTCGTTGCACTGGGGGCATTTCATAGGCTTTTCCTTGTGATCAGTCGTTGCTGCCAAAGCCGAACAGGCTCAGCAGGCTGGTGAACAGGTTGAACAGCGACACGAACAGGCCCACCGTGGCCAGCACGTAGTTGGTCTCGCCGCCGTTCACGATGCGGCTGGTCTCGAACAAAATCATGCCGGCCGACAGCAGTGCCACCATGGCCGAGACGGCCAGCGACAGCGCCGGCAGCTGCAGAAACACGGCGCCCAGGCCGGCCAGCAGGGCAATCACCATGCCGGCGAAGAGAAAGCCGCCCATGAAGCTGAAGTCGCGCCGCGAGGCCAGCACCCAGGCCGACAGGGCCAGAAAGGTCGCGCCCGTCGCGCCCAGGGCCAGCGCAATCGTCTGCGCGCCGCCGGGCAGCGCCAGATGTTTGGCCAGCACCGGGCCCAGGGTGTAGCCCATGAAGCCCGTCAGGGCGAACACCACGGGAATCGCCCAGCCGCTGTGCTGCAGCTTGTGCACGAGAAACAGCAGGCCAAAGTAGCCGACCAGGGTGATGACCAGGCCGGCCGGCGGCGCCTGCAGCGCCACCGCCAGCCCCGCAATGGCCGCGCTGAACAGCAGCGTCATGGACAGCAGGGCATAGGTGTTGCGCAGCACCCGGTGCCGGGCAATGCTGGCGCCCCAGCCGGTGCTGGCGCTGGGTGTTGAGAGAGCAAGAGGTCGGTTCATGGTGAATCCCGGGTAACGGAGAAGGGCGCCAGAATAGGGTGTTGATACCTTGCGAAAAAGCAGACAATCAGTGATTGAAAATCCTGTAAAAACTGAATATGAGCCTGGCCTTCAACTACCGCCATCTGTACTACTTCTGGGTGGTCGCCAAGGAGGGCGGCATGTCGCGCGCCGCCACGCGCCTGGACATGGCCATCCAGACGGTGAGCGCCCAGGTGCGCGAGTTGGAGCGTGATCTGGGCTGCCAGCTGCTCAAGCCCGCCGGCCGTGGCCTGGCACTGACCGAGGCCGGGGTGGTGGCGCTGCAGCAGGCCGAGCAGATCTTCCAGCTCGGTGAATCGCTGCCGGAGCTGGTGCGCGGCGCAGCCCAGGTGCAGGCCGTGCGCCTGACGGTGGGGATTGCCGACGGCCTGCCCAAGCTGGTGGTGCAGCGCCTGCTGCAGCCGGTGCTGGCCACGCCCGGCCTGCGGCTGGTGTGTCACGAGGGCGAGATGGCGGACCTGCTGGCCGACCTGGCGCTGCACCGGATGGACGTGGTGCTGTCCGACCACCCGGCGCCCTTCAACCCGCACCTGAAGGTGCACAACCACCCCCTGGGTGCATCGGCCATGGGCTGGTACGCGGCGCCGTACTGGTGGGAGCAGGCGCAGGACGGGTTTCCGGCCTCGCTCAACCGGGTGCCGGTGCTGCTGCCCACCACCCATTCCACGGTGCGCCGCCCGCTCGACCAGTGGCTGATCCAGCACCGGCTGCGCCCGCGCGTGGTCGGCGAGTTTGAAGACAGCGCCCTGCTGGAGACCTTTGGCGGCAGCGGCCTGGGGGTGTTCCCGGCCGCGCTGTCGGTGCAGGACGATTTGCTGCAGCGCCACCAGGCCCGGCTGCTCGGCCCCTGCGAGGGGGTGGAAGACCACTACTACGCCATCAGCACCGAGCGCCGCGTCAAGCACCCGGTGGTGCAGCAGCTGCTGGCCCGGGGCTGAGCCGCGCGCCGGCTCGATGCGTCACAAGACCAGGTCGTAGCCGACGGTGATCGGCGCATGGTCGCTGAATTTCTCGCCCTTGTAGATCGCCTCGCTGCGCGCCAGTTCGGCAAGCTGCGGCGTGGCCAGGTGGTAGTCCAGCCGCCACCCCACATTGTTCGCATAGGCCTGGCCGCGGTTGCTCCACCATGTGTAGCAGGCGTCGGTGGTCTCGGGCTGCAGGCGGCGGTACACGTCCACCAGGCCGCCATCGGGTTCGGCGCCCAGCAGCTTCGTCATCCAGGCGCGCTCCTCGGGCAGGAAGCCGCTGTTCTTCTGGTTGCTGCGCCAGTTCTTCAGGTCCGCCTGCTGGTGCGCGATGTTGATGTCGCCGCAGAGGATGAACTCGCGTTCGGCCTTGAGCCGCATCAGGTGCGGGTGGAATTCATCGAGGAAGCGGAACTTGGCCTGCTGGCGCTCCTCGCCAGAGCTGCCGCTGGGGAAGTAGGCGCTGATCAGCGACAGCCGGCGCCCGGGCCGGTCAAAGCGCAGCTCCACATAGCGGCCTTCGGCGTCGAATTCGTCGGAGCCATAGCCGATGATCACGTCGCTGGGCGCGTGGCGTGTGTAGATGCCCACGCCGGAGTAGCCTTTTTTCTCGGCAAAATGAAAATGGCCCGAGAGCCCCGCCAGCTCTTCAAAGCGCCCCTGCATGTCGGCGGACTGGGCCTTGAGCTCCTGCACGCAAATACAATCCGGGCGGTTTTGCGCCATCCATTCCTCCACGCCCTTGGACGTGGCCGAGCGGATGCCGTTGAGGTTAAGACTGGTTAATTTGAACAAGGATGCATCCATGGTGACAGACAACGCGCCGGCGCCGTATCAGGACGTCCTGGCACAGGAATTCGTGCGTTTTGCGGTGGAATCCGGCGTGCTGCGCTTTGGTGAGTTCAAGACCAAGGCCGGGCGCATGAGTCCATATTTCTTCAACGCCGGCCTGTTTGACGATGGCGCCAAGCTCGGGCGCCTGGCGCAATTCTATGCACAGGCGCTGCTGGCCAGCGGCGTGGGGTTCGACATGGTCTTCGGCCCGGCCTACAAGGGCATCCCGCTGGCCGCCACGGTGGCCGTGGAGCTGGCGCGGCTGGGCAGGAACGTACCCTTTGCCTATAACCGCAAGGAGGCCAAGGACCATGGCGAGGGTGGCACCCTGGTGGGCGCGCCGCTGGCCGGCCGCGTGCTCATCATCGACGACGTGATGAGCGCCGGCACGGCCGCGCGAGAGTCCATCGCCCTGATCCAGGCCGCCGGCGCCACGCCACACGCCATGGCGATTGCGCTCGATCGCCAGGAGAAGGCCACCGAGAACGGCCAGGACGTGGAGCACAGCGCCGTGCAATATGTGCGCCGCGAGCTGGGTATGCAGGTTTGTGCCATCGCCAAGCTGGCCGACTTGCTGCAATACTTGGCGGCTGACGGTGGCGACGCGCAAATGCACGCCCACCACGAGCGCGTGTTGGCCTATCGCCAGCGCTATGGCGTCAATGACTGAGGCATGGGCCGTGAGAGGGGCAATGGCTTGAAAACAAAGGCAGTGACGGGAGGGCTGATGACATGCGTTGCGCTGGCCGCGGCAGCGCAGGCCTGGGCGCAGCAGGCCAGGCCGCCGCAAGAGGTCTACACCTGCATCGACAAGCATGGCCGGCGCATCACCTCCGACCGGCCGATTGCCGATTGCGTGGATCGTGAGCAGCGCGTGCTGGACCACACCGGTACCGAGCGCCGCCGCATCGGCCCCTCGCTGACCGAGCATGAACGCGCGGCGCAGGAGGTGCAGCGCCGCAAGCAGGCCGAGGAGAGCGCCCGCATCGCCGAGGAGCGCCGGCGCGAGCGCGCGCTCACGGCGCGCTACCCCGACGAGGCCACGCACCAGGCCGAGCGCAATGCGGCGCTGGATCAGGTGGAAGAGGTTGTCGTCGTGGCGCACAAACGCGTGCAGTCGCTGAAGGCCGAACGCAGGCGGCTGGACGTGGAGCTGGAGTTCTACCGCGGCGACGTGACCAAGGCCCCCGTACTGCTGCAGCGCCAGATTGCCGACAACGAGCAGGCCCTGGCCGACCAGCAGCGCTTTCTGGCCACCCAGGAGCTGGAGAAGCGCCGCATCCACCAACGCTTCGATGCCGAGCTGGCGCAGCTGCGCCAGCTGTGGGCGGCGCAGCGCGCCTCGTCCACCCAATGGGGGCAGCTGCCGGCGCCGCAAAAATAAAGGCTCCTGCAGGAGCCTTTATTTTTGATAGCTGTTTGCGCTTGTCTGGCGGGCGTTTCAGGCCAATTTGGCCTTTAACAGCTCATTGACCTGCTGCGGATTCGCCTTGCCCTTGCTGGCCTTCATCACCTGGCCGACCAGGGCGTTGAAGGCCTTGTCCTTGCCGGCGCGGTACTGCTCCACGTTGGCCGGGTTGGCGGCGATCACCTCGTCGATGATTTTCTCCAGCGCGCCGCTGTCATTCATTTGCTTCAGGCCCTTGGCCTCGATGATGGCGTCCACCTCGGTGGCCTCGCCGTTCCACAGCGCCTCGAAGACCTGCCTGGCCGCGTTGTTGCTGATGGTGCCGTCCTGTATGCGGCTGATCAACGTGGCCAGCTGGCTGCTGGTGACCTTGACTGCCTCCATGCCGATTTCCTCGGCGTTCAGGCGCCGCGAGATCTCGCCCATGATCCAGTTGCTGGCTAATTTTGCCTGGCCGCAGGCCTGGGCTGCCTGTTCGAAGTAGGCCGCCATGGTGCGGCTTTGCGTGAGCGTGGTGGCGTCGTACTCGGGCAGGCCGTATTGCGCCACGAAGCGCGCCGCCATGGCGCGCGGCAGCTCGGGCATGGCAGCCTTGACCTCGTCTATCCAGCTGGCGGCGATGCGCAGCGGTGGCAGATCCGGATCGGGGAAGTAGCGGTAGTCGGCCGCGTCCTCCTTGGTGCGCATGGCGCGCGTCTCGCCGGTGTCGGGGTTGAACAGCACGGTGGCCTGCTGGATTTTGTGGCCGTCCTCCAGTTGTTCGATCTGCCAGCGGATCTCGTAGTCGATCGCCTGCTGCATGTTCCTGAAGCTGTTCAGGTTCTTGATCTCGCGGCGCGTGCCCAGCGGCGCGCCGGGCTTGCGCACGCTGACGTTGGCGTCGCAGCGGAACGACCCCTCCTGCATGTTGCCGTCGCAAATGCCAATCCAGGTGACGATCTGGTGCAGCGCCTTGGCGTAGGCCACGGCTTCTTCGCTGCCGCGCATGTCGGGCTCGGTGACGATCTCCAACAGCGGCGTGCCGGCGCGGTTCAGATCGATGCCGCTCATGCCGTGGAACTCTTCGTGCAGGCTCTTGCCCGCGTCTTCCTCCAGGTGGGCGCGCACCAGGCGCACGGTTTTTTTCTCGTCACCCAGGTAGAAGCTGACCTCGCCGCCCTGCACCACCGGGATCTCGAACTGGCTGATCTGGTAGCCCTTGGGCAGATCCGGGTAGAAGTAGTTCTTGCGGGCAAAAATGCTCTCTGGCGCAATGTGGGAGCCAAGAGCAAGTCCTAATTTGATAGCGCAGGCGACGGCCTCGCGGTTCATCACCGGCAGGGTGCCGGGCAGGGCCAGATCGACGGCGCTGGCCTGGGTATTGGGCTCGGCGCCAAAGGCGGTGCTGGCGCGGCTGAAGATCTTGGATTGCGTGGCCAGCTGGGCGTGCGTCTCGAAGCCGATGACGACCTCGTAGCCCTGGATCAGTTGCGTGCTCATGGTCAGAAGCCCTCCGGGCGGCGCAGGTGGTGGTCGGTGGCCAGCTGCAGCTGGTGCGCGGCATTGAGCAAACGACCCTCCTGGAAGTAGTTGCCTATCAGCTGCAGGCCCACGGGCAGGCCCGCGCCGCCAAAGCCCGCCGGCACGCTCATGCCGGGCAGGCCGGCCAGCGACGCCGGCAGGGTGTAGATGTCGGCCAGGTAGCTGCTCACCGGGTCGGTCTGCGCGCCCAGCTGCGGCGCCACGCTGGGCGCCACCGGGCCGGCGATCAGGTCGCATTGCTGGAACGCGGCCTGGAAGTCGTCGGCGATCATGCGGCGGATCTTTTGCGCCTGCAGGTAGTAGGCGTCGTAGTAGCCCTCGGACAGCACATAGGTGCCGATCATGATGCGGCGCTTGACCTCGTCGCCAAAGCCCTCGGCGCGGGTCTTCTTGTACATGTCCAGCAGGTCGGCGTACTTTTCGGCGCGGTGGCCGTAGCGCACGCCGTCAAAGCGCGACAGGTTGGAGCTGGCCTCGGCCGGGGCCAGGATGTAGTACACCGGCACCGACAGCGCGGTGCGCGGCAGGCTGATGGGCACCAGCCTGGCGCCCAGCTTTTCGTATTCCTTCAGGGCCGCCTCGACTGCGGTGCGCACGTCGTCCTGCAGGCCATCGCTGAAAAATTCTGCCGGCACGCCTATGCGCAGGCCGGCGATGGAGCCCTGCAGGCCGCGCGTGAAATCCTCGGCCGGGTGATCCAGGCTGGTGGCGTCGCGCTCCGGGTCGGGGCCGCAGATCTGGCTCAGCAGCAGGGCGCAGTCCTCGGCGCTGCGTGCCATGGGGCCGGCCTGATCCAGGCTGGAGGCAAAGGCGATCATGCCGTAACGGCTGGCGCGGCCGTAGGTGGGTTTGATGCCGGTAATGCCGCAAAAGCTGGCCGGCTGGCGGATGGAGCCGCCCGTGTCGGTGCCGGTGGCCGCCGGTGCCAGGCGCGCCGCCACGGCCACGGCCGAGCCGCCGGATGAGCCGCCGGGCACATGCCGCGGGTTCCAGGGGTTATGCGCGGGCTGGGGCGCGTCCAGCCCAAGGGCGGCAATGGCGGCCTTTTCGTTGCTGGCGCCCATGGCGAACTCGTCGCAGCTGAGTTTGCCCAGCGTCACGCAGCCTGCCTGCGCCAGACGCGCGACCACCGTGGCATCAAACGGCGAGCGGTAGCCGGCCAGCATCTTGCTGGCGGCGGTGGTGGGAAAGTCGCGCGTGACGAACACGTCCTTGTGCGCGATTGGCAGGCCGGCCAGCGGCGCCGCCTGGCCCGTGGCCAGGGCGGCATCCTGAGCGCGCGCCTGGGCCAGCGTCACGTCCTCGTCGATGGCCAGGTAGGCGGCCAGGCCCTGGTGCGCCTTGGCGCGCGCCAGGAAATGCTGGGCGGCCTCGACGGCGCTCACCTGTTTGGCGCGCAGTGCGGCGGCCAGCTGGGTCACGCCCAGGTCGTGCAGATCGGTGTTGTTGTTCATGGCTGCGCCCTCACTCGATGACCCTGGGCACCAGGAACAGCCCGCGCTCGACGGCCGGGGCGCTGCGCTGGTTGGCCTCGCGCTGATTGGGCTCGCTGGCCACGTCGGCCGCCAGGCGCAGGTGCACGTCCTGGATCACTGCCGCAGGGTGGGGCAGGGGGGTGACGCCGCTGGTGTCCACCGCCTGCATTGCCTCGACGATGCTGAAAAAGTCGTTGAGCTGCGTGAGCATGCGCTCGCTTTCCTGGGGGGCGAGCTCGAGCCGGGCCAGATGGGCGATGCGGCCTATGTCCTGGGGTGTCAGTGCCATAAGGGGAAAAAAGGACGGCGGGGCGTGGGCAACGGTATGTAAACAAACATCCGAGTCACGCTCCTGGGAGAGTTATTCACAGGGGATGCGTTATTATCCCGCCTTTGCCGCAATGCCAGCACATTGCCGGCCATTGCGCGAAAAATACCCACAAATACCCTGTAAAACCCGGCGATGGCAGGCCGAAGTGCATGCCGTGCCTGATGAGGATTCCTGCATGTTCGGAGCTTTCCGTCGGTATTTCTCCACCGACCTGGCCATTGACCTTGGTACCGCCAACACCCTGATTTTTGCCCGCGACAAGGGCATCGTACTGGACGAGCCATCGGTCGTCGCCATCCGTCACGAGGGCGGGCCGCATGGCAAGAAGGTGATCCAGGCCGTGGGCCGTGAGGCCAAGGCCATGCTGGGCAAGGTGCCCGGCAACATCGAGGCCATCCGCCCGATGAAGGACGGCGTGATCGCCGATTTCGTCATCACCGAGCAGATGATCAAGCAGTTCATCAAGATGGTGCATCCGCGCTCGGTGCTCACGCCCAGCCCGCGCATCATCATCTGCGTGCCCTGCGGCTCGACCCAGGTCGAGCGCCGCGCCATCAAGGACGCGGCCGAGGCCGCCGGCGCCACGGCGGTGTACCTGATCGAGGAGCCCATGGCCGCCGGCATTGGCGCTGGCCTGCCGGTGTCCGAGGCCTCGGGCTCGATGGTCGTGGACATCGGCGGCGGCACCACCGAGGTGGGCGTGATCAGTCTGGGCGGCATGGTCTACAAGGGCAGCGTGCGCGTGGGCGGCGACAAGTTCGACGAATCCATCATCAACTACATCCGCCGCAACTACGGCATGCTGATCGGCGAGCCCACGGCCGAGTCCATCAAGAAGCATATTGGCTCGGCCTTTCCCGGCTCCGAGGTCAAGGAGATGGAGGTCAAGGGCCGCAACCTGTCCGAAGGCGTGCCGCGCAGCTTCACCATCTCCAGCAACGAAGTGCTGGAGGCGCTGACCGAGCCGCTGAACCAGATCGTCTCTGCCGTCAAGACGGCGCTGGAGCAGACGCCGCCCGAGCTCGGCGCCGACATCGCCGAGCGCGGCATGATGCTCACCGGCGGCGGCGCGCTCTTGCGCGACCTCGACCGCCTGCTGGCCGAGGAAACCGGCCTGCCCGTGCTGGTGGCCGAAGAGCCCCTGACCTGCGTGGTGCGTGGCTGCGGCATTGCGCTCGAGCGCATGGATCGCCAGGGCAGCATCTTCACCAGCGAATAAGTCCACGCCGCCGCTGGCGCGCTGTTCGCATGCCCCTGGGAACCCTGGACCGCTCGGCGCCCACGCTGTTCAAGCATGGGCCTTCGCCGCTGTCGCGCCTGGCCCTCTACAGCGCCCTGGCGCTGTTTTTGATGGTGGCCGATGCGCGTTTTCGCATCACCGAACCGCTGCGCAAGGTGGTGGCCACGGCGCTGTATCCGCTGCAATGGCTGATGCTGCAACCCGTGGAGCTGGCCGACAAGGGCCTGGGCTACCTGCAGTCGCTGCAGGCCGCGCAGCAGGCGGCGGACGCGGCGCAAAAGCAGATGGCGCAGATGTCGGTGCGCGCCGGCGAGACCGACCAGCTGCTGCGCGAGAACGCCGAGCTGCGCCAGCTGCTGGCGCTGCGTGCGCGCCTGGACACGCCGGCCCAGGCCGCCCAGGTGATTTATGACACGGCCGATCCGTACACCCGGCGCGTCATGGTCGATCGCGGCCAGCTTGCGGGCGTGCAGGCCGGCGCGCCCGTGGTCGATGCCTCCGGCGTGCTGGGGCAGGTGACGCGCGTCTATCCCATGCTCAGCGAGGTCACCTTGCTGATAGATCGCGACCAGGCCATTCCCGTGCTCAACGTGCGCACCGGCGCGCGCAGCGTGGCCTATGGCGACCCGGTAGCCGGGCTGGGCGGTGGCATGGAGCTGCGCTTCACGCCCGGCAACGCCGACGTGCAGGAGGGCGACCTGCTCACCACCAGCGGTGTCGATGGCCTGTACCCGCCGGGCCTGCCCGTGGCGCGCGTGGTGCGGGTGGAGCGCCGCGCCGACTCCACCTTTGCGCGCATCTACTGCGCGCCCCTGGCCCAGGTGTACGGCGCGCGCCATGTGATGCTGCTCGAGCCGCTGGCGAACGACCTGCCGCCCCGCCCCGCGCCCGAGCCGGCGACGCAAAAGCGCGGAGGGCACAAATGATCATGCCCAAGGGCCAGCAGCTGCTGCTGCCGGTGAATCCCGTCTTCATCGTCGCCAGCCTGGTGCTGGCGCTGGCGCTGAACCTGCTGCCGCTGGGCCGGGTAGTCTGGACGCCGGACTGGGTCATGGTGCTGCTGGTGTTCTGGGGCATACACCAGCCGCAGCGCGTCGGTCTGGGTGTGGCCTTTGCCATGGGCCTGTGCATCGATGTCGCCCAGTCGGCCCTGCTGGGTCAGCATGCGCTGGTGTACTGCGGCGTGATGTTCGGCGCGCAGCTGGCGCACCGGCGTCTGCTGTGGTTCGGGCCGCTGTGGCAGGCGCTGCAGCTGCTGCCGCTGTTCTTTGCTGGCCATGCCGTGGAGCTGGCGCTGCGCGTGGTCGCCGGCGGCGGCACCCTGCCCGGGCTGGAGGGCCTGGCAGCGCCGCTGCTGGAGGCCGTGATCTGGCCGCTGGCCAGCTGGGTTCTGCTGGCGCCGCAGCGCCGTCCGCCGGATCAGGACGACAATCGTCCTCTGTAACCGGGTTGGAGCACGAGCCATGACCGAGCTGCGCAATGTGGAGGCCGACGCCAGACGGTTTCGCCTGCGCGTGTTCGTGCTTGGCGTGGTGGTGCTGCTGGCCTTCCTGCTGATCGTGGCGCGCCTGCTGGTGCTGCAGGTCGAGCGCCACGACGACCTGGCCGAGCAGGCCGAGAGCAACCGCACGGCCATCGTCCCCATCGTGCCCAACCGCGGCCTGATCATGGATCGCAATGGCGTGGTGCTGGCCACCAACTATTCGGCCTACACGCTGGAGATCACGCCCTCGCGCGCGATCGACCTGGAGGGCACCATAGACCAGCTGGCGCAGATCGTGGACATACAACAGCGCGACCGGCGCCGCTTCAAGCGCCTGCGCGAAGAGTCGCGCAGCTTCGACTCGCTGCCGATACGCACGCGCCTGTCCGACGAGGAGGTGGCGCGCTTTGCCGCGCAGCGCTACCGCTTTCCCGGCGTGGAGATCAAGGCCCGGCTGTTTCGCACCTACCCCATGGGCGAGGTGGCGAGCCACGCCATCGGCTATATCGGCCGCATCAACCAGCGCGAGAAGGAGCGCATCGAGGACTCGGACGACGCCGCCAACTACCGCGGCACGGACTACATCGGCAAGCTGGGCGTGGAGCAGAGCTTCGAGCCGACGCTGCACGGTCAGACCGGTTTCGAGCGCATGGAGACCTCGGCCGGCGGCCACGCCGTGCGGCGCCTCAATAGCCACCCGGCGACGCCCGGCAACACGGTGATGCTGTCGCTGGACATCAAGCTGCAAAAGCTCATCGAGGAGATGTTTGGCGAGCGCCGCGGCGCGCTGGTGGCGCTGGATCCGCGCAATGGCGAGGTGCTGGCCCTGGTCTCCAAGCCCACCTTCGACCCGAACCTGTTCGTCGAGGGCATAGACCAGGAAAACTGGCAGGCGCTGAACGAGTCCATCAACAAGCCGCTGCTCAACCGCGCGCTGCGCGGCACCTACCCGCCGGGCTCGACCTACAAGCCCTTCATGGCGCTGGCGGCGCTGGAGCTGAAAAAACGCTCGGCCACCCAGGTCATCAGCGACCCGGGCTTCTACAACTACGGCGGGCGCACCTTCCGAAGCCATGAAGGCGGCCTGGGCGGCGTGGACATGCACCGCGCCATCCAGTATTCGAGCAACACCTACTTCTACTCGCTGGGCGTGGAGATGGGCGTGGACGCCATCCATGACTTCATGAAGCCGCTCTCCTTCGGCCAGATCACCGGCATCGACTTAGGGGGCGAGGTGCGCGGCGTGCTGCCCAGCATGGAGTGGAAGCGCAACACCTACAAGCGCCCCGAGATGAAGCGCTGGTACTCGGGCGAGACCGTGTCGCTGGGTATTGGCCAGGGCTACAACAACTTCACCATGCTGCAGCTGGCCGTGGCCGAGGCGACCCTGGCCAACGGCGGCACGCGCCACCGCCCGCATCTCATCAAGGCCGTCAAGGACCAGGTCACTGGCCAGGTGACCGAGGTGCAGCAGCCGCCCGGCGAGAACCTGGGCTACAACCCGAAGAACGTGGCCATCATCAACAACGCCCTGATGGCCGTGAACCAGGCCGGCACGGGGCGGCGCGTGTTCCTGGGTGCGCCCTATACCTCGGCCGGCAAGACCGGCACGGCCCAGGCCGTGGCCTGGGGCCAGAACACCAAGTACAACGCCCGGCTGCTGGAGGAGCACAAGCGCGACCATTCGCTGTTTGCCGCCTTCGCGCCCGTGGAAGACCCCAAGGTGGCGGTGGCCGTGATCGTGGAAAACGCCGGCTTTGGCGCCGCCGCAGCCGCCCCCATCGTGCGGCGCGTGTTCGACTACTGGCTGCTGGGCCAGTACCCCAGCGAGCAGGATCTGGCCGCCGTGTCCAAGGGCCAGGCCGCTGCGCCCATCGGCGTGCCGCGGCGCGCAGACGATGTACCGCTGACGCCCGAGCCCTGATCAGGCCAGCGTGGCCGCGCGCGGCGGCTGCAGCTGGCTGACGATGAGCGCGGCGACGATCAGCGCCGCGCCCAGCAGGCCCACCGCGCCCAGGCGCTCGCCGATCAAGAACCAGGCGGTGGCGGCGGCAAACACCGGCTCCAGGCCAAAGACGATGGCGCTGCGCATGGCGTCCACGCGCTGCTGGCCCCAGGCCTGCAGCGTGACGACGAGCACGCTGGCAATTACGCCCAGATAGGCCAGCGCCGTCAGCGCCGGGCCGGGCAGCGTGGCGATGGCGTCCCAGGTGCCGGCAAACTCGCCATGGCGTGCCAGCATCAGGGCGCCCGACGCCACGCACATCACCAGCGCCTGGCTGGCGGCCATGCGCGTGGCGCGCAGCGGAGCGCTGGCGGTGCGGCGCGCGCATTCTTCCAGGCCCAGGATGTAGACGGCGTAGAACAGCGTGCTGGCCAGCGTCAGTGTGTCGCCCAGGTTCCAGGGTGCGTCCTCGTGGAACATCAGCGTCATGCCGACCAGCGCCATGGCGCACGCGGCCCACAGCGCCAGCCCATAGCGCCGGCCCAGCGCCAGCATGGCCAAGAGCGGCACCACCAGCACGTTGAGCCCGGTGACGAAGGCGTTGCGGTTGCTGCTGGTGCGCGCCAGCCCCTCGGTCTGCAGCCAGAAGGCGATGAACAGCAGCGCGCCCAGCAGCAGGCCCCAGTGCAGCTCGGTGCGGCGCATGCCGCGCCACATGGGCAGCAGCACCAGCAAGGCGATGGCAAAGCGCGCCCAGATGATCTGCAACGCGTCCAGCTGCGCCGACAGCAGCTTCATGGTCGGGAAGGTGGTGCCCCAGACGGCCACCACGATGAGCAGGGCCATCAGCCCCTGGCGTTCGGAACGCATACGCTTACTATCAAAAAAGAAGCTGTTTGCGCTTTATTGGCAAGGGCTATGGCAACGATTCGTGCCACATTGCCCGCACATCAAGCGCAAGCAGCTATGTTTTTTCAGCCGCCTACGCGGCCAATGAAGGCGCGGATGCGCTCGTTGGCCGGATTGGCGAAAAACTCGGCCGGCGGCGCATCGTGCGCGATGCAGCCCTGGTCGAAGAACATCACGCGGTCGGCCACCTCGCGCGCAAAGCCCATCTCGTGCGTGACCACGATCATGGTCATGCCGCCGCGCGCCAGCTCGCGCATCACGTCCAGCACCTCCTGCACCATCTCGGGGTCGAGGGCGCTGGTCGGCTCGTCAAACAGCATCACTTTGGGCTGCATGGCCAGCGCGCGCGCAATCGCCACGCGCTGCTGCTGCCCGCCCGATAGCTGCCAGGGGTATTTGTGCGCATGGTCCTGCATGCCCACACGCTTGAGCAGCACCATGGCCTGCTCGTTGGCGGCGGTGCGCGGCGTGCGGCGGATGCGCCTTGGCGCCAGCGTCACGTTGTCGAGCACGCTCATGTGGCCAAACAGGTTGAACTGCTGGAACACCATGCCGACCTCGCTGCGCTGCTTTTGCAGCGTGCGCTGGTCGTCGCTGACCTCGACACCGTCGATGGTGATGCTGCCGCTGTCGTGCGGCTCCAGCCGGATGATGGCGCGCAAGAGCGTGCTCTTGCCCGAGCCCGAGGCGCCGATGATGACGGTGACCTGGCCGGTCTGGAACTCGGTCGAGACGCCCTTGAGCACCTCGTGCTCGCCAAAGCGCTTGCGCACGTCGCGGCAGACGATATAGGCCTTGCTCATTTGGCGCGCCCCTCGACGTCGAAGCGGTACTCGACCGCGTGCGTCACCTGCGTCACCAGCGTGGTCAGGATCAGATAGGTGATGGCCACCGTGGTCAGCGTGGCCACCGGCTGGAAGGTGGCCGACTGGATGCGGTTGCCGACGTTGGTCAGCTCGACCACGCCGATGGCGTAGGCCAGCGACGAGTCCTTGAGCAGCGCGACAAAGTTGCTTACCAGCGGTGGCAGGGCGATCTTGAAGGCCTGCGGGAACACCACGTCGAGGAACACATGGCCGTGGCCCAGGCCCAGCGCGCGCGCCGCCTCGGTCTGGCCGCGTGGCACGGCCAGCAGGCCGGCGCGAATGGCCTCGGCGTTGTAGGCGCCGACGTTCAGGCCCAGCGCCACCACGGCGGCGGCAAAGTCGGGCAGGTTCAGCCCCGGCACCAGCACCGGCAGGGCAAAGTAGACGAACAGAATCTGCACCAACAGCGGCGTGCCGCGTATGGCCCAGATGTAGAAGCTGGCCACATAGCGCAGCCAGGCCAGGCGCGAGGTGCGCGCCAGCGCCGCGCCCGTGCCCAGCACCAGGCCGGCGGCGCCGCTGACCAGGGTCAGGTACAGCGTGGTCAGCGCGCCATCGGCAAACAGCGCGGCGTTGGAGCCTATGGGTTCAGGAAAGAACGACAGCAGCTGGCCCAGCAGGGACAGTACCAGCGCCATCAAAACCAAAGCCGCCACCAGCGTCGCATTGCTGCGCTGGGAGCGGCTCCAGTGGTCGGGCCAGAGAGCGAGAAGCATGGGCAAGGCGGGCCGGGCGCGCAGGCCCGGCGCTGCGGGTTATTTGCAGGTGACGTCTTCTTGGAAGTACTTCTGGCTGATCTTGCCCACGGTGCCGTCGGCGATCAGCTCCTTGAGCGCCTTGTTCCAGGCGTCGGCCAGGCCCTGGTTGCCCTTGGTGACGGCGGAGGCGACCTGCTCGATGAACAGCATGTCGCCGATCTTGAAGCCGGCCTTGGGCAGCTTGGAGATCATCTCCTTGGCGACGAAACGGTCGGTCACCCAGGCGTCCACGCGCTTGCTGCCCAGGGCGTTGCGGGCGGCGTCATCGGTCGGGAAGTTCTTCACCTCCTTGACGCCGGGCACCTTCTTCACGGCGTCCAGGTAGGTCGTGCCGGTCTGCACGGCGACGGTCTTGCCGGCCAGGTCGGCGGCCTTGGCGATGGCCGGCGTCATGCTGACGATCTGGCCGCCCGAGCAGTAATGCGGGGCCGTGAAGGTCACGGCCTTGGCTCGCTCTTCGGTGATGGCGTGGCTGGCGATGACCAGATCCCAGCGGTCTTGCGCCAGGCCGGTCAGCAGGGCGTCAAAGCCCACCGTCTTCCACTCGAACTTCAGGCCCATCTTCTTGGCCACGGCCTCGCCGACCTCGATCTCGTAGCCGGTCAGCTGCTTGCCCTGGAAGAAGTTGAAGGGCGCGTACTGGCCTTCGGATGCGAGGATGATGGTGCCGCTCTTCTGGATGTCTTCCAGGGGGCGGGCCTGCACGGTGACGGCGGCGCAAACGGCCAGGGCGGCGGCCAGGGTCTTGAGCATCTTCATGAAGCGGTTCCTGCGTGGTATGGGAGCGTGACCACGCTCTCAGGTACAAAAAATCCGGCTGGTGATCCACAAGCCGGAAGTCGTTGGCCACGCTGGCGACCCGGGTCGGGGCCTGGCGAGGCGGCTGCATTATAGGTATGCATAAGGCCATGCATACATTGCAACAAACCCCTGTTGCGGCCGATGCCCGGCTGGTTCAGGCGCGCATCAGCGTGGACTTGCCGAACAGGCTCTCGAGTAGGTCTACCGCCAGCTCGGCGGTCTGGTTGCGCAGATCCAGCGCCGGGTTCAGCTCCATGATGTCCACCGAGCCTAAGGCGCCGCTGTCGGCCAGCATCTCCATGAACAGCTGTGTCTCGCGGTAGGTGGGGCCGCCGCGCACCGGCGTGCCCACGCCGGGGGCGATGGTGGGGTCCAGGCCGTCCATGTCGAAGCTCAGGTGCAGGTGGGTGTTCTCGTCCACGTCGGCCAGCGCCGCCTGCATCACCGCGCGCATGCCCAGCTCGTCGATGCTGCGCATGTCGTAGACCTCTATGCCCAGGGTGTTGACGAAGCTTTTCTCCGTCGCGTCCACGCTGCGCACGCCAACCAGCGTGATCTGCTGCGCCTGCAGGGCCGCTGCGGCGCCGGCCAGCTGCGTCAGCTGCGCCGGCCCATGGCCGAGCAGGCAGGCCACCGGCATGCCGTGCAGGTTGCCGCTGGGTGAGGACGCCGGCGTGTTCGCGTCGGCATGGGCGTCAAACCACAGCACCTTCAGCCGCCTGCCCCGCGCGCTGCAGTGGCGCGCCACGGCGCTGATGGAGCCGATCGCCAGGCAGTGGTCGCCCCCCATCAGCAGCGGCAGCCGCCCGGCCTGCAGCGCGGACAGCGTGGCGGCGAACACCGCCTCGTTCCAGCGGGTGACCTCGACGAGATGGCGAAACCCACCTTGCGGCGCCGCCTGTGGGTTACCCGGTCCGCTCAAATTGCCCAGGTCCTGCACCGCAAGGCCCAGGCCCTGCAGGGCGCGCGCTATGCCGGCGATGCGCAGCGCATCGGGCCCCATGCTGGCGCCCAGCACGCTGGCGCCGACGTCGGTGGGTGCGCCTATCAGGGTCAGCTCGGTCATGGGTGATTTCTCCTTCAGCGCAGAAAGGCGTCGTAGCCGGTCTTCAATATCAGCGCCCCCACCACCAGGATGAAGATGGCGCGCACAAAGCCCGTGCCGTGGCGCAGGGCCATGTAGGTGCCAAGCATGCTGCCGAGTACGTTGGCCACGGCCAGCGGCACCATGAAATGCCACCAGATATGGCCCTTCGCGGCAAACAGAATGAAGGCCGAGACATTGGTGGCCAGGTTCAGCAGCTTGGCCGAGACCGAGGCGTTCAAGAAGTCATAGCCCAGCAGGCGCACAAAGGCGAACACGAAAAAACTGCCGGTGCCGGGGCCGAAGAAACCGTCATACAGACCGATCACCAGGCCGATGGTGCCGACGATAAGGCGCTCGGTGCGGCCTCTGAAGCGCGGCGCATGCTGCAGGCCCAGGTCCTTCTTGGCCAGGGTGTAGGCCAGCACCGCCACCATCACCAGGGGCAGCAGCTTGCGCAGGAAGTCGGGCGACATCTGGGTCACGGCCCAGGCGCCGATGAATGAACCGACAAACCCCGCGGCGACGCCCGGCACCATGGCGCGCCACGGGATTTGCACCCGTTTGCTGTACTGCCAGGTGGCCATGGAGGTGCCCCAGAAGGCCGCCGCCTTGTTGGTGCCCAGCAGCGTGGCGGGCGGGGCGCTGGCAAAGGTGGCAAACAGTGCGGGCAGCAGGATCAGGCCGCCGCCGCCCACGATCGCATCTACAAAACCGGCCAGCAGCGAGGCCAGCGAGACGATGATCCATTCCATGGCGGCGATTGTCCTACGTGCGCAGAGGCTGCCGCGCCGGGCAATAAAAAAGGCACCTGGGTTGCAGGTGCCTTGAGAAATGGCATCTCATGGTGGATGCCTCAATGATGTGCGTGTTGTTGATTTCGGGGTTTGTCTCCTCGGTCCCCTCGTGCGGCGAGCCGAGGCACGCGTCGAGTGGCAAGACTGTACGGCAGCAGTCGCGCAAGAGACATTGGTGATTTCCCGCAAGCTGCCATCGTGGCTGCAGCGGGGTCACCTCTTGGCGCGCGAGGCCTCGATGATCCACTGCGCCGCCATCTCGGCCATCATCAGCGTGGGTGCGTTGGTGTTGCCGCTGGTGATGCTGGGCATGGCGCCCGCGTCCACCACGCGCAGGCCGGCGACCACGCCGCCGCGGCCGTCGCGCACGCGCATCCGTGCGTCGAGCACGGCCAGCGGGTCGTCGATGCGGCCCATGCGCGTGGTGCCCACGGGGTGGAAGATGGTGGTGGCGATGTCGCCGGCCAGGCGCGCCAGTTCCTCGTCGCTCTGGTACTGCGGGCCGGGCTTGTATTCCTCGGGGCGGTAGCGCGCCAGCGCCGGCTGGGCGACGATGTGGCGCGTGATGCGCAGGCTGTCGGCCGCCACCTGGCGATCCTCGGGGGTGGACAGGTAGTTGGGCGCGATCGCCGGCGCGCTGCGAAAGTCGGCGTTCTTGATGGTCACGCTGCCGCGGCTGGTCGGGTTCAGGTTGCAGACGCTGGCGGTGAAGGCCGGGAAGTCGTGCAACGGCTCGCCGAAGGCCTCCAGCGACAACGGCTGTACGTGGTATTCGATGTTGGGCCAGGGCAGATCAGGCCGGCTGCGCGTGAAGGCGCCCAGCTGCGACGGCGCCATGCTCATCGGCCCGCTACGCTTGAGCAGGTACTCCAGGCCAATTTTTGCCTTGCCCACCAGGCTATTGGCCAGGGTGTTCAGGGTGGCCACGTTCTGCACCTTGTACACGGCGCGGATCTGCAGGTGGTCCTGCAGGTTGGCGCCCACGCCGGGCAGGTCCAGCCGCACATCAATGCCATGCTGGCGCAGCAGCGCCGCCGGGCCCATGCCCGACAGCTGCAGGATCTGCGGCGAGTTCACGGCGCCGGCGCTCAGGATGACCTCCTGCTGGGCGTGGGCGGTGACCATCTCCTCGCCCGTCCACACCTGCACGCCGGTGCAGCGCAGGCTGCCGTCGGCCTGCTTTTCGGTGAGCACGCGCGTGGCCTGGGCCGATGTCCAGAGTTCGAAGTTGGGCCGGCCGTAGCAGGTCGGGCGCAGAAAGGCCTTGGCGGTGTTCCAGCGCCAGCCGTCCTTCTGGTTCACCTCGAAGTAGCCCACGCCCTCATTGGTGCCGCGGTTGAAGTCGTCGGTGGCAGGAATGCCGGCCTCGGTCGCGGCCTGGGCAAATGCATCCAGGATGTCCCAGCGCAGGCGCTGCTTGTCCACGCGCCATTCGCCCGTGCTGCCGGTGCGCTTGTTGCCGTGCAGCTGCTGGAAGGCCTCGCTGGCGCTGCCCGGCTCGTCCAGGCGCCAATGGTCCTCGTGGCGCCTGAAGGCGGGCAGCACGTTGCTCCAGCGCCAGGCGTCGTCGCCGGTGATGTCGGCCCATTGGTCGTAGTCGCGCGCCTGGCCGCGCATGTAGATCATGCCGTTGATGCTGCTGCAGCCGCCCAGCGTCTTGCCGCGCGGGTAGCGCAGGCTGCGGCCGTTCAGGCCGGCGTCGGGCTCGGTGTTGTAGAGCCAGTCGGTGCGCGGGTTGCCTATGCAGTACAGGTAGCCCACGGGAATGTGGATCCAGTGGTAGTCGTCCTTGCGCCCGGCCTCCACCAGCAGCACGCGGGCCTGGGGGTCGGCGCTCAGGCGGTTGGCGAGCAGGGCGCCGGCCGTGCCGCCGCCGATGATGATGTAGTCGAAAGTGGTGTCGCTCATGGGGGCCGTCGTCGGAGAGAATGCCGCGCAGGGATGGCGCGGTGCTGCGGCGGATTGTGCGGATCGGCGCTGAAGTGTCGAGAGGGGAACTCCTTCATGCTATGGTTTTGATTGCTTTTGGCGAACAGCCCATGGGCGTCATGGTCAGATTTTGATGTTTTTTCATGGCCCGCCACAGGCCCGTGTTAATCTGTGAAATGATGCGCCGCATCCCGTTCGCGTCTGCGGCCCCGTTACCACCACCATGCCCGTCCCGTCCCCTCCGACCATCGTGCAAGACAGCACCGCCACGCCCTGCGCCCTGCCGCAGGGTGACTGGGTGGCGGCGGCCTTTGCCGAGCGCCAGGCCTGGCGGCGCGTGGCCGGCGAGCTCAAGGCCTGCGGCCCCGGCCATGCCTGGAACCTGCGCGACTTGGCGCGGCTGGATCATGTGGGCGCGCAAATCCTGTGGAACCACTGGGGCCGCGCCTGGCCGGGGCAGATCGAACTGAGCGACACCCAGCGCCAGATGCTGGAGCGCGTGGCGCAGTTCTCCACACCCTGCGCGGCCCCCGCCCCCTGGCGCCTGTCCACGCAGATCGACCGCCTGGGCGAGCTGGTGCTGCACGCGCTGGACCACCTCACGGGCCTGGTGTTGCTGGTGGGCCAGCTGCTGCTGGACATGCTGCGCCTGGCGGCGAAGCCCTTGCGCGCGCCCTGGCGCGACATCTCGGGCCATCTCTACCAGATGGGCGCGCGGGCCCTGCCGATCACGGCGCTGGTGGGTTTTCTGATCGGCGTGGTGCTGGCCTATCTGATGAGCCTGCAGCTGCGCCAGTTTGGCGCCGAGGCCTTCATCGTCAACATCCTGGGCATCTCGCTGATCCGCGAGCTCGGGCCTATGCTGGGCGCCATTTTGGTGGCCGGGCGCTCGGGCTCGGCCATCACCGCGCAGATCGGCGTGATGCGCGTGACCGAGGAACTCGACGCCATGCGCGTCATGGGCATAGCGCATGGCTTTCGCCTGGTGCTGCCGCGTGCGCTGGCGCTGGGCCTGGCCATGCCGCTGATCGCGCTGTGGACCACGCTGGCGGCGCTGGCCGGCGGCATGCTGGCGGCGGATCTGACCATGGGCATCTCGGCGGCCTATTTCCTGCAGGTGCTACCGGCGGCGGTGCAAGTCTCCAACCTCTGGCTGGCCATGGCCAAGTCGGTGGTGTTCGGCGTGTTCATCGCCCTGATCGGCTGCCACTGGGGGCTGCGCGTCAAGCCCAACACGCAAAGCCTGGGCGAGGGCACGACGGCCTCGGTGGTCAGCGCCATCACCATGGTCATCATCGTGGACGCGGTGTTCGCCGTGGCCTTCCGCAGCGTGGGATTCTGATCATGGCGGATGCAGACACCATCATCGAGATCCGCGACTTGGCCACCGTCTTCGGCCAGGGCGACAGCGCCTTCACCGTGCATGACCAACTGCAGCTGACCGTGCGCCGCGGCGAAATCCTGGCGCTGGTGGGCGGCTCCGGCACCGGCAAGACGGTGCTGCTGCGCCATATCCTGGGCCTGACGCGGCCCACGCGCGGCAGCGTCACGGTGCTGGGCCGGCCCGCCGCCGAGCTCGGAGGCGAGGGCGCCAGCGCCCGCGTGGGCATGCTGTTCCAGCATGGCGCGCTGTACTCGGCCTTCAACGTGCTGGACAACATTGCCTTTGCGCTGCGCGAGCTGGGCACGCTGCCGCCCGCGCTGGTGCAGGACGTGGCCATGGTCAAGCTGCGCCTGGCGGGGCTGAAGGCCGAGCACGCCACGCGCATGCCGGCCGACCTCTCGGGCGGCATGATCAAGCGCGTGGCCCTGGCGCGCGCGCTGATCATGGACCCGCCGCTGCTGCTGCTGGACGAGCCCACGGCGGGGCTGGACCCGTTCAGCTCGGACGAATTCTGCGAACTGCTGCGCGAGCTGCACGCCGCGCTGGGCCTGACGGTGATCATGGTCACGCATGACCTGGACACGTTGTTTGCCCTGTCCACGCGCGTGGCCGTGCTGGCCGACCGGCATGTCATCACCAGCGGCACGGCGCAGCAGGTGGCGCAGTTCGACCATCCTTTCATTCACCATTACTTTGCCGGCGAACGCGGGCGCCGCGCCATGGCGCAGCCGCCTGACCCCGCCGCTGCGCCCCAGGAGGCCTGATGGAAAACAAAGCACATGCCCTGGCCGCGGGCATCTTCGTGATAGCGGTCGCCGCGCTGCTGGCGGGTCTGGCCATGTGGCTCACGCGCGACCAGACCGACTACCGGGTGTACGAGCTCTCCAGCAAGGAAAGCGTCAGCGGCCTGCAGCCCCAGGCCGCCGTGCGCTACAAGGGCGTGGCCGTGGGCAAGGTGCGCTCCATCGGCTTTGACCCGCAGGCCGTGGGCCATGTGCTGATCCGCATCGCCGTGAACACCGACGCGCCCATAGCCGACACCACCTTCGCCACCCTGGGCTACCAGGGCGTGACCGGCCTGGCCCATATCCAGCTGGACGACGCCGATGCGCCGCTGCCGCAGCCCGCGCCCGGCGCCAGCGGCCTGCCGCGCCTGCCGCTGCAGAGCTCGCCGCTGAGCCAGCTGGCCGAGCAGGGCCCGGCCATCCTGGGCCAGGTGCAGGACGTGATGGCGCGCCTGGGGACCTTGCTGGGCGAGGACAACCAGCAGCATTTTGGCCAGGCGCTGCAGCATCTGGGCGCCGCCGCCGCCAGCATAGACCAGCTGGTGCGGCGCCTGGATCACACCGTCAGCACGCGCCTGGATCCGGCCCTGGCCGGCATGCCCGCGCTGACGCAGGACGCGCAGCAGACCCTGCAGGCGCTGCGCCAGGCCGGTGCCAGCGCCGCCGGCGCGGCCGACGAGGTGAACCAGGCCGTGCGCGCCCTGCGGGCCGACGGCGGGCCGCTGACCGAGATCAGCAGCAGCGCCCGCTCGCTGGCCGTGGCCGTGGACCGCTTTGGCCGCGTGACCCTGCCGCGCGTGAACAACGCCGCCGACGAGACCGCCCAGGCCGCGCGCCGCCTGGGCCGCACCGTCAGCGGCATTGGCGACAACCCGCAGTCGCTCATCTACGGCCCGGGCCGCGGCGCCGCCGGGCCGGGCGAGCCGGGCTTTGTGGCGCCCGCGGCCCAGCCCTGATACCGCCCCAAGGATTGCCATGAAAACTATTAAAACAGTAGCTGTTGACGTTTACAAGTCGGGCGTTGGAGGCGTTTTTCGCCTGATAAATCACATGCCTCAAACTGGGCCGCTAGCCCTCACCCCCGCCCTCTCCCAGAGGGAGAGGGAGCAATACCGGCGCAACCGGTCGCCCTCGCCCCTCTGGGGAGAGGGAGGGGTGAGGGGCATAGGCGACATGTACATCGCCAGGGGGTTTTGCCTGCTGTTCGCCGCCCTGCTGGCGGGCTGCTCCGCCCTGCCCGAGCCGCCACCGCGCGCCACCGTCTACGACTTTGGCCCCGGCGCCGCCCAGGCCCAGCCGGCCCCGCCGGATGCGCCGCCGCTGGTGTTGCTGGACGTGGGCGGTGCAGCCGCGGCCGAGGGCAGCAGCGCCCTGCTGTACCGGCTGGCCTACGCCAACGCCCAGCAGCTGCTCCCCTACAGCCAGGCGCGCTGGAGCCAGCCGCCCGCGCAGCTTTTGCAGCAGGCGCTGCGCGAGCGCCTGGGGCGCGAGCGCATCGTGCTCTCGGCCAACCAGGCGGCGGTGCAGCAGCCCAGCCAGGGGCGCCTGCCCAGCGTGCTGCGCGTGCAGCTGGAGGAGTTCAGCCAGGTCTTCAGCAGCGCCCAGGACAGCGCCGGCGTGGTGCGCCTGCGCGCCGTGCTGGCCGATGCCGCCATGACCGGCGAAACGCTGGTGGCGCAGCAGGTGTTCGTGGCCCGGCGCCCGGCGCCCAGCGCCGACGCCGCCGGCGGCGCGCGCGCCCTGGCCGAGGCGACGGCCCAGCTGGCCGACGAGCTGGCCGCCTGGCTGCGCCAGCAGGGGCGATGAAGCATGGACAGCCGCATGACGACATTGCAATGGTCCGAGGACATGGGCGTCGAGATGGCCCAGATGGACGCCACGCACCAGGAATGCGTGGCGCTGCTGCAGGCCGTGCAGGGCGCCGACGACGCGCGGCTGATGGCCGCCTGGGAGCGGCTGCTGGCCCATACCGAGGCGCATTTCGCCGAGGAAGACCGCTGGATGCAGGCCACGCGCTTTGCCGCCGGCAACTGCCACAGCCAGCAACACCAGCAGGTGCTGAACATCATGCGTGACGGCACCGAGCGCGCGCGCAAGGGCCGCCTGGTGGAGCTGCGCCTCATGGCCGCCGAGCTGGCCGTATGGCTGCCGCAGCATATCGACGCCATGGACGCCGGCCTGGCCCACCACCTGCGCCAGGTGGGCTACGACCCCGCCACCGGCCATATCGCCCACCCCGAGGCGTTGCCGCATGAGCCCCTGCAGGGCTGGGGCGGCGCCAGCGGCCTGGGCGAGGGCGATGCGCCCGTGGCCGGTCAGGTGGCGGGGTGTTCTGATAAAAAAATGGGCTGTAACGCTTGATGGATAAGCGTTAGCAGCTATTAATTAAATAGTATTCAACGCATCTCGAACAGCTCGCGCTGGAAATGCCCGGGCGCCAGCCCATGCGCCACCAGGTCTTGCTGCAGCGCATCGCCAAAGTTCGCCGGGCCGCAGAACCAGACATCGGCCTGCAGCCAGTCCGGCACCTGGGCGCGCAGGCGCTCGCCGGTGAACAGGCTGTCCGTGTCGCCGCGCCGCGAGACGACGAGGTGCAGGCGCACGCCCGCGGCCTGGGCGTCGGCGCGCAGCAGGGCCAGGGCGCGCTCGTCCACCTCGGCCGTGACATGGAAGAAGTCCACCGAACGGCCGTCCGGCTGCGCCGCCAGCGCCTGCATGCGCGCCACGAAGGGCGTGACGCCAATGCCCGCGCCGATCCAGATCTGGCGCTGCGCGCTGCCCTCGAAATGAAAGCGCCCGTACGGGCCCTCGACGATCGCCGTGTCGCCCACGCGCAGCGCATGCCCGAGTGTGCGCGTGTAGTCGCCCAGCGCCTTGATGAGAAACAGCAGCCGCCCGTCGCCCGTCCAGGCCGATGACATGGTGAACGGGTGCGCGCCCTCGGCCTCGTCAAAGGTGACAAAGGCAAACTGCCCGGCCTCATGGCCGGCCCAGGGGGTCTTGAGCTGCAGGGTGACGGCATGCACTTGCACGGCGTCGAGGTAGTCGAGCCGCACGATCTCGCCCAGCGCCTTGCGCTGCGCGCCTATGCGTCGCAGCAGGCTGATGCCGGCGGCCACGCTGCCCGACGCCAGCAGCAGACCCATGGCCCAGCCCACGGGTTGGCGCCAGTAGGCAAAGTCCAGCAGCACCACGCTATGGAACACCAGCACCAGATACACCAGCGCCAGCCAGCGGTGGGTGCGAAAGAAATGGCGGTACGGAAAGCGCTTGATCAGCGCCAGTGCGATCAGGATCACGGCGATGTAGAAGGCCTTCTCGCCCAGGTTTTCGGCCAGGCCGCGCAGGCTGCGCAGCAGGCGCAGTATCTCCAGCGCCTCGGGTGCGCGCGGCCCGCGTCCCGGGCGGGTGAGCAGCCCGGCCTGCACCAGCCACTTCGGCCCCTGGGCCCACAGCCAATGCGTGATGGCCAGCACCAGGCCCGCCACGCCCAGCCATTTGTGCAGCCGGTACATCTTGTCCAGCCCATGCAGGCGCGGCTCCAGCCAGGCCGGGCGCACCGCCAGCAGCATGGCCACGGACATCGCCCCCATGGCCAGCAGGCCCGTGTACTGCACCAGCAGGTGGCGCCACTGAAATACCCCCTTGGCCGCGGCCAGCGCAGGCGCCTCGGCCACCAGCCACAGCGCGGTCATGCCCGCGAACAGGCCGAACAGACTGGTCTTGATGCGTTTCATGCCGGCCATGGTGGCATGCCTTGGTGCTCTCTGGAAGCCAGCCGCCGCCGGGGCTTGCGCTGCGTCAAGCCTGGGTGGCTTGCACCGACGGCGCGTGGCTGGGGCAGGGGATCAACCCTGGCCTGTGCGCGCCAGGTAGCGCTTGCGCCAGAACAGCGCCACCAGGGTGATAGAGATCAGCCCCATGGCCGCCATGGCCCACCAGAAGCCGTGCTGCTGGTGGATGAGCGGCAGGAACTCGAAGTTCATACCGAAGATGCCGGCGATCAGGTTCAGCGGCAGGAACACGGCGGTCAGCGCCGTGAGCGTGCGCATGATGTCGTTGGTGCGGTTGCTCTGCACCGAGAAGTGCATCTGCACGGCGGTCTCGGTGCTGTGCTCCAGGCGGCGCACATGGGTTACCACGCGCTCGATATGTTCCAGCACGTCGCGGCTGCGCACCTTGAGCAGATCCAGTTCGCGCAGGGCAGCGGCGCTGCCCTCGGGCTCGCTCCAGCTGTCCAGCGCTTCCAGCCAGGCGCGCACGGCGGTGCGCTGGTCTTCGCAGATTTCGTCCAGCTGGTGCAGGTTCAGGCGCGCATCCAGCAACGCCCCCCAGTTGCCAAAGCGCGTGCGCGGGCGCAGCAGCTCGGCCTGCCAGTGGTCGAGCTGGCGCGAGAGTTCGCGGCGCAGATCCAGGTAGTTGTCGACGATGTGGTTGACCACGCGCAGCATCAGGTCGGCCGGGCTGGGCGGCAGGCGCGTGCCGGCCACGGGGCCGCTGCGCAGCTCGTGCACCACGGCCTCGGCCGCGGTGGCGCTGATGGCCGCGGCGGCCATGGGTGTGACCAGGCGCGCGGCATAGGCGTCGCGCACGCCGCAGTCCTCGGGGTGTACCGACAGCAGCACCTGGTCGAACACGGCAAAGCCCACCGGGCTGGTGTCTATGCGCCGCAGCACGGGTGGGCCGCCACGGGCGCTGGTGCGCAGCGGCGCGGGGCCGGCGGCTTGTGCCTGGGCCAGGCGGCGCACCACCAGCAGGTCGTATTGCGCGGTGTAGTCGTAATGCGATGGCAGCTGGGCGTTGAGCAGGTCGGACACATGCAGATCCACCAGCTGCTGCCCGGCCAGTGTCTGCAGCGCGGCCTGCAGGCGCGGCAGCTCGGCGCTGAAGGCCGCGCGCGTGCAGGCGATCCAGTAAAAGCCCTGGGCCGGCGGCGCCTGGGGCAGGCCCGCCAGCTCTTGCGCGCCGCTGCCCGGCTGCAGATGGAAGACGCGGATCGGCTGTAGCGTGTTTTCAGTCAAATCGGCCTCCAGCGCTTTTGTATCAAGCGCGAGCAGCTATTATTTTTTTAAGCAGGCGTGCGGCGTCCAGCGCAAAGTAGGTCAGGATGCCGTCGGCCCCCGCGCGCTTGAAGGCCAAGAGCGCCTCCAGCATCACCTTGTCGTGGTCCAGCCAGCCGTTGGCTGCGGCGGCTTTCAGCATGGCGTATTCGCCACTCACCTGGTAGGCAAAGGTGGGCACCTTGAACTCGTCCTTCACGCGGCGCAGCACGTCCAGGTAGGGCATGCCGGGTTTCACCATGACCATGTCGGCGCCCTCGGCAATGTCCAGCGCCACCTCGCGCAGGGCCTCGTCGCTGTTGGCCGGGTCCATCTGATAGACGTCCTTGTTGCTCGCGCCCAGGTTGGCGCTGGAGCCCACGGCGTCGCGGAACGGCCCGTAGAAGGCGCTGGCGTACTTGGCGCTGTACGCCATGATGCGTGTGTGGATCAGGCCGTGCGCCTCCAGCGCCTCGCGAATGGCGCCGATGCGCCCGTCCATCATGTCGCTGGGCGCCACCATGTCCACGCCGGCCTGGGCGTGGGTGAGGGCCTGGCCGGTGAGGATCTCCACGGTCTCGTCATTCAGGATGTAGCCGGTGTCGTCCAGCACGCCGTCCTGGCCGTGGCTGGTGTAGGGGTCGAGCGCCACGTCGGTCATCACGCCGAGCTGCGGGAACTCCTTCTTCAAGGCGCGCACCACGCGTGGGATCAGGCCCTCGGGGTTCAGCGCCTCGCGGCCGTCGGGGGTTTTCAGTGCGCCGTCGATGGAGGGGAACAGCGCCAGGTAGGGAATGCCCAGGCGCACGCATTCCTCGGCCACGGGGAGCAGCAGGTCCAGGCTCAGGCGCTCCACGCCGGGCATGGAGGGCACGGCCACGCGCTGGTTCTGGCCCTCGTGCACGAACACCGGGTAGATGAAGTCGTGCGGCGTGAGCATGTTCTCGCGCACCAGGTTGCGGGTAAATGCGTCGCGGCGCAGGCGGCGCGGGCGGTTGGCGGGGAAGGGGGTGGGGCTGGACAGATGCATGGTGGGCATTGTCCCCCACATCCCAATGCGCCCCCCGGCAGGTGATAGCCTTCGCGCCCATGATCGCCCAAGAGAGCCCCCTTTCAACCATAGCCCAGGAGCAGGCCTGGAACCGCCAGCAAATGCTGGAGCCCGTGACCCGGCCGCGCTTTGCCGTGTGGCAGTACGAGGCGCCGGCCATCGTGCTCGGCTGCTCGCAGCGCAAGTTCGAGGACGGCGCCCGCGCGCGCCTGGGCGGCGCGGCCGAGCTGCTGCTGCGCCCCTCGGGCGGCGGCGCGGTGCTCACCGGGCCGTGGATGGTCAGCTGCTCGGTGGTGCTGCCACTGGATCACCCCTGGGTGCAGGGCCGCCTGCCAGACAGCTACCACGGCCTGGGCCAGCTGCATGTGGATCTGCTCTCAAACCTGGGCGTGCCCTCCACGGCCCTGCCGCCCGATCAGGTCGATGCCTGCAACGCGCGCACCGGCCCCACCGTGCCCTGGGCCTGCTACGGCAGCCTGGCGCCCTGGGAGGTGGTGGACGCCGCCGGCCGCAAGCTCGTCGGCCTGGCCCAGCGGCGCCAGCGCACCGGCGTGCTGCTGGTGGCCGGCACCCTGGTCACGCCGCCCGAATGGGCGCTGTTGTGCTCTGCCATGGGCCAGCCCCAGGACGAGGCCGCCATGCGGCGGCGCACGGTGGATTGCACCCAGCTCAGCGCTACGCCGCCCGATGTGCGCCAGCTGGCGCGGGCGTTGCAGCAGGCGCTGGATCAGGCGCTGGGCTAGTGCGCTTGCGCCCACCGCCCGCCAATGCTAGATTGCGCCCGGGCGGCCTGGCTGCCCCCCGCTTTACCTCCCTGAGCGGGGCCCTGCGGTGTTGATCGTCGCAAGGCTTTCCAGCCCGGCTCCGTCCGGGCCTCTTTTTTGGCCGAACCCGGCGCGTACACTGCGCCGATGCTCTGGGTCAAAACCTTTCACATCGTCTTCATCGCCAGCTGGTTTGCTGGCCTGTTCTACCTGCCGCGCATCTTCGTCAACCTGGCCATGGTGGCGCCGGGCTCGGTGGCCGAGCGCGACCGGCTGCTGCTCATGGCGCGCAAGTTGCTGCGCTTCACCACACTGCTGGCCGTGCCCGCCATTGGCCTGGGCCTGTGGCTGTGGCTGGGCTATGGCATAGGGCAGGGGGCCGGCAACGGCTGGCTGCATGCCAAGCTGGGCGTGGTGGTGCTCATCGTGCTGTACCACTGGATTTGCGCGCGCATGCTGCGTGCCCTGGCGGCGAACACTGACCAGCATAGCCACCGCTGGTTTCGCTGGTTCAATGAGGTTCCGGTGCTGCTGCTGGTCGTTGCCGTGGCGCTGGTGGTAGTCAAGCCTTTCTGAGGCTGGCCGCTGCGCCATGCACAAGACATCGGCCTGGCCCCTGGCGCTCATCTATGCCGCGCTGATCGTCTTTGCCAGCCTGTTTCCCTTCGAGGGCTGGCGCGAGCAGGGCGTGTCGCCCTGGGTGTTCCTCACGGCGCGCATGCCGCCGCCGTACTGGACCTGGTTTGACGTCAACCTGAATCTGGCTGGCTACGCGCCCCTGGGCTTTCTGCTGGCGCTGGCCCTGCTGCGCACGCACTGGCCGCGCGCGGCCGTGCCGGCGGCGGCGCTGGCCGGGGCGCTGCTGTCGCTCTCCATGGAGTTTTTGCAGATCTATCTGCCGCGGCGCGTGCCCTCCAACATGGATCTGGGGCTCAACGCCGCCGGCGCGCTGCTGGGCGCGCTGGTGGCGGCGCTGCTCGAGCGCCTGGGGGCGATCTCGCACTGGAGCCGGTTTCGCGAGCGCTGGTTCGTGCCGCAGGCGCGTGGCGCGCTGGTGCTGCTGGCGCTGTGGCCCTGGGCGCTGCTGTTTCCGGCGGCCCTGCCACTGGGCCTGGGGCAGGTGTGGGAGCGGCTGGAGGCGGCGCTGGCGGATGTGCTGGAGGGCACACCGTTCAGCGCCTGGCTGCCGGCCGTGGACTTGGCGCTGGAGCCGCTGTCGCCTGGGGGCGAGCTGCTGGCCGTGGCTCTGGGGCTGCTCATCCCCTGCCTGCTGGGTTTCTGCATCATGCGCCACATGGGGCGGCGCATGCTGCTGGCGCTGTCGGCGCTGGCCGTTGGCGTGGCGGCGACGGCGCTGTCCGCCTTGCTCAGCTACGGCCCGGCGCATGCCTGGGAGTGGCTCACGCCGGCCACGGCGATCGGCCTGGGCGTGGGCCTGGCGGCGGCCCTGGGGTTGGCCACGCTGCCCCGGCGCGGCTGCGCGGCGGTGCTGCTGCTGGTGCTGATGCTGCACCTGAACCTGCTCAACCAGGCGCCCACCAACGCCTACTTTGCGCAGACCCTGCAGGCCTGGGAGCAGGGGCGTTTCATCCGCTTCTATGGCCTGGGCCAGTGGCTGGGCTGGCTCTGGCCCTACGCCGCGCTGCTGTATGTACTGCTGCGCGTGTCGCGGCGCGACGTGCAATCCTAAAATTGCCACCCATGAGCGAAACCACCCCCCAGTACTACCAGCGCCACATCTTCTTTTGCCTGAATGAGCGCACCAATGGCGAGAACTGCTGCGCCCAGCACGGCGCGCAACAGGCGTTCGAGCATTGCAAGGCGCTGGTCAAGCAGCAGGGTCTGGCTGGCGCGGGCAAGGTGCGGGTGAACAAGTCCGGTTGCCTGGATCGCTGCGCCGGCGGCCCCATCGCCGTGGTCTACCCCGAGGGGATCTGGTACAGCTATGTGGACATCGCCGACATTGAGGAGATCGTCGAGTCGCACCTGAAGAACGGCGTGGTGGTGGAGCGTTTGCTCACGCCGCCGGAACTTGGGCGTTGATCATTATTCATAAAGATTTTGGCCTGTAACGCTGGATGGTAAAGTGCCATAAGCTCTTGATTAAATAGCAAACATGAATGCCCAGACCGAACGCCTGAGCCTGGCGGGCCCTGCCGGCGCCATCGAGGTAGCGCGCGACGCCGCGGCCGCCGGCGTGGCGCCGCGCGGCGTGGCCGTGATCGCCCACCCGCATCCGCTGTTTGGCGGCACCATGGACAACAAGGTCGTGCAGACCCTGGCGCGCGCCTTTGTCTCCGGCGGCTTTGCCGCTGTGCGCTTCAACTTCCGCGGCGTGGGCGCCTCGGCCGGCGTGCATGACGACGGCCAGGGCGAGCTCGACGACCTGCTGGCCGTGGTGCAGCACATGGCGCCCGAGGGGCCGATCGCCCTGGCCGGTTTTTCGTTTGGCGCCTTCGTCACCAGCCATGCGCTGGCGCGCCTGTGGAGCGAGCGCGAGGTGGTCGCAGCCGTGCTCGTGGGCACGGCCGCCAGCCGCTTCACGGTGGCGCCGGTGCCGCCCGAGGCGCATCTGCGCACCCTCGTCGTGCATGGCGAGCATGATGAAACCGTGCCGCTGACCAGCGTGATGGACTGGGCCCGGCCGCAGACACTGCCGGTTACGGTTGTGCCGGGGGGCGGACATTTCTTTCACGGACAATTGCCGCTGCTGCGCAGCCTGGCCACGCGCCACTTGCAGGCCGTGGCCTGACGCACCTCCCTCATTTCCACACGCATACCGGCCGCCGCGGCCGGTATGTCGCTTTCAGTTGTTTGAAGTACCCGCTCCCACCATGAAGTCTCTCCTGCCCTCATTGCGTTCCCTCGCCTGCGCCGCCCTGATGGCTCCGGCCATCCTCTGGGCCCAGGCGCCCCAGCCGCCGGAAATCGCCGCGCGCAACTACCTGCTGGTGGACGTGACGGCCGGCCAGGTGCTGGCCTCCAAGGACATCGACGCGCCGGTGGAGCAGGCCTCGCTCACCAAGCTGATGACCGGCTACCTGGTGTTCGACGCCCTGCGCGCCAAGAAGATCACGCTGGAGCAAAAGCTGCCGGTGAGCGAGCGCGCCTGGAAGATGCCCGGCTCGCGCATGTTCATCGACCCCAAGATGCAGGTGCCGGTCGATGACCTGCTCAAGGGCATGATCGTGCAGTCGGGCAACGACGCCACCATGGCCCTGGCCGAGGGCGTCGGTGGAACGGCGGAGAACTTCGTGCGCCTGATGAACGAGCAGGCCAAGGCCCTTGGCATGACGGGTACCAGCTACAAGAACCCCGAGGGCCTGACCGAACCCGGCCACACCACCACCGCCAAGGATCTGGCGACCCTGGCCACGCGGTTGATGCAGGACTTTCCACAGTACATGCATTACTACGCCACCAAGCAGTACCGCTACGAGGGCACGCCGGCCTCCAACAGCAGCAATCGCAATGCGCTGCTGTTTCGTGACCCGACGGTGGATGGCCTGAAGACCGGCCATACGGCGGCGGCGGGCTACTGCCTGGTGGCCACGGCCAAGCGCGACTTTCCCAATTTGGGCCAGCGCCGTTTGCTATCCATCGTGCTAGGCGCGGCCAGCGAGAACGCGCGCGCCAATGAAAGCCAGAAACTCCTGAACTGGGGCTACACGGCGTTCGACTCGGTCAAACTGTTCGACGCCGGCCAGGCCGCGGCCACGCCCGCCATCTGGAAGGGTACGCAGAGCACGCTCAAGATCGGCCGCGAGCAGGCCATCGTGATCACCGTGCCCTCGGGCAGCGCCGGCAAGGTCAGCACCGAGATCGTGCGCCAGGATCCGCTGCTGGCTCCCTTCACCAAGGGGCAGCCGGTGGGCACGCTGCGCGTCAAACTTGGCGAGCAGCAGGTCGCCGAGCTGCCCCTGGTGGCCCTGGAGGATGTGGGCCAGGCGGGCATCTTCGGCCGCACCTGGGACGCTATACGCCTCTGGATCAAGTAAGCCGGCGGCGCACGCGTGGGGCTTTTGACAAAGCCATTGCCTGCGCCTGGGCAAGCTGATACATTAGAAGGCTTTTCGGAATTTCCGAAGGGTTTCACGTTTTCGTTTTATCACGTTTAGGGACGTATTAATGCCAACCATTAACCAACTCGTGCGTCAGGGCCGCACGGTCGAAGTTGTCAAATCCAAGAGCCCTGCCATGGAAAACTGCCCTCAGCGCCGTGGCGTGTGCACCCGTGTGTACACCACGACGCCGAAGAAGCCCAACTCCGCTCTGCGTAAGGTCGCCAAGGTGCGCCTGACCAATGGCTTCGAGGTCATCTCCTGCATCGGCGGTGAAGGCCACAACCTGCAAGAGCACAGCGTGGTGCTGGTGCGCGGCGGCCGGGTCAAGGACTTGCCCGGTGTGCGTTACCACATCGTGCGTGGTTCGCTCGACCTGCAAGGCGTCAAGGATCGCAAGCAGTCGCGCTCCAAGTATGGTGCCAAGAAGCCCAAGGCCAAGTAAGCCCTGGTTCTTCAGGTTTGAATTTTTGGTGCTGCCTTGCCGCGTGGCGCGGTGTGCAGCGTAGTGACCCGAAGCGCAAAATGGTTTGCGTGGGTCGAGTAAGTGGGAGTCCATCATGGCTCTCGCGGTGTTCGGAAACGGCGCCAACTGAAGCAAAGATAGAGGTGAAAAATGCCACGTCGTCGCGAAGTCCCCAAACGTGAAATCCTGCCGGATCCCAAGTTCGGCAATGTAGAGCTGTCCAAATTCATGAACGTGATCATGGAAGGCGGCAAGAAGGCAGTTGCAGAGCGCATCATCTATGGCGCGCTGGAGCTGATCGAGAAGAAGCAGCCCGAGAAGAACGCCCTGGAGGTGTTCACCACGGCCATCAACAACGTCAAGCCCATGGTGGAAGTGAAGTCCCGCCGCGTGGGCGGCGCCAACTACCAGGTGCCCGTCGAAGTGCGCCCGGTGCGCCGTCTGGCGCTGTCGATGCGCTGGATCAAGGAAGCCGCGCGCAAGCGCAGCGAGAAGTCCATGGCCCAGCGCCTGGCCAACGAGCTGATGGAAGCCACCGAAGGCCGTGGCGGCGCGATGAAGCGCCGTGACGAAGTGCATCGCATGGCCGAAGCCAACAAGGCCTTCAGCCACTTCCGCTTCTAAGTCTCGTCCTTTGTCTCGAAGGCTGGGAGCCCGATTCGCCGCTTTGGCGGACGGGCTCTTGGCCGTTAACGAAAGTCCATCATGGCACGCAAAACACCCCTAGAGCGCTACCGCAACATCGGTATCTCGGCCCACATCGATGCGGGTAAAACCACCACCTCCGAACGTATCCTGTTCTACACCGGCGTGACCCACAAGCTGGGCGAAGTGCACGACGGCGCTGCCACCACCGACTGGATGGAGCAGGAGCAAGAGCGCGGCATCACGATCACCTCGTCGGCCGTGACCTGCTTCTGGAAGGGCATGGACCTGTCGCGCCCCGAGCACCGCATCAACATCATCGACACCCCCGGCCACGTGGACTTCACCATCGAGGTGGAGCGTTCCATGCGCGTGCTCGACGGCGCCGTGATGGTGTACTGCGCCGTGGGTGGCGTGCAGCCCCAGTCCGAAACCGTCTGGCGTCAGGCCAACAAGCACAAGGTGCCGCGCCTGGCCTTTGTGAACAAGATGGACCGAACCGGTGCCAACTTCTTCAAGGTCGTGGACCAGATGAAGCTGCGCCTGAAGGCCAACCCGGTGCCCATCGTGGTGCCGATCGGCGCGGAAGACAAGTTCCAGGGCGTGGTCGATCTGCTGAAGATGAAGGCCATCATCTGGGACGAAGCCTCCCAGGGCATGAAGTTCGAATACGGCGACATCCCCGCCGATCTGGTCGAGACCTGCAACAAGTGGCGCGAGAACATGGTCGAGGCAGCAGCCGAGGCCAGCGAAGAGCTGATGAACAAGTACCTGGAAGAGGGTGACCTGTCTGAAGCGGAAATCATCGCCGGCCTGCGCCAGCGCACCATCGCCACCGAAATCCAGCCCATGCTGTGCGGCTCGGCCTTCAAGAACAAGGGCGTGCAGCGCATGCTCGACGCCGTGCTGGATCTGCTGCCCTCGCCGGTGGACATCCCCGACGTGGCCGGCACGGACCCCGAAGACGAAGAGAAGAAGCTTTCGCGCAAGGCTGACGACAACGAGAAGTTCTCGGCCCTGGCCTTCAAGCTGATGACCGACCCCTTTGTCGGCCAGCTGACCTTTGTGCGTGTCTACTCGGGCGTGCTGACCAAGGGCGACACCGTCTACAACGCCGTCAAGGGCAAGAAGGAGCGCATCGGCCGTATCGTGCAGATGCACGCCAACGAGCGTCAGGAAATCGAAGAAATCCGCGCCGGCGACATCGCTGCCTGCGTGGGCCTGAAGGAAGTGACCACCGGTGACACGCTGTGTGATCTGGACAACCACATCATGCTCGAGAAGATGATCTTCCCCGAGCCCGTGATTGCCCAGGCCGTGGAACCCAAGTCCAAGGCTGACCAGGAAAAGATGGGCATCGCCCTGTCGCGTCTGGCCTCCGAAGACCCGTCCTTCCGCGTGCGTTCCGACGAAGAGTCGGGCCAGACCATCATCGCCGGCATGGGCGAGCTGCACCTGGAAATCATCGTCGACCGCATGAAGCGCGAGTTTGGCGTCGAAGCCAACGTCGGCAAGCCCCAGGTGGCCTACCGCGAAACCATCCGCAACACCGTCAAGGACGTGGATGGCAAGTTCGTGCGCCAGTCCGGTGGTAAGGGTCAGTACGGCCACGTCGTGTTCCGTCTGGAGCCCAACGAGCCGGGCAAGGGCTTTGAGTTCCTGGACGAAATCAAGGGCGGCGTGGTTCCGCGCGAGTACATCCCGGCGGTGGAAAAGGGTGTCGTCGAGGCCCTGACCTCGGGCGTGCTGGCCGGCTACCCGGTGGTTGACGTGAAGGTCGCTCTGACCTTCGGCTCGTACCACGACGTGGACTCGTCCGAGCAGGCGTTCAAGATGGCCGCCATCTTCGGCTTCAAGGAAGCCGCCAAGAAGGCCAGCCCCGTCATCCTCGAGCCCATGATGGCCGTGGAAGTCGAGACGCCGGAAGACTACGCCGGCACGGTGATGGGTGACCTGTCCAGCCGTCGCGGCATGGTGCAGGGCATGGACGACATGGTCGGCGGTGGCAAGGCCATCAAGGCCGAGGTGCCGCTGTCCGAAATGTTCGGCTACGCCACACAGCTGCGCTCCATGACGCAAGGTCGCGCCACCTACACGATGGAGTTCAAGCACTACGCCGAAGCTCCGCGCAACGTGGCCGAGGCCATCGTCGCCGCCCGCGCGAAATAAGAGTCAAAAGGGCTGTAAACGCTTGCCAAATAAGCGCGGACAGCTCTTTTTTTAGAAGCAGTTTCTGCAATCTGCGATCCGGTGCCCGTCCCGTTGTCCTGTGCGTGGCGGATCAGCAACCGGGTGCAGACGTTAAACCCTCACACAGGCATTGCTCTTTTGGAGTTTGAAAATGGCAAAAGGTAAATTCGAACGCACCAAGCCCCACGTGAACGTGGGCACGATCGGTCACGTGGACCATGGCAAGACGACGCTGACGGCGGCGATTGCCACGGTGCTGTCCAAGAAGTTTGGCGGCGAAGCCAAGGGCTACGACCAGATCGACAACGCGCCCGAAGAAAAGGCCCGCGGCATCACCATCAACACCTCGCACGTCGAGTACGAGACCGCCAACCGCCACTACGCCCACGTGGACTGCCCCGGCCACGCCGACTATGTGAAGAACATGATCACCGGCGCCGCCCAGATGGACGGCGCCATCCTGGTGTGCTCGGCCGCTGACGGCCCCATGCCCCAGACGCGCGAGCACATCCTGCTGGCCCGCCAGGTGGGCGTGCCCTACATCATCGTGTTCCTGAACAAGTGCGACATGGTGGACGACGAAGAGCTGCTCGAGCTGGTCGAAATGGAAGTGCGCGAACTGCTGGACAAGTACGATTTCCCCGGCGACGACACCCCCATCATCCGTGGCTCGGCCAAGCTGGCCCTCGAAGGCGACCAGTCCGACAAGGGTGAGCCCGCCATCCTGAAGCTCGCCGAAGCCCTGGACACCTACATCCCCACGCCCGAGCGCGCCGTGGACGGCGCCTTCCTGATGCCCGTGGAAGACGTGTTCTCCATCTCCGGCCGTGGCACCGTGGTGACCGGTCGCGTCGAGCGCGGCATCATCAAGGTCGGTGAAGAAATCGAAATCGTCGGCATCCGCGACACGCAAAAGACCACCTGCACCGGCGTGGAAATGTTCCGCAAGCTGCTGGATCAGGGCCAGGCTGGCGACAACGTCGGTCTGCTGCTGCGCGGCACCAAGCGTGAAGACGTCGAGCGCGGCCAGGTGCTGTGCAAGCCCGGCTCCATCAAGCCGCACACCCACTTCACGGCTGAGGTGTATGTTTTGAGCAAGGACGAAGGCGGCCGCCACACCCCGTTCTTCAACAACTACCGTCCGCAGTTCTACTTCCGCACGACCGACGTGACCGGCTCCATCGAGCTGCCCGCCGACAAGGAAATGGTCATGCCCGGCGACAACGTGTCGATCACCGTCAAGCTGATCGCCCCCATCGCCATGGAAGAAGGCCTGCGCTTCGCCATCCGCGAAGGCGGCCGCACCGTGGGTGCCGGCGTCGTTGCCAAGATCATTGCGTAATCCTGCAATCACAAGGAATACCCAATGTCCAAGCAAAAGATCCGTATCCGCCTGAAGGCGTTTGATTACAAGCTGATCGACCAGTCGGCTGCCGAGATCGTGGAAACCGCCAAGCGCACCGGCGCCATCGTCAAGGGCCCCGTGCCCCTGCCTACGCGCATGAAGCGTTTCGACATCCTGCGTTCGCCGCACGTCAACAAGACCAGCCGTGACCAGCTGGAGATCCGCACGCACCAGCGCCTGATGGACATCGTCGATCCCACGGACAAGACCGTGGACGCGCTGATGAAGCTCGACCTGCCGGCCGGCGTGGACGTAGAGATCAAGCTGCAGTAACCCCTGTCGCCGATCGGGCGTGGCCGTGAGGCCGCGTCACAACTAACGCGGACTTGCTTGAAAAGGCAGTCCGCGTTATACTTTGCGGCTTCGCGTTTTTGCGCCTCGGTTTCTGGGGTGCGGCCGCGGAGTTTTATCAACCTTCTTTCACGCACCCTGAAAGCCAGTCGGTGCAAACGCCTGGGCCAATTGCAGTCGAGGCGGTGGAAGTTTTGGAGAAAACCAATGAGTCTGTGCAACTCCCTCGGGTTGCTGGGCCGCAAGGTGGGCATGATGCGTCTGTTCACCGATGACGGGGACGCAGTGCCCGTCACGGTGGTGGATGTGTCCAACAACCGCGTGACCCAGGTGAAAACCCAAGAGAACGATGGCTACGTGGCCCTGCAGGTCACGTTCGGCGCACGCAAAGCTTCGCGTGTGACCAAGCCAGAAGCCGGCCACCTCGCCAAGGCGGGTGTCGAAGCCGGTGAAATCATCCGCGAATTCCCCGTGACCGCTGAAGTCGCTGGCAAGTACGCCGCAGGCGCTACTGTGCCCGTCGCCGACGTGTTCGCCGTGGGTCAGAAGGTGGACGTGCAAGGTACTTCCATCGGCAAGGGCTACGCCGGCACCATCAAGCGCCACAACTTCGGTTCGCAGCGCGCCTCGCACGGTAACAGCCGCTCGCACAATGTTCCTGGCTCCATCGGCATGGCGCAGGATCCGGGCCGCGTGTTCCCTGGCAAGAAGATGACCGGTCACCTCGGTGACGTGACGGTCACGACGCAAAACCTCGACGTGGTTCGCATCGACGAAGCACGCCAACTGCTCTTGATCAAGGGCGCTGTTCCGGGCTCCAAGAGTGGGTTCGTTACGGTGCGTCCGGCCATCAAGGCGCCAGCTTCCAAAGGAGCGAACTAATGCAGCTCGAACTCCTGAATGAACAAGGCCAGGCGGCATCCAAGGTGGATGTGCCCGAGACCGTGTTTGACCGCCAGTACAACGAAGACCTGATCCACCAGATCGTCGTCGCCTACCAGGCCAATGCCCGCCAAGGCACGCGTGCCCAGAAGGACCGCGAGCAGGTGCGTCACTCGACCAAGAAGCCCTTCAAGCAAAAGGGCACCGGCAACGCACGTGCTGGTATGACCTCCTCGCCACTGTGGCGTGGGGGCGGTCGCATCTTCCCGAACCTGCCTGATGAAAACTTCACGCAGAAGATCAACAAGAAGATGTACCGCGCCGGCATGGCCGCCATCCTGTCGCAGCTGGCCCGCGAAGGCCGCCTGGCCGTGGTGGACTCGCTGAAGCTGGAAAGCCCCAAGACCAAGGTGCTGGCCGACAAGTTCAAGGCCATGAACCTGCAGTCGGTGATGGTGATCGCCGATGAGGTCGATGAAAACCTGTACCTCGCCTCGCGCAATCTGAAGAACGTGTTCGTCGTCGAGCCGCGTTATGCAGACCCCGTGTCGCTGGTGCACTACAAGAAAGTGCTCGTCACCAAGGGCGCGATCGACAAACTCAAGGAGATGTTCGCATGAGCACGCTGAAGTTTGACGAAGGTCGTCTGATGCAGGTGTTGGTTGCTCCCATCGTGTCCGAAAAGGCCACCATGGTTGCCGAGAAGTCCAACGCCGTGACGTTCAAGGTACTGCAGAACGCAACCAAGCCCGAGATCAAGGCCGCCGTGGAACTGATGTTCAAGGTGGAAGTGAAGGGCGTTTCTGTGGTGAACACCAAAGGCAAGACCAAGCGCTTTGGCAAGACCATGGGCCGTCGCGACAACGTGCGCAAGGCCTATGTGCTGCTCAAGGAAGGTCAAGAGCTGAACCTGTCCGGGGAGGCTGCGTAAACCATGGCCGTTATCAAGATCAAACCGACTTCCCCGGGCCGTCGCGGCACGGTGAAGATCTCGCGTGACCACCTGCACAAGGGTGAGGCGTTCGCAGCCTTGCTGGAACCCCAGTTCCAGAAGGCCGGCCGCAACAACAACGGTCACATCACCACCCGTCACAAGGGCGGTGGCCACAAGCACCACTACCGCGTGGTGGACTTCCGTCGCAACAAGGACGCCATCCCCGCCAAGGTGGAGCGCATCGAGTACGACCCCAACCGCTCGGCCCATATCGCCCTGGTGTGCTATGCCGACGGCGAGCGTCGCTACATCATCGCCCCGCGCAACCTGGAAGTGGGCAGCTCCATCGTGAGCGGCTCCGAGGCCCCGATCCGCGTCGGCAATACGCTGCCGATCCGCAACATCCCGGTGGGCTCGACCATCCACTGCATCGAGCTGAAAGCCGGTGCCGGTGCCCAGATCGCCCGCTCGGCCGGTACCTCGGCCACGCTGCTGGCGCGCGAAGGCATGTACGCCCAGGTGCGCATGCGCTCCGGCGAAGTGCGCAAGATCCACATCGAGTGCCGCGCCACCATCGGTGAAGTGGCCAACGAAGAGCACAGCCTGCGCCAGTTGGGCAAGGCCGGTGTCAAGCGCTGGATGGGCATCCGCCCGACGGTGCGCGGTGTGGCCATGAACCCGATCGACCACCCGCACGGTGGTGGTGAGGGTCGTACCGGCGAAGGCCGTCACGCAGTTGACCCATGGGGCAACCTGACGAAGGGCTATCGCACCCGCAACAACAAGCGCACGCAGACCATGATCGTCTCGCGTCGCAAGAAGTAAGAGGTAGCAAATGACTCGTTCTCTCAAAAAGGGTCCGTTTGTTGACCATCACTTGCTGGCCAAGGTCGAGAAGGCCATCGCCACCAAGGACAAGAAGCCAGTCAAGACCTGGTCGCGTCGCTCCATGGTTCTGCCCGAGTTCATCGGTCTGACCATTGCCGTGCATAACGGCAAGCAGCATGTGCCGGTTTATGTCACCGACCAGATGGTGGGCCACAAGCTGGGCGAATTCGCCCTGACGCGCACCTTCAAGGGTCACCCCGCGGACAAAAAAGTCCAGAAGAAGTAAGGAACGACCATGTCTGAAACACGTGCAGTCCTCCGGGGCGTCCGTTTGTCGGTGGACAAGGGTCGCCTGGTCGCTGATCTGATCCGCGGCAAGAAGGTGGATCAGGCTCTGAACATCCTGGCTTTCACGCAGAAAAAAGCTGCCGTGATCGTCAAGAAGGTGCTGGAGTCCGCCATCGCCAACGCCGAGCACAACGACGGCGCCGACATCGACGATCTGAAGGTCAAGACCATCTTCGTCGAGCAGGGCACCACGCTCAAGCGCTTCACGGCGCGCGCCAAGGGCCGCGGCAACCGCATCAGCAAGCCGACGTGCCACATCTACGTGACCGTGGGCAACTAAAGGCCAGAGGAAGAATATGGGACAGAAAATCCATCCTACCGGCTTCCGCCTGTCGGTCAGCCGTAACTGGGCCAGCCGCTGGTACGCGAGCAACCGTGACTTCGCCGGCATGCTGGCCGAAGACATCAAGGTGCGCGAGTTCCTGAAGGCCAAGCTGAAGAACGCCGCGGTCTCGCGCATCCTGATCGAGCGCCCCGCCAAGAACGCCCGCATCACGATTTTCTCGGCACGTCCGGGCGTCGTGATCGGCAAGAAGGGCGAGGATATCGAGAACCTGAAGAAGGAACTCGCTACGCGTCTGGGCGTGCCCGTTGCTGTCAACATCGAGGAAGTGCGCAAGCCCGAAATCGATGCCAAGCTGATCGCCGACTCGATCACCCAGCAGCTGGAAAAGCGCATCATGTTCCGCCGCGCCATGAAGCGCGCCATGCAGAACGCCATGCGCCTGGGCGCCCAGGGCATCAAGATCATGTCCGCCGGTCGTCTGAACGGCATCGAAATCGCCCGTACCGAGTGGTACCGCGAAGGCCGTGTACCGCTGCACACCCTGCGCGCCGACATCGACTACGGCACCTCCGAAGCCAAGACCACCTATGGTGTGATCGGCGTGAAGGTCTGGGTCTACAAGGGCGACACACTGGGTCGTGGCGACCTGCCTGCTGCCGAGACGCCGCGCCCCGAAGAGGAGCGCCGCCCGCGTGGCCCGCGCCGCGACGGCCGTGGTGATGGCCGCCGTGACGGTGCCGGCCGTGGTGGCCGCCGCCCCATGGGCGCCAACGCAGCACCTGCCGACGGTAGCGACAAGCCCGCTGGCGCTGGTGCAGATTCCGTTAAGCGCGTTCGTAAAGACGCGCCCGCTTCAGCTGCGGACGGTAAAGGAGAATAAACATGCTGCAACCTGCTCGCCGCAAGTTCCGTAAGGAGCAAAAAGGCCGCAACACCGGTATCGCCACGCGTGGCAATTCGGTGGCATTCGGTGACTTCGGTCTGAAGTGCACGGATCGTGGCCGTCTGACGGCCCGCCAGATCGAGGCCGCACGTCGTGCGATCTCGCGTCACGTCAAGCGTGGCGGTCGTATCTGGATCCGCGTGTTCCCCGACAAGCCGATTTCCACCAAGCCCGCAGAAGTGCGTATGGGTAACGGCAAGGGCAACCCCGAGTACTACGTTGCCGAGATCCAGCCCGGCAAGGTGGTGTTCGAAATCGTTGGCGTTCCCGAAGAACTGGCCCGCGAAGCGTTCCGCCTGGCTGCCGCCAAGCTGCCGCTACGCACCACCTTCGTTGCCCGTCAGATTGGCGCCTAAGGAGAATCAACATGACCAAAGCTGCTGAACTCCGCCAAAAGGACGTGGCCGGCCTCGAAGCCGAAATCAAGTCGCTGCAAAAGGCCCATTTCGGCCTTCGCATGCAGAAGGCCACGCAACAGCTGGGCAACACCAACACGCTGCGTACCACGCGCCGTGACATTGCCCGCGCCAAGACCATTCTTGCTGAAAAGCAAGCCGCCAAGTAATCCAGGAGCGAACATGACGGAAGCCAAACCCTCCCTCAAGCGCACCTTGGTTGGCAAGGTGGTCAGCGACAAGCGTACCAAGACCGTGACCGTGCTCGTCGAGCGCCGCGTCAAGCACCCCATCTACGACAAGATCATGATCAAGTCGAGCAAGTACCACGCCCACGACGAGAACGGCGAGTACAAGATGGGCGACACCATCGAGATCACGGAAAGCCGTCCGCTTTCCAAGACCAAGAACTGGGTAGCGACCCGCCTGGTGCAAAAGGCCGCTCTGGTCTAAGCCTTATCGGCTCCCGGGCAGCAATGCCCATGGAAACGACCCACAATGTGGGTCGTTTTTTTATTCCAAGGAGTCGAGCATGATCAAAGTCGGTGACCAACTTCCCGCCACCACCCTGATGGAATACATCGAGGTCGAGGGCAATGGCTGCAGCATGGGCCCCAATGCCGTGGATGTGCACAAGGCTGCCGCAGGCAAGACCATTGCGCTGTTCGCCGTGCCGGGTGCCTTCACCCCCACCTGTTCCAACCAGCATGTGCCGGGCTATGTGGCGCAGGCCGATGCCCTGAAGGCTGCCGGCGTGGATGAGATCTGGTGCCTGTCGGTGAACGATGCCTTCGTGATGGGCGCCTGGGCACGGGATCAGAAGACGGCCAACAAGGTGCGCATGCTGGCCGACGGTGACGCTGCCTTTGCCAAGGCCACCGGCCTGACGCTGGACTTGAACGGCAAGGGCCTGGGCCTGCGCAGCAACCGCTATTCCATGCTGGTCAAGGATGGCAAGGTGGCCAGCCTGAACGTGGAAGCGCCCGGCAAGTTCGAGGTCAGCGACGCCGCAACCATGCTCGGTCAGCTCAAGGCCTGATAAGGTTCCACCAAGGTCAATGCCGCACCAGCCCGTGGGCTGGTGCGGCATTTACTATTATATGTATAGCTTCTCGCGCTTGATTGAAGCGCGCCAGAGGCCAAAATCATTCCAATTTCAACCGATATCCGCCTTCAGGTAATGCGACCCGCTCACCGGGTTGTGGTAATAGGGCGGTATCTCGGTAAAACCCAGTTCGGCATACAGCGCGCGCGCGGCCTCCATGCCGTCCAGCGTATCGAGCAGCACGCAGGCGTAGCCTGCCTGGTGTGCGGCATCCAGAATGGCCTCGGCCAGCTGGCGTCCCAGGCCGAAGCCGCGAAACGCCTTGCGCACGTACAGACGCTTCATCTCACCGGCATTGGCATAGTCCACGCTGTCCAGCGGCCTCAGGCCGCAGCAGCCGGCGATGCTGCCATCCACCTCGGCCAGCAGCAGCAGGCCGCGCGGGGCGCTGTACTCGCCGGGCAAATGGGCCAGCTCATCGGCGAAGTTCTGAAATTCCAGATCCACGTCCAGGCTGTCGGCATATTCTTGGAAGATGGCGCGCACGGCATCCATCTCGTGGGCTTGGCTGGGTATGAACAGGCGGATGGAGGGTGCGGGATCCACTGTGCGAAAACGGGGGCGGGTAGCGGAAGACGTTGCAGTTTAGCGGCAAGTCAGCCAGCGCCAAGCCCGGATATCCACCACGCCAGCGCGGCGCTCAGCACCGCCACCACGGCTGCACCGGTGCGCGCCGCCACATCGTCGCGCGATGCGGGTGCCTGGCGGGTCAGCAGCTTGTCGCCATGCAGCATGGGGCGCACCAGAGTCCGGCGCCGCACCAGCACGTAGTAGCCAATGGCCAGCAGGTGCAGCGCGACCAGGCCGATCAGCAGGTATTGCCCCAGGTCGGAATGAAACCAGGTGGCCAGGCCGACCCATTCGCCCGAAACGAAGCGCACCAGCGGCCCGGAAAATGAGATTTCGTCATCGCTCAGCAGGCCACTGCCGACCTGGGCCAGCAAAACGGCGAGCAGGGCGAAGACCGAGAGTGCGCCCAGCGGTGAATGTCCTGCCGTCTCCTCGCTGGCCTGACCGCGCAGATGGCGCCACAACCGCGTGGGTGAATGCACAAAGCTGGCAAAACGTGACCAATGCCCGCCCACCACGCCCCAGACCAGGCGAAACAACAGCAGGGCCAGCATCACATGCCCCAGCCGCAGGTGCCATTGCATGGCGTTGCCGCCGACCTTGGCGGTGATCACCAGTGCCACCACCGTGGCTGCCAGAAACCAATGAAACAAACGGGTGGGAAGATCCCAGACGCGAACCTTGTGCTGCATGAATTGCGAAACCTGAACTGGAAACCGGCGAATTGTGCCCAGCGGCAGATGGCGCCAAGAAAATCCGAGGAAACCCTGGGGTCATATACATGCGCTTTACGTTGCACGGTGATACTGCGCGCGGCCTGGCGCAGGCGCCGGCCATGCAGATGCCAACAACAACCGGATTCCCATGACCTTCAAGACCCTTGCCATTTCCGCCGCAGTCGCTGTAACCACCTTGCTCGCATTGCCTGCGCATGCCCAGTTCGCCAAGTCCGAAGAGGCCGTCAAGTACCGCCAGGGCAGCCTGTTCGTGATCGGTCAGCACTTTGGCCGCATCGGTGCCATGGTCAACGGCAAGCTGCCGTTTGATGCCAAGGCGGCGCAGGAAAACGCTGACATCGTGGCCGCCATGGCGGCGCTGCCCTGGACCGGCTTTGGCCCGGGAACCGACAAGGGCGCGCCGCACAAGGCCAAACCCAACGTGTGGACCGAGAAGGCCAAGTTCAATGAGCATGCCCAGACCTTCCAGGCCGAGGCGGCCAAGCTGGCCAGTGCGGCGAAGACCGGCAACCTGGAGCAGATCAAAACCGCCTTTGGCCCGGCAGCGCAGTCCTGCAAGTCTTGCCACGACGCCTTTCGCAATCGTTAAGCTATCAAAAATATAGCTTCAGGCGTACTGTCTATAAGCGCAAAAGGCCGGTTTCGTTAATGAAACCGGCCTTTTGCGTTGCATGCCTCAGGCCTCGGCCAGCAGCTTTTCAATCAAGCGGTGCAGTTCGGTGAAGTCGGGGGCGCCGACATAGCTCTTCACGATCTCCCCGCGCTTGTTGACGATGTAGGTGGTGGGAGTGAGCTTGACGTCGCCCCAGGCCTTGGCGACGGCACCGGTGTTGTCGATGGCCACCTTGAAGGGCAGCTTGCGCGTTTCGGTGAAGTTCACCACATAACTCGGCGGATCGTAGCTCATGGCCACGGCCAGGGTCTCGAAACCCTGGCCCTTGTACTTGTCGTAGGTGGCGACGATATCGGGCATCTCGGCGACACAGGTGGTGCAGCTGGTGGCCCAGAAGTTCACCAGGGTGACCTTGCCCCGGAGGTCGGCCGTGGTCTGCTGTGACCCATCGAGCAGCACAAAGGTCGATTGCGGCGCCACCGATGTCCCGGAGCCCAGCACCACCACGGCCCCGATGGCGACGCCTGCGGCCACCACGCCTGCCACCAGCCAATGCTTGATCTGCATACCCTGTTCCTCATGCCGGCCCGGTGCGGGCCCCAAATGCGTTGCGATTGTGCCGCAGCGCTGGATTCGCCGCCGCTGGCATGGGATTGCGCCAGGAGCGCGAAGTTTCATCCGGCCTTGGTCTGGCGCCCGGCAGTTTCATACCCCGTGGCTGGCCCGCCGCGCCGCAGACCGCTGGCATGGCATGGGCACGGTGATAATGCATGGCAAAGCCTTACGCCATGCATACCCGTCTTTTCATCATCGCCCACGCCCCCCTGGCCAGCGCGCTGCGCGAATGCGCCGTGCATGTGTTTCCTGATTGCGCGGCTGACCTGCTGGTGCTGGACGTGCCACCCCACGAGCCGCCGGAGCAGACCCTGGCGGCCGCGCGGGCCTTGCTGGAGCCACTGGGTGCGGCTTCGGTGCTGGTGCTGACCGATGTGGTTGGCGCCACGCCCTGCAATGTTGCGCAGCGCCTGGTCGATGATGTGCATTCACATCTGCTCGCCGGCGTGAACCTGCCCATGCTGCTGCGTGCCTGGTGCTACCGCGCCGAGCCGCTGGACGCCCTGGCCAAGCGCGCCCTGGCCGGCGCCACCCAGGGTGTGATGCGGGTCGAGGGCGTCAGCGCCGCAGCTCCAAAACCGATGTGCCATCCATGATCAAGAACAGCATCACCATCAGCAACAAGTTGGGTCTGCACGCCCGTGCCTCGGCCAAGCTCACCAAGCTTGCGGGCAGCTATCCCTGCGAGGTCTGGATGAGCAAGGGCGAGCGCCGCATCAACGCCAAGAGCATCATGGGCGTGATGATGCTGGCCGCAGGCCTGGGTACGCAGGTCGAGGTGGAGACCGATGGCGCGCAGGAGCAGGAGGCCATGAACGCGCTGCTGGCTCTGATAGACGACAAGTTTGGCGAAGGCGAATAAGTCACGAGCGAGGCGCACATGAGCTTCTCCATCCACGGCCTGTCCGTCGCGCGCGGCATTGCCATCGGGCGTGCGGTACTGGCCACGTCCAGTCGCATGGAGGTGGCGCATTACTTCATCGAACCAACGCAGGTGCAGGCCGAGATAGCGCGCGTGCGTAATGGCCGCAATGCCGTGGTCGATGAGTTGCAGCGTCTGCGTGCCGACCTGCCGCCGGATGCGCCGTCCGAACTCGCGGCGCTGCTGGATGTGCACCTGCTGCTGCTGCAGGACGAGATGCTGGTCAGCGGCGTGAAGCACTGGATCACCGACCGCCTGTACAACGCCGAATGGGCGCTGACCACGCAGCTGGAGATCATCAGCCGCCAGTTCGACGAGATGGAGGACGACTACCTGCGCGAGCGCAAGGCCGATCTGGAGCAGGTGGTCGAACGCATCCTGCGCCGCATGAAAGGCGTGGCCAGCCCCGTGGCGCCGCCGCCGCGCAGCCCGCGCCGCCAGGCCGAGGCCGGCGCCGAGGCCGAGTTCCTGCAGGGCGGCGCCGCCGACGTGCCACTGGTGCTGGTGGCACATGATCTGTCGCCGGCCGACATGCTGCAATTCAAGCAAAGCGTGTTCACGGGCTTCATTACCGATGTGGGCGGGAAGACCAGTCACACGGCCATCGTGGCGCGCAGCATGGACATTCCTGCCGTCGTTGGCGCACGCGGCGCCAGCCAGCTGGTGCGCCAGGACGACTGGGTGATCATCGACGGGGACGCGGGGGCGGTGATCGTCGACCCGTCGCCCATCATCCTGGCCGAGTATGGTTTCAAGCAGCGCCAGATCGCGCTGGAGCGCGAGCGCCTGACGCGCCTGCGGCACACGCCGGCGGTGACGCTGGATGCCCAGGCGATCGAACTGCTGGCGAACATCGAGCAACCCGGCGATGTCGCATCTGCGCTGCGCGCGGGGGCGGAAGGTGTCGGACTGTTTCGCAGCGAGTTTCTGTTCATGGGGCGCGCCGGACGCATGCCCGACGAGGAGGAGCAGTACCAGGCCTACCGTGAGGCGGTGGAGGGCATGCAGGGCCTGCCGGTCACCATACGCACCATCGATGTGGGCGCGGACAAGCCGCTGGACAAGTCGCACAAGGACAGTTCGCTCAACCCGGCGCTGGGCTTGCGCGCCATTCGCTGGAGCCTGGCTGACCCGGCCATGTTCCGCACCCAGCTACGTGCCGTGCTGCGCGCCGCAGTGCATGGGCCGGTCAAGCTGCTGTTTCCGATGCTGGCGCATGTGGGCGAGATCCGCCAGACGCTGGCCCAGGTTGACCTGGCGCGTGCCGAGCTGGACGCGCGCGGCATGGCCTACGGCCCGGTGCAGCTGGGCGCGATGATCGAGGTGCCTGCCGCGGCGCTGATGGTGCAGCAGTTCCTGCACTATTTCGACTACCTCTCGATAGGCACGAACGACCTCATCCAGTACACGCTGGCCATTGACCGCGCCGACGAGGCCGTGGCCGATCTGTACGACCCGCTGCACCCGGCCGTGCTGCGCCTCGTGGCCGATGTCATTGCCGCGGGCGCGCGCCAGGGCAAGAGCGTGAGCGTCTGCGGTGAGATGGCTGGCGACGTGGGCATGACCCGCTTGCTGCTGGGCCTGGGCCTGCGCAGCTTTTCCATGCAGCCGGCGCAGATCCTGGCCGTCAAGCAGGAGGTGCTGCGCGCCGATGCGCGCAAGCTTGCCGATTGGGCGCAACAGGTGCTGGCGGCCGATGACCCGGCAAGCTATATGAATGCTGCTTAGGGCGCGAGGCGCAGTGCAAGCTGTCGGCCTAGCACGGCTGCCGCGTCAGCCCAGTCGGTCTTGACGCCGATGCTCGCCAGGTCCACCGTTTGCAGGCCGGCATACCCGCAGGGATTGATGCGGGAGAACGGCTCCAGATCCATGGCCACATTCAGGGCCACGCCATGGTACGTGCAGTGGTGCGACACCTTGATGCCAATCGCGGCAATCTTGCCCAGGCCGGTGAAATCGGGTTGCGGGCGGGGGCTGCCAGGCGTGCGCCTTTGCGGGCGCTGCGCCAACATGGCGTGGCCACCGGGATCATCCAGGCGCACGTAGATGCCAGGCGCGCCGTCCACACGGTGGCCGGTCACGTCATAGTGCGCCAGGGTGCGGATCAAGGACTCCTCCAGCCGGTACACATATTCCTTTACGTAGTAGCCGGCGCGCTGCAGATCCAGCAGCGGATAGGCCACCACCTGTCCCGGGCCATGGTGCGTGACCTGCCCGCCGCGGTTGGTGGCCACGACAGGGATGTCACCTGGGGCAAGAATATGATTGTTTTTAGCGGCAAAGCCTTGCGTATAAACCGCGGCATGCTCACAAATCCATAGTTCATCCGGGGTGTCGGCGGTGCGCTGCACGGTGAAGCTCTGCATGGCGGCCACGGTTTCGCTGTAGTCCACCCGACCCAGAAGCCGAACCTGCACGGCCTGGTCGTTCATAACACGACCTTCACCATGGGGTGCGAGGACAGCGCGCGGTACAGGTCATCGAGCTGCTCGCGGCTGGTGGCCGTGATCGTGATGGTCACGCCCAGGTAGTTGCCGGCACGGCTGTCGCGCAACTCTATGGTGGAGGCATCGAAGCTCGGGTCATGGCGCCGTGCAAGCTCGACGATGGCGTGCACGAAACCATCTACCTTCGCGCCCATCACTTTGATGGGAAAGCGCGAGGGGTACTCGATGAGGGAGTCCTTGCGCGGGTCGGATGCGGGGATGTCGGCTGGGGTGGTCATGGTGGAGCTTTCGTGGTTATGCGCTGGCAGGTCAGGCGGGTGCGTACGTCGTCGGCTTCGACGCCGAGGCACTGGGTGTACGGCGGCCTTCGTTGGCGTGCAACCACACGGCAGCCCCTTGGCGTCTCGCTTTGTATGTGTGATGGTCACGCAATTGTGGCGCGGCCGGGGTTTTTACCTATAATGAAGGGCTTTGTGAGAATCTCGATCCGTGGCGCAGGCATCTACCCGCGAGAAAGTTACCGCCTCTGAGGCTGAATCTGAGGTTGAGGATTCGGACTTCAAGCCCCTGACTGCGCAGCAGGCCCAGGAATGGCGTGATCGCCAGCCGCCGTTGTCGGTGTGGCGCATCGTTGTCATGCAGGCTCTGGTGGGAGTGGTGGTGGCGCTGCTGGCGTGGTGGCTGACGGGGCGGTTGCAAGTGGCCTGGTCTGCTGGCTATGGCGCCTTGTCGGTGGTGTTGCCGGCGGCGCTGTTTGCGCGCGGCATGGCGCGCAAGCGCACATCCGCCGGGGCGGCCATGGCCGGGCTCATGGGTTGGGAGTTGGTGAAGATTGTTTTAACCGTTGCCATGTTGGCGGCGGCGCCCAGGCTGGTGCCGGGGCTCAGTTGGCTGGCGTTGCTGGCCGGCATGGTGATAACGATGAAAACGTACTGGATCGCGCTGCTGGCGCGGCCCGGTGTCCGACGAACCGATTGATATTTGAGAGAAGAGTTGTCCGATGGCCGCAGAAGCGCATGCACCAACCGCCAGTGAATACATCGTTCACCACTTGCAGCACCTGCAGAACGTCAAGCAGGGTTTCATTGTTGACTTTTCCGTCATCAACATCGATTCGATCTTTGTCAGTGCAGCGATCGGCATATTGATGTTGCTGGTCTTCTGGTCGGCGGCGCGCAAGGCCAGTTCCGGTGTTCCGGGCCGCTTCCAGGCGGCAGTCGAGATCCTGGTCGAGATGGTGGACAACCAGGCCAAGGCCAACATCCACAACGCGCAAAGCCGCAAGTTCATCGCCCCCCTGGCGCTGACCGTCTTCGTCTGGATCTTCCTGATGAACGCCATGGATATGTTGCCCGTCGACCTGCTGCCGGTGCTGTGGCAGGGCGCGACCGGTGACAGCCACGCCTATCTGCGCGTCGTGCCCACGGCCGACCTGTCCACCACGCTGGGCCTGTCCTCTGCCGTACTGCTGCTGTGCTTTTACTACAGCATCAAGATCAAGGGCCTGGGCGGCTGGATTCACGAGCTGTTCACGGCGCCGTTCGGCACCAGCAAGAACCCGCTGTTTGCCGCCATTCTGGGTGTGGTGAACCTGGCCATGCAGATCATTGAATACGTTGCCAAGACTGTCTCGCATGGCATGCGACTGTTTGGCAATATGTACGCTGGTGAGTTGGTGTTCTGCCTGATCGCCCTGATGGGTGGTGCGGCTGCCATGTCGCTCTCTGGTGTGTTGCTCCCCGTGGGGCACATCATTGCGGGCTCGATCTGGGCGATCTTCCACATACTGATCATCACCCTGCAGGCCTTCATTTTCATGATGCTGGCGCTGATTTACCTCGGCCAGGCGCATGACGCTCACTGAGCTTTCCCTTTCCCTTTCCTTTCTCAATCAACCTTTCTTTTCACACTAGGAGTCATCATGGAAAACATTCTCGGCCTCGTCGCTCTGGCTTGCGGTCTGATCGTTGGTCTTGGCGCCATTGGCGCCTCGATCGGTATCGCTCTGATGGGCGGCAAGTTCCTGGAATCGTCGGCCCGTCAGCCCGAGCTGATCAACGAGCTGCAAACCAAGATGTTCATCTTGGCCGGCCTGATCGACGCGGCCTTCCTGATCGGTGTGGCCATCGCCCTGCTGTTCGCTTTCGCCAACCCCTTCGTCCTGGCCTAAGCACTCCGATCAACGCCCACGAATAGAAAGGTGTTGCCGTGAGTATCAACGCGACCCTGTTCGTTCAGGCCATAGTCTTTCTGATCCTGGTGTGGTTCACGATGACCTTCGTGTGGCCCCCGATCGCCAAGGCTCTGGATGAGCGAGCCCAGAAAATCGCCGATGGTCTCGCTGCGGCTGACAAGGCCAAGACCGAACTCGCCGCTGCCGACCAGCGCGTGAAGAAGGAATTGGCTGCTGCCAGCAACGAAACCGCCACGCGCCTGGCTGACGCCGAGCGCCGCGCCCAGGCCATCATCGAAGAGGCCAAGGCACGCGCCACCGAGGAAGGCAACAAGATCGTCGCCGCCGCCCGTGCCGAGGCCGAGCAGCAGGCCATTGCCGCCCGTGAGACCCTGCGCGAGCAGGTGGCCGCACTGGCCGTCAAGGGTGCCGAGCAGATTCTCCGCAAGGAAGTCAATGCCGGCGTCCATGCTGATCTGCTGAACCGCCTCAAGACCGAGCTGTAAGGAACGCAACATGGCTGAACTCGCCACCATTGCCCGTCCTTACGCCGAGGCGCTATACAAGGCCTGCACCGGCAAAACCGGTGTCGATCTTGGCGGTGCCAGCGCCTGGGTGGACGAGCTGGCGGCGATTGCCGCCAACCCACAATTGCGCCAGCTGCTGGACAACCCCAAGGTGTCGGCCGAACAGTTGTTCGGCCTCATCACCGGTGTGGCCCGCACGGCGTTGCCGGACATGGCGCACAACTTCCTGCGCACCCTGCTCGACAACGGCCGTGTGCAGGCGCTGCCCGAGATTGCGGCACAGTTTCGCGCGCTGGTGAACCAAGGCAATGGCTCTTCGGATGCCGTCGTCTACAGCGCCTTCCCGCTGGATGCCAACGCACTGGCCGAGCTCGGCGCCAGGCTGCAAAAGCGCTTTGGCCGCCAGCTGAACCTCTCCGTGCAGACGGACGAGTCGCTCATCGGCGGCGTGCGCGTGGTGGTGGGCGACGAGGTGCTCGACACCTCCGTCAAGGCACGTCTGGAACAAATGAAAGCGGCCCTCATCGCCTGATCGGGTGCTGAGGTCTGGGCTTATTAAAGAAAGAAGGAAAGAGTCATGCAACTCAATCCCGCAGAAATTTCTGAACTGATCAAGAGCCGCATTGAAGGGCTGGCAGCCAGCAGCGACATCCGCAACCAGGGCACCGTGGTGTCCGTGACCGACGGTATCGTGCGCATCCATGGCCTGTCGGACGTGATGCAGGGCGAAATGCTGGAATTTCCCGCCGACGCGGACGGCCAGCCCAGCTACGGCCTGGCGCTGAACCTCGAGCGCGACTCCGTGGGCTCCGTGATTCTGGGCGGCTACGAGCATATCTCCGAAGGCGATACCGTCAAGTGCACGGGCCGCATTCTGGAAGTGCCCGTGGGCCCCGAACTGGTCGGCCGCGTGGTCAACGCCCTGGGTCAGCCCATCGACGGCAAGGGCCCGATCAACGCCAAGATGACGGACGTGATCGAAAAGGTCGCTCCGGGCGTGATCGCACGCCAGTCCGTGGACCAGCCCCTGGCCACCGGCCAGAAGTCCATCGATTCCATGGTGCCCGTCGGCCGCGGCCAGCGCGAGCTGATCATCGGCGACCGCCAGACCGGCAAGACGGCTGTGGCCATCGATGCCATCATCGCCCAGAAGGGCCAGGGCGTGACCTGCATCTACGTCGCCATCGGTCAGAAGGCTTCGTCGATCAAGAACGTGGTGCGCGCGCTGGAGCAGGCCGGCGCCATGGAATACACCATCGTCGTCGCCGCCTCGGCTTCTGAATCGGCTGCCATGCAGTATGTGTCGGCCTACTCCGGCTGCACCATGGGCGAGTACTTCCGCGACCGCGGCCAGGATGCGTTGATCGTCTATGACGATCTGTCCAAGCAGGCCGTGGCCTACCGCCAGGTCTCGCTGTTGCTGCGCCGCCCGCCGGGCCGCGAAGCCTTCCCTGGCGACGTTTTCTATCTCCACAGCCGCCTGCTCGAGCGCGCCGCGCGCGTGAACGCCGACTACGTCGAAGCCTTCACCAAGGGTGAAGTCAAGGGCAAGACGGGTTCGCTCACGGCCCTGCCGGTGATTGAAACCCAGGCCGGCGACGTGTCCGCCTTCGTGCCGACCAACGTGATCTCGATCACCGACGGCCAGATCTTCCTGGAAACCAGCCTGTTCAACGCCGGTATCCGCCCCGCCATCAACGCCGGTATCTCGGTGTCGCGCGTCGGTGGTGCCGCCCAGACCAAGCTGATCAAGGGCCTGTCCGGCGGTATCCGTACCGACCTGGCGCAGTACCGCGAACTGGCCGCCTTCGCGCAGTTTGCCTCTGACCTGGACGAGGCCACCCGCAAGCAGCTGGACCGCGGCGCGCGCGTCACCGAGCTCCTGAAGCAGCCCCAGTACAGCCCGCTGCCCATCAGCCTGATGGGTTCCTCGCTGTTCGCTGTGAACAAGGGCTTCCTGGACGATGTGGACGTGAAGAAGGTGCTGTCCTTCGAATCCGGTCTGCACCAGTTCCTGAAGACCAGCCACGCGGCCCTGCTGGAGCGCCTGGAAGCCAACCGTGCCTTCGACAAGGAAGGCAAGGACGAAGCCGAGCTGACGCAAGCCATCACTGCGTTCAAGAAGACCTTCGCCTAACGCGGCAGGAGGAGTCATCATGGCAGCAGGCAAGGAAATACGCGGCAAGATCAAATCGGTGGAGAACACCAAGAAGATCACCAAGGCCATGGAAATGGTGGCCGCGTCCAAGATGCGCAAGGCGCAGGATCGCATGCGCGCCGCCCGTCCCTATGCCGAGAAGGTGCGCAACATTGCGGCCCATCTCGGTCAGGCCAACCCCGAGTACGTTCACCCTTTCATGAAGGCGAACGAAGCAAAGGCGGCCGGCATCATCGTGGTCACCACGGACAAGGGGCTGTGCGGCGGCATGAATACCAACGTGCTGCGTGCCGTCACCGGCAAGCTGCGTGACCTGCAAACTGCAGGTGTGCAGGCGCAGGCGGTGGCCATTGGCAACAAGGGCCTGGCTTTTCTGAACCGCGTGGGCGCCAAGGTGGTTGCGCAGTCCGTTGGTCTGGGCGACACGCCGCATCTGGATAAGCTCATCGGCCCGGTCAAGGTGCTGCTGGACGCTTATGCCGAAGGCAAGATCAATGCGGTGTACCTGGCGTACACCAAATTCATCAACACCATGAAGCAGGAATCGGTGGTGGAGCAGTTGCTGCCCCTGTCCTCCGAGCAGCTGCAGGCCAACAAGTCCGGTCACGGTTGGGACTACATCTATGAGCCCGACGCTCAGAGCGTGATTGACGAGCTGCTGGTGCGTTATGTCGAGTCGCTGATCTACCAGGCCGTGGCAGAGAACATGGCTTCGGAGCAATCGGCGCGCATGGTGGCCATGAAGGCCGCCACCGACAACGCGGGCAACGTCATCAACGAGCTCAAGCTGGTCTACAACAAGACGCGCCAGGCCGCGATCACGAAAGAACTTTCGGAGATCGTCGCCGGTGCGGCGGCAGTTTAAATTTCTGGAGCAAACAAATGGCTCAAGTGCAAGGCAAGATTGTTCAATGTATTGGCGCCGTGGTGGACGTGGAGTTCCCGCGCGACCAGATGCCCAAGGTGTATGACGCCCTCAAGCTCGAAGGCTCGGCCCTGACGCTGGAAGTGCAGCAGCAGCTCGGTGACGGCATCGTGCGCACCATTGCCCTCGGCTCGTCCGACGGCCTGAAGCGCGGCATCATGGTGACCAATACCGGCAACCCCATCACCGTGCCCGTGGGTAAGGCGACGCTGGGCCGCATCATGGACGTGCTGGGTAACCCCATCGACGAGCGCGGCCCCGTCAGCCAGGAGCTGACGGCCTCCATCCACCGCAAGGCTCCCGCCTACGACGAACTGTCGCCGTCGCAAGAGCTGCTGGAAACCGGCATCAAGGTGATCGACCTGGTGTGCCCGTTCGCCAAGGGCGGCAAGGTGGGCCTGTTCGGTGGCGCCGGCGTGGGCAAGACCGTGAACATGATGGAGCTCATCAACAACATCGCCAAGGCGCACTCGGGTCTGTCCGTGTTTGCTGGAGTGGGTGAGCGTACCCGCGAGGGCAACGACTTCTATCACGAAATGTCCGACTCCAAGGTCGTGGTGCAGGAAGACCTGAGCCAGTCCAAGGTGGCCATGGTCTACGGCCAGATGAACGAGCCCCCGGGCAACCGTCTGCGCGTGGCCCTGACGGGTCTGACCATCGCCGAGTCCTTCCGTGACGAAGGCCGTGACGTGCTGTTCTTCGTGGACAACATCTACCGCTACACCCTGGCCGGTACCGAAGTGTCCGCCCTGCTGGGCCGTATGCCTTCCGCCGTGGGCTACCAGCCGACGCTGGCCGAGGAAATGGGCCGCCTGCAGGAGCGCATCACCTCCACCAAGGTGGGCTCGATCACCTCCATCCAGGCCGTGTACGTGCCTGCCGACGACTTGACCGACCCGTCGCCTGCCACCACCTTCGCCCACCTGGACTCCACCGTGGTGCTGTCGCGTGACATCGCAGCCCTGGGTATCTACCCGGCCGTGGATCCGCTCGATTCCACCAGCCGCCAGCTCGACCCCCATGTGGTGGGCGAGGAGCACTACCAGGTTGCCCGCCAGGTGCAGGGGACGCTGCAGCGCTACAAGGAACTGCGCGACATCATCGCGATTCTGGGTATGGACGAGCTGGCGCCGGAAGACAAGCTGACGGTGGCCCGCGCGCGCAAGATCCAGCGTTTCCTGTCGCAGCCCTTCCACGTGGCCGAGGTGTTCACGGGCTCGCCCGGCAAATATGTGCCCCTGTCCGAGACCATTCGTGGCTTCAAGATGATTGCGGCCGGTGAGTGCGATCACCTGCCCGAGCAGGCCTTCTACATGGTCGGCACCATCGACGAAGCCTTCGAGAAGGCCAAGAAGCTGGCGTGATGTGAAGTTGAGCGTTGAGCGTTGAGGGTCGAGCGTTAAGCCGTCCTTGGGTACGCCAACGCACAACACACAACGCACAACCGAAGGAGTTTTCATGAACACCATCCACGTTGATGTGGTCAGTGCCGAAGAGTCCATCTTCTCCGGCGAGGCACGCTTTGTCGCCTTGCCCGGCGAGGCGGGCGAACTGGGCATCTACCCGCGCCACACACCGCTGATTACCCGCATCAAGCCGGGGTCGGTGCGTATCGAGCTGCCCGATGGCAACGAAGAGTTTGTTTTCGTGGCCGGTGGCATCCTGGAAGTACAGCCCAACTGCGTGACCGTATTGTCCGATACCGCCATTCGCGGCCGCGACCTGGATGACCAGAAGGCACAAGAGGCCAAGGCCTCGGCCGAAGAAGCGCTGAAAAACGCGAAGAGCGAAATCGACCTGGCGCGTGCCCAGTCCGAGCTCGCCATCATGGCGGCACAGATCGCGGCGCTGCGCAAGTTCCGTCAGAAGCACTGACAAGCCGGGCCGTCAAGGCTCTGGCTGCCAACCTAAAGGAACGCCTGCCGCGTTCCTTTTTTTATGTCTTAGCGCGTTCCGACACGGATGTCGCTTAGCTCTCAGGGCGCGATTACCGGGTCGTTCGGCAACTCGTTGCCGCTGTCATCCATAGTCTGAAAGCCATCCCGGGGGAAATGCGCGACCAATAGCGCCGAAACCTCCGCCAGCGCCTGGGTCAGTCCATCCTCATAGTGTCCCGCGCGAAAGGCCTCGGTCATGGTGGCCACCGTCGTGCGCCAGGTTTGCGGGGCAACATGCTGGGTGAGGCCGCGATCGGCAACGATCTCGATGGCGTGATCGGCCAACAGCAGATAGATCAGCACGCCGTTGTTGCCCTCCGTGTCCCATACGCGCAGCTTGCCGAACTGGGTGATGGCGCGCTCGCGCGCGCCGGCGCCGCGCCAGATGTAGGACAGGGGCAGGCCGCCCTCGACGCAAATGCGGATCTGCCCGGTGTGGCGCTGTTCGCTGGCGGTGATGCGTTGCGCGAGGCGTTGCAGCATGTCAGGTGGCAGGGTCTGGTGCAGGGCACCGTCGGCCCAGCGGTGGCGTAGCAGCCGCATCAAGCCGCGCAGTGCAGAAGGTGGCGTGTTTGGCGTGGGGGAGACCATGGTGATTGTTAAGTCCTTGTCTTGTCTACCAGTCGCCCGAGGCACCGCCACCGCCAAAATCACCGCCGCCGCCGGAGCCAAAGCCGCCGCCCGGGCTGCCGCCGCTGCCCCAGCCACCCCCCCAGCCGCCACGGCCACCGCCGTGCTGGCCGCCATGACCTACGATGGGCATGTTGCGCCCGGCGAAGATCCAGGTGTAGAGCAGGGCCGCGACGGCTGCCGCGGCCGCCAGCAGCAGGCTGGAGGTGACAACAAAGGCCAGCAGGCCTGCGCCGCCGCCCATGGCCAGGCCGCCCAGGCGTTGCCCCAACAGGCGCCGCAACAAGGGGCCGGCCACCATGACACCAAAGAACAGGAAGATGGCCAGATCGGACAAACTGCCTTCGTCCTGCATCTGGCCACCCCTTCCCTGGCCGGGGCCCTGCGGAGCGGGGAGGCTTTCGCCGGCGATGCGTGCGTCTATCTGATCCACTGCCGCCAGCAGGCCACCGGCGAAGTCCCCCTCGCGAAAGCGTGGCTTCATGGCGCCGTCGATGATGCGGGCGGCGGCAATGTCGGGGATGGCTCCCTCCAGCGCCTTGGCCACTTCGATGCGCATGCGCCTGTCGTCCTTGGCGACGACGATCAGCACGCCGTCGCCCACCTCCTTGCGCCCGATCTTCCAGGCATTGCCGACGCGGTTGGCAAAGGCGGCAATGTCCTCAGGCGCCGTGGTGGGCACCATCAGCACCACCACCTGAGAGCCATGGCGCTGTTCCATGGCCGCCAGTCGGGCCTGCAGCGACTGCAACTCGGTTGCGCCGAGCGTGCCTGTCTCGTCAATCACGCGCGCGTTCAGCGCGGGGACGGCGCGCAGTGGCTGGGCGCCAGCCGGAGGAATGCCGATTGCTATTAATAATATAGCTATCAGCGCTTGAATGGCAAGCGCTACAGGCATATTTGGCTCAGATTGATATGGTCAGGGCTTGGCCGCCGGAGCGGGGTTGGAGAAGTCCACCTTGGGTGGGGTGCTGATCTCGGCTTCGTTCTGCACCGTGAAGCTGGGCTTGGCGGTATAGCTGAATACCATTGCCGTGAGGTTGGTGGGGAAGCTGCGCGCGAGCACGTTGTAGTCCTGAACCGACTGGATATAGCGGTTGCGTGCCACGGTGATGCGGTTTTCCGTGCCCTCCAGGGTCACGCGCAAATCACGGAAGGCCTGGTTGGCCTGGAGCTGCGGGTAGCGCTCGGCCACCACCATCAGGCGTGATAGCGCGCCGGACAGCTCGCCCTGGGCCTGCTGGAACTTGTTGAACGCCTCGGGGTTGTTCAGGGTCTCAGGCGTGACCTGGATCGATGTGGCCTTGGCGCGCGCCTCGATCACCTTGGTGAGAGTCTCCTGCTCGAAATTGGCCTCGCCCTTCACCGTTGCCACGATATTGGGTACCAGGTCGGCGCGCCGTTGGTACTGGTTCAGCACCTCGCTCCATGCGGCCTTGGACTGCTCGTCCAGGCGCTGGAAGTCGTTGTAGCCACAACCGGACAAAAGCAATGCGGCGGCAATGATGGCAAAGAGTCTTTGCATGATTTCAACGGTGTTGGTGATGGGGTGGGCGCAGTGGCGGCGCAGGGGGGTGCCGGCATTGTGCATGCATTGGCGCAACCCGTGACAAGAGGCGCCCTGGTGCCGACAATAGTTGACCGGAATGTTCTTCTCCATTGCCTGATGACCAGACCCTCCTTGCGTGCCGTATTGGCCGGCAGTCCCGATGAGCTCGAAGCCGCGTTCTATGACGCCCTGCAGCAGGGCGACCTGGAGCGCCTGATGGCCTGCTGGGCCGACGAGGATGAAATTGTCTGCCTGCACCCGGGTGGCGCCCGCCTCGTGGGTCCGGCTGCGATACGCGCGGCCTACACCGCCATGCTGGAGCATGGCGGCGTGCAGGTACGACCGGCCCAGGTGGTGCGGGTGCAGGCCCTGGCCAGCAGTGTGCACAGCGTGCTGGAGCAGGTGCGCGTGGTGCTGCCGGACGGCGCGTGCGAGGCGCTGGTCAACGCCACCAACGTCTATCACAAGACACCCAGGGGCTGGCGCCTGGTGGCGCATCATGCCAGTGTCGGAGAGGCGCATGAGGGCGGCCTGCCCACCTCGTCGGCGCATATGCTGCATTGAGGCGCGACCATGGATGACATCGTCAGGCAGGCCATCGCCAAATGGCCCAACGTGCCGCACTGCTATGGCTGGCTGGGGCTGGATGCACGCGGCCAGTGGTATCTGCGCGATGGTGCAACCCAGGCTCTGGGCGGCTTTGATGTGGCGCGCGGCAGCCAACTGCAGCATGCCAAGCTGATCGACTTCATACACCGCAACTATGAGGCCGATGCGCGCGGTTGCTGGTACTTTCAGAATGGACCGCAGCGAGTCTACGTAGAACTGGAGGCGGCACCCTGGGTCTGGCGCCTGCATGCCGATGGCAGGGTGATGTCGCACACCGGCAAAGTTGCTGAGGTTCGGGCGATGCGGGTGGATGAGTCTGGCCGGGTGTATTTGCAGACCGACATCGGCCCTGGCCTGGTGCACTCGATGGATGTGGGACTGGCTGCCGATGCGGTGGAGCAGGGGCGCTGGGTACCGATTCCGATAGAGGGAGCGGTGCTTGCGCAGGAGTTCGGCTTTGTTCGCAGTCCGTTCGCGCTCAGCCAGAGCAGATCCCAAGCCGGTGACCCAGCGCCGCAGGCATGAAAAAAGCCGATCAAGGATCGGCTTTTTTGTGATCTGTCTGTGGCGCGCTTACTTGGCGGAATTCACCAGGTATTCGACAGCGGCCTTGAACTCCGCATCCGAGGCGCTGGAGCCGCCCTTGGGAGGCATGGCGCCCTTGCCGGTGGTGGCGATCTTCAGCACCTCGTCAAAGCCGGCGGCAAGGCGGGGCGCCCAGGCGGCCTTGTCGCCAAACTTCGGCGCGCCTGCAACCCCTGCGCCATGGCAGGCCACGCAGGTGGATTCATAGAGCTTCTTGCCGGCTGCGACGTCGGTTTCTGCGGCTGGTGCGGCGGCGGCTGCCGGAGCTGCTGCGGGGGCGGCCGCTGCAGGAGCGGGCGCAGCGGCGGCGGCGTCGGCGCCGCCCGGTGCCGCAGGTTCAACGAACTTGGCGCCCGCGGCATTCGCCATGTAGGCCACGCCGCGCGCGATCTCGGTGTCGTTGAAGTCGCCGCCGCCTTGCGGTGCCATGGCCCCCTTGCCCTTGAGTGCGGACTGCACCAGAGCCTCGAAGCCGGTCTTGATGCGCGGACCCCAGGCGGCCGCATCGCCCAGCTTGGGAGCGCCGGCGGCGCCCGTGGCATGGCATGCGGCGCACTGGCCGTTGTACACCGCTTCGCCCGCACGCAGCGGACGGTTGGCGTCGCGCACCTCCACGTTGCCGACCTTTTGAATGCGCTGCGCAATCGCCATCTCGAGGTTGCCCACGCCGGCGTTGGGTTTGCTGCCCGAGGTCACAAACACCACCAAGCCGATGATGATGAAGATCGGCAACACGAAGGCCAGGATGGTGGAGGTCAGGAACTGCTTCGGGTTTTTGATGGCGCCGGTATGCGCTTCGTCATGGGTGTCGCTCATGGAATCCTCGGGTGATGTTTTTGTGCTGGCGGCGGAAGGAAAATCAGGCGCCGATTATAGGAGTCCACCTTGCGCCACGCCCGCCTGCGGGAAACGGGTCGGCACCCCATCAGGAGCGGGTTGCGGCGGTGGCTTCCGTCCAGCCGCCGCCCAGCACCTTGTACAGCGTGACCTGGTTTTGCAGCTGCTGCAACCTTGTCAGCACCAGCGCCTGTTCGGTGGCGAACAGTGAGCGCTGCGCGTCCAGCAGATCCAGGTAGCTGGCGACACCGTTGCGGTAGCGCAGGTCGGACAGCTGCAGGCGCTTGCTGTCGGCCTGTACCTGGGCGCGCTGGGCCTCGCTTTGCTGCTGCAGCGTGGCCTGGCCAGCGAGCGCATCCGACACCTCGCGGAAGGCCACCTGTATCGATTTTTCGTACTGGGCAACGGCGATCTGGCGCCCGGCCTGCGCGGCCTCCAGCCCGGCCTGGTTGCGGCCGGCATCGAAGATCGGCAGAGCCAGTTGCGGCGCCAGCGAGAAGGCCCAGGAGCCGCTCTTGAACAGGCCGGAGAGCTCGCTGCTCACGCTGCCCACCTGCGCGGTGAGGGCGATGCGCGGAAAGAAGGCCGCGCGTGCCGCGCCGATGTTGGCATTGGCGCCTATCAGCATTTGCTCGGCCTGGCGGATGTCGGGGCGGCGCTCCAGCAGATCCGAAGGCAGGCCCGGGGGCAGCGGTTGCATCGGGGCGGCATCGGCCAGACGTGACGAGGGCAGGCTGGCGCGGACCGCGTCGGGCAGGCTCTGGCCCAGCAGCAGGGCCAGGGCGTTTTCGTCCAGTTGGCGCTGGCGCAGTTGCTGCGCGTAGGTGGCACGGGCCGCCTGGGCCAGGCTCTCGGCCTGGTGGCTGTCCAGTTCGGAGCTCACGCCATGCTCCAGGCGCAGGCGTGTCAGCTTGACGGACTCTTCGCGCGTCTGCAGCGTGCGGCGCGAAATATCCAGCAACTCCTCGTCAGCCATGAGTGTCAGCCAGCCCGAGGCCACGGCCGCGACCAGGCTGATCTGTGCTGATTTGCGCGCCTCGGCTGTGGCCAGGTACTGGGCCAGGGCCTGCTCCTTGAGGGCAGCAATGCGCCCGAAGAAATCCATCTCCCAGGCCGAGATGCCCACTCCCGCCTGATACAGATTGCTGTAGCCGTCGCCCGAGGTCTTGGGTTGGCGCGTGCCGCTGGCGATCGCATTCACCGTCGGGTATTGGTTGGCACGCTGGATCTGGAACTGCGCGCGCGCCTGCTCCACGTTCAGCATGGCCACGCGCAGGTCGCGGTTGTTCTCCAGGGCGATGCCCAGCAGGGTTTGCAGGCGCGGGTCGGTGAAGTATTCCTTCCAGTCGATGTCGGCCGCCGCCTTGGCTGTGGTGGGCATCTCACTGCCGGGCTGGGCATAGGCCTGAGGCACGGGTGCCGCCGGCCGCTCATGGCTGGGGATGAAGCTGCAGCCTGCCAGCAATGCGATGGCTGCCAGCGGTGCCAGGGCGCGCGCGGCGCGCGTGCGGGGCGGTTGGTGCTTGTGCATGATGTTAGTTACTCCGGCGGCGGTATCAGGTTGCGCTTTCGCTGTTGTGTTTCAGCGCTTGCTTGCTGTCATGGTCGCGCTGGCGCTGGCTGCCCTTGAAGAAGCCGCGGATCAGTACAAAGAACAGCGGGACAAAGATCACTGCGAGTACGGTGCCGGTGATCATCCCTCCGACCACACCGGTGCCGATGGCGCGTTGGCTGGCCGAGCTGGCGCCCGATGCGAAAAACAACGGCAGCACGCCCAGCGTAAAGGCTAGCGAAGTCATGAGGATGGGGCGGAAGCGCAGGTGGGCCGCCTCCAGCGCCGCGTCGATGACGCTCTTGCCCTGGGCTTGCAGATCCTTGGCGAACTCGACGATCAGGATGGCGTTCTTTGCCGACAGGCCGATGATGGTCACGAGGCCGATCTGGAAGTACACGTCGTTGGACATACCGCGCAGCAGCGTCGCGAGCAGCACGCCCAGCACGCCCAGCGGCACGACCAGCAGCACCGAGAACGGGATCGACCAGCTCTCGTAGAGCGCCGCCAGGCACAGGAACACCGCGAGCAGCGAGAACGCGTACAGCACCATGGCCTGCGAGCCCGCGAGCTTTTCCTCGCGCGACTGGCCCGTCCACTCGAAGCCGAAGCCCTCGGGCAGCTGGGCGGCCAGGCGCTCCATCTCGGCCATCGCGTCGCCCGTACTGAAGCCGGGCGCGGCGTCGCCGGCGATCTTCATCGACGGGTAGCCGTTGTAGCGCACGGTCTGCATGGCGCCGGTCAGCCAGCGCGTGGTGGCGAACGTCGACAGCGGCACCACTTGGCCCTTGTTGTTGAGCACGGGGATGTCGAGCACTTCCTCGGGCTGCATGCGGGCGCGGGCATCGGCCTGCACCACCACGCGCTGCAGGCGGCCCTGGTTCGGGAAGTCGTTGACGTAGGTCGAGCCGAGCGCCGTCGAGAGCGCGCTGCCGATGGCGTCGAACGACACGCCCAGGGCGCTGGCCTTGTCGCGGTCGATGTCGATCTGCATCTGCGGCGCATCCTCCATGCCGTCGGGGCGCACGCCGGCCAGCACCTTGCTCTGCGCGGCCATGCCGAGCAGCTGGTTGCGCGCGGCGACCAGCGCCGCGTGGCCCTTGGAGCCGCGGTCCTGCAGGCGGAAGGTGAAGCCCGTGGCGGTGCCCAGCTCGGGGATGGGTGGAGGGCTCAGCGCGAAGATGAACGCGTCGCGGTAGCCCATGAGCGCGCCCATGGCGCGGCCTGCGATGGCAGCGGCCGAATGCTCGGGGCCGGGGCGCTCGCTCCAGTCCTTGAGCGTCACGAAGGCCAGGCCCGCGTTCTGCCCCTGGCCCGAGAACGAGAAGCCCGCCACCGTGACGATGTTGTTCACCTCGGGCTGCTTCAGCGCGAAATTCTCTACCTGGGTCAGCGCCGCGCGCGTGCGCTCCAGCGACGCGCCCGCCGGCAGCTGGACGTTGGTGATCAGGTAGCCCTGGTCTTCGTTGGGCAGGAACGAGGTGGGCAGGCGCGTGTAGACGATGGCCACGGCGCCGATCAGCGCGGCGTAGATGACGGCCATGCGTCCGCCGCGGCGCACCAGTCTGGCCAGGCCCGACTCGTAGCGGTGCGTGGTGCTCTTGAACGCGCGGTTGAACCAGCCGAAGAAGCCCTTCTTCTCCATGTGGTGGCCGGCATCGACGGGTTTGAGCAGCGTGCCACACAGCGCTGGCGTGAGCGACAGCGCCAGGAAGGCCGAGAACGCGATCGATGTCGCCATGGTGGCGGCGAACTGGCGGTAGATGTTGCCCGTGGAGCCCGCGAAGAACGCGAGCGGCACGAACACCGATACCAGCACCACCGTCACGCCGACGATGGCGCCCGAGATCTGGTCCATGGCCTTGCGCGTGGCCTGCAGTGGCGGCAGGCCTTCCTCGCTCATGATGCGCTCGACGTTCTCGACCACCACGATGGCGTCATCCACCACGATGCCGATCACCAGCACCATGCCGAACATGGTCAGCACGTTGATCGAGAAGCCCATCGCCAAGAGTGCGCCGAAGGTGCCCAGCAGCGCCACGGGCACCACGATGGTGGGGATGATGGTGTAGCGGAAGTTCTGCAGGAACAGGAACATCACCAGGAACACCAGCACCACGGCTTCGAGCAGCGTGTGCACCACCTTCTCGATCGAGACCGAGATGAAGGTGGAGGTGTCGTACGGGATGGTGTACTTCACGCCCTGGGGGAAGTACTGCTGCAGCTCGGCCAGCCTGGCCTTCACGGCCTTGGCCGTGGCCAGCGCGTTGGCGGTGGGCGTGAGCTGCACGCCCATGCCCACGGCGGGCGAGCCGTTCAGGCGCGCGCTGGTGCTGTAGCTCTGCGCGCCCAGCTCCAAGGTCGCCACGTCCCTCAGGCGCACGGTGGAGCCGTCGGTGTTGGCGCGCAGCACGATGTTGCCGAACTGCTCGGTGGTGGAGAGCTGGCCCTGCACCACGATGGTGGCCGTCGTGGTCTGTCCCTGGGCACTCGGCAGGTCGCCGAGGTTGCCCGCGGACACCTGCACGTTCTGCGCGCGGATGGCGGCGTTCACCTGGTCGAGCGAGAGGTTGAAGCCCTTGAGCTTGGCAGGGTCGATCCACACGCGCATGGCGCGCTCGGAGCCGAACTGCGTGACCGAGCCCACGCCGGGCAGGCGCTGCAGTTCGGGCACGATGTTGCGCGCCGCATAGTCGTTGAGTGCGTCGATGCTCACATTCGGGGTTTCCGACGTGAGCATGGAGAACAGCAGGAAGTTGGAGCGCGACTTCTCCACGCGCACCCCCTGCTGCGTCACGGCCGCCGGCAGGCGCGGCGTGGCGCGCGAGAGGCGGTTCTGCACGTCCACCTGCGCGAGGTCGTCGTTAGTGCCGGGCTCGAAGCTCAGCACGATCGAGCCCGTGCCGTTGGCCTGGGCCGTGGCCTCCATGTAGGCCAGGCCCGTGGCGCCGTTCATCTCTCGCTCGATGACGGCGAGCACCGAGTCCTCGAGCGTCTGCGCCGTGGCGCCGGGATAGGCGACGGACACCTGGATCGTGGGCGGCGCCACCGCAGGGTACTGGGCGATGGGCAACTGGGTGATCGAGACCGCGCCCGCCACCATGATGAAGATTGCGACGACCCACGCGAAGATGGGGCGCTCGATGAAGAACTTGGCCATGTGCCGCGCTCCTGGTTCTTATTGCTTGGCCGGCGTTGCGGCGGGCTGGCTGGCGGCGGCCGATGCGGCCTGTGCGGGCGCCTTGGCGGCGCCGTTGGCCTGCCACGGCACGGGCTGGACGACCATGGGGTCGCCGGGCTTGACGCGCGGCAATTTCTGAAAGCCGTCGACCATCACCTGCTCGCCGGCCTTCAGGCCGTCGAGCACCACCCAGTTGGTGCCCTGCGCGGGCCCGAGCTTGACCGGGCGCGGCGAGACCCTGCCGCCTTCGCCGACCACCATCACCGTGTCGGCAGCGCCCGTGCGCGTGACCGCCTGCTGCGGCAGCAGCACGCCGTTGTCCACCTGCGCCTGCTCCAGCCGCACGCGCACGTACAGGCCCGGCAGCAGCGAGCGGTCGGGGTTGGGCACCTCGGCGCGCAGCGTGACCTGGCCGCTGGTCGCATCCACCGTCAGGTCGGTGAACAGCAGGCGGCCCGGCTGCTTGTGCACGCTGCCGTCCTCCAGCACCACGCTCACGTTCGCGGCGTTGGCGCCGGCCTTCTTGTACTTGCCGCTGGCCATGGCCGCGCGCAGCTTGAGCGCTTCGGAAGCCGACTGCGTGAAGTTGATGTAGAGCGGGTCGATCTGCTGGATCACCGCCAGCTCGGTCGGCGTGCCCTGGCCGACCAGCGCGCCTTCGGTCACCAGCGCGCGGCCGATGCGGCCGGAGATCGGCGCGGTCACGGTGGCGTAGCCCAGGTTGATGCGGGCCGTGGTCACGGCCGCCTTGGCGGCGGCCACGTTGGCCTCGGCCGTCTTCTGCGCGGCCACGGCATTGTCGTATTCCTGCTTGCTGATGGCGTTCACGGCCACCAGCGGGCGGTAGCGTTCGGCTAGCGCGCGGCTCTGGGCCAGGCTGGCCTCGGCCTGCGCCACGCTGGCCTGCGCCTGCGCCAGCGCGGCCTCGTAGGGCGCGCTGTCGATCAGGAACAGCTTCTGGCCCGCCTTCACGTCGCTGCCTTCGGCGAACAGGCGCTTTTGCAGGATGCCTGCGGCGCGTGCGCGCACCTCGGCGATGCGCGACGCCTCCAGCCTGCCAGGCAGCTCGGTGACGAGCCCGATGTCGCCCGGCTGTACTGTCACCACCCCCACTTGCGGCGCCGGCGGCGGGCCACCTGCACCGGCGGGGGCGGCGTCCTTCTTGCCGCAGGCCGCCAGCGCGAGGGCGGCGGCCAGGGCGATCGACAGGGCCGCCGCCGGGCGGCGCACGAAGCGGCGAACGGGGCGGGCGTTCTTGTTGTTGTTCAGACGGGGCATGGAAGTCCTTTGGCTGGCGGGGTGCGTTGATGAGGTGCGGTGCCCGTGCAAGGCAAGCGCGGGATATTCGCACCATCGGATGGCAATTGCACGAAGGGGCGAATTATATATACATTCATGAATGTATAATCAAAAGCTAAGGCTCCGCCACCATCCGGTGGTGGCGCCCTTTTTTCGGAGGCCCACGATCCATGGCTCGACGCACCAAGGAAGACGCAGACGCCACGCGCAACGCACTGTTGGATGCGGCCGAACTCGTTTTCTATGAAAAGGGGGTGGCGCGCGCATCGCTGAGCGAGATCGCCCAGGCGGCCGGCGCCACGCGCGGTGCCATCTACTGGCACTTCAAGGACAAGGTGGATTTGTTCAACGCGATGATGGATCGCGCCACCCTGTCGCTCGAAGGCGTGTGCAACGCCGGCGAGGCCGCGTACGCCAAGGAGCCGCTCGTGCAGCTGCGCGGCATGGTGGAGCTGCTGCTGCGCAGCGTCGTGGGCGACGCTCACATGCGCCGCGTGTTCGAGATCGCCCTGTACCGCGTGGAATACGTGAGCGAACTCAGCGGCGTGCGCGAGCGCCACCTTGCTGCGCACGCACGCTTCCAGGCGCTGCTGGAACGCAATCTGTCGCTTGCGGCCGCTCAGGCATCGCTGGCGCTGCCGATGTCCGCGGCAATGGCGGCGGCCGGCCTGCATGCCCTGTTCAACGGCCTGCTGCAATCGTGGTTGCTGGACGAAGCCAGCTTCGACCTGCCGGCCACGGGCCGTGCGGCCGTGGACGCTTATCTGCGTGGATTGGGCTTTCACGTGTGACCTGCGTGCGATAATTGCCGATCTTTCACGAACGCGGCTGTAGCTCAGTGGATAGAGTATTGGCCTCCGAAGCCAAGGGTCGTGGGTTCGATCCCCGCCAGCCGCGCCAGTTTGTACCGATGGTGCGCGATCAGATGGTGAGTTTTGGCTCCGCGCGCAAAAAAGCTGATATACTTGCGAATTCCTCGGAGGGGTGCCCGAGTGGCTAAAGGGGGCAGACTGTAAATCTGTTGGCTTACGCCTACACTGGTTCGAATCCAGTCCCCTCCACCAAATTGTGAGTTGAAGGCGTTGGACCGCGATTGCGCAAACCTCGGTCTTGCGGGAGTAGTTCAATGGTAGAACCCTAGCCTTCCAAGCTAATGACGCGGGTTCGATTCCCGTCTCCCGCTCCATGATTTGGTTTGGTTTTTAGGCTTAGGCCTTGTGATTGCCCTTGTGGCTCAGTGGTAGAGCACTCCCTTGGTAAGGGAGAGGTCGCGGGTCCGATTCCCGCCAAGGGCACCAAAATTCAAAGACGCGCCCCGTTTGGGGTGTGTCTGTATTTATCGTGCTGGTATAGCTTTTTCGGAGTCGAAAAGATGGCAAAAGGTAAATTCGAACGCACCAAGCCCCACGTGAACGTGGGCACGATCGGTCACGTGGACCATGGCAAGACGACGCTGACGGCGGCGATTGCCACGGTGCTGTCCAAGAAGTTCGGCGGCGAAGCCAAGGGCTACGACCAGATCGACAACGCGCCCGAAGAAAAGGCCCGCGGCATCACCATCAACACCTCGCACGTCGAGTACGAGACCGCCAACCGCCACTACGCCCACGTGGACTGCCCCGGCCACGCCGACTATGTGAAAAACATGATCACCGGCGCCGCCCAGATGGACGGCGCCATCCTGGTGTGCTCGGCCGCTGACGGCCCCATGCCCCAGACGCGCGAGCACATCCTGCTGGCCCGCCAGGTGGGCGTGCCCTACATCATCGTGTTCCTGAACAAGTGCGACATGGTGGACGACGAAGAGCTGCTCGAGCTGGTCGAAATGGAAGTGCGCGAACTGCTGGACAAGTACGACTTCCCCGGCGACGACACCCCCATCATCCGTGGCTCGGCCAAGCTGGCCCTCGAAGGCGACCAGTCCGACAAGGGCGAACCCGCCATCCTGAAGCTCGCCGAAGCCCTGGACACCTACATCCCCACGCCCGAGCGCGCCGTGGACGGCGCCTTTCTGATGCCCGTGGAAGACGTGTTCTCCATCTCCGGCCGTGGCACCGTGGTGACCGGTCGCGTCGAGCGCGGCATCATCAAGGTCGGTGAAGAAATCGAAATCGTCGGCATCCGCGACACGCAAAAGACCACCTGCACCGGCGTGGAAATGTTCCGCAAGCTGCTGGACCAGGGCCAGGCTGGCGACAACGTCGGTCTGCTGCTGCGCGGCACCAAGCGTGAAGACGTCGAGCGCGGCCAGGTGCTGTGCAAGCCCGGCTCCATCAAGCCGCACACCCACTTCACGGCTGAGGTGTACGTTTTGAGCAAGGACGAAGGCGGCCGCCACACCCCGTTCTTCAACAACTACCGTCCGCAGTTCTACTTCCGCACGACCGACGTGACCGGCTCCATCGAGCTGCCAGCCGACAAGGAAATGGTCATGCCCGGCGACAACGTGTCGATCACCGTCAAGCTGATCGCCCCCATCGCCATGGAAGAAGGCCTGCGCTTCGCCATCCGCGAAGGCGGCCGCACCGTGGGTGCCGGCGTCGTTGCCAAGATCATTGCGTAATCAATGAGTCATAGGGGTATAGCTCAATTGGCAGAGCGTCGGTCTCCAAAACCGAAGGTTGTAGGTTCGATTCCTACTGCCCCTGCCACCTGAATACGGTGGTCAACAAGCCCGCCAGAGTCTGGCGGGCTTCGGTGTCTTGTGCGACACCAGATACAGAAGGCAAAAATTTCATCTATGGCCACTTCCCAGGTTGAAACGGTCACCACCGGTGCGGACAAGGCAAAGTTGTTCGCTGCGGTGGCGATCGTTCTTGCGTCTATCGCCGGTTTCTATCTGCTCGGCAAGCAGGGTCCGCTGATTCAGTGGGCGGCGCTGCTGCTTGGCTTGGCGCTGGCCGTGGTCATGTTCTTGGTTTCTGAGCATGGTCGTCAGTTCATTGCCTTCGCTCGTGATGCTTCGCGCGAGGTCAAGAAGGTGGTCTGGCCAACGCGTAAGGAATCGCTGCAGATGACGGGCTATGTGTTCGCGTTTGTGGTTCTGATGGCACTCTTCCTCTGGTTTACAGACAAAACCTTGGAGTGGGTTCTGTACGATTTGATCTTGGGTTGGAGGAAGTGATGGTGGATGCCATGCAAGCCGGTGGTGAGCAAACTTCCGCGGACGCGTCGGCCAATCCCGATTTGCGTTGGTACATCGTTCATGCCTATTCCGGCATGGAAAAGGCCGTAGAGCGCAACATTCAGGAGCGCATTGCCCGCGCCGGCATGCAGCAGAAGTTTGGCCGCATTCTTGTTCCGACCGAAGATGTCGTGGAAATGAAGAATGGTCAGCGCAAGACCACTGAGCGTCGCCTGTTCCCGGGTTATGTGTTTGTTGAGATGGTCATGGATGACGACACCTGGCACCTGGTGAAGCACACCAGCAAGGTGACCGGCTTCGTGGGCGGGGTCAAGAATCGTCCTGCGCCTATTTCCGAGGACGAGGTGCAGAAGATCGTCAACCAGATGCAACAGGGCACGGATAAGCCCCGCCACAAGATCGAGTTCATGGTGGGCGAACTGGTACGTGTCAAGGAAGGCCCCTTCACCGACTTCAACGGTTCGGTGGAAGAGGTCAACTACGAGAAGAGCCGCCTGCGGGTATCGGTCATGATTTTTGGTCGTTCAACCCCTGTCGAGTTGGAGTTTGCCCAGGTCGAGAAGACGTAAGCCTTTCTTCCGGCAACTTAATTCGCATCAAGTTTCGCGCCTTTCGACTCGGCGCGATAAAAAATTGAGTCGATAACCCCCGGGGAGCCTGACCCTTTGGATCGGGCGTCATCACCCGCAAGGAGCTATCAATGGCGAAGAAAATCGTCGGCTTCATCAAGCTGCAAGTGCCAGCTGGTAAGGCCAACCCATCCCCCCCGATCGGCCCCGCGCTCGGTCAGCGTGGTCTCAACATCATGGAATTCTGCAAGGCGTTCAACGCCCAGACCCAGGGTGTCGAGCCGGGCCTGCCGCTGCCCGTCGTCATCACCGCTTTTGCCGACAAGAGCTTCACCTTCATCATCAAGACGCCGCCCGCAACGGTGCTGATCAAGAAGGCCATCAAGCTGGACAAGGGCTCGTCCAATCCGCTGAGCACCAAGGTCGGCAAGATCACCCGCGCACAGCTGGAAGAGATCGCCAAGACCAAGCTCAAGGACATGAATGCCGCCGATGTGGACGCTGCCGTGCGTACGCTGGCAGGCTCTGCCCGTTCCATGGGCGTGACGGTGGAGGGCCTCTGACATGGCAAAGCTGACCAAGAAGCAAAAAGCCCTGCAGGGCAAGGTTGACAGCACCAAGCTGTATGCATTCGCTGACGCCGTGGCCCTGGTGAAGGATGCCGCCACCGCCAAGTTCGATGAATCGATCGACGTGGCCGTGCAGCTGGGCGTGGATGCCAAGAAGTCCGACCAGGTGGTGCGTGGCGCCGTCGTGCTGCCCAATGGCACTGGCAAAACCTCCCGCGTGGCCGTGTTTGCCCAGGGCGCCAAGGCCGAAGAAGCCAAGGCCGCCGGTGCCGACATCGTTGGCATGGACGACCTGGCCGCGATGGTCAAGGCCGGTGACATGCCCTTCGACGTGGTTATCGCCGCCCCTGATGCCATGCGCGTCGTGGGTACGCTGGGCCAGATCCTGGGCCCACGCGGCCTGATGCCCAACCCCAAGGTGGGTACGGTGACGCCCGACGTGGCCACGGCCGTGAAGAACGCCAAGGCCGGCCAGGTGCAGTTCCGTGTCGACAAGGCCGGCATCATCCACACGACCATTGGCCGTCGCTCGTTCGACAACGACAAGCTGCAAGGCAACCTGGTGGCGCTGATCGAAGCACTGAACAAGGCCAAGCCGGCTACCAGCAAGGGTGTTTACCTGCGCAAGGTGGCCGTATCTTCGACCATGGGTCTGGGCGTTCGCGTCGACACGCAAACCATCGCAGCCTGATTGCGATAAATCTTGAAGCGTTCGCAAGAGCGCTTCGGTGGTGGGCCGGCGCAGTGATGCGCCGGGCCATCCAAGACCGTTGGTGTGCAAGCAGGTTGCACTTAAACCCATGAGGGCCAACGCAGATGGCGATCCCGCTGCAGATGGAATTCTTCCGAAACAGTTGGTCGCTGCATACCAAGAGCGCGCATGGCTGGATTCGTCCGAAATGCGCATATGAAGGAGTAGACCTTGAGTCTTAATCGCAGTGAGAAAGAAGCGGTCATCAACGAAGTGACCAGCCTCGCCGCTAAAGCTCAAACGCTCGTGATCGCGGAGTACCGTGGCATCACGGTCGCCGACATGACCAAACTGCGCGTTGACGCCCGCAGCAAGGGTGTTTCCTTGAGTGTTCTGAAGAACACCTTGGCACGCCGTGCTGTGGCTGGCAGCCAGTTTGACGTGGTGGCCGACCAGATGACCGGTCCCCTGATCTATGGCTTCTCCGAAGACGCTGTGGCCGCCGCCAAGGTGGTGGCCGATTTCGCGAAGACCAACGACAAGCTGGTGATTCGTGGCGGCGCCTTCGCGGGCAAGGCCCTGGACGTGAACGGCGTGAAGCAACTGGCCAACATCCCTTCCAAGGAAGTGCTGCTGGCCCAGCTGTGTGGCTTGCTGATGTCGCCCATCTCCCGCACCGCTGTGGTGCTGGGTGCCCTGGCGACGAAAAAAGGCGACGGCGAAGCTGTGGCCGCCTGAGGCGGCAGTCGCAGTTTTTGCAACCCTCTGAAACCCAATTGTTAGGAAATCAAAATGGCATTCGATAAAGACGCATTTTTGACCGCGCTGGACAGCATGACGGTCATGGAACTCAATGACCTGGTCAAGGCCATTGAAGAGAAGTTTGGCGTGAGCGCTGCCGCCATGGCTGCTCCCGCTGCTGCCGGCGGTGGCGCTGCCGCTGCAGCCGCTGAAGAGAAGACCGAGTTCAACGTGGTGCTGACCGACGCTGGCGCCAACAAGGTCTCCGTCATCAAGGCAGTGCGCGAAATCACCGGCCTGGGCCTGAAGGAAGCCAAGGACCTGGTGGACGGCGCTCCCAAGAACGTCAAGGAAGCCATTGCCAAGGCCGACGCCGAAGCCGCTGTCAAGAAGCTGGTGGACGCCGGCGCCAAGGCCGAACTCAAGTAATCGACCTTGTCTCATGGGCTGGGGGTCTTGCAAAAGGCCTCCAGCCTTTGGTGCTTATGGGAATAGTCACCAGAGCGCACCAGCAAGCGGCCTGCAAGGCCGTTTGCTAGTGTCTTCTGACCCATCCGACAGCAGAAGACGCCTTGGTTCGGGCGATGTGCAACGCATCGCCGTCCGCCATGGTTGGTAGTGGCCAACCGCCAAGCCCGCAAGCCCTGCCTTGTGGGGCAGTAGTCGTCGAAGACCCCATCGTCATGTCTTTGCCCGGAGATCTCATGGCCCAAACATCCACGTACAGCTACACCGAACGCAAGCGCATCCGCAAGAGCTTCGGTAGCCGTGACAGCGTGCTCGAAGTCCCGTATCTGCTGCAGATGCAGCGCGATGCATATACCGCATTCCTGCAGGCCGATACCCCCGCGCAAAAGCGCGGCATCGAAGGCTTGCAGGCGGCATTCAACTCAGCCTTCCCCATCGTCTCGCACAACGGTTTTGTCGAGATGAAGTTTGTTGAGTACAACCTGGCCAAGCCGGCGTTCGACGTGCGCGAATGCCAGACCCGCGGCCTGACCTTTGCCTCGGCCGTGCGCGCCAAGGTGCAGCTCATCATTTACGACCGCGAGTCCTCCACGTCGCAGAACAAGGTGGTCAAGGAAGTGAAGGAGCAGGAGGTCTACATGGGCGAGGTGCCCCTGATGACCGACAAGGGCTCGTTCATCATCAACGGCACCGAGCGCGTCATCGTCTCGCAGCTGCACCGCTCGCCCGGCGTGTTCTTCGAGCACGACAAGGGCAAGACCCATAGCTCGGGCAAGCTGCTGTTCTCGGCGCGCATCATTCCCTACCGTGGCTCCTGGCTGGACTTCGAGTTCGACCCCAAGGACATCCTGTACTTCCGCGTGGACCGTCGCCGCAAGATGCCGGTCACCATACTGCTGAAGGCCATTGGCCTGAACCCCGAGTCCATCCTGGCGAACTTCTTCGTCAACGACAACTTCCGCCTGATGGACAGCGGCGCGCAACTGGAGTTTGTCTCCGAGCGCCTGCGTGGCGAGGTGGCACGCTTTGACATCACCGACAAGTCGGGCAAGGTCATCGTTGCCAAGGACAAGCGCGTCACGGCGCGCCATACGCGTGAACTGGAGCAGTCCGGCACGACCCATATCAGCGTGCCCGAGGACTTCCTGATCGGCCGCGTGGTGGCGCGCAACATCGTCGATCCCGACACCGGCGAGATCCTGGCCAAGGCCAACGAAGAACTGACCGAGGCCCTGCTCAAGAAGCTGCGCTCGGCCGGCGTGCAGGAGCTGCAGGCCATCTACACCAACGAGCTCGACCAGGGCGCCTACATCTCGCAGACGCTGCGCATCGATGAAACCGTGGACGAATTCGCCGCGCGCGTGGCCATCTACCGCATGATGCGCCCCGGCGAGCCGCCGACCGAAGACGCCGTGCAGGCCCTGTTCCAGCGCCTGTTCTACAACCCCGACACCTATGACCTGTCGCGCGTGGGGCGCATGAAGTTCAACGCCAAGGTCGGCCGCGACGAGGCCACCGGCCCCATGGTGCTGTCCAACGACGACATCCTCTCCGTGGTCAAGATCCTGGTCGATCTGCGCAACGGCAAGGGCGAGGTGGACGACATCGATCACCTGGGCAACCGCCGCGTGCGCTGCGTCGGCGAGCTGGCCGAGAACCAGTACCGCACCGGCCTGGCACGTATCGAAAAGGCCGTGAAGGAGCGTCTGGGCCAGGCCGAGCAAGAGCCTTTGATGCCGCACGACCTGATCAACTCCAAGCCGATTTCTGCGGCCTTGAAGGAGTTCTTCGGTGCCTCACAGCTCTCGCAGTTCATGGACCAGACCAACCCGCTGGCCGAAATCACGCACAAGCGCCGCGTCTCGGCCCTGGGCCCGGGCGGTCTGACGCGCGAGCGCGCCGGCTTCGAGGTGCGCGACGTGCACGTCACGCACTACGGCCGTGTCTGCCCCATTGAGACGCCCGAAGGCCCGAACATCGGCCTGATCAACTCGCTGGCCCTGTACGCGCGCCTGAACGAGTACGGCTTCATCGAAACCCCGTACCGCCGCGTGGTGGATGGCAAGGTGACGATGGAGATCGATTACCTGTCGGCCATCGAAGAGGGCAAGTACATCATTGCCCAGGCCAACGCCACGCTGGACAAGGACGGCAAGCTCACCGGCGACCTGGTGTCGGCGCGTGAGAAGGGTGAATCCACCCTGGTATCGGCCGAGCGCGTGGAGTACATGGACGTGTCGCCGGCGCAGATCGTTTCGGTGGCGGCATCGCTGGTGCCCTTCCTGGAGCATGACGACGCCAACCGCGCTCTGATGGGCGCCAACATGTCGCGTCAGGCCGTTCCCGTGCTGCGCCCGGAGAAGCCCATGGTGGGCACGGGTATCGAGCGCGTGGCCGCCGTCGACTCGGGCACCGTGGTCACGGCGCGCCGTGGCGGTGTGGTTGATTACGTCGATGCCACCCGCATCGTGATCCGCGTGAACGACTCCGAGGCCGTGGCCGGTGAAGTCGGTGTGGACATCTACAACCTGATCAAGTACCAGCGCTCCAACCAGAACACCAACATCCACCAGCGTCCCATCGTCAAGCGTGGCGACAAGCTGGCCAAGGGTGATGTGATCGCCGACGGCGCCTCCACCGACCTGGGCGAGATCGCCATCGGTCAGAACATGCTGATCGCCTTCATGCCCTGGAACGGCTACAACTTCGAGGACTCGATCCTGATCAGCGAGCGCGTGGTGGCCGAAGACCGCTACACCTCGATCCACATCGAGGAGCTGGTGGTGATGGCGCGCGACACCAAGCTGGGTGCCGAGGAAATCACGCGCGACATTCCCAACCTGTCGGAGCAGCAGCTGAACCGCCTGGACGAGTCCGGCATCATCTACGTCGGCGCCGAGGTGCAGCCCGGCGACACGCTGGTCGGCAAGGTCACGCCCAAGGGCGAGACCACGCTGACGCCCGAGGAAAAGCTGCTGCGCGCCATCTTCGGCGAGAAGGCCAGCGACGTGAAGGACACCTCGCTGCGCGTGGATCAGGGCTCGCAGGGCACGGTGATCGACGTGCAGGTGTTCACCCGCGAAGGCATTCAGCGCGACAAGCGCGCACAGCAGATCATCGACGATGAACTGAAGCGCTTCCGCCTGGACCTGAACGACCAGCTGCGCATCGTCGAGGCCGACGCCTTCGATCGTATCGAGAAGCTGCTGGTGGACAAGGTCGCCAACGGTGGCCCGCAGAAGCTCGCCAAGGGCACGAAGATCGACAAGGCCTATCTGGATGGCGTGGAGAAGTTCCACTGGTTCGATATCCGCCCCGCCGACGAGGCCGTGGCCGCACAGCTCGAATCCATGAAGAACGCCATGGAGCAGACGCGCCACAGCTTCGACCTGGCGTTTGAAGAAAAGCGCAAGAAGCTGACGCAGGGCGACGAACTGCCGGCCGGCGTGCTGAAGATGGTCAAGGTGTATCTGGCCGTCAAGCGCCGCCTGCAGCCCGGCGACAAGATGGCCGGCCGCCACGGCAACAAGGGCGTGGTGTCGAAGATCGTCCCGGTCGAGGACATGCCCTACATGGCCGACGGCACGCCTGCCGACATCGTGCTGAACCCGCTGGGCGTGCCATCGCGCATGAACATCGGTCAGGTGCTCGAGGTCCACCTGGGCTGGGCCGGCAAGGGCATGGGCCAGCGCATCGGCAACATGCTGCAGGAACAGGCCAAGGCGGCCGAGCTGCGCAAGTTCTTCGAGGAAATCTACAACTCGCGTGGCCGCAAGGAAGAACTGTCCCAGCTGAGCGACGACGAGGTCATGGCCATGGCGCGCGAGCTGACCACCGGCGTACCCTTTGCATCCCCCGTGTTCGACGGCGCCTCGGAAGCCGAGATCAAGGACATGCTCAAGATCGCCTACCCGGACGACATCAAGGAGCGCAAGGGCCTGACCGACACGCGCACCCAGGCCTATCTGTACGACGGCCGCACGGGTGAGCGCTTCGAGCGCCCGACGACCATCGGCTACATGCACTACCTGAAGCTGCACCACCTGGTGGACGACAAGATGCATGCCCGCTCCACCGGCCCGTACTCGCTGGTGACGCAGCAGCCGCTGGGCGGCAAGGCCCAGTTTGGCGGCCAGCGCTTCGGTGAGATGGAAGTGTGGGCGCTGGAAGCCTACGGCGCCGCCTACGTGCTGCAGGAAATGCTGACCGTGAAATCCGACGACGTGCAGGGCCGTACCAAGGTGTACGAGTCCATCGTCAAGGGCGAACACGCCATCGAGGCCGGCATGCCGGAGTCGTTCAATGTGCTGGTCAAGGAAATCCGTTCCCTGGGCCTGGACATCGAGTTGGAACGCTCCTGATCGGGGCCGATTAAATAGAAAAAGTGAGCTGCTCGCGCTTGTTTATCAAAAGATTCAATGTCATTTGATAACAAATTGACTGTCAATCAAGCGCGCACAGCTACGATTTTTGATGCAAGGGAAAGAGTCATATGAAATCGCTACTCGACCTGTTCAAGCAATTCACGCCGGATGAGCACTTTGATGCCATCAAGATCGGCATGGCCTCGCCCGAGAAGATCCGTTCCTGGTCTTTCGGCGAGGTGAAGAAGCCCGAGACCATCAACTACCGCACCTTCAAGCCCGAGCGCGACGGCTTGTTCTGCGCCAAGATCTTCGGGCCCATCAAGGACTATGAGTGCCTGTGCGGCAAGTACAAGCGCCTGAAGCACCGCGGCGTGATCTGCGAAAAGTGCGGCGTTGAAGTCACGCAGACCAAGGTGCGCCGCGAGCGCATGGGCCATATCGACCTGGCGGCGCCCTGCGCGCATATCTGGTTCCTGAAGAGCCTGCCGTCGCGTCTGGGCCTGGTGCTGGACATGACGCTGCGCGACATCGAGCGCGTGCTGTACTTCGAAGCCTATGTGGTCACCGACCCCGGCATGACGCCGCTGAAGAAGTTCAGCATCATGAGCGAGGACGACTACGACGCCAAGCGCAAGGAATATGGCGACGAGTTCATCGCCAAGATGGGCGCCGAGGGCATCAAGGAGCTGCTCGAGGGTATCGACCTCGAGATCGAGATCGAGCGCCTGCGCGGCGACCTGACGGGCTCCGAGGTCAAGGTCAAGAAGAACGCCAAGCGCCTGAAGGTGCTGGAAGCCTTCAAGAAGTCCGGCATCAAGCCCGAGTGGATGGTGCTCGAGGTGCTGCCCGTGCTGCCGCCGGATCTGCGTCCGCTGGTGCCGCTGGACGGTGGCCGCTTTGCCACCTCTGACCTGAACGACCTGTACCGCCGCGTCATCAACCGCAACTCGCGCCTGCGCCGCCTGCTGGAGCTCAAGGCCCCGGAGATCATCGCGCGCAACGAAAAGCGCATGCTGCAGGAGGCCGTGGACAGCCTGTTGGACAATGGCCGCCGCGGCAAGGCCATGACGGGCGCGAACAAGCGCGCCCTCAAGTCCCTGGCCGACATGATCAAGGGCAAGAGCGGCCGCTTCCGCCAGAACCTCTTGGGCAAGCGCGTGGACTACTCGGGCCGTTCGGTGATCACCGTGGGCCCGACGCTCAAGCTGCACCAGTGCGGCCTGCCGAAGCTGATGGCGCTGGAACTCTTCAAGCCCTTCATCTTCTCGCGCCTGGAGGCCATGGGCATCGCCACGACCATCAAGGCGGCGAAGAAGGAAGTCGAAGCCGGCACGCCGGTGGTCTGGGACATCCTGGAAGAGGTCATCAAGGAACACCCGGTCATGCTCAACCGTGCGCCCACGCTGCACCGTCTGGGCATCCAGGCCTTCGAGCCCATCCTGATCGAAGGCAAGGCCATCCAGCTGCACCCGCTGGTCTGCGCGGCCTTCAACGCCGACTTCGACGGTGACCAGATGGCCGTGCACGTGCCGCTGTCCGTCGAGGCGCAGCTGGAGGCGCGCACGCTGATGCTGGCGTCCAACAACGTGCTGTTCCCGGCCTCGGGCGAGCCCTCCATCGTGCCCTCGCAGGACGTGGTGCTGGGCCTGTACCACGCCACCCGCGAGAAGATCAACGGCAAGGGCGAGGGCATGGTCTTCACCGACATCGGTGAGGTGCAGCGCGCGCTGGACGCGGGTGAGGTTGAGCTGGCCACCAAGATCAGCGTGCGCCTGACCGAGTGGAACAAGAACAAGGACACGGGCGAGTTCGAGCCCGAGACCAAGTTGGTCGAGACCACCGTCGGCCGTGCCCTGCTGTCGGAGATCCTGCCCAAGGGCCTGGCGTTCAGCAACCTGAACAAGGCGCTGAAGAAGAAGGAAATCTCCAAGCTCATCAACGCCAGCTTCCGCAAGTGCGGCCTGAAGGAAACCGTGGTGTTTGCCGACAAGCTGCTGCAAAACGGCTTCCGCCTGGCCACGCGCGCCGGTATTTCCATCTGCGTGGACGACATGCTGGTGCCGGCGCAGAAGACCGACATCATCGGTCGCGCCGAGAAGGAAGTGAAGGAGATCGAGCAGCAGTATGTCTCCGGCCTGGTCACGGCCGGCGAGCGCTACAACAAGGTGGTGGACATCTGGGGCAAGGCCGGTGACGACATCTCCAAGGTCATGATGGACCACCTGAAGAAGGAAAAGACCATCGACCGCCACGGCAACGAGGTCGATCAAGAGTCCTTCAACTCCATCTACATGATGGCCGACTCGGGCGCCCGCGGCTCTGCTGCGCAGATCCGTCAGCTCGCCGGCATGCGCGGCCTGATGGCCAAGCCCGATGGCTCCATCATCGAGACGCCCATCACGGCCAACTTCCGCGAAGGCCTGAACGTGTTGCAGTACTTCATCTCCACGCACGGCGCCCGCAAGGGTCTGGCCGACACGGCGCTGAAGACGGCCAACTCGGGTTACCTGACGCGCCGTCTGGTGGACGTGACGCAGGACCTGGTGGTGACCGAGGACGACTGCGGCACCAGCAATGGCTCGCTGATGCGCGCCATCGTCGAGGGCGGTGAAGTCATCGAATCGCTGCGCGAACGAATCCTGGGCCGCGTCGTGGCCGAGGACGTGCTGCACCCCGAGACGCGCGACGTGCTGGTGGCCGCTGGCCGCATGCTGGACGAAGACACGATCGAGGAGATCGAGACCGTCGGCGTGGATGAGGTCAAGGTGCGCACGGCGCTGACCTGCGCAACCCGCTACGGCCTGTGCGCCAAGTGCTATGGCCGCGACCTGGGCCGCGGTGGCCTGATCAACCTGGGCGAAGCCGTCGGTGTGATCGCCGCCCAGTCGATTGGCGAGCCCGGCACGCAGCTGACCATGCGTACCTTCCACATCGGTGGCGCGGCCTCGCGTGCGGCGGTGGCCTCCAGCGTCGAGGCCAAGAGCAACGGCATCATCGGCTTCAACGCCACGATGCGCTATGTGACCAACACCAAGGGCGAGCTGGTGGTGATTGCCCGTTCCGGCGAGATCGTCATCCAGGACGAGCATGGCCGCGAGCGCGAGCGCCACAAGGTGCCCTATGGCGCGACGCTGTCGGTCAAGGCCGACCAGCAAATCAAGGCCGGCACCATCCTGGCCAACTGGGATCCGCTGACCCGCCCCATCATCACCGAGTTCGCCGGCACGACCAAGTTCGAGAACATCGAAGAAGGCCTGACGGTGGCCAAGCAGGTGGACGATGTCACCGGTCTGTCCACGCTGGTGGTGATCGACCCCAAGCGCCGTGGCTCCGCCAAGGTGGTGCGCCCGCTGGTCAAGCTGATCGACGCCAACGGCCAGGAGGTGAAGATCCCGGGCACCGACCATGCGGTGGCCATCGGCTTCCAGATCGGCGCGCTGATCCAGGTGCGCGACGGCCAGGACGTGGGCCCAGGCGAGGTGCTGGCGCGCATTCCGGTCGAAGGCCAGAAGACGCGCGACATCACCGGCGGTCTGCCGCGCGTGGCCGAGCTGTTCGAGGCCCGCAGCCCCAAGGACAAGGGCATGCTGGCCGAGATGACCGGCACCATCTCCTTCGGCAAGGAGACCAAGGGCAAGGTGCGCCTGCAGATCACCGACCCCGATGGCCATATCTGGGACGAACTGGTGCCCAAGGAGAAGAACGTGCTGGTGCACGAGGGCCAGGTGGTGAACAAGGGCGAGCTGATCGTCGATGGTTCGGCCGATCCGCAGGACATCCTGCGCCTGCTGGGCATCGAGGAGCTCTCGCGCTACATCGTTGATGAGGTGCAGGACGTGTACCGCCTGCAGGGCGTGAAGATCAACGACAAGCACATCGAGGTCATCGTGCGCCAGATGCTGCGCCGCGTCGTGGTCGAGAACCCGGGCGAGACCAGCTACATCCAGGGCGAGCAGGTCGAGCGCTCGGAGATCCTCAACACCAACGAGCAGGCGCAAAAGGACGGCAAGATCCCGGCCACCTACTCCAACGTGCTGCTGGGCATCACCAAGGCCTCGCTGTCGACAGACTCCTTCATCTCCGCGGCCTCGTTCCAGGAGACGACGCGCGTGCTCACCGAGGCTGCCATCATGGGCAAGCGCGACGAGCTGCGCGGCCTGAAGGAAAACGTCATCGTCGGTCGCCTGATCCCTGCCGGTACCGGTCTGGCCTACCACCAGGCGCGCAAGGTCAAGGACGCCATGGATGAGGCCGAGCGCCGCGCCATCGCCGAGGCCGAAGCGGCCGAGCTGGCCAGCGCCAATGCCGAAGGCGCTGCCGCTGAGCTCGACGGCAGTGCCGACCTGGCGGACTAAGCCCTGGTACGGCAACCCGGAAATATCGAAACATGAAAGCGCGCCTTCGCACCCACGGCGGCGTTGCAAATCCTCGCGATAGCTACGGCTATCGCTGCGGTTTGCGCCTTGCCCTGGGCGCGAATCCATCACTTTCATTGTGTTCCTCTACTTCCAGGTTGCCGCACTAGCCTCGCCGCTACCATGCTGCTCCCGGCTTGCCAATTGGCGGGCCGGGAGTTTCTTTTTTGGGGTTGTTTCGTGGCGCCGCAGCTTATGAACATGTGGATTTCCTGGGTGCTTCTGGCATTGCTGCTGTTTTGGGCCGTGGGCGCCTACAACCGCCTGATTCGCCTGCGCTCGGCCGCGCTGCAGGCCTTTGGCGCACTGGATGCGCACTGGCAGCGCTGGATAGCGTTGTTGGCGCAATATGCGGCTTCACGTATCGAAGCCACAGAGGACGATGCATCGGCGGGTGGCGCCGCCGACACCCAGGCCGCCCTGGACGCAGCGGCGGCGCAATTTGCCGCCTCTCTGGCAGTGGCCCGGGCCCGGCCGCTGGATGGCGACGCCGCTGCAACCCTGTCGGCAGCGGCCCAGGTGTTGGACACGGCCTGGCAGTCCCTGGCCCATGAGGCGGCCCGGGCGGGCGAGGGCGTGGCGCCACCGGCCCTGGCGCCATGGATACACCAGCGCGAACAGCTGGCGCTGCACGCGGGCGAGGCCAGGCGGCTGTTCAATGAAGCGGTTGGCCAATACAACCACGCTATCGGGCAGTTTCCGGCCAACCTGCTGGCCTGGCTGTTTGGCATGAAGAAGGGGCGCGCGCTGTGACCACCACCAAGCCATCCGCGCCAGGCGGCGCCGCATCGCCGCCCTTGAGCCGCTTGCTGGACGCCACCGCCACCGCCCTGCAGGCGATACGTGCGGGCCAGTCGGGCACGGCCGCGCTCGATGCCAGCGATGCGGCGCTGCGCCCGGCCGTGCAGGCGCTGTTGTTCCAGGTGCTGCGCAACCTGGGGCGCGCCCAGGCCTTGCGCCGGCAGCTGGCACCACGCAACCCGCCGGCGCGGGTGGATGCGCTGCTGTGCACGGCCCTAGCGCTGGCCTGGGACACTGAGGCCGCGCCCTACGAGCCGTTCACCCTGGTGAACCAGGCGGTGCAGGCTGCCAAGCACAGCGCGGCCACGCGCGCCCAGGCCGGCTTTGTCAACGCCTGCCTGCGGCGTTTCCTGCGCGAGCGCGAGGCACTGGTGGTGGCCACCCAGGGTGACGAGGTAGCGGTCTGGAACCACCCGGCATGGTGGATCAAGCGCCTGCGCCAAGACCACCCGGAGCGTTGGCAACAGATCCTGCAGGCCAGCAACCTGCCTGCACCCATGGTGCTCAGGGTTTCAAAGAAAAAAAGTAGTCCAGCGCTTTACCAGCAAGCGCTAACAGCTATCAAAATTGAATCAACATTGGTGGGTGATAGCGGCCTGGCACTGGCCCGTCCGGTGCCGGTGGGCCAGCTACCCGGCTTTGCCGATGGCGTGGTTTCGGTGCAGGACGGGGCCGCGCAGATGGCGGCGCCGCTGCTGCTGGCCGGGCTGGATGCCAGCCAGCCGCTGCGCCTGCTGGACGCCTGCGCCGCCCCTGGCGGCAAGACCGCGCACCTGCTGGAATGGGCTGCCGCGCTGCGCGCGCCATGGCAGGTCACCGCGCTGGAGGTGGACGCACAGCGCGCCGAGCGCATCCACGACAACCTGCGCCGCCTGGGCCTGAGCGCGCAGGTCGTGGTGGCCGACGCCGCACGCCCCGCAGACTGGTGGCAACAGGCCAGCGGCGGCGCCTTGTTCGACGCCATCTTGCTCGACGCGCCCTGCACGGCATCGGGCATCGTGCGCCGCCATCCCGACGTGCGCTGGCTGCGCCGCGAGAGCGACGTGGCGCAGCTGGCGGGCCAGCAGGCGCGCCTGCTGGCGGCGCTGTGGCCGCTGCTGCGCCCCGGTGGGCGCATGCTGTACTGCACCTGCTCGGTGTTCCGGGCCGAGGGCGACGAGCAGATCACGGCGTTTCTTGCGCACAACACCGATGCGCTTTTGCTGCCATCTCCGGGCCATTTATTCCCGGGCAACCCGGATATGCGCCACGCGCTCCCGGACAATGGGCCGGGTGAACACGACGGTTTCTTCTACGCCTTGCTACAAAAAAAGACCTGAATCCGGTGCGCGCGCCTGGGTGCGCTGGTGCGCAGCGCTGGCCTGCCTGCTGGCGCTGTGCTGGTACGCGCCGGCCGCGCAGGCGCAGCAGCATGGCGAGGTCAGCGATCTGCAGCTCGAGCGCGGCGCCGACGGCCTGTACCTCTCGGCCGCGCTGCGGCTGGAGCTGCCCACGATCGTGCAAGATGCCCTGTACAAAGGCATCTCCATGCATTTCATTGCCGACGCCGAGGTGCTGCGCCCGCGTTGGTACTGGACGGACAAGGTCGTGGCGCATGCCACGCGCTATGTGCGTCTGAGCTACCAGCCGCTCACGCGCCGCTGGCGCCTGGCCCAGTCTGCCGCGCCATTTGCGGCCACCGGCCTGGGGGTGTCGCTGGATCAGAGCTTTGATGACCTGCCAGAGGTGCTGGCCGCCCTGGAGCGCATCGCACGCTGGAAGATTGCGGAAGAGGGCGTCATCGACGAGGGCCAGTCCTATTTGGTGAACTTCCAGTTCCGCCTCGACATGTCGCAACTGCCCCGGCCGCTGCAGATAGGCGCCGTGGGCGGCTCCAGCTGGAACATTGCCCTCGCGCGCGGCGCGCGCCTGAGCGCCCAGGAGGCCACGCGGTGAAGATGGGCGAGCAGCGCCCCGCGGGCTCGGCACGCCGGGCGGCGAACCGGGCGCGGGCCCTGCGCTGGGCGGTGGGCCTGGGCGCCGGCGTGATGGGTGCCATAGGCCTGGTGCTGCTGTTTCTGCTCACCCTGGCCACCAACAATCGCGCGCTCTACGAGCGCAACTTTGCCTGGCTGCTGGGCGTGAACGTGCTTGTCGCCGTGGCGTTGTTGGCGGTGCTGGTCTGGGGCGCCGTGCGCCTGGGCGTGCGCGTGCGGCGCGGGCGATTCGGCAGCCACCTGCTGATCAAGCTGGCGGCCATATTCGGCCTGGTGGGGGTGGTGCCGGGGCTGCTGATCTATGTCGTGTCCTACCAGTTCGTCTCGCGCTCCATCGAGAGCTGGTTCGACGTGAAGGTGGAGGGTGCGTTGACGGCCGGGGTGAGCCTGGCGCGCGTCACGCTGGACACCATTGCCAGCGACCTGGCGACCAAGACCCGCGGCGCCAGCAGCCAGCTGGCGCAGGTGCCCGATGCCGCGGCCGGCGTGGTGCTTGAGCGCATGCGCGATCAGCTCGGGGCTTCGGACATGGTGTTGTGGAATGCCGCGGGCCAGCCCGTGGCCGGGGTCGGGCAATCGCGCTATTCGCTCAACCCCGATCGCCCCAGCGCGCAGCAACTGCGCGCCGCGCGCCAGGAGCGCATCAGCTTTCAGATCGAGGGGCTGGACGACATCAACGATCCCATGGCCGCGGAGAACGCACGCGTGCGCGTGCTGGTGCTGGTAGTCCATCCGGGGGTGGGGCTGTTGGCCGAGCCGCGCTACCTGCAGGCCACCCTGCCTCTGCCCCAGGCCCTGGTGGCCAACGCCATCGCCGTGCAGGAGGCCAACCGCGAATACCAGGAGCGCGCATTGGCCCGTGGTGGCCTGCGGCGCATGTACATAGGCACGCTGACCCTGGCGCTGTTTCTGGCGGTGTTCGGCGCGGTGCTGTTGGCGGTGGTGCTGGGCAATCAGCTGGCACGTCCCCTGATTGTGCTGGCAGACGGTGTGCGCGAGGTGGCGGCCGGCAACCTGGCGCCCAAGGCCGCGCTGCAAGGCAAGGATGAGCTCGGTGGCCTGACGCGATCCTTTGCCCTGATGACGCAACAGCTGGCCGATGCGCGCTCGGCCGTGGAGCGCAGCATGGAGCAGCTGGATGCGGCGCGCGGCAACCTGCAGACCATCCTAGACAACCTCACGGCGGGCGTCATCGTGCTCGATCAGCAGGGCGTGATCCAGTCCTCCAACCCGGGCGCCACGCGCATTCTGCGTGCACCACTGGCCGCTCACGAGGGCAAACCCCTGGCCGCCGTGCCCGGTCTGGCCGAATTTGCGGCCACGGTGCAGCAGCATTTCGACGCTTTCTCGCTGGACCATGGCCACCATAGTCTGGATCACTGGCAGCACCCGTTTGAGCTGCATGGCTCTGGCGGCGGCATGCACGCCCAGGGCACCAGCCTGGTCGCACGTGGCGCCGAGCTGCCTAACCACGCGCGTCTGCTGGTGTTTGACGACATCTCCGAAATCGTCTCGGCTCAGCGCGCCCAGGCCTGGGGCGAAGTGGCGCGCCGCCTGGCGCATGAGATCAAAAACCCGCTCACCCCCATACAGCTGTCGGCCGAGCGCCTGGAGCTCAAGCTCACGGGCAAGCTGCCCGACGCCGAGCAGGCCGTGCTCATCAAGTCGGTCAAGACCATCGTCGATCAGGTCGATGCCATGAAGCGCCTGGTCAACGAGTTTCGCGACTATGCGCGCCTGCCCGCCGCCGTGCTGCAGCCGCTGGACCTGAATGCATTGATTGCCGATGTGCTGCACCTGTATGGCGCCGAGACCGCGCAGGTGCCGGTGCAGGCCGAGCTGGACGTGCGTTGTCCGCGCATCCTGGGCGACGCGCAGCAACTGCGCCAGGTGGTGCACAACCTGCTGCAGAACGCGCAAGATGCCACCTTGCAAGCGGCCGAGCAGCAGAAGCTGCCGCCCGCACCTGTGGTCATCGCCACGCGCTGGAGTGAGTCGGCGCAGCGCGTGCGGCTCACGGTGTCCGATTGCGGGCCAGGCTTTCCGGCGTATATCCTGCAACGCGCCTTTGAGCCCTATGTCACCACCAAGGCGCGCGGCACCGGTTTGGGCCTGGCGGTGGTCAAGAAAATTGCCGATGAGCATGGTGCGCGCATCGACCTGGCCAACCGTATCGAGGGCGAGGAAATGAGGGGCGCGCAAGTATCGCTATCATTCGCTCCTGAAGCGGCGGTGGCGCTCTAACAACATCGCGGTACCGGCAGTAAGGATGCATTTACACACATGGCAAACATACTGGTAGTTGACGACGAGCTGGGGATCCGGGATCTGTTGTCGGAAATCCTGAACGATGAGGGGCATAGCGTGGATCTGGCCGAGAACGCCACGCAGGCCCGCAGCGCGCGGCAGGCGAACAGCTATGACCTGGTGCTGCTCGACATCTGGATGCCCGACACCGATGGCGTCTCGCTGCTCAAGGAATGGGCCATGGCCGGCACGCTGACCATGCCCGTCATCATGATGAGCGGCCACGCCACGATAGACACGGCCGTCGAGGCCACCCGCATCGGGGCGTTCTCTTTCCTGGAAAAGCCCATCACCCTGCAAAAATTGCTCAAGGCCGTGGAGCAAGGCCTGGCACGCAGCATTCCCAGTGCAGCGCAGAGTGCACCAACCCCTGACATCGCCGACTCGCCGGACATGGCAACTGCCGGCAACGGTGCACCACCTTTTGCGAGCGCCGTATCGGCGGCCGACCAGCTGCCCTTGTCGCACCAGGGCTTCAATCTGGATCGCCCGCTGCGCGAGGCGCGCGACGGTTTTGAGAAAGCCTACTTTGAGTTCCACCTGGCCCGCGAGGGCGGCTCCATGACGCGCGTGGCCGAAAAGACCGGCCTGGAACGCACCCACCTCTACCGCAAGCTGCGCCAGCTGGGTGTCGACCTGGGCCGCAACAAGCGCGCCGGCTAAGGGTCGCAAATTTTCAAGGTTTCAAATTGGATGCCATTTTTTTGCGCTAGAATCCGTGGCTCAGGCCCGGTAGCTCAGTCGGTAGAGCAGAGGATTGAAAATCCTTGTGTCGGCGGTTCGATTCCGTCCCAGGCCACCAAAAAAACTCCAAGTGTGACAAGCATTTAGAGAAAACGGCGACTCAGGAAGGGTCGCCGTTTTGCTTTGTGGAGTGGAATTGTGCAGCTCGCTGTACAAGTGGGCGATGCGGTCGGGTGCGGGTTATTGCGCAGCACTGCGCGACATGGCGACCCATCATGACCCCCCGGCCGTCCATTTCTGCAAATGGCTAAAGTTTCTTCCTGTACGTGACTCCTCATTTTTGGAGCCGTCATGACAGAGTCTTCCTCTTCCTCTTCCCCCGCTTCCGTTTCCTCGGCCAAATCCACCGGCGCACCGCGCGCTCCCTCCCAGCCCTATCGCCATGGCAAGGGCTGGGCCATCCGACGCTCCTACAAAGGGTACTCGCTGTTTCTGAGCGGTTATCGCAGCGCCGCAGGCGCCTCCAGGGCGATGCGCCAAAAACAGCAGGATATCGACGACCAGCAAAATCCCGCAGGCTATGGCCCCGAACGCACCACCCTGGCCCAGGCGATGCAGGACTACGCCATGGAGCGCCTGCCGTTCAAGAAAGGCGCCGTGCAGGAGGCGCGCCGCATCAATGTCTATCTGCGCAGTGCGGGGCTGAGCCTTCTGGACGTGCAGCCTGTCCCCTCGGCGAAAGAGACGCCATCGAGGCCGGCCGCCTCGACGTATTTTGAGGTGAGCCTGATGCCACACCAGCTCGAGCGCGAGATTCCCAAGGGCCTGGGGGCCCATCGCCGCGCGCAGCTGACGGCCAATGCCAAGACCGACCAGTTGCGGGCCGCGTTGGCCACCACCCCCATGGCGGACATCTCGCGCGAGCTGATTCAGCGCCTGGTGGACCAGATGAGAAAAGACGGGAACAGCGCGGCCACCATCGACCTGGAGCGCTCGGCGCTGCGCGTGCTGTTCAACCACGCTCGGAGCCACTGGCGTTGGGCGGCCCTGTGTGACAACCCGGCCACCCATCTGAAGATGCCTCGCCTGGACAACCAGCGCTCGCGGGTACCGTCGGACCAGCAGCTGTCGCGTCTCGCGCAGGAGTTGGCCCGCTGCAGAAATCGGCAACTGGCGCCCACCCTGGCCTTGCTGGCGGAGACCGCCATGCGTGCGTCAGAGCCACTGAGCCATGCCCGCTGGAAGGACGTGAACTGGACAGAGCGCATCCTGATGCTGGGAGACTCCAAAAACGGCAAACGTGCGGTGCCCCTGTCGGATGGAGCGTTGCAGGCCCTGAGAGCCCTGAGCGCACTCAATGGCCAGGAGCCCGAGGCGCCTATCACCACTGCGACCTACGATGCCCTGGCTGCGGCCTGGCGCCGGGCATGCAAGCGCGCGGGATTGGTGGACCTTCACATCCATGACCTGCGGCATATTTGCGCCACGCGCTGGGCCCGTGTGATGCCCAACGTCCTGCATGTGATGGCGCTGACTGGACATAAGACCTTTGTGTCGGTGCAGCGCTATGCCCACGTGGATGCGCAGGACGTCGTAGGCATCATGCGCAACGCATCGGCGATTTGCGGTCCTCTGGCTGCGACCTTGGTGCCCGCGGGAACGTCGGCGTCTCCAGCTTCGCAAGCCGCAGGGGCAGCGCCTGGCGCGGGGGCTGACGCATCGGCGCCGGAGCAAGCGATGGGCAGCAATGTGCTGGCTTTTCCACAGCGCTGGCGCGCCTAACGTGCGCAAGCTTCGATAGCCTCGCGCAGGGGCTCCTGCCAACCGTCCGCCCCACAGGAAAGCGGCCTTGGCATCCAGGCGCTGGCTTCAACTGTTGAGGCTGACCCGCTAGGCAGCTGAGCAGCTAGTGTAGTGTTCCATTCTGTTTGGAGCTTAATCGGCTATTGGCCCGAATGACCTTCTGCAGGATGTCGCGGGCGCTCTTGGTCCAGATGAACGGTTTGGGGTTGGTATTGTGATGTGCCACGTATTCATCAATGGCGGCCACCAGCTGCGGCACGCTGGTGAATACGCCGCGGCGCAGCCGTTCTGTGGTCAGGTCACGAAAGAAACGCTCGACCATGTTCAGCCACGACGCCGAGGTCGGCGTGAAGTGCATGTGAAAGCGCGGGTGCTTGGCCAGCCAGTCCTGCACCACCGGGTGCTTGTGCGTGGCGTAGTTGTCGGCGATCAGGTGCAGCGTTTTGTCCTTGGGTGTCTCGCGGTCGATCTGCTTGAGGAACTTCAACCACTGCACATGGGTGTGGCGCTGCTGGCATTGGCTGATGACTTGGCCATCGAGCACGTTGAGCGCCGCAAACAATGTGGTCGTGCCGTGGCGCTTGTAGTCGTGCGTCATCGTCTGCGCACGCCCCTTCTTCAGGGGCAGTCCCGGCTGCGTGCGATCGAGCGCCTGCACCTGGCTCTTCTCGTCGCAGCACAGCACCAGGGCATGCTCAGGCGGGGACATGTACAAGCCCACGATGTCTTCGAGCTTCTGGGCAAACTGGGGGTCACGCGAGACCTTGAAGCTGTGCACCAGATGCGGCTTGAGCCCGTGCGCATGCCAATGGCGCATCACGGTGCTGGCGCTGACGCCCAGCAGCGTGCCCATCTTGCGTGTGCTCCAGTGCGTGATCGCTTCGGGGCTGCTCTGGGTTGTCAACTGCACCAGCTGGGCCACGTCCACCTTTACCGGCGGCGCGCCGCGTGGCAAGTCGCGCTCGATAGCCTTGATGCCGCCTTGCAGGTAGCGCTCGCGCCAGCGCGCCGGCTGCATGCGACCGATGCCCAGTTGCGCGGCAATATCCTTGTTGTTCAGGCCCTGGTCTGCCAGCAAGATGATGCGTGCGCGCTGCGCCAGACGTACGCTCGTCAGGCCCGAGCGACAAAGCTTCGTCAACGCCGCACGCTCTTCATCCGTCAATTCGATCTTTGGCGCAACTCGCATGGATTGGCTCCCTTTCAAGCTCCAGTTGAGCATGGGATACCAGCCGACTTTTTAAGTTCAATCAAGAATCGAACACTACACTAGGCAGCAGATTCACCCTATGAAACTTCATGTTTTATAGGGCTTTTCTCTGCCGATGATTTTCTGGCAGGACATACGCGGATGGGTTTTGGCAGGATGCAGTCAGCGCATCAGTCTTGCGTTCATAAGACGCATTAGTCTTGTAACCATCGGGCGCAATAGTCTTGTGATGGCAAGGCGTCAAACTCTTGCCACCGTGCCTTCTCCGAATGAAAAGCCAGTCGAGCCCCCTGAAGTTCTGCGCGCACCAAAACCTGCAAGCGCCATCCCTGCGAAGGCGCTCACCCGAGTACATCGGGAACGGTTGAGGGGCTCAGGTTTTCTTGGGGAGGTGGTGAAAGGCTGGTACACGTAGCCCCCGCTTTCACGAAGGACCAGGACGGCACCGTCGCGAAGTTGGCTCGACGGCAGAGAGAGACTTGAGGGCTCGTCAGGTCTGTTGCCACCAGCCCGTGCGGGCTGGTGAGCCTCATCCGCGCCGGGATTTCAGTGGGTTCCAGTTTTCCTGGGCCGCGAATGCTCTCTCGGTAAAACGGTCCACCACGGTGCGACTCCAATAGCATTGGCGCCCTATGCGAACGCCAGGTGGAAGCTCGTGGCGTCTTACCAAATTGTCGATGGTGCGGGCGCTCATGCCCAGTTGCTGGGCAAGTTGCTCCTTGTTCAGGCGGTCGTGAACGGGTTGGTCAGTCATTGCAGTGCAGTGCCTAGAGATGTAGAAGTTACCTCTAGGCATTGGCTTTATATGGAGGCGTAATTCCTTTGAAAAGCCGTGCCTTTAGCGAAGGCCGCAGCGCGATGCGTCGCTCGAAAAAAGGCCTCCCCGGGGATGCGGAGAGGCCCAATCAGCTCAATGACCCATTTGCCTGTGGACTGTTACCCCGTTACCTCCGCAGCAACGGCAGAGGCTTTGCCAATCTTTGCTGCCTCAAAAGCGATGATGAGCAGCGTGCCCGTCGGCTTGCCTTCACGTGACAGATAGAAGTCCGTCTTGAGTTTGCCCGTGACCTTCACGAAATCGCCCCTGTCGAGCAACGGCTTGCTGTCCTTCATGACCCGCACCGTGTACCAGGTGGGCTCGGTATCAACGCCGCGCTGACTCTCAGCCAGGCGAAATTCGAAGTACGCCTTGCCGCTGGCCTTGCTCTTCTTGACCTCTGGCTGGGTGGCAACGTTTCCAAAAACTTGCATGCGATGTCCTTTGTGAACGCAGGGCGGATGCCCTGCCTTGTTCGTGTAGCAACCTGAGGAGGACGCATTGGACCGCGCCATGGCGCAAATGCTCGACGAAGCCTTGCTCTCGGCCATTGCCATCGCGGTGGGCAAGCCGCGCGCCTGGGTGGACGATCTGGCCGCCGATGAGGCGATTCTGCTGGCGGCCAAGGTGATCGAGGTGAACGCCGATTTTTTTACCCTCCAGGTGATCCCCAAGCTCGGGGGCTTATTCGAGAGCCTTCAGGTGCCGACGAACACGGCGGCTGGTTTGACACCGTCCAACACCTGATCACCCACGGGCATCGGCTGCCGGACATCCTCGACTACACCCTGGCGCAGCTGCGCGGCTTTGTGGCAGCCACGGTGCGCAGCGATGCAATGCGGGATGCGCGCCTGCTGTCCCTGGTGGCCACGGCCACGCGCGGTGACGCCCGCCATCTCGACCAGACGTTCGAGCGACTTCAAGACCATGCGCATCGCCATTCGCATCGATAGCAAGGCCGCCCAGGCACAGTTGCGCCGCTGGGGTGGCGAGTACCGGGACAAGGTCAAAAAAACCGTGGCGCGCGCCATGACCACCCAGGCCCGGGAGCTTAAGGATGACGTGCGCGCCCATGTCGCGGGCCAGGTGGCCGTGGTCAAGAAGTCATTCTTGAAAGGCTTTACCGCCAAGGTGCTGGACAAGAACCCGAGCCGCCTGCCAGCGCTCTACGTGGGTTCGCGCATTCCCTGGGCTGGCATGCACGAACGCGGTGGCTCCATTGGCGCGCGAATGTTGATCCCGTTGCATGGTCGCGTGGGCAGGAAGCGCTTCAAGGCGCAGATCGCCGAACTCATGCGCGGTGGCAACGCCTACTTCATCAAGAACAAGCGGGGCAATATCGTGCTGATGGCTGAGAACCTCAAAGAACACGACCGACCTCTGTCGGGCTTCAAGCGCCGTTATCGCAAGGCCGAAGGCATCAAGAAGTTGAAACGCGGCGCAGATATCCCGATTGCCGTGCTCGTGCCCAGGGTGGTGCTCAAAAAACGCCTGAACGTGGAGCGCCTGGTAGCCGGCCGCATTCCGCGCTTGGCGGCTGCTATGGAAAAATCCCTCTCGGCTCTGTGACCGCGGGCTTCAATCCCAGGGGTTGATGAGCGGCACATCGAGTCCCGCAAAGTCCTTGGTATTGCGCGTCACCAACGCCAGGTCGTTGTGCAACGCGGTGGCCGCCAGCAGCGCATCGATGGCGGGCAAGGGGCGTGCGGCCTGCGCCATCAAACGGCCCCAGCGGTCGGCGGTGGCGGCGTCGATGGCGAGCACCCGGCCGACGAAGTAGTTCGGCAGCTCCACCTCCAGCCAGTCCAGCAGGGCCTGCTTGCGGGCAGGCTCTGGCACCCGCTCCAGCCCCTCGCGGATCTCGCCCAGCGTCAGCACGCTCAGGAACAAGGACTGGCGCGGGCGCGCTTGCAACCAGGCCACGACCCGTGGGTCGGGCGCCTTGCGCCGCAGCTCGGACAGGACGTTGGTGTCGATCAGGTAGCTCACAAATCCACCTCGCGCGCTAGGCTGCGATCGCGCTCGAACGCGATGTCCTCGTCTCCAAAGAGCGGCGAGCGGCGCATGAAGTCCACCAGCGAGGCCTCGTTGCCGCTGAGGCGGTCAAACAGCTCCTTGGAGATGACCACTGCCACCGAGCGGCCATGCACGGTGATTTCTTGCGGGCCGTCATCGGCGGCTTGCTTGACCACCTCAGAAAACCGCGCCTTGGCGGTCTGCATTTGCCAGGTGTGCATGGGTGATCTCCTTTCCGTCGTGAATTCTGACTATACAAGTCAGATTCTGCACTCTAACCGATTCCAGGACTATGGCCAACCGCATCTCCGTGCTCGTCGCCCTTGAAGGGGCGGACGAAGGGCTCAAGCGCGCCGTCGCCTCGGCCGAAAAATCCCTGGGCGAACTCGCGCAGACCGCCAAGACCGCAGGCGACAAGGCTGCTGCCGGGATGGCCGAGGTCAAGGCCGGGGTGACGGCCTTTGGCGAACAAATCAACCGTGCCAAGACGCAGCTGCTGGCGTTTGTGACCATCAACTGGGCGGCGGGCAAGGTGCAGGAGGTCGTGCAGATCGCCGACGCCTGGAACATGATGGGCGCGCGCTTGAAGCTCGCCACCGCAGGCAGCCGCGAGTACGCCGTGGCGCAAAAGGAGCTGTTCGCCATCGCCCAGCGCATTGGCGTGCCGATCCAGGAAACCGCCACGCTCTACGGCAAGCTGCAGCAGGCCGTGCGGATGCTGGGCGGCGAGCAAAAGGATGCGCTGCAAATCACCGAGAGCATCTCGCAGGCGCTGCGCATCTCGGGCGCCTCGGCCACCGAATCGGAATCGGCGCTCTTGCAGTTCGGCCAGGCCCTGTCGGCGGGCGTGCTGCGCGGCGAGGAATTCAACTCCGTCGTCGAGAACAGCCCGCGTCTGGCCAAGGCGCTGGCCGATGGCCTGAACGTGCCGATTGGCCGCCTGCGCAAACTCGCCGAGGAAGGACGCCTCACCGCCGACGTGGTGGTCAACGCGCTGATGGGCCAGAAGGACAAGCTCGCTGCCGAGTACGCGCAGCTGCCGATGACGGTGAGCCAGTCCTTCACGCGCCTGAGTAACGCCTTCGGCCAGTGGATCAGCCGCCTCGACGAATCCACGGGCTTTACCAAGAAGCTGGCCGAGACCTTGACCTGGCTGTCGCAGAACCTGGACACGGTGATGCAGTGGCTGGGGCGCATTGCCGAGGTGGGTTTGGCGGTGCTGGTCTATCGCCTGATTCCGGCCTTGATCACCGCCTGGCAGACGGCGGGCGCGGCGGCGGTGACGGCGGCCAGCGCCACGTCCGCCGCCTGGGCTACGGCGAATTTGTCGGTGTCGGCAGCGGTGGCCAGTGTTGGTGTCCTCAAAACAGCCTTCGCCGTGCTGGGGGCCTTTCTGGTCGGCTGGGAGATCGGCACCTGGTTGTCAGAGAAGTTCGAGATCGTGCGCAAGGCGGGCATCTTCATGGTCGAGATGCTGGTCAAAGGGGTGGAACAGCTGCAATACCACTGGGAGGTATTCAAGGCCATCTTCACCTCGGACACCATTGCCGAGGCTACTGCCCGCCACCAGCAGCGCCTGGCCGAGATGAACCAGGTCTTCGCGCAGATGTACCAGGATGCTGGCAAAGGCACGGAGGCCGTCAAGGGCGCGATGAACACCGCCGCCACCGCCGCCGAAGAAATCGCCAAACGCTTAGAGGCCGTGCGCCAGGGCACGCAGGAAGCGGTAGCGCGTGGGGTGGAAGCCGTCCACGGCGCGTTGGAAAAACTCAAGACCCGCCTGGGCGAAGTCGAGCAGGCCGTGGGCAAGGCGCAGGGGGTGGTCAACGACACCACCGCCAAAATGGCCGAGGCCTACAAGGGCTTCACCGCCATTGTCGAAGCGAATGTGCAGCAGCAGCTCCTGGCCGTTAAAACCCGCTACGAGCAAGAAAAAACCGCGCTGGAACTCTCCAAACAATCCGAAGCCGCGCAGATCACCAAGTCCACGCAGCTGCTCACGGAGGCTTTGACGCAGCAAACCACGCTGCGCCGCCAGGCCACGACCGACACCCTGCAACTGATCGAGCAGGAAACCCAGGCGCGCAAGGGCGCCGCTGCCCGCCAGGGCCAGAATGAGGCCGAGCGCGCGGCCAATGTGCAGCGCGTGGAGAACGACATCCTCGCCACCAAGCGTCAGACCTTGACGCAGGCCTTGGGCGAATACCGCCAGCACATCGATGCGCTCAATGCCGAGGCTAACCGCCATCTGGCCGAAGTGCAGCGCATCGAAGAAGCCAAGCGGCAGCTGTCGATGAGCACCGAGGAGCGCGTGCGCGACATCCGCCGCCAGGGCATGACGGAGTTTGAGGCCACCGAAGACCGCAAGCGCCAGATTGCCGAGTACCAGACCAAGGCGCGCGAGGCGCTGGCCAGTGGTGAATTCGAGCAGGCCCGGCAACTGGCGCAAAAAGCCATGGATTTGGCGGCGCAGGTGGCCAGCAGCCAGACCAGCGAGGCCAAGCGTGGCGAGGACGCGCGCAAACAGTCCGAGCAGGCAGCGTCGCAAATCACGCAGCTCGAAGCCCAGTCGCGCGACGCCTACCGCAAGCAGGAATACCAGCAGGCTGCCGACCTGATGCGCCAGGCCGACCAGCTGCGCTCAGAGATGGCGCAAAAGACCAAGGACGCCGACGCGCAGATCGCCCAGGGCAAAGACGGCGTGAACCAGGCCATTGGGCGCATCCGCGAATCCGAAGAAATTCTCAACAAAACCCTGGACGCCGAAGCCAAGGCGCACCAGAACGCTGCCCAGGCAGCCCTTTCTGCGCGCGATCAGATCCGCCAGACCCTGGAGCAGACGCAAACCCAGATCGACCAGATCACCGCCAAGCTCCAGGATGGCCTCAAGGTCACGCTGGACGCAGACACCGCGCGTTTCGACAAAGCCCTCGCCGATCTGGACAAGGCGCTGGCCGAGAAGGAGTACCTGCTCAAGATCCAGGCCGATCTGCAGGAGGCCGAGAAAAAGCTCAAGGAATACGAGCAGCTCTTGAAGGAAGGCAAGCAGCTTCCGGTGGACGCCGACGTGACCAAAGCCAAGGCGGCGCTGGACAAGCTCAAAACCTACGCCGACCAGAGCGCGCAATTCGAACTGAAAGTCGCCACAGAAAAAGCCCAGGCCTCCATCACCAATGTCGAAGGGATGCTCAAGGCGCTCGATCGCATCCAGACCGAGTCGCGCCACCAGGTATCCAGCAATGCCGATGCGGTGCGCGCCGAGGTCATGAGCCTCAATGGTGCCAATACCAGCAGCACCCACACCATTTATGTCAAAAAGGTAGAAACCAATGCCACGGGCGGGCTGGTGGGACGTGGTACAGGCGGCGGCCTTCCTCACTTTGCCGAGGGCGGCGCGGTATCTCCCGCCTTTCCCCGGATGGGCGGCGGCACCGTCCCCGGTTCCGGCCACCACGACACCGTGCCGCGCACCTTGGATGCCGGTGCCTTCGTCATCCGCAAGGCTGCGGTTCGCAAATACGGCGGCGGTGCGCTGGCGCGCGTGGCCAACGGTGTCGCGCGCTTTGCCAGCGGCGGCTTCGTCGGCGACGGTCAGAGCAAGAAAAACCGCGAGGTCGCCCAGGCGCAGAAGATGATGGAGCTGGGCATGGAGAGCATCAACACCGGCAACTGGGGCGGGCCGATTGCCAACCAGGCCACGCGCAACTACTGGTCAAAGCTGTGGAATTTTGACAAACCGGTGCTCGAGCGCTTGCTGTCGATCAAAACCCTCACGGCCCGAGAGCGCGGCGCCTTGAACATCATTGCCGAGCGCTGGCAATGGGCCATGCACCAGAACAAAAACGACCTCGAACGCGAGCTGATCGAGTTCATGGAGCAGCACCAGGGCGAGTTCTACGCCCGAGGGGGCCTGGCCAAATCCGACACTGTGCCTGCGATGCTCACGCCCGGCGAGTACGTGGTCAACCGCTCGGCAGTCGCCCGCCTGGGCGTTGGCTTCTTCGATGCCATCAACAACCTGAGCGCTCCGGCGCAGGCGCTGGCCAGCAGCGCCATGGCGGGCATCCAGGGTTTTGCGTCGGGCGGCTTGGTGCGGCCTGCGGCGTCGAGTGTGCCGCGTCCACAACTGCCCGGCGACAGCGGCCCCGCGCGCACGGTGCGCGTGGAACTGGCCGCTGGCGGCAACAAGGTCAACGCCAGCGTGGATGCGCGCGACGAAGCGCGCCTCTTGCAACTGCTGGACTCCGCCCGCGCCCGCACGGCTTGACGAACTCTCCGAGATTCACCCATGCAACTGAAGAACCTCACCACCGGGGTGGCCCTGCCATTGCCGGGCGACCTGCTGTGGGCGGATGTCCAAGCCCTCAGCCCGCAGCAGATTTGAGAAATGCTCGTCGGAGAGCAACTGGCGCAGGGCCTCAATCACAAACAGCAGACGTTGCTGGGTGAACTCGGCCTTTCTGATCATCAGCTTCTGCCGCTCGACCTCATTTTGGTAGTTGCGCACCAGGCTGGATGACGAGACGGCGGCACGCTTGCGAGTAGGGTTGTGGACGATGGATTTGCCCAAGCTACTGCGATGCTGCAGCACCCGACGCGCTTGCATCAGTTGTCCACCGCGCAACTGGCCGCTTTCATAGGCGTCCTGTAATGCCGCCTGCACGGCATCTTCGCTGCCTGCGCCCGCGATGGTGATGGCCACGTTGAGGGGAATCCGGCCCACCTCGACGGCAGCCAGCAAGCGTTCTTCACCCTGCTCGAACAGAAGCAGGATGCCCTTGATGTAGTCGAGGCTCAGGCCGGTTTTCTGGGCGATGACCTTCTTGTCGTAACCCTGCTGGCTCAGCTGCTCGATGCTCATCAGCAGCTCCAGTGCGGTGTATTTGCGGCGAGCAATGTTCTCGGTCAGGCTCATGATGAAGGCGTCCTCATCATCGACCGCCACGACCAGCGCCGGAATCTGCGTCTCACCCAGCGCCTTGAACGCCTTGAGCCTACCTTCGCCGCAGATCAGCAGGTAACGCTTGCCATCCTCCAGCCCGTCGCGTGGCGTGACCGTGACCGGCTTCTTCAAACCAAGGCTCTTGATGTTGCCGACGATCTGCTCGAACACCCGGGCATTGCGGTCGCGCGGATTGAGGACGACGATCTGATCCACCGGGATCATCTGCAGATCGGCGGCGTTGCGTGCTTGGCTCATGCGACCCTCCGAATACGGCTACGCGCCGACATGCCGTACAGGTAGTCCAGGTTGTCGAAGCGGTAGCTTTCGAATTCAAGGCCGTTGTGATCGGCCAGATGGATGCGCGGTTGCCCGAAGTCCAGCCGTGGCAGCAGGTAGTAGTCCAGCGCCGCCTGATTGGTCTCATCAAGCCGAACGGCCACCGTGATGTCCGGCGCGAGGCTGGTGTCGAAGCGCACCTTCCAGCGGCGGCGACCATCGTCCAGCAACTGACAACGCGAGAGCACCAGCGACACGGTGAACTCGTCATTGACGGTGAGCAGGTCGGTGCTGGGGTCGCGCCGTACCGCACCGCCGATTCCGGTGATCATCTGCTCGGTCTGGCCGACAATTCGTGGGTGCAAGCGGCGCAGAAACCGGTTCACCTCCAGATACTGGTAGTCCCGATCCGGGGTGAAGCCCACAGCCTGGTAGGCACGGATCAGACTGCCAAAGCGATGTGCGTAGGCCGCCGCCGAGGGCATACCTTCGGCTTCGTCGATGACCAGGCCGGAGAGGTAGCCACGCTGCTGGTACAGGCGTCGCAGTTTTTCGACCAGTTCCTCGTCGCTGAAACGGTGCGCCCGTTCGCGCAGGATGCCCTGCGCGGTGTAGAACAGGTCGGGCGGTACGATGCTCTCGAACGCGCCTTCCTTCTTGATCCACATCTCCGGGCTGTTCACCACCCGGTGCTTCTTGAGCTTGAAGGAGCGCCGGTTGTAAACGTTGTTGCCGATGTACTTCTCGTTGGACAGCACCTCGCGCACCGTGGCGCGCGTCCAGCTTCGCCCCAGATCGGTGAGGACATCCTGGGCATTGAGCCGGTCGGCGATCTCGGATTCGAGCAGATTGCCCTCGACGAACCAGCGGTAGATCTGGTTGACGTTGGCGACTTCATTGTCCGGCCCCGGCTGCAAGATTACGCGGTCGGTTTGCAGGCTTTTATGCTCGCCGCGCGCCAGTTCGCCCTTGACCGAGCCGGACTGATCAATCAGCACGCGGCGCAGGCCGTAACCTGCTGGGCCGCCTTGCCGAAAACCCAACTCGATCAGGCGGCATTGCCCGGCGAACACCTTGGCCGACAATTCCCGGCTGTATTCACCGGCCATCGCGCGCTTGACGCCCTTGACGATGGTGGACACCGGCGAGCCGTCGTTTTCGAACTGCTCGGCGCAGTAGGCAACCTGAATCCCGGCACGGCGGCAGATGTATTCGTAGTAGGCGCTCTCGTCGGCATCCTGAAAACGGCCCCAGCGACTGATGTCGTAGACCAGGATGATCTGGAAATCGACCTTGCCCGACTGCACGTCCGCAATCAGCTGCTGCAGTGCCTGCCGCCCGTCGATGCGCAGCCCGCTCTTGCCCTCGTCGGCGTAGGTGCGGACGATTTCGATGTTGCGCCGGGTGGCGTACTCGCGGATTTTGTCGCCCTGGTTCTCGGTCGAGTACTGCTGATGCTCGGTGGACATCCGCACGTACTGCGCGGCGCGGAACCGGGGCGATGCCCCCGGCGGATCGTCAGGAAGGATTGTCTCTGGCATGGTTCCCGGTCGCCCTCGTTGATCTTGTTGACGCTATCGGGTCTGCCACTCCTTTCCTCTGGCACGGTGCGGTCGTCAAAAGGCGATGCGCACACGCGGATGCATTGCCATGTGAGGTGATCGAGAACCCATTTGGGAAAGACGATAACGACCGGGTGCAGGGACGTCGATCAAGTCATCTCTTTGCACACGTCCTTTTTGCAAGGGTGGATCGGTGCCAAGGGCGTGATTTCGACCAGCCAACCCTCTGTTTTCCCGGTGGATTCCGCGTCGATTCGGCGAAGCTGGTACAGACCGGACGGCAGGATTGACGCGTCCATTTTTGCAAAGTCATTGCCCACGCCGTTGCCGGTTAACGGTTGGGCGGGTTCCACCGGATCAGGATTGGCGGCACGATAGGCGCGCCAATAGCCGGGATGCCGGTCGAACCACGCACGCTGGGCGCTACGCTGGTTGTCGCGGTAGTCCGGGTCGGTACGCAGCTTGTCTTGCTGCCAGCGCAACTTGCGAGCCCGCTGGCAATCGGGTGAGGAGCAGAAGGTCTGGTTGGGAACTTGGGGGCGTGGCTCAAAGGGCTGGCCACAACATTCGCAGCGTCGGGTCATCGTCGGGGTCTCCATGCAAAATTCGCATGGATGCCACGACCGAATCACCGCAGCCGGGCGATTACTCAGACTCGATCAAGTGGATCGTCACCTTGCCGTAGATGCTGGGTGTGGGTAGGATTCGCGCAATGGCCCCACCGGAGATCGTATCTCCGGCCCAACGCCTCTTTTCACGAAGGCGTTTTCCTTTGCCCCGCCGAGGTGAGCAGCCTCGGCCCGACGCCTCCCGTGTGGAGGCGTTTCTATTTGCGCGATCACTCGTGGGCGACCACTTCCATATAGGGGCGCATCACGTTGGCGACTCGGCAAACCTGGGCGTAGCGCCATAGGTCGTCCACCGAAGCCTTACGCGTCCGCCACGCATCCTTCAGCGCCTCCATCGCCACATCCAGACCGATCTTGTTGCGGTGCTTGAAGCAGTCCACGACCGTCTTTGCCGCGCTGTAGACCCGCAGCGTCGCGCCGTCGCACGGGTGTTCCTCGATGCCCGCCGCGTGCGCGTCGCCCGTCATCTGCACCATCCGGATCGGTGGCCAGTCCATGCGGGGCGCGTGGCTGCCGCGCGGCATGGCGATCCAGATCTGGTGCGGCAGTTGCGTGGTCAGCCCGTGGAATTGCAGCGCCGTCAGCAGGCAGAACACGGCCTGCGGCACCTTGGCCGCGACCACCACGAGGCCTTCGTGCTCCGAGACTGGATGGTTGGGCGGGCGGTAGAGGCCGCGTCCAACCCTGTCCAGCAGACCGGCGGCGGTGAGGCGCGTCAGGACAACCCGTGGAGCACCGATGGCGTCCAGATCGACGGCGCGCAGCAGCCCTTGCTGGCGTGCCAGATCAAGGACGCGCTGGGTGTGGGTGTCGACAGGCATGATCGGCAAATGTTCCGTTTATTCTTTCAATGTAACATTAAGAAGATGAAACGGAACATCGGATTGCCGCTGATCCGCCTGCCTCGAAATTGTGTCGTCAGCGCCGACACAATTTCCAACGATCACCCGGCGAGTAGCGAATCTCCAGCCGGCGGTTGGAGAATTGCTTGCCTTTCATCTGTGCAACCCTGGTTGCACAGATTGATCGGCCTCCATGCCCGCTGCGTTTCAGGCTGAGGCCGTTGCCGTTCCTTTGGTCAGCCAATGCGGAGATTGGCGACGCCATTCGCCGCAATATGCGCGGTGAATGGCTTGCGCCTGCGGCGAATCGGGTGTTTAATCGCCGCATGAACTACGGAGAAAAACTCTACATCTGGCAGTCCGACGATTGGCCGAACTGGCGCTACGACCTGTCGGCGCTCGCTGGGCCGCTGACTGCGGTCAGCCACGCCCAAGGTGTGCTCCTGGGCCGCCTGGTCGATGTGGGCATGGCGCTGCGCGATCAGGCCAGTCTTGCGGCCTTGACCGAGGACGTGGTCAAGACCAGTGAAATTGAAGGCGAAGTGCTGAACGTGGAGTCCGTGCGCTCGTCCATCGCGCGGCGGCTGGGCGTGGACATCGGCGCGGTGGCCCCGGTGGATCGGCATGTCGAAGGTGTGGTCGAGATGGTGCTTGATGCCACGTCACGTGGTGCAGATCCGCTGACCGCCGAGCGTCTGTTTGGGTGGCACGCAGCGCTGTTCCCGACCGGGTACTCCGGCATGAACAAAATCGCCATCGGCCAGTGGCGCGATGATAGCGATGGGCCCATGCAAGTGGTATCGGGTCCGGTGGGGCGACGCAGGATTCACTTCCAGGCACCGCCCGCTAGTGCGCTGGCACACGAAACAGCACGTTTCCTGCAGTGGACGAACGAACAGGACGACTTGCCTGAACTGGTCAAAGCTGGCCTTGCGCATCTGTGGTTCGTCACGTTGCACCCCTTCGACGACGGCAATGGCCGCATCGCCCGCGCCGTGGGCGATCTGTTTCTGGCCCGTGCCGACGGCAGTCCGCAGCGTTTCTACAGTCTGTCGGCCCAGATCCAGCGCGAGCGCAAGGACTACTACGATGTGCTGGAGCGCACGCAAAAGGGCACCCTCGATGTCACCCGCTGGTTGTCGTGGTTCCTTGGAACGCTTGGGCGCGCCATCGCCAGCGCGCAGACCACGCTGGATTCCGTCTTGGCCAAGGCGCGTTTCTGGCAACGCTGGGCGGGCACGCCATTAAATGAGCGGCAGGTAAAACTACTGAACCGCCTGCTCGACGGCCTCGATGGCAAGCTCACCAGCAGCAAGTGGGCCCGCATCGCCAAGTGCTCGCCCGACACGGCGCTGCGCGACATCAACGCTTTGCTGGAGCTGGGCGTGCTCAAAAAGTCGCCGGGTGGCGGGCGCAGCACCGGTTACGAACTAGCGGACTGAAGCGCGCCGACGGGCGTGCCCGCATCGTTGTGGCATGGACGCAGGTGATGCGCCTCCCAGCGGAAGACTTCTTCGATACTGAAACGGATGACGCCTCCGTTGGTAAAGACGTAGCAAGGAATGCCACGCCGCTGGCGTTCCTGATCCTGTTGAAACCAGTAGACTGGCAGTCCAGTGATGTCGGCCACGGCTTTGCACGAGTAGAAAATTTGGTCACGCCGAGCCGGTCGCTGTTGCATCATCTGCTCGATGGCGTCTTCACGCGCCGTAGGCGAAGACACGGACAGGGCGCGTCCCGTACTGGATTTCCACGTCACCTGCGCCTTGCGCTCGAAGGCCTCAACTTCCATCAGGAGGTAGCGGACAGACCTGTTGATGTGCCATGCGGGTGGGCCGATGCCTTCCGAGCGCCAGCGTTGCAGCGTCTTGGGCGAGAGGTTCCACCTCGAACATAGCTGCGTTTCGTTGAGCACCGGATACTGGATGAGTGGTTCAGCCGTGCCGGGGTCTGCTTGGCGGTCGGCGGTGTTATCAGCCATGGGTTTCATCGTACGCCTCCGTCAGAGCGGCTTCGGCCGCCGCCAGGCTGCCGTGCTGCGCGATGAGCGCGAAGGCCTCGTTCAGGTAGTACCGCTTCGGATCCGATGCAACGGTCACGGGATGTTCGACGACCGGCGCGTCGACGATCAATGGCGGCAAGGCTGCGTCGTTGGGCATCCCCTGACGGTTCGCCCGTTCGTAGACGACAATTTCATCCACCGGATAGCGGACGGCCTTGGAGAGTTTGATGTATGGCGGGCCGACGCCATCGCTGCGCCAGCGTTGAAGGGTCTTGGCGCTGACGTTCCAGCGCAGGGCGAGTTCGGTTTCGGTGAAGGCGGGTTCGGGCAACATGGCGCTCCTTTCGTCGTTGGTGTCGGCCATTACGGCGACAAACGCGAAGGAAGCCAAGTTGTGCGCACGCAAGTGCCCAGCATCGACGATGGCTGCCTGTGCCAATCGGCCTCTCGAAATTGGCGATCATGGGTATGTGCGGGGGCGCGAAAACCTTCCCCGCAATGGCGCAAAGGCCGCAGGACTTCCGACCCGATCGGAGGGGCGCTTGAGACGTGGGTTTCGTTTGTTGATGAACTACACCACCAAATCGCAACGCCCAACCGTTCTCGGTTGGGCGTTTTTTTGTGGATCGGATGCACCCCTGCGGGCTGGCTATTGGGTGCGCGCGCCTGTCAGCAGGCGTTTCAGTCCTGTTCACTGCGTTTGATCTGCAGTGCTAGTTCGTACAGGGCATTTCGCGGCGCATTGGTGATGTCCGCCGTCAGCTTCACGGCGGTTTTGGTGGGTAGCTCGGCCAGCAGCAGGCGCAGCACGCGCTCGGCCGCAGCGTCATCGTCTTGCGGGACGGGCGCAGGGTGCAGCAGCACCACGAACTCGCCCTTGCTGCGCTGGGGTGCTCCCTGTAGCCAGGCGGCAAGATCCTGGGCCGCGTGGGTGGTGACTTCTTCGAACTGTTTGGTCAGTTCGCGTGCCAGTGTCACGCGGCGCTCTCCCAGCATGGCCAAGGCCTGTGCCAGTTCGAGTATGCGGTGCGGCGCCTCCAGCAGCAGCACGCAGCGCGGCTCGGCGGCCAGGCGCTGTATGGCGCTGTTGCGCTCCGCGCTCCTGCTGGGCAGGAATCCCGCGAATACGAAGCCCTGGTTTTCGCTGGCGTGGGCGATGGCACCGCTCACGCTCAGGGCACTGGTCACGCTGCTGGCGCCGGGCAGGGGCATGCAGCGCAGGCCGGCGGCCTGCACGGCTGCAACCAGGCGCGCGCCGGGGTCGCTAACTGCGGGTGTTCCGGCGTCGCTCACATAGGCCACGCGCTGTCCGGCCTGCAGGCGCTGGAGCACGGTCTGTGCGGCCTCCACCTCGTTGTGCTGGTGCAGCGCCAGCAGGCGTTCGCCGGGTTTGTCGATGCCGTAGGCACGCAGCAGTGCCTGGGTGTGGCGCGTGTCCTCGCAGGCGATGGAGTCGGCCAGTTGCAGCACATGCAGGGCGCGCAGGCTGATGTCGGCCAGGTTGCCAATGGGTGTGGCCACCACGTACAGGGCGCCCTGCGGATAATGCTGGGCAGCCGCAGCGTCGCGCGCGGCATGCAGGGCAGAGGCAAAGGATGCGCTCAATGGGGTTCCTCGGCAAAAAGATCATGGGTGGTGCGCCAAGGCACACCACGCGTGCCATAGGGCAGGTGGCTGAAGACCGGGCGCTGGCCTGTCTGGTTGCGGCGGGCCTGGTGCTGATCGAGCGCAATTATCGAACCCCGGGGCGCGGCGGCGGCGAGATTGACCTTGTCATGCGCGAGCGCGACGGCACGCTGGTGTTCGTGGAGGTGCGCAGCCGCGGTGCTGGCGATTTTGGTGGGGCAGCGGCCAGCATAGGCGCCACCAAGCGCCGGCGCATCATTCTGGCGGCGCAGCACTATCTGTTGCGCTGGTCTGTGCCGCCACCATGCCGTTTCGATGCCGTGCTCATCGACGATGGCCGGGTGCAGTGGTTGCGTGCTGCCTTCGATGCCGGGTAATGGGGCTGGTCTACCGTTTGCTACAGAAACTGCAACATCGGCGGGTATCATTCGCGGCCCATGCTCGAGCAACGCATTCAACAGCATTTCATCGACAGCGCCGACCTGAAGTACCAGGCTGCGCAAGCCCTCAGCCAGCCCATCACTGCCGCAGTGCAGGCGATATGGGCCTGTGTGACCAATGGCGCGAAGGTGCTCGCCTGCGGCAGTGGCCCATCGGCCGCGCAGGCGCAGCAGCTGGCGGCTTTTTGCGTGACCGGTTTTGAGCGCGAACGCCCGGAACTGGCAGCGCTGGCCCTGGTGCCCGACGCGCTGTGGCTGGCTGCGGCCACGACGGGTGCCGGTGCGGACATCGCAGCCCTGGCGCGCCAGGTGCGTGCTCTGGGCCAGGCCGGTGATCTGCTGCTGGCCATCACCATTGCCGGCAATGAGCCAGCCATGCTGGAGGCGGTGCAGGCTGCCCATGAGCGCGACATGACCGTGGTGGCCCTGACTGGCCGCGATGGCGGTGCCCTGGCGACCTTGCTGCGTGAGACCGATGTGCAGATCTGCGTGCCGCATGACCGCCCAGCGCGCGTGCGCGAGGTGCATGCCCTGGTGCTGCACTGCCTTTGCGATGGCGTGGACGCACAGTTACTTGGAGAACAGGAGAACCCCATATGAAGATGCAGTCGATGCGAACCCTTGGCGCCTTGCTGGCAGCGGCCTCCCTGGTCGGCAGTCTTGCCGCCTGTGTGCCGCTGGTGGTTGGCGGCGGTGCCGTGGTGGGCACCATGATGGCCGTCGATAGGCGCACCGCGGGCACGCAGGTCGAGGACGAGGGCATAGAGCTGCGCGCAGTGAACCGTATTCGCGAAGCAATGGGCGAACGCGCGCATGTGAACGTGACCAGCTACAACCGCCAGGTCTTGTTGACCGGCGAGGTGCCCACGGCGGCAGACAGCCAGAAGGTGGAGCAGATCGTGCTGGCGGTGGATAACGTGCGCTCGGTGGTGAACGACCTGGGCGTGATGGCCAACACCTCGCTGTCGCAGCGCTCCAAGGACACTTTCATCACCGGCAAGGTGCGCGCCAGCCTGGTGGACGCCAAGGATCTGACGGCCAATGCCTTCAAGGTGGTGACCGAGCGCGGCGTGGTCTATTTGATGGGCCGCGTCACGCAGCGCGAGGCCAAGCGTTCGGCCGAGATCGCGCGTGGCGTGGATGGTGTGCACAAGGTGGTGCGCGTGTTCGAGGTCATTTCCGAGGAGGAGCTGGCGCGCGGCGTGGCGGCGCAACCGGCGCCAGTTTCACAGGATCCGGCGGCCGCGCGTTGACTATCAGGGTCGGGGTGGCACCAGCCTGGTGATCAGGCTGGAGGTGTCCCAGCGGTTGCCGCCCGCGCGCTGCACGTCGGCATAGAACTGATCCACCAGCGCCGTCACCGGCAGGCGTGCGCCATTGCGTCTGGCTTCGTCGAGCACCAGTCCCAGATCCTTGCGCATCCAGTCCACGGCAAAGCCGAAGTCGAAGCGGCCTTGGACCATGGTCTTGCCGCGGTTGTCCAGCTGCCAGCTTTGCGCCGCGCCCTTGCCGATCACGTCCAGCACCAGCGGCATGTCCAGGCCCGCCTGCTGCCCGAAGGCAATCGCCTCGGACAGGCCCTGCACCAGGCCGGCGATGCAGATCTGGTTGACCATCTTCGCGAGCTGGCCGGCGCCGCTGTCGCCGATGCGCGTGCAGGCGCGTGAAAACGCCATCGCCGTGGGGCGCATGGCATCGAAGGCTGCCTGGTCGCCGCCGCACATTACGGTGAGCTGGCCATTCTGCGCGCCGGCCTGGCCGCCGGAGACGGGGGCGTCGATGAACTGCAGCCCCAGCTTCTTGGCGGCGGCGTAGAGTTCGCGCGCCACCTCGGCCGAGGCCGTGGTGTGATCCACGAAGGTTGCGCCCGGCCGCATGCCGGCAAAGGCGCCATCGGCCCCCAGCACCACGCTGCGCAGGTCTTCGTCATTGCCCACGCAGCAGAAGACGATCTCGGCATCCTGGGCCGCCTCGCGCGGAGTTTTGGCATGTTTTTGGCCTGTAACGCCCGCAAATTCAGCGCACCAAGCTTCTGATTTTGTAGCGGTACGGTTGTACACCGTGACCTGGTGCCCGGCCGTCGCCAGATGCCCGGCCATCGGATAGCCCATGACGCCCAGGCCCAGAAAGGCCACGCGGCGCGTGGGGCTTGGTTCATAGCTGCGTGGGTTGATGCTGCTCATGGTGGTTTGCGCTCCAGAAGAAAAAACAAGGCCCGCCCGGCATGGTAAGCCGGGCGGGCCGGGGTGTTGATCACGCGCTTCAGACGATGGCGAAATGCTCGGTGCCCGAAGACAGGTCGTTGGTCTTGGCGCGTTGGCTGGACAGCTTGATCTGCAGGCGCAGGTCGTTCACCGAGTCGGCGTTGCGCAGCGCGTCCTCGTAGCCGATGACGTTGGCCTCGAACAGGTCGAACAGCGACTGGTCGAAGGTCTGCATGCCCAGGTTGCGGCTCTTTTTCATGATCTCCTTGATCTCGGGGACATCGCCCTTGAAGATCAGGTCGGCGATCAGGGGGGTATTGAGCATGACCTCCACGGCGGCGGCGCGGCCCTTGCCGTCCTGCTTGGGCAACAGGCGCTGCGACACCATGGCCTTGAGGTTCAGCGACAGGTCCATCAGCAGCTGCGCGCGGCGCTCCTCGGGGAAGAAGTTGACGATGCGATCCAGCGCCTGGTTTGCGCTGTTGGCATGCAGCGTGGCCAGGCACAGGTGGCCGGTTTCGGCAAAGGCCACGGCATGTTCCATGGTCTCGCGGTCGCGGATTTCGCCCATCAGGATCACGTCCGGCGCCTGGCGCAGCGTGTTCTTCAGTGCGGCCTCCCAGGTGTCCGTGTCCAGGCCCACCTCGCGCTGCGTGACCACGCAGTTCTTGTGCGGGTGCACGAACTCGATCGGGTCTTCGACGGTGATGATGTGGCCGAAGGAGTTCTCGTTGCGCCAGTCCACCATGGCCGCCAGCGTGGTTGACTTGCCCGAACCCGTGGCGCCCACCAGGATGCACAGGCCGCGCTTGGCCAGGGCGATCTCCTTGAGCACCTGGGGCACGCCCAGGCCGTCTATGGTCGGCAGGGTCAGCGGAATCGTGCGCAGCACCATGCCCACGCGGCCCTGCTGGATGAAGGCGTTGGCGCGAAAGCGGCCAATGCCCGCGGGCGATATCGCAAAGTTGCACTCCTTGGTGCGCTCGAAGTCGGCGATCTGGCGGTCACTCATGATGGAGCGCGCCAGCGTCAGCGTATGCGCCGGCGTCAGCGGCTGTGGCGAGACCTTGGTGACCTTGCCATCGACCTTGATCGCCGGCGGAAACTCGGCCGTGATGAACAGGTCGCTGCCGCCGCGGCTGACCATCAGTTTGAGCAGGTCGTTGATGAATTTGCTGGCCTGATCGCGTTCCATTGCATTCCTCCCCGTGCCTTTGTTTCAGCGCTGGTTTTCGCTCAGGCGCGCGCTCACCACGCGCAGGCGCAGCGACAGCTTGCGTGCCAGCAGGGCCACCAGGCTGGCCGCCAGCTGCGGGTCTTGCGCCATCATCTCGTCCATGGCCTCGGCGCTGAGCACGGCCACTTCGCAGTCGGTCAGCGTGGTGCAGGCAGAAAAGCGCATGCCGCTGTCGAGCAGCGACATCTCGCCCAGGATGTCACCCGGGCGCGTCTCGGCCAGGCGCAGTTGCTCGCCCCAGGGTTGAATGCGATCGACGGCGATGGTGCCGCTGAGCAGCACCACCATGAAGTTGCCGTACTCGTCCTGGCGGATCACGTCCCGGTTGGGCGGGATGGAGGCGAACTGGAAGAAGCGCTCCATGCGCTCGACCGCGCCCTGGTCCAGATGCGCCATGTACTTGTCCTTGGCCCACAGCGACTGCAGCAGCTTGCCGCCGCGGTTTCTGGGCAGGCGCTTGGCGCCAACCTCGACGGCGCGCGCCTCCCAGGGGGCGAGCAGCGATTCATCCACCCCCAGGCTGGCAAATGCGGTGGTGAAGAGCACCGAGTCGTTCGCGTCTTCCCCGGGCTTTTGCACCTTGGATTTGAGCAGGCTGAGAATGCCTTTCATGGACGGACTCCGATACGAGAGAGGCGCGCGAACGCGGGCAAAACGGGCGAGCGGGCTGATGGCATGGCATCAACCCGGGAAGTTGTCCGGAATCTTGGCCTTGCTGCGCGCCTCGGCCGGGCTGATGATGTTGCGCCGCACCAGATCCGTCAGGTTCTGATCCAGCGTCTGCATGCCCACGCTGTTGCTGGTCTGTATGGTGGAGTACATCTGCGCCACCTTGGCCTCGCGGATCAGGTTGCGAATGGCGCTGGTGCCGGTCATGATCTCGTGCGCCGCCACGCGGCCCGAGCCGTCCTTGAGCTTGCACAGCGTCTGCGAAATCACGGCCACCAATGACTCCGACAGCATGGCGCGCACCATCTCCTTTTCCTCGGCGGGGAAGACGTCGATCACGCGGTCAATGGTCTTGGCGGCGCTGGACGTGTGCAGCGTGCCAAACACCAGGTGGCCGGTCTCCGCTGCCGTCATCGCCAGGCGTATGGTCTCCAGGTCGCGCAGCTCGCCCACCAGGATGGCGTCCGGGTCTTCGCGCAGGGCTGAACGCAGCGCGTTGGAAAACGATAGCGTCATCGGCCCGACCTCACGCTGGTTGATCAGGCATTTCTTCGATTCGTGCACGAATTCGATCGGGTCCTCGATGGTCAGGATATGGCCGTATTCGGATTCGTTCAGGTGGTTCACCATCGCCGCCAGCGTGGTGGACTTGCCCGAACCCGTGGGGCCCGTCACCAGCACCAGGCCACGGGGCTTGAGCGCCAGATCGGCAAATATCTTGGGCGTGTTCAGCTGCTCCAGCGTCAGAATCTTGCTGGGAATGGTACGGAACACGGCGCCCGCGCCACGGTTCTGGTTGAAGGCGTTGACGCGAAAGCGCGCCAGGCCGTCGATCTCGAAGGAAAAGTCCACCTCCAGGAACTCTTCATAGGCCTTGCGCTGGGCATCGCTCATGATGTCGTACACCATGGCGTGCACGGTCTTGTGGTCCAGCGCATCGACATTGATGCGCCGCACATCGCCGTGCACCCGGATCATGGGCGGCAGGCCGGCCGACAGATGCAGGTCAGAGGCCTTGTTCTTCACGCTGAAGGCGAGCAACTGGGTGATGTCCACGGGATCCCTTTGGGTCGTTTGATACGCTTGGTAAAAGATTACACATTATGACGACGATTGCAGACAAGCTCCAGAGCGTGCGTGCGCGCATCGCGCAGGCCTGCGCCGCGGCAGGGCGCGCGCCCGACTCCGTGGCCCTGCTGGCCGTGTCCAAGACCTTTGGCGCCGATGCGGTGCACGCGGCGGCGCTGGCCGGCCAGTGTTGTTTTGGCGAGAACTACATCCAGGAGGCGGTGGAAAAAATCGCCCAGGTGGCCGCGCTGGGCCTGCCCCAGCCGCTTGAATGGCACTGCATAGGCCCGGTGCAGAGCAACAAGACACGCCTGGTGGCCGAGCATTTCGACTGGGTGCACACGCTGGACAGGCTGAAGACGGCGCAGCGACTGTCAGAGCAGCGCCCGGCGCATCTGCCGCCGCTGCAGGTGTGCATACAGGTGAATGTGGACGGCGGCGCCAGCAAGTCCGGTGTGGCGCCCGTAGATGCGCTGCAGTTGGCGCGCGCCGTGGCGCAAATGCCACGTTTGTGCCTGCGCGGGGTGATGAGCATTCCCGACGAAGTACAGGGCGGGGCGGCGCAGCTGGCCGTGCATTTACGGGTGCGCCAGGTGTTCGATGCACTGCGCGCCCAGGGCGGTGCCGGGTTCGAGGCCTTCGACACCCTGTCGCTGGGTATGACCGCCGATCTGGAGGCCGCCGTGGCCGCTGGCAGCACCATGGTGCGCGTGGGCAGCGGCATCTTTGGGGCACGCCACTACCCTTCAAGCCCCACGGCCTGAGGTGCTAAGCTGCGCCGCTGTTGCTATTTTGCAAGGAGACACCCCCATGCCCGGCCTGCTGCCCGACATCGATCCCGATGGCCTGCTTGAATTCTCGGTGGTCTATACCGACCGCGCGCTCAACCACATGTCCAAGCGTTTCACCGGGGTGATGCAGGACATCCTGGCCGCGCTGAAAGAGGTCTACAACGCCCACACGGCCGTACTCGTGCCCGGCAGCGGCACCTTTGGCATGGAGGCCGTGGCGCGCCAGTTCGCCAACCGCGAGAAGGTGCTCATCGTGCGCAACGGCTGGTTCAGCTACCGCTGGAGCCAGATCTTCGACGCCGGCGGCCTGGGCGGTGGTGCCGTGGTGTGCAAAGCACGCCCGCAGGGTGCGGGCGCGCAGGCGCCCTGGGCGCCCTGCCCGGCGGCTGAAGTGGCGGCCGCCATCCGCGCCGAACGTCCGAAGGTGGTGTTCGCCCCGCATGTGGAGACGGCCAGCGGCATCATGCTCAGCGATGACTACATCCGCAGCGTTGCCCACGCCGCGCACGAGGTGGGCGCGCTCTTCGTGCTCGACTGCGTGGCCTCGGGCGCGATGTGGGTGGACATGGAAAAGACCGGCGTGGACGTGCTGATTTCCGCGCCGCAAAAGGGCTGGAGCAGTTCGCCTTGCTGCGCCATGGTGATGCTGTCCGAGCGTGCGCGCGCGGCCATCGAGGGCACGACCAGCAGCAGCTTCTCCTGCGATCTGAAGAAGTGGATGCAGATTGCCGAGGGCTACGAAAAAGGCCAGCATGCCTACCACGCCACCATGCCCACCGATGCCCTGGTGCGCCTGCGCGACGTGATGCTGGAGACGCGCGCCTATGGCTTTGACAAGGTGCGTGCCGAGCAGATGGAGCTGGGCGCCAAGGTGCGCGCGCTGCTGGAATCGCGCGGTTTTCCCAGCGTGGCGGCCGAGGGCTGGAAGGCCCCGGGGGTGGTGGTGAGCTACACCCAGGATGCCGGCATTCAGAGTGGCAAGAAATTCCTCGACGTGGGTCTGCAGACCGCCGCCGGCGTGCCGCTGCAGTGCGACGAGGGGCCGGACTTCAAGACCTTCCGCATCGGCCTGTTCGGCCTGGAGAAATGGCACAACGTCGATCGCACGGTGGGCCATCTGGCGGCGGCGCTGGACAAGGTGGCCGCCGCCGGCTGACGCGCCGGCCTACCCGCCTGTGGCCATGATGCCTATCAGCAGGGCGCGCGCGCCATCCCAGATGATCTCCACGCCCACGCACAGCAGCATGAAGGCCATCAGGCGCAGAAACACGATCTGCCCGGTCTCGCCCAGGCGCTGCAGCAGTCGGCTGGCGTAGCGAAAGGTCAGCGCCACCAGCATGCCCAGCAGCAGGGCGGCGGCCAGGCCGCCGGCGATGTTGGTCATGGTTTCCGTCACGCTGCGTTTGGTGTGCAGGCTGGCGCCAATGGCGATCGCCACGGCGATGGAGCCGGGGCCGCAGGTGAGCGGAAAGGTCAGCGGGTAGAAGGCCTTGATGCGCACCCGGTCCTCGTTCAGCGACTGGGCCATCTGTGTGGTGTCGTCGCTGGCGCCCTGCTGGGCGTGCAGCATGCGCCAGGCGATGGAGGCCACGACCATGCCGCCGGCCACGCGCACCACCGGCAGCGACACGCCAAAGAAGTTCAGCAGGTAGGAGCCGATCAGCATGGCGCCTGCCAGCAGCAGCGCGGCGTTCTTGCCAATGCGCCGCGCCAGCCGGGCGCGGCCGTCGTCGCTCAGGCCGCGCGTGAAGTCCACGAACACCGGTGCCGAGGCCAGTGGGTTGATGATGGGCAGCACGCCGGCCAGCGCAAACAGCAGACTTTTGCCGAAGGCGGCGAGCAAGAAGGGTGGGGATAAATCCATGGGCGCGTACTGTACGCGCCAGCGCCGACTTTGGTCAGAAGCGTGGCAAATCCGGGTGGCTGAGCCTGCCGCCGCGCACCAGCATCTTGCCGTACTCGGCGCAGCGGTTGTGCGTGGGGATCACCTTGCCGGGGTTGAGCAGCCCGGCCGGGTCGAAGGCCTTTTTCAGGGCCAGCATCTGCGCGTTCTCCTCGGCCGTGAACTGCACGCACATGCTGTTGAGCTTTTCCACGCCCACGCCATGCTCGCCCGTCACCGTGCCACCCATGGCCACGCTGGTCTCCAGGATGTCGGCGCCAAACAGCTCGCAGCGGTGCAGCTGGTCGGGGTCGTTGGCATCGAACAGGATCAGCGGGTGCAGGTTGCCGTCGCCGGCGTGGAACACGTTGCAGCAGCGCAGCTGGTACTTTTTCTCCATCTCGGCGATGGCGATCAAGATGTCGGCCAGGCGCTTCCTCGGAATGGTCGAATCCATGCACATGTAGTCGGGGCTGATGCGGCCGCTGGCCGGGAAGGCGTTCTTGCGCCCGCTCCAGAAGCGCGCGCGCTCCTGCTCGTCACGGCTCACGGCAATGGCGGTGGCGCCGGCGGCGCGCAGCACCTCGCTCATGCGCGCGATCTCTTCCTCGACTTCCTCGGGGGTGCCGTCGCTCTCGCACAGCAGGATGGCCGCGGCCGTCAGGTCGTAGCCGGCCTTGACAAAATCTTCCACGGCGGCGGTCATGGGCTTGTCCATCATCTCCAGGCCGGCCGGGATGATGCCGGCGGCGATCACCGCGGCCACGGCGTCGCCGGCCTTTCGCACATCGTCAAAGCTGGCCATGATGCAGCGCGCCAGCTGCGGGCTGGGGATCAGGCGCACCGTCACCTCCAGCGCCACGGCCAGCATGCCCTCGCTGCCGATCATGGCCGCCAGCAGGTCGTAGCCGGGCGCGTCCAGCGCCTGGCCGCCGAAGGTGATGGGCTCGCCCTCCATGGTGAAGCCGCGCACCGCGAGCACGTTGTGCACCGTCAGGCCGTATTTCAGGCAGTGCACGCCGCCAGAATTTTCGGCCACGTTGCCACCTATGGTGCAGGCGATCTGGCTGCTGGGGTCGGGCGCGTAGTACAGGCCATGGGGGGCGGCGGCCTCGCTGATGGCCAGGTTGCGCACGCCGCATTGCACGCGCGCCGTGCGCGCCACCGGATCGACATCGAGGATGCGGTTGAACTTGGCCAGCGACAGCGTCACGCCCATGGCGTGCGGCATGGCTCCGCCCGACAGGCCGGTGCCGGCGCCGCGCGCCACCACCGGCACCTGCAGCCGGTGGCAGGCCTTGAGCACGGCCTGCACCTGCTCTTCGGTCTCGGGCAGGCAGACCACCAGCGGGCGCTGGCGGTAGGCCGTCAGGCCATCGCATTCATAGGGCGTGGTGTCCTCGGCCTGCCAGAGCAGCGCATGGGCGGGCACGCATTGGGACAGGGCTTGCACAACGTCGCGCTGGCGCGCGGCGCGTTCGCTGGCGGGGGGGGCGGAGGTATCGACCATGGCGCGACTGTAGGCCATGGCATGGGGCCATGGCGTGAATCTTCTTGCAAGCCGCCGTGAAGCCGCCGATAGCTATAAGTATAATAGCTGTATGCGCTTGTTGGATAAGTGCTTGCGGCCGATTTTTGTTGAAATCACCCCATGGTCCGGCGTAGCCAGTCGGCAAAGGCCGCGCATTCCCAGCGATCCATGGTGCCGGTACGCCAGCACAGGTAATGCGCGTAGGGACTGGGTGCCAGGATGTCGAACAGGCGCACCAGCGTGCCCTGGTCCAGCCAGGGCGCGGCCAGCTTCAGGCGCACCGGTGCCACGCCCATGCCGGCGGCGGCGGCGTCGCACATCAGGCCAACGTCGTTGAATTGCGAGCCCTCGTTGGGCTCGGGCCAGCCCAGGCCGGCGGCGGCAAACCAGGTGCGCCAGGGCTCCAGCGGGCTGCGCAGCAGGGGCAGACCCTCCAGATCCTCGGGGCGCTCGAACGGCCCATGCTCGCGCACAAAGGCGGGCGAGGCCAGGGGCGTGAGCATGTCGCGCGCGATCTCCACATGCTCCATGTCGGCGTAGTGGCCGGGGCCGTAGCGCACCACCAGGTCGGCGTCCTCGGCCACCACGTCCAGGAGCGGAATCGACACCTGCAGCGCCAGGTCGATCTCGGGGTAGGCCTCGGTGAACTGGCGCAGGCGCGGAATCAGGATGGAGCGCGCAAAGGTCGGCGTGACGGCCAGCTTCAGCCGTCTGCGGCCAGGGTTGACGGCATGGCCCGGCAGGCGCTGCAGGGCCGACAGGCCCTCGCGCACCTGGGCCAGGTAGCCGCTGCCCTCGGTGGTCAGCGAAAAATCGGCGCGCCCGAACAGCCGCGTGCCCAGGATCTGCTCGAGCTGCTTGACGCGGTGGCTCACGGCGCTGGGCGTCACGCACAGCTCGTCGGCGGTCTGCGTCACGCTGCGCAGGCGCGCCAGCGCCTCGAAGGTCAGCAGGCACTGTATCGGCGGTATGCGCCGTGCGGCGCTGGCGTTGAAGGCGGTGGCCATGGGCGGCAATGCGGCAGGGGTTTAGCGGAAGACCACGGTCTTGTGGCCGTTGAGCAGCACGCGGTGTTCGCTGTGCCATTTCACGGCGCGCGCCAGCACCAGGCTTTCGGTGTCGCGCCCGCGCGACGTCAGGTCGTCCACGGTGTCCGTGTGTTCGGCTCTTGTAACGTCTTGTTCGATAATCGGCCCTTCGTCGAGGTCGGCGGTGACGTAGTGAGCGGTTGCTCCTATCAACTTCACGCCCCGGTCATGGGCCTGGTAATAGGGCTTGGCGCCCTTGAAGCTGGGCAGAAAGCTGTGGTGGATGTTGATGGCGCGGCCGGCCAATTTGGTGCACAGATCGTCGGACAAGACCTGCATGTAGCGCGCCAGTATGACCAGCTCAGCACCCTCGGCCTCGATGATTTCGTATTGCCGCGCCTCGGCCTGGGCCTTGGTGGCGGCGCTGACGGGTATGTGGTGAAAGGGAATGTTGTAGCTGGCGGCCAGTTGGTAGAAGTCGCGGTGGTTGCTGATGATGGCGCGCACATCTATCGGCAGCAGGCCGCTTTTGACGCGGAACAGCAGGTCGTTCAGGCAATGGCCCTCGCGGCTGACCATGAGCACGGTGGGCATGGCGGCGGACTTGGCGTGCAGGCTCCAGCGCATGGCAAAGGGCTCGGCAAAGCTGGCCAGGCGGGTCTTGAGCGCGGCGTGGTCATGCTGGCCGCAGGCGAACTGCACGCGCATGAAGAACAGACCAGTGGCGTCGTCGTTGTATTGCGCGGCTTCCTCGATGTTGCCGCCATGCTCGAGCAAAAAGCCCGAGACGGCGTGCACCAGCCCCAGGCGGTCAGGGCAGGACAGGGTAAGAATGTAAGCGGGGGTCATTGGCGCATTGTCGCAGCAGCCCTCGGAAGATAAGCAGAGTCATTGTGAAATCGATTGCATCGCGAATTGACACGGGAATCAGCCCCTGGTGGGGCATGGCCCTGTATTGGGTTCTGGGCGCGGCCTGGGTGGCCGCGGGCGACGCCTTGCTGGCCTATTGCGTCACCGAGCCGCAGCAGCTGGCCTATTGGCAGACCCTCAAGGGCTGGCTGTATGTGCTGCTGACCGGGGCGCTGGCCTGGTGGCTGCTGGCGCGCATGTCGCGCGGCCAGGGGGAGATTGGCGCCGCGCGCGCCGACCTGCTGCACAGCGAAAACGTGTTGCGCCTGGCGCTGGAAGGCAGCGGCAGCGGCCTGTGGGACTGGGACTTGCTGCGCCGCCGCTCCACCCATTCGCCCGGTTTGGTGCGCCTGCTGCGCTACCAGGGCGCCGAGCTGCCGCGCGGCATGAATCTGCTGCGCCGCCTGCACCCGGATGACTATCGGCGCGTGCACCGGGCCGTGCAGCGGGCAATGGCCACGGGCGAGCCGTTTGCCGAGACGGCGCGCCTGCGGCGCTTTGACGACAGCTATTGCTGGTTCCAGGCGCGCGGCATGTGCCACCGTGGCGCACAGGGGCAGGCCGAGCGTTTCTCCGGCATCCTCACCGACCTCACGGCCAGCCGTGCGCTGCAAGAGCGCCAGCGCCTGGCGGCGACCGTGGTGGACAACACCATCGAGGGCGTGGTGGTGACCGATGCGCAACCGTGCATCCTGTCCATCAACCCGGCGGTCACGCGCATGCTGGGCTACACAGAACAGGAGGTGCTGGGCCAGAACCCGCGCATCTTCCAGTCCGGCAGGCATGACAAGGGGTTTTACCAGGCCATGTGGGCCGCGGTGCAGCGCAGCGGCCATTGGCAGGGCGAGATCTGGAACAAGCGCAAGAACGGCGAGGTCTTCCCCGAGCGCATGTCGCTGTCGGCGGTGCATGACGAGGAGGGCCAGGTCACGCACTATGTATGCATGTTCAGCGACATCTCGCAGGAAAAGGCCCAGCACCAGCGGCTGGAATTCCTCACCCAGCGCGACAGCCTGACCGGCCTGCCCAACCGAGCCTGGTTCATCGAGCAGCTGGACGAGGCCATGAACCAGGCCCTGGCCGATGGCGAACAGCTGGCCGTGCTGCTGCTGAACCTGGATCGCTTCAAGGATGTGAACGACAGCTACGGCCATGCCGTCGGCGACGAGGTGCTGCGGCATGTCGCGCAGCAGGTGCGCCTGAGCCTGCGCCCGGGCGACCTGCTGGGGCGCATGGCGGGCGACGAGATCGCCGTGCTGGTGCGCCACCTGCGCAATACCGAAGGCGCGGCTGCCGTGGCCAGGCATTTGATAGCCGCGACGCGCAAGCCCTGGCGCACGCCGGACGGCATGGAGGTCGTCGCCGGGGTCAGCATCGGCGTCGCCATGTTCCCCAGGCATGCGTCCAAGGCCGAGCAGCTGCTGCAGGCGGCGCACAGCGCGGTGTATGGCGCCAAGGCCCATGGGCGCAGCGCGCATTGCTTCTTTGACGAGTCCATGATCCAGGCCGCGCGCGAGCGGCTGGAGATCGAGGCGCGCCTGCGCAGCGCCATGGCGCGCGGTCATCTGCTGCTGCACTACCAGCCGCAGCTGAGCGTGGCCACGGGGCGCATCGTGGGTGCCGAGGCGCTGCTGCGCTGGAACGACCCCGAGGAGGGGCTGATCTCGCCGGCGCGCTTCATCCCCGTGGCCGAGACCTCGGGCGTGATCGGCCCGCTGGGCCAGTGGGTCATGCAAGAGGCCTGCCGCCAGGGCCAGGCCTGGCGCGCGGCCGGCCTGCCGGCTGTTCGCCTGGCGGTGAATGTCTCGCCGCGCCAGTTCCAGCTGGACGACATGGCCGTCTGCGCGGCCCAGGCGCTGGCCGCCAGCGGCCTGCCGGCGCATTGCCTGGAGTTGGAGCTGACCGAGTCCGTGCTGGCCGAGCGGCCCGAGGAAATGCGCCAGGTGCTGCAGCGGCTGCGGGAGCTGGGCGTGCGTATCGCGGTGGACGACTTTGGCACCGGCTACTCCTCGCTGGTGCACCTCAAGCGCTTTCCCATCGATGTGCTGAAGATCGACCAGGGCTTCATGCGCGACATACCCGCCAGCGGCGACGACATGGCCATCAGCGCCACCATCATCGCCATGGGCCGCAGCCTGGGCCTGAACGTGCTGGCCGAGGGCGTGGAGACGCCCGAGCAGCTGGCCTTTCTGCGTGAACGTGGCTGCGACAGCTACCAGGGCTACCTGTTCAGCCGGCCTGTGCCGGCCGAGCAATTCGCCCGGCTGTTGCAGGCCCAGGCAGAAAAGCAGCCGGCCCAGGCTTGATCCGCAGTGCTACTTGGCGGCGGGCAGCCGGCCGGGTGGACGCGCGCGCAGCTCGGCGCAATGGTCGCGCGGCGCCAGCGCCGGCGTGGGGTGGATGTAGTTTGCTTCTGATTCAATAGCTGCTCGCGCTTGTCCAGCCTGCGCTATGGCCACTTTTGCGTTGAAGTTTGCTGGCAGCCAGGTGGGCACGCCCAGATCGCGCCGCACATGGCCCCAGCCGGCCGCCAGCAGCACCGTGCGGCCGTCCTGGCGCGCCTGCTGCACCGCCTGGGCCATGCTGGCGTCGCGCGCCAGCTGTATGCGCACCATGGGCATGACGCGGTCGGCGGGCAGCAGGCCGCAGTGGCCTTCCTCGATGGCGTTGCGCTGCAGCGCCAGCGCCGCTGGCGGCAGGTGGCCGTCCAGCGCCTCGTCCTGCATGGCGGCGCGCATGCGGCTGCGGGGCAGGTTGCCGCCGCGCACCGGCACGCCCGCCGCCACGGCGGCCATGATCACCGCGCGGTAGCGCTCCCAGGGCCAGGCGGCCTCGTTCCAGCGCAGTGCGGCATACACCTGGGCGGCGTTGGCGTCGGGCGGCAGGCCGTCGGTGCCGGTGCCGGCCTCGGCCATCTCGATCACCAGCGCCGCCAGGCGGCCGCGCTCGGCCAGCCAGCGCACGCTGTCGGCCTCCCAGCGCTGGTGCTCGGGTGCGTCATGCTGCTCGCCCAGCAGCAGGGCGTCGCTGGCTGGCCAGCGCTCCAGCTCCGCCTGCCAGGCGCTGTCGGCGGGCGTGGATGGGGGCTGCAGGGCGCATCCCGGCAATGCCAGCAGCACCAGCGACAGCCATGCCGGCGCGCAGGCACGTGCCCAGGGGGAGGGCACGGAGGGTTTGGAAGTACGCATCAAAATGAAACCAACTGTTAACTGAAATACACAATGGAGAAATCGCGCCGTCCCGCGTCTGCGGGCGCGCTGGTGCTACAGGAAGTGTATGGCATAGTGGCGACACGCTATATATAGCGTTTGTCAAGCCTTTTTGGTGAATGCAAGGTATGGCCTCTGGGTGCACAATCCAGCCCCTGACTGCCAACAATCCCTCCCCCCTTTGAACACCCCCAGGAGTTTCCTCGCCATGCAACGTGAGATCACAGACCTCGCCCCCAGCCTGCCCAGCCAGCCCATCAGCCTCGATGTGCTGCAAGAAAAATACTTCAAGCAGGGCGAGAGCGATGTCGAGGACCTGTACCGCCGCGTGGCGCGGGCCCTGGCATCGGTGGAGCGCGAGGACATCCGCGAGGCCATGCAGGCGCGCTTTCTGGACAACCTGCGCGCCGGCGCCATTGGCGCCGGCCGCATCATGAGCGCCGCCGGCACCGACATCCAGGCCACGCTGATCAACTGCTTCGTGCAACCCGTGGGCGACTGCATCCAGGGCGTGGACGACGCCGGCTACCCCGGCATCTACGAGGCCCTGCGCGAGGCCGCCGAGACCATGCGCCGCGGCGGCGGCGTGGGCTATGACTTCTCGCGCATCCGCCCGCGCGGCGCCATGGTCAAGGGCACGGCCTCCATGGCCTCGGGGCCCTGCAGCTACATCAACGTCTTCGACCAGTCCTGCTCCACCGTGGAGAGCGCCGGCGCCCGCCGCGGCGCGCAAATGGGCGTGCTGCGCATAGACCACCCGGACGTGCATGATTTCATCACCGCCAAGCGCACGCCGGGTCGCTGGAACAATTTCAACGTCTCGGTGGGCGTGCCCGACACCTTCATGCAGGCCGTGGAGAGCGATGGCGACTGGGAGCTGGTGCACGCCGCGGCCCCCGGCGCCGATGCCATGAAGGAGGGCGCCTACCAGCGCGCCGACGGCCAGTGGGTGTACCGCAAGCTGCGCGCGCGCGAACTGTGGGACACCATCATGAAGTCGGCCTACGACTTCGCCGAGCCCGGCATCCTGTTCCTTGACCAGATCAACACCGACAACAACCTCGGCTACACCGAGACCATCAGCGCCACCAACCCCTGCGGCGAGCAGCCGCTGCCGCCCTACGGCTGCTGCGATCTGGGGCCCATCATCCTGACGCGCTTCGTGCGCAACCCGTTTGGCCTGCATGGCGAGGCGGCCTTCGACTTCGACGCCTTCGAGCGCTCCGTCGCCACCCAGGTGCGCGCACTCGACAACGTGCTCGACGTCACTTTCTGGCCCCTGCCGCAGCAGCAGGCCGAGTCCGCGGCCAAGCGCCGCATCGGCGTGGGCTTTACCGGCATGGGCAACACCCTGGCCATGCTCAAGCTGCGCTATGACCGCCAGGACGGGCGCGACATGGCGGTGCAAATCGCCGAGCGCATGCGCAACGCCGCCTACCGCGCCTCCATCGAACTGGCCAAGGAGAAGGGCGCCTTCCCCAAGTTCAAGGCCGACGGCTACCTGGCCGAGGGCACCTTCGCCAGCCGCCTGCCCGAGGACATCAAGAAGCAGATCAAAAAGCACGGCATACGCAACAGCCACCTGCTGTCCATTGCCCCCACCGGCACGGTGAGCCTGGCCTTTGCCGACAACGCCTCCAACGGCATCGAGCCGCCGTTCTCCTGGACCTACACGCGCAGGAAGCGCGAGGCCGACGGCAGCAAGAGCGAATACGTGGTCGAGGACTATGCCTGGCGCCTGTACAAGACCCTGGGTGGTGATGTGAAGAAGCTGCCGGCGTACTTCGTCAGCGCCATGGACATGGCCGCCGCCGACCATGTGGCGATGATGGAGGCCGTCCAGCCCTATGTGGACACGGCCATCTCCAAGACCGTCAACGTGCCGGCCGACTACCCGTACGACGACTTCAAGAACCTCTACCTGCAAGCCTGGCACTCGGGCCTGAAGGGTCTGGCCACCTACCGCCCCAACAGCATCCTGGGCGCGGTGCTGGAAGTGCCCGCCGCCGAGGCCAAGCCCGAGCCCAAGGTGGAGCCCAAGCCCGAGCCGGCCGCGCCACTAGATCCGATGCGCATCGTCATCGAAAGCCGGCCCAAGGGCGGCCTGGACGCCGTGGCCGAGAAGATCGAGTACTGGACGCAGGAGGGCCAGCAGCGGCTGTACCTGATCGTCTCCTTCCTGCCCGTGCCGGACGGCCGCGGCGGCCAGGTGGACCGGGCCATCGAGTTCTTCATGCCCGTGGGCCAGAGCAGCGAGTCGCAGCAGTGGATCACGTCGAGCATGCGCCTGTTGTCACTGGCCGCGCGCGGCGGCTTCCTGGAGCGTGCCCTGTCCGACATGCGCAAGGTGGCCTGGGATCGCGGCCCGGTGCGCCTGGGCACCTTCACGCGCGCCGACGGCGCCCAGGTGCCGCTGTGGCACGACTCCGAGGTGGCGGCCGTGGCCTACGCCGTGCAAAGCATCCTGGCGCGCCGCGCCGAGGCGCCGCAGCAGCAGCTGCTGCCGCTGGACGAGCCCGAGATGCCCGCCGGCAACCCGCCCGCCATGGCCGGCAAGAAATGCGGCGAATGCGGCGCCCACGCCGTGATCCGCAAGGACGGCTGCGACTACTGCACGCAGTGCGGGGCCATTGGCAGCTGCGGCTGAGGGCGGCCAACAGCATCGTTGATACTATTAATTAAATAGCTGTTAGCGCTTGCTGTATAAGGGGTAGGGCGGTCAATGAATAAAAAACTGACCCTCTCCAACAAGCTGCTCACCATGGGCACGGCCTTCCTGCTGGTGGCCCTGGCGTCGATAGGCTTCACGCTCTGGGTCACCTGGGAACTAGTGTAGTGTTCCATTCTGTTTGGAGCTTAATCGGCTATTGGCCCGAATGACCTTCTGCAGGATGTCGCGGGCGCTCTTGGTCCAGATGAACGGTTTGGGGTTGGTATTGTGATGTGCCACGTATTCATCAATGGCGGCCACCAGCTGCGGCACGCTGGTGAATACGCCGCGGCGCAGCCGTTCTGTGGTCAGGTCACGAAAGAAACGCTCGACCATGTTCAGCCACGACGCCGAGGTCGGCGTGAAGTGCATGTGAAAGCGCGGGTGCTTGGCCAGCCAGTCCTGCACCACCGGGTGCTTGTGCGTGGCGTAGTTGTCGGCGATCAGGTGCAGCGTTTTGTCCTTGGGTGTCTCGCGGTCGATCTGCTTGAGGAACTTCAACCACTGCACATGGGTGTGGCGCTGCTGGCATTGGCTGATGACTTGGCCATCGAGCACGTTGAGCGCCGCAAACAATGTGGTCGTGCCGTGGCGCTTGTAGTCGTGCGTCATCGTCTGCGCACGCCCCTTCTTCAGGGGCAGTCCCGGCTGCGTGCGATCGAGCGCCTGCACCTGGCTCTTCTCGTCGCAGCACAGCACCAGGGCATGCTCAGGCGGGGACATGTACAAGCCCACGATGTCTTCGAGCTTCTGGGCAAACTGGGGGTCACGCGAGACCTTGAAGCTGTGCACCAGATGCGGCTTGAGCCCGTGCGCATGCCAATGGCGCATCACGGTGCTGGCGCTGACGCCCAGCAGCGTGCCCATCTTGCGTGTGCTCCAGTGCGTGATCGCTTCGGGGCTGCTCTGGGTTGTCAACTGCACCAGCTGGGCCACGTCCACCTTTACCGGCGGCGCGCCGCGTGGCAAGTCGCGCTCGATAGCCTTGATGCCGCCTTGCAGGTAGCGCTCGCGCCAGCGCGCCGGCTGCATGCGACCGATGCCCAGTTGCGCGGCAATATTCTTGTTGTTCAGGCCCTGGTCTGCCAGCAAGATGATGCGTGCGCGCTGCGCCAGACGTACGCTCGTCAGGCCCGAGCGCCAAAGCTTCGTCAACGCCGCACGCTCTTCATCCGTCAATTCGATCTTTGGCGCAACTCGCATGGATTGGCTCCCTTTCAAGCTCCAGTTGAGCATGGGATACCAGCCGACTTTTTAAGTTCAATCAAGAATCGAACACTACACTAGAGGGCGGCGCGGCCGCGGTGAACGAGGCCGGGCGCCTGCGCATGAATATGCTGCGCATGATCCTGGCGCAGCAAACCGAGTCGCCACAGGACTTTGCGCGCCTGGAGCAGCGCTTCGAGGCCGGCCTGGAGCTGTTGCGCACCGGCGACCCGGCGCGTCCGCTGTTCGTGACCTGGAGCAAGGACACGCGCGCGCGCTACGAACATATCCGCAGCGAATGGCGCGCCATCCGCGCCGAATGGGATGGAGGGCAGCGCCCCAGCAGCGCGCAGGCGGTGGCGCGCGGCGACGCCTTCGTGAGCGAGATCGACGCCTTTGTCGAGGCCATCGAGGTGCAGATCATGCGCTGGACGGCCGGGCTGCACCTGTTTCACCTGTTCCTGGTGGCACTCACCATCGCCGCGGCCGTGACCTTCATGGCGCTCAGCTACTGGCTGGTGGTCAACCCCGTGAACCAGCTGCGCCAGGCGCTGGCGGCGATGCGCCGTGGCGAGCTGGGCACGCGCCTGGAGGTGCAGACCGAGGACGAGTTCGGCCAGCTCACCGCCGGCTTCAACCTGATGGCGCATGCGCTGCAGACCTCGCACGAGGATCTGGAGGGCAAGGTGCGCGAGAAGACCGCCAGCATCGAGGAGCAGAACCAGCGCCTGGCCGCGCTGTACGCGGTGAGCGCTCTGACCGGCGAGGCCGGCAGCCTGGAGGTGCTGGCCCAGGGCTTTGCGCAGCAGATCCGCAGCGCCGCCGGGGCCGATGCCGCCGCCGTGCGCTGGTCCGACGAGGCCAATGAGCGTTATGTGCTGCTGGCCCATGACGGCCTGCCGAGCACCCTGGCCGAGACCGAGCATTGCCTGCTGGCCGGTGCCTGCGAATGCGGCCAGCCCGGGCCGCGCGCGCGCATGCGCGTGATCCCCATCGTGCCGGCCAGCGGCGGGCAGCTGCCCGATTGCGGCCAGGAGGGCTTCCAGACCGTGATCAACGTGCCTGTGCGCCTGCACCAGCGCCTGCTGGGCGAGGTGACGCTGCTGTACCGCGGCGCGCGCACCCTGCCCGATGGCCTGCGCGACCTGCTGGGCACCATGGCCCAGCATCTGGCCACGGCCATGGAGGGCCTGCGCGCCAGCGCCCTGGAGCGCGAGGCCGCCGTGGCGCAGGAGCGCGCCCTGATCGCACGCGAGCTGCACGACTCCATCGCCCAGTCACTGGCCTTCCTGAAGATCCAGGCGCAGCTGTTGCGCGACGCCATCGCCAAGGGCCGCGACGCCGCGCGCGACCAGAGCCTGGCCGAGCTGGACGCCGGGGTGCGCGAATGCTATGCCGATGTGCGCGAGCTGCTGGTGCACTTTCGCACGCGCACGCAGGACGAGGACATCGAGGAGGCGCTGCGCGTGACCCTGTCCAAGTTCGAGCACCAAAGCGGCCTGCCGGCCGAGCTGACGATGGCCGGCCAGGGCCTGCCGCTGGCGCCCGATGTGCAGATCCAGGTGCTGCACATCGTGCAGGAAGCCCTGTCCAACGTGCGCAAGCATGCCGGTGCGCGCTCCGTGCAGCTGGTGGTGCAGCGCCACCCGCAATGGCGCTTCGAGGTGCGCGACGACGGCCAGGGCTTCGACCCCGCGGCGGTGCCGCCGGATTCGCTGCATGTCGGCCTGGGCATCATGCGCGAGCGCGCCGAGCGCATAGGCGCGCGCATCAGCCTGGACACGCAGGCCGGCCAGGGCACCTGCGTGACGCTGGAGCTGCCGCCCGCGGGGCGCGAGGCCCCGGGCGCTGCGGCTACCATGGCGGCCGTATGAGCGCGCCCATCACCCTGTTCCTGATCGACGACCACACCCTGCTGCGCCGCGGCCTGGTGGCGCTCTTGGGCCAGCATGCCGACCTGCGCGTGGTGGGCGAGGCGGGCGACGCCGGTCAGGCGCTGCGCCTGCTGCCGGTCCTGCGCCCCGACGTGATCTTGCTGGACAACCACCTGCCCGGCGTGCGCGGCGTGGACGCCATTGCCGACCTGCGCGAGGCCTCGCCCGCGAGCCGCGTGATCATGCTCACGGTGAGCGAGGACGGCGAGGACCTGGCCAGCGCGCTGCGCCATGGCGCGCAGGGCTATCTGCTCAAGACCATAGACGGCGACCTGCTGGCCCAGGCCGTGCGCCGCGCGGCCAGCGGCGAGCCGGTGGTCAGCCCGGAGATGATGGGCAAGCTGGTGGCGGCCTTCCAGTCCCAGGGCGCGCCCGAGCCCGAACCCGCGCCCGAGGAGGCGGAGCCGGCGCCCCAGCTGTCGCTGCGCGAGGAAGAGGTGCTGCGCGAGATCGCGCGCGGCGCCAGCAACAAGGAGATCGCGCGTGCCCTGGACATCGCCGAGACCACGGTGAAGATCCATGTGCAGCACATCCTGCGCAAGCTGGGTCTCAGCTCGCGCGTGCAGGCGGCGGTCTATGCCTCGGACCGCCAGCGCGCCGAGTAACCACACTTTTTGATAGCTGCCAACGCTTGTCATACAAGGGTTTGTTCCGAATTTTTCCTGACTAGGCACATGTCTCAGGCTGGGCCGCGAGCCCCCACCCCACCCAGAGGGAGAGGGTGTAATGCCGGCACAACCGGTCGCCCTCGCCCCTTTGGGGAGAGGGAGGGGTGAGGGGTATCTGCGATATGTGCATAGTCAGGGGATTTTTTGACAAGCGCCCCTGTTTCCAAAGGATGGCCGTTGCGCCGTCCATCAGTGCCGGTAGAACGCCACCAGAGCCAGGATCACCAGGCACATCAGCGCGTTGCCGATGTTGACCACGATGGCGCGATTCAGCCGCCGCCCGTTGTCCTCGTAGAGCCAGGCCGCCATCGTCATGTTCGAGCTGGTCCAGATCGCCCAAGTGAGCAGCGAATGCTGCTGTGAACTGCCGCTTGCCAGGATGGCCCAGGCCGTGGGCAGGTAGCCGAGTATGCGCACCGAGCTGAACAGCGTGAACGCCCAGGCCAGCAGGCACAGGTAGTTTTCCCGCGCCCTGCTGGCACCCTCCACGGGACCCGGATCGCCTGCCCGCTGGCCCTGCGCCTGGCTCATGGCACGCTCACCAGGAACACCGGGGCAAAGCCCGCATCGGTCAGCCGGTCGGCCAGGCGCGCGGCCTGCTGCAGGTCGCTGCCCCGCACCAGCACGGGCATGTCCGACGGCGCGTCCAGGCTTGCGTGCTGGGCCCAGGCGGACACCATCGCATCGTCCAAGCCCCGGTCACCGCAGCAGCCAGCGAAGACGCTGATCGCCCCGCCAGGCAAGGTCTGCTCATGGGCGCGGGCCTGGGCCTCCGTGATGTACAGTCCGGCGCGCGTGCGGTGGGCAGGACTTGCGGGAATGGCAGCGGGCACATTGGCCGCTGGCCTACCTTCATCATCGAACAGCGGCGTGGATTGGCCGGATGGCTGTTGGGCGCAGGCGCCCATGCAGGCGGCCATGCCGAGGGTGGCGCAGAGCAGGATGCGGTTCATGGTGACTCTCCTTGCAAGTGATTGGGGACATGCGGCGACGGCATGGCCGTCACTCCTGGGCGATGCCGTAGTCGCGCACGAAGGTCGCCCACGCGGTGGAGGCGGCCTCGACGGCCTCGGCGAGCTGCTGTGGTGTGCTGCCCAGGGGCTCGGTGCCGCTGGCCCGCAGCGGTTCCTGCACGGCGGGGGCTTGCAGCGCCCGGGCCACCGCCGCCGACAGCCTGGCGGCCACCTCGGGCGGCGTGGCGGCGGGGGCGAACAAGGCATTCCAAAAGGACAGCGTGCCCGAGGAAACGCCGAGTTCGGCGAAGGTCGGCACGTCCGGCAGCAGCGGGCTTCTTTGCGGCAGGGCCGTGGCCAGCACCCGCAGCTTGCCCGCCTTGGCGTGCTGCAGGCCGCCCGCGATTGGGCCGAAGTTGATCTGCACCTGGCCGCTGATGAGGTCCGGCATCAGTTGCGCGCCGCCCTTGTACGGCACCCGCCGGGCCTGCACGCCTGCGGCCTTCAGCACGCGCTCGGCCAGCATGTATTCGCCCAGCGTGCCGGTGGCCAGGTGAAGCTGGCCTGGATGGGAACGCCCGTAGGCCACCAGGTCGGCGAAGTTCTGCACCGGCAGCTCGCGGTTGACGAACAGCGCGAACCCGAGTTCCACGACGTTGGCGACCGGCGTGAATTCGCTCAAGGCTTTGTAGGGAACACCCTTCTGCACCAGTGGCAGTCCCGCCATCGCCGACAGGCCCCAGAGCAGGGTGTAGCCGTCGGGCGGCGCGTCCATGACCGCCTGCGCGGCAATGGCGCCACCCGCGCCCGGACGGTTCACCACGACGACCGGCTGGCCCCAGGCGGCGCTGAGTGACGCGGCCACCAGCCGCGCGGCGCTGTCGGATGCGCCGCCGGCAGGCGTCGGCACGACGATGGTGATGGCGCGGCTCGGGTAATCGGCGGCGCGCGCCAGCGGGACGTTGCAGAGCGCGGCCATTGCGGCAAGGCACAGGGTGCGGCGATTCAGCGTCATGGCGGATTCCTCTTCGTGGTTGTCGATGGCGTCATCGTCGCCACCCAGCGCGCCCGGCGCATCGTCCAGTGGTCTTATTGGAGTACCGGGCCTGGTGCTTTGGTACCGGTACTTGCGCACAGTCCCCGGCACGGCCGTGGATGGCTAAGATGAACCGCCATGACGTCCGCGCACCACCTTTCCCCCATGGGCCGCCGCAGGTTGATGGCCGCAGCCGCGGGCATCGCGCTGCTGCCCCCACTGATACCCCCTGTCCAGGCCCAACCCTCGCGCACGGCCCGCATCGGCTGGCTGGGCTGGATCGGCGCGGCGGGAGCGGCGGCTTCCGCGCTGGCGCTGGCGGCCTTTCGCGCGGGGCTGGCCGATCGGGGGTGGGCCGAGGGGCGTGGCTACGAACTGCTGGTGCGCGACGGTGACCAGCCGCGCAGCGCCGATCTGGCTGCGGAGCTGGTGCGATCCGGCGTCGATCTGCTCGTCGCGCAGGGGCCGATGGTCTTCGGTGCCAGGAAGGTGTCGGGCGCGACGCCCGTGATCTTCAACATCGGCGGCGACCCCGTCGAGGCGGGGCTGGTCGCCAGTCTGTCGCACCCAGGCGGCCATCTGACGGGCGTCACCTCGCTATCGACCGAACTGGCGGGCAAGCGGCTCGAGTTGCTGAAGACGGCCATGCAGCGGGGCTCGCACATGGCGGCGATCGCCAACGCCCTGCACGCGGGCTTCACCATCGAGCGCGACGCGGTGCAGGCGGCGGCCCGGCGGCTCGGCCTCACGCTGTCCTGGCATCTGCTGAAGTCGATGGATGATTTCGATACCGCGCTGCCCCGCATCGCCAGCGAAGGTGCCCACGCACTGCTGGCGGTGCCCGACAACCTCATCAACGTTCGGGCGCAAACGCTGGCGCGCTTCTCCGCAGCTCAACGACTGCCCAGCATTTCGGGCTGGGCCGCGTTCGCCGAGGCGGGCAACCTGATGAGCTACGGTCCGAACGTGCATGGTTACTACCGGCAGATGGCGGCCATCGCAGACCGGCTGCTGCGCGGAGCGCGCGCCGCCGATATTGCCGTGGAGCAACCGCGCGACATCGAGCTGGTCGTCAACGCCAAGGTGGCGCGTGCGCTGGGCCTGGATCTTCCCGCCGAGTTGCAGCTCCGTGCCGACCGCTGGATCGAATGAGCCCCCTTGGCCGGGCTGGTGGCGCAGCGCGCTGGGGCGGCGCTATGCGGCGGTCTTCGCGCTGCTGGTGTCGCTGCCGCTGCTGGCCTACGCGGCCTGGAGCGCTGCGCAGGTGTACCGCCAGCAGCGCGACGCGCTGGCCGCCGTACAGACTGCGCAGGCCGATGCGGCCGCCGCGCGCATCCAGCGGTTCCTGCGCGAAATCGAGCTGCAACTGAGCTGGCTGACCGCCCTGCCCTGGACGCCCGACGGCGCCCCGCAGCGGCGGCTGGATGCGCTACGCGCGCTGCGGCAGACGCCTGCCATCGCCGACATAGCCCTCATCGACGGACAGGGCCGCGAGCGGGTGGCGGAATCACGGCTGGCGCTGGGCCGCGTGGATTCGATGGCCGACCGCATGGCCTCGCCCGCGTTCTCGGGGGCGCGCCAGGCGCGCGGCGCGTATTTCGGCGACGTCAGCTTCCGCAAGGGCAGCGAGCCGTTCATGACCGTGGCCGTCGCGGGGCCGCGCGGCGAGGCGGGCGTGGCCATCGCCGAGGTGAGCCTGAAGTACATCTGGGACGTGGTGTCGGAGATCCGCATCGGGGACGAAGGCATCGTCTATGTCCTCGATCCGGCGGGGCGGCTGATCGCCCATCCGGACATCAACCTCGTGCTGCGCAACACGGACTTGTCCGCCACGCTGCGCGCCTTCGAGAACCAGAAAGCCGCTGCCCCGCCACGCCCGGCATTGCGGCTGGTGGGCACACGGGGCGAACCGGTGCTGGCCAGCAGCGTGATGCTGGCCCCGCCGGGCTGGCGGGTCGTGGTCGAACAAGGCTTGCAAGAGGCCGACGCCCCCCCTGTGGGCCAACGTGCAGGGTGCGCTGTGGGTGGCGGCGGTGAGCCTGCTGCTGGCGCTGTCGGCGGCACTGTGGTCGGCCTGGCGCATCGCCCGGCCGCTGCGCGAGCTGGCCCAGGGCGCAGAGCGGATCGGCGCCGGGCAGTTGTCGCACCGCATCGCCCTGCATTCCGGCGATGAACTGGAGCGGTTGGGCGAGCGTTTCAACAGCATGGCCGCTGAGCTGCAGGCCAGCCACGACAACCTGGGGCGGCAGGTGGAAGAGCGCACGCGCGAGCTGTCGGATGCGAACCGTGCCAAGTCGCGCCTGCTGGCCGCCGCCAGCCACGACCTGCGCCAGCCACTGCACGCGCTGAACCTGATGGTGGCGCAATGGCGGCGTGACCCCGATGCCGCCGAGCGCCGGCGCCTGGGGCTGCGTGTGGAGCAGGCCATCGCCGCCATCAATGCGCTGTTCGACGGCCTGCTGGACGTGTCCAAGCTGGACGCGGGCGTCATCCGCCCGCAGGTGGAGGCGTTCCCGGTACAGCGCCTGCTCGACCGCATGGACGTGGCGCACGCGGCGGCCGCGCGGGACAAGGGGCTGGAGCTGCGCATTCGCCCTTGCGACGCCTGGGTGGCCAGCGATCCAGTGCTGCTCGAGCGCATCCTCGGCAACCTGGTCGCCAACGCGGTGCGCTACACGCGCAGCGGGGCCATGCTGCTGGGCTGCCGGCGCACGCGGGCCGGGCTGCGCATCGCCGTGTGGGATACCGGGATCGGCATCGCGCCCGACAAGCAGGAGCGCATCTTCGATGAGTTTTACCGGCTCGACGCCGAAGGCGGCGCGGCCGATGGCGGACTGGGGCTGGGCCTGTCCATCGTCGCGCGGCTGGCCGGTTTGCTTGGCCACCAGGTCAGCGTGCGCTCGGTTCCCGGACGGGGTTCATGCTTCGCGGTCACGGTGCCCGAAACCGCCAGCCAGCCGCACCTCCCCACGGCTGCGAACGACTCCGCCATCGATGCATTGCAGGGCCGCCGGGTGCTGGTCATCGACAACAACGCGCAGGTGCTGGCGAGCACGGCGCGGCTGCTCGAAGGCTGGGGGTGCTGCGTGCTGGCTGCGCACGGCGCGCCGGATCACGTGCATGGCCCGGTCGATCTGCTGCTGGTGGACATGCGCCTGGACCACGGCGATGACGGCGTTGCGGCCATCTCGCGCCTGCGCCGCCAGTGGGGGCGGGATGTGCCCGCGCTCATCCTGACGGGCGACACCGCCATTGGCACGCGCGAGCGCATCGCCGCCAGCGGCCTGCCCATGCTGGAAAAGCCGGTTTCGGCGTTGCGCCTGCGCTCGGCGCTGACGCGGCTGCTTCAGCGCGGTTGAGGCAACGCCCACCCCAGGCGCGTGACGGCCAGTACGGCCTCGGTGCGGCTGTCCACCCCCAGCGCCCGCAGGATGGCGGAGACGTGGTTCTTCACCGTGGGCTCGGCGAGCCCCAGGGCACGGCAGATCAGCTTGTTGTTCTTGCCCTGCATGAGCAGGGCCAGTACTTCGAGTTGGCGCCCGGTCAGGCCCAGCGCCTCGGGCGTTGCCGCTCGGGTGTCGAACGTGCGCGCTGCTGTCTGCAAGGCCACCGGCGGCACGTAAACGCCACCCGCCAGCACCAAGCCCAATGCGCCGGCAATGATTTCGCGAGGCTCGGTCTTGGGGACGTAGCCCACCGCGCCCGCCGCCAGCGCCTCTTGCACCGTCTGGCGATCCAGGTCGCCGGAGAGCATGACAACGGCGGTGCCGATGCTCGCCGCCCCGATCCTGCGCAGCAGGTCGAGCCCGGAGCCATCGGGCAGCCGCAAGTCCAGCAGCACCAGATCCACCGCCTGGCCGCAGCCCAGGGCCGTGATCGCCTCCGCGCCGCTCGCCGCCTGCTGCACCCTCGAGCCCGGCCTCAACTCCAGCAACAAGGATGCGAGCGCCTCGCGCACCAGGGGATGGTCATCGACGACCAGGAAGTTCATGGGTTGGTGGAGAAGGGCTTGGGATCGGGGCATCTTAGCAAACTATAAAAAATATAGCTAACTGCGCAATGTAGTTGAGCGATAAAGGCGAAAACACCGTTGGAAATCCTGGGGTGCGGACTAGTTCTTTCGGAGTAAGGAGCCGGCGCGGCCCATCGTTCTTTTGCCACGGCCCATGCGTTCCTTCGGGGTATGGGAAAACCCGGGGTGCCGGTGGAACATCCATGCACACAGCAACCAAGGACTACCGCATGGCACCCGCGTCGCATTCCGCGGCACAAGACCCCCGCCGCAACCGCCAGGCCTGGTCGGTGCTCATCGTCAGCACCCTGGCCTTCACCGTCTGCTTCATGGTCTGGATGATGTTCGGCATCATCGGCATCCCGATCAAGAAGATGCTGGACTTGAACGCCACGCAGTTCGGTCTGCTGACGGCCATGCCGGTGCTCACGGGGTCGCTGGTGCGCGTGCCGCTCGGTATCTGGACGGACAAATACGGTGGGCGCATCGTCATGGCCGTGCTGATGGCCATCACCGTGCCCGCCATCTGGGTCATGGGCTACGCCAGCGAGTATTGGCACTTTTTGGTCATAGGCCTGTTCGTGGGCCTGGCCGGCGGCGCGTTTTCGGTGGGCACGCCCTATGTGGCGCGCTGGTTCCCCAGACACCGCCAGGGCACGGCCATGGGCGTGTACGGCGCCGGCAACTCGGGCGCGGCGGTGAACAAGTTCGTCGCCCCGGTGATCCTGGTGGCCTTTGGCTGGGCGGCGGTGCCCCATGTCTACGCGGCCATCATGCTGGGGGCGCTGCTGCTGTTCTGGTTCTTCAGCCACAGCGACCCCAGCCACCTGGTGGCCAGCAACATCAGCTTCACCGACCAGCTCAAGGCGCTGAAAGATCCGCGCGTGCTCAAGTACTGCCAGTACTACAGCATCGTGTTCGGCGGCTATGTGGCGCTCAGCCTGTGGATGGTGCAGTACTACGTGGGCGAATATGGCCTGGACATCCGCGTCGCCGCGCTGCTGGCGGCCTGCTTCTCGCTGCCCGGCGGCGTGCTGCGGGCGATTGGCGGCGTCTTGAGCGACCGGTACGGCGCGCACAGCGTCACCTGGTGGGTGATGTGGGTGAGCTGGATCTGCCTGTTCCTGCTGTCCTACCCGCAGACCGCCTTCACCATCCAGACGGTGAACGGCCCCAGCACCTTCCACATCGGCCTGAACGTCTATGTGTTCACCGCGGTCATGGCCGTGCTTGGCGTGGCCTGGGCCTTCGGCAAGGCCAGCGTGTTCAAGTACATCAGTGACGACTACCCCGGCAACATCGGCGCCATCAGCGGCATCGTGGGTCTTGCCGGCGGCATGGGCGGCTTCATCCTGCCGATCATGTTTGGCGCGCTCATGGACTGGACGGGCATCCGCTCCAGCGCCTTCATGCTGATGTATGGCGTGGTCTGGGTGTCGCTGATCTGGATGTACTGGACCGAGGTGCGCCGCACCGATGTGATGACCGGCCAGGGTGTGGCAGCCGCCACGCCCGCCGCCCGCTGATCGACCGGAGAACCCACACCATGTCTGCCGATACCGTTGCACAAGAGGGCGCGCGCCAGGGGCGGCTGCTGCACATCTGGACGCCCGAGGACAAGCAGTTCTGGGAGCGCGAGGGCGAGGCTGTGGCCAAGCTCAATCTGTGGATCTCGGTGCCCGCGCTGTTCCTGGCGTTTGCCGTCTGGCAGGTCTGGAGCGTGGTCGCCGTGAACCTGCCGGCGCTGGGCTTCAAGTACTCGACCAACCAGCTGTTCTGGCTGGCCGCGGCGCCGGCGCTGTCGGGCGCCACGCTGCGTATCTTCTACTCCTTCATGGTGCCGGTGTTCGGCGGGCGGCGCTGGACGGCGCTGTCCACGGCCACGCTGCTCATTCCCATGCTGGGCATAGGCTTTGCCATACAGGACAACACCACCGGCTACCCGACCATGCTCATGCTGGCGCTCTTGTGCGGCCTGGGCGGGGGCAACTTCAGCTCCAGCATGGCCAACATCAGCTTCTTCTTCCCCAAGGAGCGCAAGGGCTCGGCGCTGGGCGTGAACGCGGGCCTGGGCAACCTGGGCGTGTCGGTCGTGCAGTTCCTGAGCCCGCTGGTGATCTCGCTGGGCATCTTCGGCATCTTTGGCGGCGACGCGCAGGTCATCGTGAGGAACGGCGAGCAGCAGCATGTCTGGGCGCAGAACGCGGCCTTCATCTGGGTGCCGTGGATCGCCATCACCGCCGTCGTGGCCTGGTTCGGCATGCACGACATCGCCGATGCGAAGGCCAGCTTTGCCGCCCAGGCGGCCATCTTCCGCGCCAAGCACAACTGGATCATGTGCCTGCTGTATCTGGGCACCTTCGGCTCCTTCATCGGCTTTGCCGCGGGCTTTCCGCTGCTGATGAAGGCGCTGTTCCCGGCCATCAACCCGCTGGCCTACGCCTGGCTGGGGCCGCTGGTGGGGGCGCTCACGCGGCCGTTTGGCGGCTGGCTGGCGGACAAGATCGGTGGCGGCGTGGTCACCTTCTGGAACTTCATCGTCATGGCGCTGGCGGTGCTGGGCGTGCTGTTCTTCCTGCCCAAGGGTGCGAGCGCCTATGCCCTGCCGTTCGGCCCGGCCGAGGGCAGCTTCACCGGCTTCTTCCTGATGTTCCTGGTGCTGTTTTGCACCACGGGCATAGGCAACGGCTCGACCTTCCGCATGATCCCGGTGATCTTTCTGACGCAAAAAATGCGCGCGCTGCGCGGCAACGACGAGGCCGCCCAGGCCCAGGCCATCAAGGACGGCAACACCGAGGGCGCGGCCGCCGTCGGCTTTGCCGGGGCGCTTGGCGCCTACGGCGGCTTCTTCATCCCCAAGAGCTATGGCAGCTCCATCGCCAGCACCGGCGGACCGGAGTTCGCGCTGTGGATGTTTGTCGTGTTCTACAGCCTGTGCGTCGTCGTCACCTGGTGGTACTACTCGCGCAGGAACGCCGAGATGCCTTGCTGACAAGAGGTTGAGCGTTGAGGGTTGAGCGTTTTGCGCAAACCCAACGCCCAACGCCCAACGCCCAACGATTGAACCAAGGAGCACCACGATGAGTCACTTTCTCGACCGTCTCTCGTATTTTTCGCAGCCGCGCGAAACCTTCTCCAACGGCCATGGCGAGACCAATGGCGAAGACCGCACCTGGGAGCGCGCCTACCGCGACCGCTGGGCGCATGACAAGATCGTGCGCTCCACCCATGGCGTGAACTGCACCGGCTCCTGCTCCTGGAAGATCTACGTCAAGGGCGGCATCGTCACCTGGGAAACCCAGCAGACCGACTACCCGCGCACGCGCGCCGACCTGCCCAACCACGAGCCGCGTGGCTGCGCGCGCGGCGCCAGCTACAGCTGGTACCTGTACAGCGCCAACCGCGTGAAATACCCGCTGGTGCGCGGGCGCCTCTTGAAGCACTGGCGCGCGGCGCTGGCCGTGGCCAAGAGCCCGGTCGATGCCTGGGCCGCCATCGTGCAGAACCAGGAGGCGCGCCGTGAATGGCAAAGGCAACGCGGCCTGGGCGGCTTTGTGCGCTCGAGCTGGGACGAGGTGAACCAGATGATTGCCGCGGCCAACGTCTACACCATCAAGCAGTACGGGCCGGACCGCGTCATCGGCTTCTCGCCGATTCCGGCCATGTCCATGATCTCGTACGCGGCGGGCGCGCGCTACCTGAGCCTGATCGGCGGCGTGCCGCTGTCGTTCTACGACTGGTACTGCGACCTGCCGCCGTCCAGCCCGCAGACCTGGGGCGAGCAGACCGACGTGCCCGAATCGGCCGACTGGTACAACTCCAACTTCATCATCGCCTGGGGCTCCAACGTGCCGCAGACGCGCACGCCCGACGCGCATTTCTTCACCGAGGTGCGCTACAAGGGCGCGAAGATCGTCGCCGTCACGCCCGACTATTCCGAGGTCGCCAAGCTCTCCGACCTGTGGCTGCACCCCAAGCAGGGCACGGATGCGGCCGTGGCCATGGCCATGGGCCATGTGATCCTCAAGGAGTTTTACTTCGACAGGCGCTCGGCCTACTTCGATGAGTACGCGCGCCGCTTCACCGACCTGCCGCTGCTGGTGGTGCTGAAGGAAAAGACCCTGGAGGACGGCCGCCGCGCCATGGTGCCGGACCGCTATGTGCGCGCCAGCGACTTCGCGGGCAACCTGGGCCAGGCCAACCACCCCGACTGGAAGACCGTGGCCTACGGCCTGGACGGCAAGGTGGCGCTGCCCAACGGCTCCATCGGCTTTCGCTGGGGCAAGGAGGGCCGTCCCGACGAGGGCCTGTGGAACCTGGAGGACAAGGATGCGCGCAGCGGCAACGACGTGAAGCTCAAGCTCTCGGTGCTGGAAGACGGTGCCCAGGCGCATGCGGTGGCCGACGTGGCCTTCCCCTACTTCGGTGGCGTGCAGACGCCGCATTTCCAGGCCAACGACCAGGGTGGTGACGTGATGCTGCGCCGCGTGCCCATCACCCACCTGGATCTGCACGGCGAGGACGCCCAGGGCCGCGTGGTCGTGGCCACGGTGTTCGACCTGCTGGCCGGCAACTACGGCATCGCGCGCGGCCTGGACGGCGAGGCCCTGGACGGCAGCTACGACGCCAATGCGCCCTACACCCCGGCCTGGCAGGAGAGCATCACCGGCGTGCCGCGCGAGCATGTGATCACCGTGGCGCGCCAGTTCGCCGACAACGCCGACAAGACCCAGGGCAGGAGCATGGTCATCATCGGCGCCGGCATGAACCACTGGTACCACTGCGACATGAACTACCGCAGCATCATCAACATGCTGATGCTGTGCGGCTGCATAGGCCAGTCGGGTGGCGGCTGGTCGCACTACGTGGGCCAGGAGAAGCTGCGCCCGCAGACCGGCTGGACGGCGCTGACCTTTGCGCTGGACTGGATACGCCCGCCGCGCCAGCAGAACGCCACCAGCTTCTTCTACGCCCACACCGACCAGTGGCGCTACGAGAAGCTGGGTGTCGATGAGGTGCTCTCGCCGCTGGCGGACAAGGCCGCCTACCAGGGCAGCATGATCGACTACAACGTGCGCGCCGAGCGCATGGGCTGGCTGCCCAGTGCGCCGCAGCTGCAGGCCAATCCGCTGCAGCTGGCCAGGGATGCGCAGGAGCGCGGCCTGGACCCCAAGGACTACGTGGTGCAGTCGCTGAAGAACGGCTCGCTGTCCTTGAGCTGCGAAGACCCGGACAACCCGCTGAACTGGCCGCGCAACCTGTTTGTCTGGCGCTCCAACCTGCTGGGCAGCTCGGGCAAGGGGCATGAGTATTTCTTGAAGCACCTGCTGGGCACGCAAAACGGCGTGCAGGGCAAGGATCTGGGCCCGCAGGATGCCAAGCCCGAGGAGGTGAAGTGGCATGCCAGCGCACCCGAGGGCAAGCTCGATCTGCTGGTGACGCTGGACTTCCGCATGAGCACCACCTGTCTGTACTCCGACATCGTGCTGCCCACGGCCACCTGGTACGAGAAGAACGACCTGAACACCTCGGACATGCACCCCTTCATCCACCCGCTGTCGGCCGCTGTCGATCCGGCCTGGCAGGCCAGAAGCGACTGGGAGATCTACAAGGGCTTCGCCAAGGCCTTCAGCGAGGTCTGCGTGGGCCACCTGGGGGTGGAAAAAGAGGTGGTGCTCACGCCCATCATGCACGACACCCCGGGCGAGCTGGCACAGCCGTTTGGCGTCAAGGACTGGAAGCGCGGCGAGATCGACCTGATCCCCGGCGTCACGGCGCCGCAGGTCACGGTGGTCGAGCGCGATTACCCCAACACCTATGCGCGCTTCACGGCCCTGGGCCCCTTGATGGACAGGCTGGGCAATGGCGGCAAGGGCATTGGCTGGAACACCCAGACCGAGGTCGAGCAACTGGGCGACCTGAACGGCCGCGTGCGCGAGGAGGGCGTGGCGCAGGGCAGGCCGCGCATCGTGAGCGACATCGACGCCACCGAGGTGGTGATGATGCTCGCGCCCGAGACCAACGGCCATGTGGCCTGCAAGGCCTGGGAGGCCTTGGGCAAGCAAACCGGGCGCGACCATGTGCACCTGGCGCTGCACCGCGAGGACGAGAAGATCCGCTTTCGCGACATCCAGGCGCAGCCACGCAAGATCATCAGCTCGCCCACCTGGTCGGGGCTGGAATCCGAGAAGGTCAGCTACAACGCCGGCTACACCAACGTGCACGAGCTGATCCCATGGCGCACCCTCACCGGCCGCCAGCAGTTCTACCAGGACCACCCCTGGATGCGCGACTTTGGCGAGGGCCTGTGCAGCTACCGCCCGCCTGTCGATCTGAAGACCCTGCACGAGGTGGCCGGCAAGAAACCCAATGGCCACCCCGAGCTGCAGCTGAACTTCATCACGCCGCACCAGAAATGGGGCATACACAGCACGTACAGCGACAACCTGCACATGCTCACGCTCAACCGCGGCGGCCCGGTGGTCTGGATCAGCGAGGAGGACGCCAAGCGCGGCGGCATCGTGGACAACGACTGGATAGAGCTGTTCAACGCCAATGGCGCGATCGCCGCGCGCGCGGTGGTCAGCCAGCGCGTCAAGCCCGGCATGGTGCTGAAATACCACGCGCAGGAAAAGACCATCAACACCCCCGGCTCGGAGATCACCGGCACGCGCGGCGGCATCCACAACTCGGTCACGCGCGTGGTCCTCAAGCCCACGCACATGATCGGCGGCTACGCGCAGTACAGCTACGGCTTCAACTACTACGGAACCATTGGCACCAACCGCGACGAGTTCGTGCTGGTGCGCAAGATGCGCCGCGTGGACTGGCTCGATGAACCTGCGGGCAGCACCTCCGCCGCCAGCGCCCATGCGTGAACGACAAGGAGAACGACAATGAAAATACGCGCCCAAATCGGCATGGTGCTGAACCTGGACAAGTGCATTGGCTGCCACACCTGTTCCGTCACCTGCAAGAACGTCTGGACCAGCCGGCCCGGCATGGAGTACGCCTGGTTCAACAACGTCGAGACCAAGCCCGGCATCGGCTACCCCAAGGAATGGGAGAACCAGGACAAGTGGAACGGCGGCTGGACGCGCCATGCCGACGGCAGCATCACGCCGCGCCAGGGCGGCAAGTGGAAGCTCTTGATGCGCATCTTCGCCAACCCGAACCTGCCGCAGATCGACGACTACTACGAACCCTTCACCTTCGACTACGACCACCTGCAGTCGGCGCCCGAGATGAAGAACACCCCGGTGGCGCGCCCGCGCAGCCTGATTACCGGCGAGCGGCTGGAGAAGATCGTCTGGGGCCCGAACTGGGAAGAAATCCTGGGCGGCGAGTTCTCCAGGCGCAGCGCCGACGTGAACTTCGAACAGGTGCAAAAGGACATGTACGCCCAGTTCGAGAACACCTTCATGATGTACCTGCCGCGCCTGTGCGAGCATTGCCTGAACCCGGCCTGCGTGGCCAGCTGCCCCAGCGGCTCGATCTACAAGCGCGAGGAAGACGGCATCGTGCTCATCGACCAGGACAAATGCCGCGGCTGGCGCATGTGCGTCTCGGGTTGCCCGTACAAGAAGATCTACTACAACTGGCAGACCGGCAAGGCCGAGAAATGCATCTTCTGCTATCCGCGCATCGAGGCCGGCCAGCCCACGGTCTGCTCCGAGACCTGCGTCGGCCGCATCCGCTATCTTGGCGTGCTGCTCTACGACGCCGACCGCATCCAGGAAGCGGCCAGCGTGGAGCGCGACAAGGACTTGTACCAGGCGCAGCTCGACATCTTCCTGGACCCGCATGACCCCGAGGTGATACGCCAGGCGCGGCTCGACGGCATTCCCGACAACTGGCTGGAGGCGGCGAAGAGCAGCCCAGTCTACAAGATGGCCGTGGACTGGAAGGTGGCCCTGCCGCTGCACCCCGAGTACCGCACCCTGCCCATGGTCTGGTATGTGCCGCCGCTCTCGCCCATCACCTCGGCGGCCAACGCCGGCCATGTGGGCGTGAATGGCGAGATCCCCGACGTCTCGGCGCTGCGCATCCCCGTGCAGTACCTGGCCAACCTGCTGACCGCCGGCGACACCGGCCCGGTGGTGCGCGCGCTCGAGCGCATGCTGGCCATGCGCGCCTACCAGCGCGGCGTGCATGTGGACAAGGTGCAGAACATGGCCGTGCTGCAGCAGACGGGCCTGACGGTGCACGACGTGGAGGACATGTACCAGGTGATGGCGATTGCCAACTACGAGGATCGCTTCGTGATCCCGTCCACCCACCGCGAGTACGCCGAGGACGCCTTTGACGTGCGCGGCGGCTGCGGCTTCTCCTTCGGCAACGGCTGCTCCGACGGCGCCACCGAGGTGAGCATCTTCGGCGGCAAGAAGCCGCGCACCATTCCCATCAAGGCCGTGGTCTGAGGAGCGCCACCATGTTCAAGAAGACACCCGAGACCATGCGCCTGACGCTGCGCGCGCTGGCGCGGCTGCTGGCCTACCCCGGCGCCGGGCTGCGCGCGCAGATGCCCGCATTGATCGACGCGCTGCAGACCGAGCAGGCCCTGCCCGCGGCCCGCATCGCCGAGCTGCAGGCCCTGGCCCAGCAGATCTGCGCCATGGACGCCTACGAGGCCGAGGGGCGCTATGTCGATACCTTCGACCGCGGCCACCGCACCTCGCTGCACCTGTTCGAGCATATCCATGGCGACTCGCGCGAACGCGGCCCGGCGCTGATCGACCTGACGCAGACCTACGAGCGCGCCGGCCTGTACCTGGACGCGCAGGAGCTGCCCGACCACCTGGGCGTGGTGCTGGAGTTCGCCTCGACCCAGCCGACCGCGGTGGCGCGCGAGTTTCTCGCCGAGATGGCGCATATCCTGAATGCGCTGTTCAGCGCGCTGCAGGCCAAGGCCAGCCCCTACGCCAGCGTGCTCGCCGCCGTGCTCGAGGCTGCCGGCGAGACCGCGCAGGCGGTCGCCATCGCCCCCGAGCCCGACATGGACGAGGCCTGGGCCGAGCCCGAGGCCTTCGACGGCTGCGCCACGCGCGGCCAGAACCGCCCCGACCAGCCCCAACCGATTCACATCGTGCGCAAGGCGCGCCCGCAATCTTCCCAAGGAGTCTCGCCATGACCGCCTGGATCGACCATTTCCTCTTCGGCCTGTATCCCTACATTTGCCTGGCCGTGTTCTTCATCGGCAGCTGGCTGCGCTTTGACCGCGACCAGTACACGTGGAAGAGCGACTCCTCGCAGCTGCTGCGCACCGGCAGCCTGCGCTGGGCCAGCAACCTGTTCCACGTCGGCGTGCTGTTCCTGTTCTTCGGCCACTTCGTCGGCATGCTCACGCCGCATGTCCTCTACGACTACGTCATCACCGCGCACGACAAGCAACTGCTGGCCATGGTCAGCGGTGGCATTGCCGGCCTGATGGCCTTCGTCGGCGTGACCCTGCTGCTGCACCGGCGCCTAACGGACGCTCGCATCCGGGCGACCTCCAAGACCAGCGACATCGCGCTGCTGTGGATCTTCTGGGTTCAGCTGGCGCTGGGCCTGGCCACCATCCCGCTGTCGGCCCAGCACCTGGACGGCTCGATGATGATGCGCCTGGCCGAATGGGGTCAGCGCATCGTCACCTTCCGTTCCGGCGCGGTGGAGATGCTGGCCGGCGCGGGCTGGGTCTTCAAGGCCCACCTGTTCCTGGGCATGACGGTGTTCCTGATCTTCCCGTTCACGCGCCTGGTGCATGTCTGGAGTGGCTTTGGCACGCTGGCCTATGTGCTGCGCCCCTATCAGCTGGTGCGCGCGCGGCGCCTGAACGTGCCGCCGGGCCAGAACGAGCCACGACGTTCACTGTAAAAATAATAGCTGTTTGCGCTTTGTAGATAAGCGCTGCAGGCCAATTTGGCTCCAAATGCCGCCGGCATGGCGCAAGGGGCCTGCCAGGAGAGACCCATGACCAGTACCTGTGGAACCCATGCCTGTGGCTGCGGCAGTGCCAGTGCCAGTGACAGTGCCAGCGACCAGGCAGAAGTGGCGCGCATCAACGGCGTCGCCCTGCACGCCGCGGGCGCGCAGCCGCCCGGCGATATGCTGCGCCAGCGCGCCTGCACCGAGTTGCTGCGCCAGCAGGCGCAGCGCCAGGGCCTGCTGGCCGAGGACGACGCGCCCGGCCTGGACGGCGCCACCAGCGCCGCCGCGGCCCAGGCGATAGAGCGGCTGCTGGAGCAGGCCCTGCAGGTGCCCGAGCCCTCCGAGGCCGCCTGCCGGCGCTACCACGCCGCCCATCCGGGTTTTGGCAGCCAGGGCGAGCGCGCCCACCTGCGCCATGTGCTGTTCGCCGTCACGCCCGGCGTCGACGTGAGCCTGCTGCGCCAGCGCGCCGAGCGCCTGCTGCTGGAGCTGCGCTGCGCCGACGACGGCGGCCCGCGCTTTGCCGAGGCGGCGGGCGAATGGTCCAACTGCCCCAGCGGCGCCCAGGGCGGCGACCTGGGCTGGCTCACGCCCGAGGACTGCGCGCCCGAGTTTGCGCGCGAGGTCTTTGGCTCGCAGGAGGTCGGCGTGCTCGCGCGCCTGGTGCACAGTCGCTTTGGCCTGCATGTGGTGCAGGTCTGCGCGCGCAAGCCGGCCCAGCCCCAGGCGTTTGACCAGGTGCAGGCCTCGATCGCGCTGGTGCTGCGCCAGCAGGCCTGGGTGAATGCGCTGCGCCAATACCTGCAGCTGCTGGCGGGCAGCGCCGAGGTCGAAGGCGTGCAGCTCGATGCCGCCGACAGCCCCTTGGTGCAATAGCGCAGCCAAAATGGGGTACCGGGCTGTGGCCCGCCCGATGTGGAACATGATGGACAAACGCTTGTGCAGTGATGAACAGGATGCCGCCACGCCATGGCCGGCGATGGGCGGCGCTTCGGCCGCCGATCTGGCCGCGGCCCTGCTGCAGTCGCGCCAGACCATATTGCCCAAGCGCCTGGGCGCACCCGGGCCCGATGCCGCGCAACTGCAGGCCATGCTGGCGGCGGCCGGCCATGCGCCGGATCATGGCCGACTGCTGCCCTGGCGCTTCGTGCTCGTGCCGCAAGAGGCGCGCGCGGCGCTGGCCGAGGTGTTTGCCCAGGCTTTGTGCGAGCGCGACAGCGCGGCCACGCCCGAGCAGCAGGAGCAGGCGCGCGAAAAGGCCTTTCGCGCCCCGCTGCTGCTGTTGCTGGCGGTCGATGAGCTGGGGGGCGACCCCGACATCGTGCCGGCCGAGCGCCTGGTATCGGCCGGCTGCGCGGTGCAGAACCTGCTGCTCATGGCCACGGCCCTGGGCTTTGGCTCGGCGCTGACCAGTGGCAAGGCGCTGCAGTCACAGGGGCTGCGCGCGCTGTTTGCGCTCGGGACTGGCGAGCGTGCCCTGTGTTTTGTCAGCGTCGGCACGGTGCTCGCGCGCAAGCCCGCGCGCGTGCGCCCGGTGCCGGCGCAGTACGTGTCCACGCTGGTGCCGGGCGTGGGCCTGCAGCCGTGGATGGACAAGGGAGGGCATGGCCATGAAGACCGAAATCAACCACTTTGACGACCTGCTGCACGCCGCGCGCGCGCAGCGCGAGCGCCAGCGCCTGCTGCTGGTGTTTGCCGGCACCGAGCTGCCCGAGGGCGCCACGCCCGGCCAACGCGAGCGCTTTGCGCAGGGCGATGGCGGTGTCCTGGTGCCCATGATGTGCCTGGACAGGCTGCCCGAGGAGCTGGAATCGTTTGCCGCGCTGCTGCGCGAGTCGCGGCAGTTCGAGCCGCCGGGCCAGCCCTGGCGCCTGGTATTCACCGCGGCGCTGTCGGGCACCCCCACCCGGGCGCCGTCCGAGGACGATGCCGAGCGCGTGCTCGGCCGCATGGTGGAGGGTGTGAAGACCGGCGCCTTTGACGCCTACCTGCCATTCAACCGGGAGGGCCAACCCGTGCGGCTAGGATAGTTGCCCATGACGACCAGAGTATCCCTGCCCGGCATGCGCAGCCCGGGCGCAGGCTTCGACCAGCCCTTTGAGATGCTGGACGCCTGCCATGACCGCGTGCGCCGCTCGCTGGATCTGCTGCGGCGCCTGCGCGACTACCTGCGCGGCCACGGCCACGGCTGCGACGACTCGGCGCGCCAGGCGGCGCGCGACGTGCTGCGCTACTTCGACATCGCCGCGCCGCTGCACCATGAGGACGAGGAGCTGCATGTCTTTCCGCCGCTGCTGGCCCAGGAGCATGACGCGCCCCTGGTGACCCTGGTGCGCCAGCTGCAGCGCGACCATGTGCGCATGGCCGAGCGCTGGGCCACCGCGCGCGGCCCGCTGCAGGCCATGGCCGATGGGCAGTTGCCGGCGTTCAGCGCCGAGCATGAGGCGGCGCTGGACGGATTTGCCGAGTGCTACGCCGACCATCTGCGCCATGAGGACGACAGCATCTACCCTGCGGCGCGCGCGCTGCTCGATCCGGGTGCCCAGAGCGCCATGGGCCAGGAGATGGCGCGGCGCCGTGGGGTGCGCTAAAGTTGTTTTGCTATTTAAACAATAGCTGTTGGCGCTTTATGCATGGGCGCTACGGGCATATTTGACTAAACAGCCTGGCGAGCCCGGCAAATTGGTTGGCGCCCAAAACGAAGGCGCCGTGGCGGTCGGCCACGGCGCGCTGTGCCCCTCGCGGGGCTGCGGCCTACCGGGGGTGGGCCGCAAAGGGGGTAAAGACCCCCGAAACTCAATGTACTACGACGGGATTCTGCGCCAGTCCGACGTAGCTGTCCAGCGTGTCTTCCACCTCCTCCTGGGTCGGCGTATCACGCTGCCAGGCCAGGATCTGCTGCTGGAACAGCTCGGCCCAGGAGCCGTCCAGGTACACCTCCTTGCCCGAGCGCTTGTCCACGATCTCGAAGCCGTGGCGCAGCAGCTGGGGCGGCAATGGGGCGGTTTTCGCGGCGCTGTCGCTCAGGTCGGCGTCTGGCAGCATGTGAACCACCACAAAAGAGTCAGAGTCGTAGAGCATTTTCATGGCGCGATCCCCCTATAAGTATGGCTATCAGATGGCAACGCCTGGCAAGAGTTCAAGGGCCACCGGATATGCGGCCAGTATTCCATGGAAACCCCCCTCGTGCCGTACCGCGCCCGGATTCGCGCCATGGCCCCAGGCCGGCTGTGGTCATGGCGCTTCGTGGCCGCTGAGCAGCAGGTCGGCAAAGTCGCCATTGCCCTGCGTCAGGCGTATGCGCACCGGCAGATAGTGCAGCGCCGTGCCCAGCCACAGCTCGGCCTTCTGGTCGCGCTGCTGATCCGCCTGCGGCAGGCGTTCGAGCTTCAGGGCCGGCGTGCTGCCGGCGGGCAGGTCCAGCGTCTCCGGCCCCTGGACGCTGAAAGTCCAGCGGTCGGCGTGGCGCGCGCCCACGGTGGTCAGCGTGATCTGCGTGCCTGGCGGGTAGCGCTCTGGCGCGGCGGCCAGCATGGCACCCAGCTGCAGGAACACGCTGAGCCTGTCCTGCGCCCCCGCGCCGATGGTGGCGCGCGGGGTGTTGGCGCTGAAGATGACCTCGTGGCGCTCGAAGTCGAAATGCGCCGCCCGCTCGCTGCGTGACTTGTCGCCAAAGCGCTCGGGCTGCAGGCCCTGGGGCGTGATGCTGCCCACGCTGGTCTGCGTGCGCGCGCCGAGCAGGAAGGCCTTGATCTGCTGGCGCGCCTCGTAGCGCTGGCCCTGCTGGCGCCACAGCAGCTCGGCGCTGGCGTTGTAGTGGAATTTTTTCACCTCGCCCACCACGTCGAACGACAGGCGCGTGGAGGGCGGCAGCAGCACCGGCGGCGGCTCGCTGCTGGCGCGCGCGCCCGGCTGGCCCGGGGGGCGGATCTCGACACCGGCGGTCTCGGCCGACTCTGGCGCGGCAGCCTTTTCGGGTTCGGCTGCGGCGGCCTTGTCGGGTTCGGCTGCTTCGGCGGTGGTTGGCGGCACCTGCGGCGCGGCCGGGCTATCGCTGCCTGGCATTGCCGCCTCGGTGGACGCAGGGGCGGCCTCGGCCTCCATGGGGGAGATGATCGGCGCAGGCGGGGCGGACTGCACCGGGCTGTCGGCCTGGCTGTCCTCGGTGGCGGCGGGTGGGGCCGCCGGCGCTGGCCGGGGCCTGGGTTTCACGGGCTTGCCCGGCTCGCGTGCCCGGGGGGCAGGCGCGGGGGCGGCCTGGGGCGCGGGTGGCGCGGCGGGCGGCGCTGACAGCATGCGCGTGTGAAACGCCGTCGGCTGCGGCGCCGCGCCGGCCCCGCCGCCCAGCGGCAGGCCGACCAGCACCAGCCAGTGCAGGATCAGCACCAGGGCAGTCAGCAGCAGCAGGGCGCGGCGTGGCATGGCTAGAATTTTCTGCTTTGTGCAATCAACCCGCTGCGCCACCATGGGCGCGGGCGGTCAGACGGAGGGCCTGGCCCATGAAACTGGCGACCTACAAGGACGGTTCGCGCGATGGTCAGCTGGTTGTGGTCGCGCGCGACCTGGGCGCGGCCCATTATGCGACCGGCATTGCCAGCCGCCTGCAGCAGGTGCTGGACGACTGGAACTTCCTCGCCCCCCAGCTGCAGGACTTGTACGAGCAGCTCAACGCCGGCCGCGCGCGCCACGCGTTTGCGTTCGACGCGCGCCAGTGCATGGCGCCGCTGCCGCGCGCCTACCAGTGGGCCGATGGTTCGGCCTACCTCAACCATGTCGAGCTGGTGCGCCGCGCGCGTGGCGCCGAGGTGCCGGCGAGCTTTTACACCGACCCGCTGATGTACCAGGGCGGCAGCGACGATTTTCTGGGCCCCTGCGACGATGTGGTCGTGCCCAGTGAGGCCATGGGCATCGACTTCGAGGCCGAGATCGCCGTCATCACCGGCGACGTGAAGATGGGCGCGAGCCCGGAGCAGGCGCTGGACGGCGTGCGCCTGCTGATGCTGGCCAACGACGTCAGCCTGCGCAACCTGATACCGGCGGAGCTAGCCAAGGGCTTCGGCTTCTTCCAGTCCAAGCCGGCCACTGCCTTCAGCCCGGTGGCCGTGACGCTGGACGAGCTCGGCGACGCCTGGCAGGGCGGGCGCGTGCACCTGACGCTGCAGTCCACCTGGAACGGCCGCAGGGTTGGCATGTGCGACGCCGGGGCGGAGATGAGCTTTCATTTCGGCCAGCTCATCGCCCATATTGCCAAGACGCGCAACGTGCGCGCCGGCGCCATCGTGGGCAGCGGCACGGTGAGCAACAAGGACTGGTCCAAGGGCTATAGCTGCATTGCCGAGAAGCGCTGCATCGAGACCATCGAGGACGGCCGGCCGAGTACGGAATTCATGAAGTACGGCGACACCATCCGCATCGAGATGAAGGGCCGGGACGGGCAGAGCCTGTTCGGCGCCATCGACCAGCAGATCGTGTCGCACGGTTGATTTTGAGGTGAGTATTCGCCCAGGCCTTGAAGTACAAGCGCAAGAAGCTATGGTTTTATGAGTAACTGGCGGCCGCCTCGACCTGCACCGCGCAGTCGTAGAACGTAGGCCCGGCGCCCAGGTCGGTCAGGGCCTGGCTGGTGAGTTGGTTGATGTTGCAACTGTCCAGCCCATACTTGTGTCTTCAGCTGCCACGCATAATCGTTAACGACATGTTTCGATGAATGCAGTGCCTCTTGTTCCCCATACGTCCTACCAGTCCCAATACATCGCCTGGCTGCTTTCAAGGCAGATCGGGCGTGACTCCCCCGATCTCCTGGCCTCCACCCTGGTTGATGCGCGGGTCGATCTGAATCCGCACCAGGTCGAGGCAGCACTGTTCGCGTTCCGAAGCCCGCTTTCGCAAGGCGTGATCCTGGCGGACAAGGTGGGCCTGGGCAAGACCATCGAGGCTGGCCTGGTGATTGTCCAGCGCTGGACAGAGCGCAAGCGCCGCATCCTCATCATCACCCCGGCCAACTTGCGCAAGCAGTGGCACCAGGAGCTGCAAGACAAGTTCAGCCTGCAAGCGCTGATTCTGGAAGCCAAAAGTTACAACGAGCAGCGCAAGGCGGGTTTGCCCAACCCCTTTGACCAAACCCAGGACCAAGCCAGCCAGATCGTCATCTGCTCCTACCAACCAAGGCCGATGACCTGTGCCGCGTGCCCTGCGATCAGGTGGTGGTGATCAATGAGCTGGAGGGGAGGCTCTGTTCGACATCGGCCCTCGAAGAGGTATTCAAACTCCAATGGGAGTTGGCATGAAGAACCGGATCATCAACGTCAAAGGAGCGGAGGTCTCCATTGCCACCCGGCATGATCAGGACTACATCTACCGATATGGCCAAGAGGTTCGGAGACGAAAGCATCCTGTACAACTGGATGCGCAACCGCAACACCATTGAGTTTCTGGGTATTTGGGAGCAAATCTACAACCCGCATTTCAAACCTCTCGAATTCGAGAGGTTTAGAAGGCAAGCTGGTCTGAACAGCTTCTCTATGTCACCCAAAAAATGGATTGAGGCAACAGGTGCCATCGGTCTGTACGCCAAAGCAGGGCGCGGAGGCGGCACCTATGCCCACAAAGACATTGCCTTCGAGTTTGGCTCCTGGCTCAGCCCGGAGTTCAAGCTCTACCTCAGCTGGCCGCGCTGCAAGCGCGCCAAGCCTCCATCGAAACCATCGAATCGCAAGCGCCCGGGTTCTGCCCCCATTGCGGCGCCGCCCACATCGTCAAGAACGGCTTTGCCCGCGGCCTGCAGCGCTTTTTGTGCCGTGGCTGCACATGCACCTTCAACGCGCTGACGGGCGCGCCGCTGAGTGGGCTGCATCAGCGGGGCAAATGGCTGGCGCACACCCAGGCGCTCAGCCAAGGCCTGAGCATTCCCCGGGTGGCCGAGCGGCTGGAGGTGGCCTGGAGCACGGCGTTCCGCTGGCGTCACCGCTTCCTGCAGCTGCCCAGTCAGCGCCAGGCCAGCGCATTGCGCGGCATTGCCGAGGCCGATGAGTCCTACTTCCTCGAATCGAGCAAAGGCCAGCGTGCATTGCTGCGCCAGGCGCGCCGGCGCGGCGGCAAGGCCAGCCAGCGCGGCGTCTCCAAGGAGCAGGTATCCGTGCTCATCGTGCGCGACCGTGCGGGCGCCACGGCCAACATCCTCGTCGCGCGTAAACGGTGTTAACTGTCTGGCGGCAACTCGCCAGCGAGGCAGTCACACCGACCTCAATTTAAACCAACCAGCCTCTTCGAAATCCGGGGCTGTTCATGTCGAGGCAAACGATAAAGCCTACACATCAGAACACCGACCAGCCGGTGAACTCCGATAACTCCTGCAGCGCGCGCGTGCCGAGCAGTGAATTGCCAAACGCATTCAGGCCAGGAGACCAGACCGCGATCGATGCATGTCCCGGAACGACCGCCAGAATGCCGCCTCCGACGCCACTCTTGCCGGGGAAGCCGACCGAATAGGCAAAGTCGCCTGAACCATCATAGTGCCCCGCGAGCAACATCAGGGCGTTGATGCTGCGTGCCTGAGCTGGGTTCAGCAGGTGGGCTGCGGAGTCGAAGCCGGCCAGGAACCGGCCGGCGCTGGCCAATTGCTCGCAGTTCATCGTGATCGCGCATTGGCGACAGTAAATCTGCAGCAGACGTTCGCATTCCATGTGCAGATTGCCGCACGAGCGTAGAAAGTACGCCAGAGAGAAGTTGCGGTAGGCCGTCCGGTATTCCGAGGCGGCAACCTGTTCATCAATCGAGATCCGGTCATCTCCAGCCGCCGTGCGAACGAAATCCATCAGTTCGTCGAGTCCGCAGCCTGCGTCAGGCGCATCGAGCATGGCGTCGGTGGTGACCAGTGCGCCCGCATTGACGAAAGGATTGCGCGGTTTGCCGCCTTCCTGCTCAAGCTCGATGACCGAGTTGAAGGTGTAGTTAGATGGTTCCTTGCCCACCCGCTTCCAGAGCCGGTCGCCGTGACGGCCCAATGCGATCGCCAGTGAGAAGACCTTTGAGATGCTCTGGATCGAAAACGGCGTCGCAGCGTCGCCCGCGCTCAGCCGCTCTCCGCTGGCCAGGCACACACTGATCCCGAACTGATGCACATCAACGCTGGCCAGTTGCGGAATGTAGTGCGCCACCCGGCCGCGCTTGTGTGCGCGCTTCATGCGCGCGTCGAGCCCTACCAGAAAGCCCTGGAGCGTTTCCAAAGCGGCGTGGCCCATCGTTCAGGCCAAGTAACGCCGCGCCAGCAGCACCCAGTATGCAGCGCCAATGGCCAGGTTGGCGTCGTTGAAGTCGTAACCCGGGTTGTGCACCATGCAGGCGCCCAGCTTGTCGCCATCCCCGTTTCCGATCAACAGGTAGCAGCCGGGGCGCTTCTCCAGCATGAAGGCGAAGTCTTCGCTGCCGGTGAGTGGCGGGGCCTGCGGCACGACGCGCTCGGCGCCAACCAATTCGGTGCCAATCTGACGGGCGAAGTCGGTTTCATCCTTGCTGTTGATCAGTGCCGCGTAGCCGCGCCGATAGTCGATTTCGGCCTTGACGCCAAAGCACTGCGCCTGTGCGTGAACGATTTCGGTAATGCGCTGCTGCAGCAGGCTGCGCACTTCGGGGTCGAGCGCGCGCACGCTCAGCTCAAGATATGCGCTGTCGGGGATGACGTTATTGGCGCGCCCGGACTGCAGCACCCCCACGGTAACCACTGCAGCTTGAAGTGGATCGACGTTGCGCGAGACTACTGTCTGCAACGCCATCACCAGGCTGGCTGCTGCCACTACCGGATCTGCTGCCTTGTGCGGCACAGCGCCGTGACCACCATGACCTACCAGCGTAATGTAGACCTTGTCAGAGGAGGCCATCATTGGGCCTTCGCGAAAGATCAAGTGCCCCTGTGGCCAGCCGGGCATGTTGTGCATGCTGAAGATAGCGTCGCATGGGTATTTGTCGAACAGGCCGTCGTTCATCATGCGTACGGCGCCACAGTCGCTGGTGCCGTATTCCTCCGCCGGCTGGAAGATCAGGTTGAGTGTCCCTGAGAAGTCACCCTGCTCTGCCAGCACCTTTGCTGCCGCCAGCAGCATGGCCGTATGTCCGTCGTGGCCGCAGGCGTGCATGACGCCCTGGTTGCGACTTGCGTACTGCAGCCCCGTGGTTTCCTGGATCGGCAGTGCGTCCATGTCCGCGCGCAGACCCAGCGTGCGCGTGCCGTCGCCACGCTTGAGTTGCCCGACCACACCGGTTCCGCCCAGGCCGCGCTCAACGTGGTAACCCCAGTCCCGCAGTCGCGCAGCCACTAAATCACTGGTGCGCAGCTCTTCGAATGGCAGCTCGGGGTGCTGATGGATATCACGGCGCAAAGCAATGAATTCGTCTTCGTGTGCGCGTACCGCCTGCAAGGTGTCTTGAACAGTCATGCTATGAACTCACAGTCTGGCAAAATTCGCCTAGTAATCATTTCTGTAGTTCCTTGTCACCGCCGGTTTCGCGCATGAGCAGAATGCCTACGATGGCGATCAAGCTGGTGATAAGGACGTAGAGCGCTGGCGCCGCCGGGTTGTCGGTCACCTTGATGAGCCAGGTGATCACCAGTTGCGCGGTGCCACCAAACAGCGCCACGCCAAAGGCATAGGCAATCGACAGCCCGAGCGCGCGTACATGGCCGGGGAACAGCTCCGGGATGGCCACCAGCGTTGGCGCGCCGCCAATGCCCGTGAGCAATGCCAGCAGCGCAGTCGCCAGTGCCAGAGTGGCAACGCTGGTGTGCTCGATGAGCAGCATGTAAGCCGGATAGACCAGCACGAACAATGCCACGCGAGCCCAGAGCATCACGGGTTTGCGCCCATACAGATCTGACAGCCAGCCCCCCAGCAGCGCACCCGCCCAGGTCGCCACGCCGAATACGATGGTCGCCGACATGGCGATCGTCGCGGAGAGCTTGAGCGTGGTCACGGCATAGGTGGTCATGTAAATCGCCGCATAGGTCGAGATCGTCACACCCAGGATGACCATGAGCGCCAGCATGATCGGTCGCAGATGGTGCCGGATATCGGCCAGCGGGCTCTTGATGGGTCCGCTATGCGTGGGCTGCTCGAGGCTCTCGGGCATGTGGCGGCGCAGAAAGACGGCAATGGGGATCAATGCCAGACCGAGCAAGAAAGGGATACGCCAACCCCACGCCAGCATTTGCTCCTTGCTTAGCGCCAGCGTGAGCACAATGCCGACGATGCCAGCCGCCAGCGAGGCTATGCCCTGGCTGGCAAGCTGCCAGCTGCCATACAGGCCGCGCCGGCCCTGGGGTGCGATCTCGATCAGATACGTGGTAGACGGCCCGACCTCGCCGCCCAGGGCCAGCCCCTGCACCAGCCGACAGGCAATGACGATGATGGGTGCCGCCAATCCGATGCTTGCGTACGAGGGGGTGAGCGCCATGCCGATCGTGCCGACCGTGATGAGCGCAATGGTCAACAGCATGGCCGGCTTGCGTCCTGCACGATCGGCAAAAGCGCCGATCAGCAGCCCGCCCAAAGGGCGCGTGATGAAGCCAACGCCAAAGACCGCTACCGACAGCATCACCGTGACCAGCGGTTCGTCAGCGGGAAAGAAGGTCTGGCCGATATAAACGGCGAAGAACGCGTAGGTGGTGAAATCGAAGAACTCAAGCGCGTTGCCAGCCACTGTTGCAGCCACGACGCGGGGCTGCACCTTACTCGTCGCGGCAGTTGAAATGTTCGATACGCCCTGGGATGTGGGCGACAACGCAACGTCGCCCATACTGGAATTTTGAATGCCCATGAATTCGTCTCCGTATGATTGCTGCTGCCCTGGAAGACAGCGCGCTGAATCATATGAATCATGATCAAATGCGTCTAATGCATAATTTATTCTGAATGCATTCAAAGAACTCATGCGACGAAGGAAATGAACCTGCGCCATCTGGAGTACCTGCTGGCCGTGGCGGACACCGGTTCGTTCAGCCGCGCCGCGGAACGTTGCCACATCACCCAGTCCGCCCTAAGTCGCAGCATCCAGACCCTCGAAGACGATTTCGGAGCACGTCTGATCGACCGAATGGGCAAGCGCAACGAGTTGACGCCGTTCGGCCAGACCGTTGCAAGCCGGGCGCGCCGCATGGTGCTGGATGCCGTTGAGCTAAAGCGCAGCGCACAGCTATTGCAAGATGGCTACTTGGGGGTCATTCGCATTGGGCTCGGCGCGGGGCCTACTGCACTGCTGATGCAGCCGTTTCTGCGTTATATGGCCTGCATGCATCCGGGAGTGCAGGTCAGCCTCGAATCAGGCCCCCCCGAGTTGCAGACCAGGCGCTTGCGCGAACGTGGATTCGACGCCCTGGTCGTGGATCTACGCAGCGTCACGCCTGCTGATGACCTGTTGATCGAAGATTTGGGCCAAATGCGCGGTGGTTTCATCTGTCGCGTGGGTCACCCCCTTACCAAATTCAACACCCCCATTACATTTGCACACCTCCAACGCTATCCGTTAGCGTCGACTTCACTCAATCCGGAGTTGGCACGTCTTCTGATCACCCGCTATGGGCCCGCAGCTGACCCCCAGGTCGCGGTGACCCTGCGCTGCAACGATATCAACAGTTTGCTACACGCGGTACACGGCAGTGACGCGGTGTTCCTCGGCCTCATCAGCCCCGCGCGTGAAGCCATCGCCAATGGTAGCTTGGTGGAGTTGCCCATCACTCCGGCGTTGAATGAGGGCGCACGCTTTGCGTTCGTTACCCTGGCCGACCGCACTGAAGCGCCTGCCATGGGAATTTTTCGCCAGTTTGTGGCCGAACATCTGCATGACTGAGAGTCTCTTGGGGACTACGCTGAGTTTCCAAAGCTTGGACTTGAAGTTGCCCCTTTTTCACGGACACCTTACCGTTTGGACAAAAGGAGCAGAAAAGTTAGGCTCTTTTCGCGAAACGTACGGATCAGCTCAAGCCCTGATAGCCAAAACCAGCACTGACGCGGGCTCCGGGGCAGATCCGGGCGCGCGATCCAGCATGCGAAACCAGCCCAGGTAAGACGCCGGGTACTTGGTGGCCACGCCCTTGAAGCGCCGCATCCAGCTGCGCAGGCGGCTGACGTAGGCGTTGACGTTCTGCACATGCCAAGGCCCGACCCGAACGCCAGCGTTGACGTTGACGCTGTGGTATTGCACGCCCAGCAGGTGGGCCGCAGCCGCCAGCGCTGCGCTGAGCTCGGCTGCAGTGGTATGGCAAGGCGCTGCTGGCGTCTTTGTCTGCCCGGCTGATGGCGGACTACGGGGACGGGTTTTCTGTGTCCGCGCTCAAGTACATGCGGCTTTTTTATGTGGCGTACCCAGAGCTTTTGCCGATGCAGAGTGCAAGAACGCGACAGACCATGCCCGGTCCGCGGGAGGCAAGCCCTGGAAGTACCTGCTGGTCTCCCATGAACAGGTCACTGCAGACAAAAGGCTGAGCGACTTTTTGAGGTTTGAAGTCGAGAGCCGTCAACCGCCCGCCGCCTCGACCTGCACGGCGCAGTCGTAGAACGTCGGCCCCGCGCCCATGTCCGTCAGCGCCTGGCTGGTGACCTCGTTGACATTCGTGCCGCCATGGCCCAGCTTGCGCCACCACACGCCCAGGCCGTTGACCACGCCGGGGCGGGCGCGGCCGTTGAGCGCGGCGTGGCATTCGTAGCTGCCGCGCTCGTTGAACACGCGCACCAGGGCGCCGTCGGCAATGCCGCGCACGGCGGCGTCCTCGGGGTGCATCTCCAGCAGCGGGCGGCCCTCGATGTCGCGCAGGCTTTGCAGGTTCACGAAGCTGGAGTTCAAAAAGTTGCGCGCCGGCGGCGAGATCATGGCCAGCGGGTACAGCGTCGATGCTCCCGCCGCCTCGTGATTCGGCACATGGCCGGGCAGCGGATCGAGCCCCTGGTCGGCCAGGCGCTGGCTGAAAAATTCGCACTTGCCCGAGGGCGTGGGAAAGCCGCCATCGGCAAACGGCGCGTCGGGGACGGGAAGCGGGGCAAAGCCTTGGTCGAGCAGCAGCGCGAAGTCCACCTTCTCGCCATAGGCCTGGCGGCACAGCGCTTCGTCGGTGTCGGCAAAGCAGGGCTCGGTGAACCCCATGCGCGCCGCCAGGTCGCGGAAGATCTGCGCGTTGCTGCGCGCCTGGCCCTGCGGCGCAATCGCCGGGCGGTTCAGCAGCACGTCGGTGTGGCCGTAGGCCAGGTGCACGTCCCAGTGCTCGAGCTGCGTGGTGGCGGGCAGTATGTAGTCGGCGTAATCGGCGGTGTCGGTTTGGAAATGCTCCAGCACCACGGTGAACAAATCCTCGCGCGCAAAGCCCTGCACCACCTTGGGCGAATCCGGCGCCACGGCCACGGGGTTGCTGTTGTAGACCACCAGGGCCTCGATCTTCGGGCCGAAGGCCGGGGATGAGGCGCGCAGCAGGTCGTCGCCAATGGTCACCATGTTGATGCTGCGCGGGCTGCGGCCGGCCAGCAAATCTGGGTGCTGCAGTGCCGCGCGCTGCACCGGAAAGGCGCCCGAGCTCGACAGCAGTACGCCGCCGGCGCGCTCGCGCCAGGCGCCGGTCAGCGCCGGCAGGCAGGCCACGGCGCGCACGGCATTGCCGCCGCCATGGGCGCGCTGCACGCCGTAGTTCAGGCGGATGGCGGCGGGCCGGGTGGTGCCGTAGTCGCGCGCCAGGCGCCGGATCTGCTCCACGGGCAGGCCGCAGACCTCGGCGGCGCGCTCGGGCGGCCATTCGAGGGCGCGTGCGCGCAAGGCCTCCCAGCCCAGCGTGTGGCGCGCGATGTAGTCGTGGTCCAGCCAGTCGTGCACTATGAGTTCGTGCATCAGCGCCAGGGCCAGCGCGGCGTCGGTGCCGGGGCGCAGCTGCAGGTGTTCGTGGCATTTCTCGGCGGTCTCGGTGCGGCGCGGGTCTATGCACACCAGGCGCGCGCCGTCGCGCTTGGCCTGCTGGGCGATGCGCCAGAAATGCAGGTTGCTGCCAATCGAATTGCTGCCCCAGATGAGGATGAGTTTGGACTCGGCAAAGAACTCGACCTTCATGCCCAGCTTGCCGCCCAGCGTGTGCACCAGGCCCTCGCCACCGGCGGTGGAGCAGATGCTGCGGTGCAGCAGGGATGCGCCCAGGCGGTGGAAGAAGCGCCGGTCCATGCTCTCGCCCTGCACCAGGCCCATGGTGCCGGCGTAGCTGTAGGGCAGGATGGCCTGCGGGTCGCGTGTGGCGATCTCTGTCAGGCGCCGGGCGATGTCGTCCAGGGCCTCGTCCCAGGACACGGGCGTGAACCGGCCGCTGCCCTTGGGGCCGCTGCGCCTGAGCGGGGTGAGGATGCGCTCGGCATGGTGCGTGCGCTCGGCATAGCGCGACACCTTGGCGCAGAGCACGCCGCCGGTGGCCGCATGCGCCGGGTTGCCCTGCACGCGGACGGCGCGCCCGTCCTCCACGGTGGTCAGCAGGGCGCAGGTGTCGGGGCAGTCGTGCGGGCAGGCGCCGCGTATGGTGGTCGTGGGCATGGCTGAGGGAGTCGCTGGGGCAACTGCGCATTTCACCATGAAGCAGCGCCGCGGACGAGACCATGGTTTCTGGCATACCCCGTGGTTTGGCAGGCTTGGCTGGCAGGGCTAGACTGTGACGCTTCCCAAGGAAACAAGCGCCGAGCACATCATGAAAATCCTAGACTCCATCGCCGCAGCGGCCTCCGGCATCGCCGCCGTGCGCCGAGACATCCATGCCCACCCCGAGCTGTGCTTCAAGGAAGAGCGCACCGCCGACGTGATCGCCGCCCAGCTCACCGCATGGGGCATTCCCATCCACCGCGGCCTGGGCACCACCGGCGTGGTGGGCATAGTCCATGGCCGCGACGGCGGCGCCTGCGGGCGCGCCGTAGGCCTGCGCGCCGACATCGACGCCCTGCCGATGCAGGAGTTCAACACCTTCGACCATGCCAGCAAGTACCCGGGCAAGATGCACGCCTGCGGCCACGACGGCCACACGGCCATGCTGCTGGCGGCGGCGCAGTATTTCTCCAAGCCCGAGCACCGCGACTTCGACGGCACCGTCTATCTGATCTTCCAGCCGGCCGAGGAGGGCGGCGGCGGCGCGCGCGAGATGATCAAGGAGGGCCTGTTCGAACGCTTCCCCATGCAGGCCGTGTTTGGCATGCACAACTGGCCCGGCATGGCCGCGGGCTGTTTTGCCGTCAGCCCCGGGCCGGTGATGGCGTCTTCCAACGAGTTCAAGATCACCATCCGCGGCAAGGGCAGCCATGGCGCCATGCCGCATCTGGGCATAGACCCGGTGCCGGTGGCCTGCCAGATGGTGCAGGCCTTCCAGACCATCATCAGTCGCAACAAGAAGCCCATCGAGGCCGGCGTGATCTCGGTGACCATGATCCAGGCCGGCGAGGCCACCAACGTGGTGCCTGATTTTTGCGTGCTGCAGGGCACTGTGCGCACCTTCTCGGTCGAGCTGCTGGACATGATCGAGCGGCGCATGCGCCAGGTGGCCGAGCACACCTGCGCGGCCTTCGAGGCGCGCTGCGAGTTCGAGTTCGTGCGCAACTACCCGCCGACCATCAACTCCGTGGCCGAGGCCGAGTTCGCGCGCCAGGTGATGATCGGCATCGTCGGCGAGCAGAACGTGCTGCCCCAGGAGCCCACCGGCGGCGCCGAGGACTTCGCCTTCATGCTGCAGGCCAAACCCGGCGCGTACGTATTCATCGCCAATGGCGACGGCGACCACCGCGACATGGGCCATGGCGGCGGCCCCTGCACGCTGCACAACCCGAGCTACGACTTCAACGACGCATTGATCCCGCTGGGCGGCACCTACTGGGTGGAGCTGGCGCGCCAGTGGTTGGCCAACCCGACCGCCTGACGCCTGCCGACTGGACAAAAAACTCCCACCCTGTGCGGTGGGTGTTTTTTTGCCTATAAAAAAGAACGATCGTTCGTATTTGCCGCTACACTGGCTTATTCACCACTACATCGGAGACCGCCATGTCCGACCTGAACGCCGCTTTTGAAGCCGCCGTCGCCAACTCCAAGCTGCTCACCGAGCGCCCCGACAACCCCACGCTGCTGAAGATCTACGCCCTGTACAAGCAGGCCACGGCCGGTGACAACGATGAGAAGAAGCCCAGCTTCTCCGACATCGTCGGCCGCGCCAAATGGGACGCCTGGGAAAAGCTCAAGGGCACCGAGGGCGACGCCGCCAGGCAGCAGTACATCGACCTGATCGAGTCGCTGCGCGGTTGAGGTCAATCGCCCGCGGGCGCCAGGGCCTTGAGCGCGGCATCGCGCGCATCCTGCGGTTGCTCTGCCAGTAGCCGCACGGCGGCATGAAAGCGCCGCCAGTCGCGGCCCTCGCGCTCGAACAGGGCGATGAAGGTTGGCACCAGATCGTCATAGGCACCCTGGGCGGCAAAACTGGCGTTGTTCGCTTCGCGCGCCCACAGATCCAGGCTCGCGAGCTGGGCCGGCGCGGTGCCGGCGGTCAGCCAGCGGGCGCGCAGCCGCGCATAGTCCGCGTGAAACTGCTGCATTGCTTCTGTTTTCATAGCTGACAGCGCTTTGTAGTCGGGCGCTTCATCGTTGTTTGATGCATAAATCTGGGCCAGCCGTGCGCGCGTGGCCCGGGTCAGGGTGCGGAACTGCGCGCGCCGCTCCTCGCTGGCGGCAAATTGGGCGCGCGCCGCGGCTGTGGAATGCTGCTGCAGCCAGCGGGCCACGCCCAGGCGCTCCACGGCCGTGGCGTAGGACTCATTGAACGCCGTGTCACCCGCGGCATAGACCTGCTGGTGCGCCAGCTCATGGAGCAGCAGGCGTACAAAGTCGCCCTCGGGCCAGGCAATGAAGGTAGACAACAGCGGGTCGCCGCCCAGCCAGTTGCTGTAGCCCAGCGTGGAATAGGCCGGCACGCCGTAGACGTTCACCTCCAGGCCGGTGGCGGCCAGCTGGGCGGCCTCGGTGCGTGCGTCGGCCTCGTCGAAGTAGCCGCGGTAGCCGATGCAGCCAGTGACGGGGAAACACCAGCGGTGCAGCTGCAGCGAGTACGGCCCGGCTGCCACCACGTTCCACACGGCGGCGCGGCGCTCCAAGCGGGCAAAGCGGTGGTAGCTGGCGTTGTCGGGCAGGGCCAGGTCGGTGACGGCAAAGGCGCGCGCCTGCTGCGCCAGTGCCAGCCGCGCGCGCAGCGGCGCCGGGGTGTCGGGCTTGTCCAGCCATTGCTGCACCGGCTCCGCGGCCTGCAGCAGCGCCAGGTGGCCGCGCAGCGACTGCCAGTAGTAGCCCAGACTGCCGCCCGACTGCGCGCAGCCACACAGCAGCAGGGCGGTGGCCAGCAAGGGCAGGGTGCGAAGCGGCGCGGCGATCATGGCCGGCCAGCATAGCAAGCGCGCCGGCGCACAATGCGGCATGCCTGAAGATGTTTTGGATAGCAGCGGCCTGTTCACCGACGAGGCCGGCCATGCGCGCTGCTTCTGGTGCCGCGCCTCGCCGCTGTACCGCCACTACCACGACCATGAGTGGGGCTTTCCTGTCGTGGACGAGCGCCGCCTGTTCGAGAAGCTGTGCCTGGAGGGCTTCCAGGCAGGCCTGTCCTGGCTCACCATCCTGAACAAGCGCGAGGCCTTTCGCGCCGCCATGGCGAATTTCGAGGCCGAGGAGCTGGCGCGCTTCGGCGCGACCGAGGTGGCTCAGCTGCTGGGCAATGCGGCCATCGTGCGCCACCGCGGCAAGATTGCCTCGGCCATCCAGAACGCGCGCCGCGTGCTGGAGCTCAAGCGTGAATTCGGCTCGCTGGCCGCCTATGTCTGGCGCTATGCGCCGCAGGCCGGCGAAGGCCGGCCCGCGCACATGACGCTGGCGGCCGTGCGCGCGCTCACCCAGTCGGCGGCGTCGGTGGCGCTGTCCCGGGATTTGAAGCGGCGCGGCTTCAGCTTTGTCGGCCCGACCACCATGTACGCCTTCATGCAGGCCATGGGCCTGGTCAACGACCATATCGAAGGCTGCGGCGCGCGCGCCGCGGCCCAGGCGGCGCGCGCCGCCTTTGTGCCACCCCAATGAAAACAGCCCTCCGAGGAGGGCTGTTTCACGGCGCGGGAACGGCTCAACCGTGGCGCTTGCCGGGGTTCTTCTTGCTGCGCGTGGCCACGCCGCGCTCCAGGCTCACGCGCTGGCCGCGGCCTTGCGTGGCCACGGGCATGCCGGGCATGGGGGTGGGACGGGGAGTGCGCTTGCGGTCGGCTTCGGTGACGATTTTGTTGCCCATGATGGCTCCTGCGATGAAATGGCGATGAAAACCCGCTATTAGGCCATATTTGCAAACATCCCTGGCCAGCTGGGGGCCGAAGCGCCTGAGTGGCTGCGGTCAAACCTGATTTTTGAACTATCAAATAAATAGCTGTTCGCGCTTACCAAGTATGGCTTGAAGCCGATTTGGCCTTGAAGCGTCCCATGGCTTGCGCCAATTGACGCGCCGGGGCCGCGGCGAGAAGAATCGCGTCTGTCGTTCAGGAAGGGGACATGCGTGAGGCATTTGCTCGATTCCCTGCAAGCCAGTCTGGCGCTGTCGCCGGTGGGCATTGCCGTGCAACTACCGGGCGGTCAGCGCCTGGGCGATGCGAACGCCGAGCTGCGCCTGCAGTTTCGCGACCGCATGGGCGTGGTGGCGCTGGCCATGGGCGAGATCGGCCATGTGGGCACGGCCATCGTCGAGGGCCGCGTGCTGCTGCAGGGCAGCATGCGCCAGCTCATGGCCGCGGCCGCGGCCCTGTTGCACTCCGACCCGGCGCGCGACGAGCAGACCCGCTGGTGGCGCCGCGTGTTGCTGCGCGCGCGCTCCATGGCGGCGCACACGCGATCGCGCGATGCGCGGCATATCGCGCGGCATTACGACCTGTCCGACGACTTCTACGCGCTGTGGCTGGATCCGCAGCGCGTCTATTCCTGCGCCTACTTTTCCGTCGATGGCATGACGCTGGCCCAGGCGCAGCAGGCCAAGCTTGACCATATCTGCAGGAAGCTGATGCTGCGCCCCGGCGAGCGTTTTCTGGACATGGGCGCGGGCTGGGGTGGTCTGATGCTGTGGGCGGCCGAGCATTACGGCGTGGACGCCACCGGCATCACCCTGTCGCGCAACCAGCATGCCCATGTGCAGCGCCTGATAGCGGCGCGCGGCCTGCAGGGCAGGGTGCGCATGCAGCTGCTGGACTACCGCGCGCTGCAGGTCGATGCGCCGTTCGACAAGATTGCCTCGGTCGGCATGTTCGAGCATGTGGGCCATGCGCAAATGGGGCAGTACTTTGCCACTCTGCAGCGCCTGCTGCGCCCCGGCGGCCTGGTGATGAACCACGGCATCACGGCCGGCGGGCTGGACAACGCCGCCGGCCTGGGCGCTGGCCTGGGCGACTTCATAGAGCGCTACATCTTCCCCGGTGGCGAGCTGCTGCATGTGAGCCAGGCGCTGCAGGAGCTGGCGCGCGCCGGCCTGGAAATGCTGGATGTGGAGAACCTGCGCCCGCACTACGCGCGCACGCTGTGGGCCTGGTCGGACGCGCTGGAGGCCAGGCTGGATCAGGCGCGGCGCATTCTGCACGCCCAGCAGGGGCCGGAGCAGGGCGAAAAGACGCTGCGTGCCTACCGCCTGTACCTGGCGGGCAGTGCCCTGGCCTTCGAGCATGGCTGGATTGCCCTGCACCAGATACTGGCGGCGCGGCCCACGGGGGTGGTCGAGGGGGCGGTGCTCAAGGGCGCGCAGTCAGACTATCCCTTCAACCGCGCCTACATGTACGAAGATAGGGCTGCGGCGCGCGCCGCACCTCCTGACATGCTGCCTTGAACTGGACTTTCACATGCTCTTCAAATTCAAATCCCGCGCCACCGCCGACCTCATCATGCTGGAGCCCAATGGCCGGCGGGTGCTGGAAATCATTGGCAAGAACCCCGACGACGCCCATGGCATCGTCACCGCAGAGCAGATCCCGGCCGCCATCGCCGCGCTGGAGGCGGCGGTGCGTGCCGATGATGCGGCGCGCACCGCCCCGGCCGATGACGAGGAGGGCGCGGACGACGAGGGCCAGGGCACGCAGCGCGACCCGGTGAGCCTGCGCCAGCGTGCCGCGCCCTTCATCGACATGCTGCGGCGCAGCGCCGCCGAAGCGCACGACGTGGTCTGGTGAGCCGCGCCGCTGGCGCGCGGGTCAATCGACCTTGGCGCCCGCGGCCTTGACCACCTGGGCCCACTTGCGGTGCTCGCTGTCGATCATCCGCACGAAATCGGCGCTGCTGTTGCCGCCGGGGATGGCGCCCTGGGCCAGCAGCCGCTCCTTGACGGCTGGCGAGGCCAGGGCCTTGGCCACCTCCTGCTGCAGGCGCTGCACCACCTCGGGCGGCGTGGCCGCCGGCGCCAGCAGGCCGAACCAGGAGCTGGCCTCATAGCCCTTGAGTGCGGCGCCGCCGGCCTCCTCCACCGTGGGCACGTCGGGCAGGGCGGCCGAGCGGCTGGCGCTGGTCACGGCCAGCGCCTTGAGCTTGCCGGCCTTGATGTGCACCATGGAGGAGGGCAGGTTGTCGAACATCACGTCCATGTTGCCGCCCACCATGTCCAGCAGCGCCGGGGCCGAGCCGCGGTAGGGCATGTGCAGCATGTAGGTGCCGGTCATGCTCTTGAACAGCTCGCCCGCCAGGTGGATGGAGGTACCGTTGCCGCTGGAGGCCATGTTCAGCCTGCCCGGGTTGGCGCGGGCGTAGCGGATGAAGTCCGGCACGCTGTTGATGCCCAGCTGGCGTGCCTTGTCGGCGTTCATGACCATGACGTTGGGCACCGACGCCACCAGCGTGATGGGCGCGAAGTCCTTGATCGGGTCGTAGGGCAGCTGCTGGTACAGCGCGCGGTTGATGCCATGCGTGCCCACCGTGCCCATCAGCAGGGTGTAGCCGTCGCCGGCCGACTTGGCCACCAGATCCGCGCCGATATTGCCGCCGGCGCCGCCGCGGTTGTCCACGATGAACTGCTGGCCCAGGGCCTTGCCCAGTTCGGGCGCGATGGCGCGCGCCAGGATGTCGGTGGTGCCGCCGGCGGCAAAGGGCACGACGATGCGCACCGGCTTGGCCGGCCAATGGCTTTGCGCCTGCGCCATGCCGGCCGCGCCCAGGGTCAGGGCGAGGGCGGCGGCCAGTGTGTTCAGGGCCCGGCGGCGTGGGGTGTTGATGGGCATGAGTCCTCCCTTGTATGGACGAAGAAACGCCGTTTGTATGCCCACAGGGGAAGGCCGTGTCAGCAGGGTAACCCGCAGGCGGCAAGAAAAAACGCCCGGTGCGGGCACACCGGGCGTTCCTTGTGTTGGCGCTGGCTGCGGGTCAGTCGGCGTAGGCGCCGGCGGCCTTGATGACCACGCCCCATTTCTCGATCTCGGCCTGCACGAACTTCTTGTGCTCGGCCGGCTCGACGCGCTTGTCGGCGACCACCACGGCGCCCAGGCCTTCCTGCTTCTTGATGAATTCAGGATCTTTCACGGCCACCTGCAGGGCGTCGTTGATGGCCTTGACCACGGCGGCGGGCGTGCCCTTGGGGGCGTACAGGCCATGCCAGACGGAGACGTTGAAGTCCTTCAGGCCGCCCTCCTGCAGCGTCGGCAGGTCTTTCAGTGCCGGCATCGTCAGGCGCTTGCTGGTGGTCACGGCAAAGGCCTTGACCTTCTTGCCCTCGATCTGCGACGTGGTGTTGGTGGTCTGGTCGCACATCAGGTCGATCTGGCCGCCGATCAGGTCGGTGATGGCCGGCGCCGCGCCCTTGTAGGCCACGGGCGTCATGTGCGACTGCAGCGCGTGCTGGAACATCAGCCCGCACAGGTGGCCGGCCGAGCCCAGGCCGGAATGGCCCAGGTTGACCTTTTCCTTGTTCTGCGCGATCCAGGAGGCCAGCTCCTTGTAGTTCTTCGCCTCCAGCGTGGGGCGCGAGATGATGGTCATGGGCACGTCGTTGACGATGCCCAGGAACTCGAAGTCGTTGAGCACGTTGAACGGCAGCTTGCGGTACAGCGTGGGGATGGTGGCCATGCCGATGTGGTTCAGCAGCAGGGTGTAGCCGTCGGGCTGGGCACGGGCCACCTTGGCCGCGCCAATGGTGCTGCCGGCGCCGGCCGAGTTGTCGATGACCACGGTGGCGCCGCCCAGGGGCTTGCGCAGGGCCTCGGCCAGGTCGCGCGCCACGCGGTCGGTGGGCCCGCCGGCCGAGAAGGGCACGACGATGGTGATGGACTTGCCCGCGGCCGGGAAGGTTTGGGCCGACGCGCCGAAGGCGGCCAGGATGGCGGCCGTGCCCAGGGCGAGCTTGAAGGTGGTGTGCATGGAGCTTCCTTGTAAAAGACGCGCAATGATAGGCAGGATGGGGTGGGCGGACGATGCAGAAAAACACCAAGTCCACCAGGCCGCTGCCCTCGCCGGCGCGCGCAGTCTATCCGCGCAGCTGACGCCGGGCTGACTCACGCCCGGCGCGTCGGGGCTCTCAGCGGTAGCTGCGGGCGTCCTCGATGACCTTGCCGTCGTTGGGCAGGCCGCCCGGGGCAAGCATCTCGACCTCGCCGCGCAGCTTGGTGACCTCGCGCAGCGCCTCTGCCAGCAGCTGGGCCAGGCCGGGTGCGGTCTCGGTGGTTTCCACCTGCAGCGTCATCTGGTCGTTGGCCATTTCGCCGCTGACCACCAGACGCGCCTTGGTGACCTGCGGGAAGCGCTTGACCACCTGGTCGATCTGGCCAGGGTGCACGAACATGCCGCGCACCTTGGTGGTCTGGTCGGCGCGGCCGAGCCAGCCCTTGATGCGGGTGTTGGTGCGGCCCGTGGGGCAGCTGCCGGGCAGCACGGCCGACAGGTCGCCGGTGCCAAAGCGGATCAGCGGGTAGTCGGGGTTCAGCGTGGTGATCACCAGCTCGCCGACCTCGCCCTCGGGCACCGGGTCGCCCGTGCCGGGGCGCACGATCTCCACGATCACGCCCTCGTCGAGCACCAGGCCTTCGCGGGCGGATGTTTCATAGGCGATCAGGCCCAGGTCGGCCGTGCCGTAGCACTGGTAGCCCTGCACGCCATGTTGCGCAAACCAGTCGCGCAGCGAGGGCGGGAAGGCCTCGGCCGAGAGCAGGGCCTTGGTCAGGCTGGGCAGCTGCACGCCCATCTCGGTGGCCTTTTCCAGGATGATTTTCAGGAAGCTGGGCGTGCCGATGTAGCCGGCGGGCCTGAGCTCGGCCATGGCCTGCACCTGCTGCTCGGTCTGGCCCGTGCCGCCGGGGAACACCGTGCAACCCAGCGCGTGCGCGCCCGATTCCATCATCGAGCCCGCGGGCACGAAGTGGTAGGAGAAGCAGTTGTGCGCCAGCTCGCCGGCGCGAAAGCCGGCCGCGTACAGCGCGCGCGCCATGCGCCAGTAGTCGGCGCGTGCGCCTTCGGGCTCATAGATGGGGCCGGGGCTGGCGAACACGCGCGGCATGGCGGCGCCAAAGCCTATGCTGGCAAAGCCGCCAAAGGCGTTGTGCGCGCGCTCGGCCTGCTGGCGCTCGTGCAGCTGGTACTTGCGTGTCACGGGCAGTTGCGCCAGTGCGGCGCGGCTGGTGATGCTGGCGGCATCCACGCCGGCCAGGATGCTGGCAAACGCCGGGCTGCTCTGCTGGGCGTGGGCAATCTGGCGCGGCAGCGCGGCCATGTGGGCGGCCTCGCGCTCGGCCGGGCTGCGGGTTTCCAGGGCGTCGTAGAACTGGCTCATGCAATGCTTTCGTCTGCGTTCGAGGGTTTGATGAAAATCAGCCGCCAGGGCATATGGAATAAGCGCTAGCAGCTATGAATATTGATTTAAGCCAGCCAGCGCTTGCGCCGCTTGTAGCTCTTGACGTCCTTGAAGCTCTTCCTTTCGCCGCCGCCCATGCCTAGGTAGAACTCCTTCACGTCCTCGTTGTTGGCCAGTTCCTGGGCCGGGCCGTCCATGACGATGCGCCCGCTCTCCATGATGTAGCCGTAGTCGGCGTATTTCAGCGCCATGTTGGTGTTCTGCTCTGCCAGCACGAAGGTGACCTTCTCCTTCTGGTTCAGGTCTTGCACGATGTTGAAGACCTCTTCCACGATTTGTGGCGCCAGGCCCATGGAGGGTTCGTCCAGCAGCACGATGTTGGGGTTGCACATGATGGCGCGGCCAATGGCGCACATCTGCTGCTCGCCGCCCGAGGTGTAGGCCGCCTGGCTGGTGCGCCGGGTCTTCAGGCGCGGGAAGTAGTTATAGACCTTTTCCAGGTTGGCGGAGATCTCGCCCTTGCTGGTGCGGGTGTAGCTGCCGGTCAGCAGGTTTTCTTCAATGGTCAGGTGGGCGAAGCAGTGGCGCCCCTCCATCACCTGCACCACGCCGCGCTTGACCAGGTCGGCGGGCGAGAGGTTCTCGATGCGCTCGCCGCGCAGCTCGATGCTGCCCTTGGTGACCTCGCCGCGCTCGGCCTTGAGCAGGTTGGAGATGGCGCGCAGCGTGGTGGTCTTGCCCGCGCCGTTGCCGCCCAGGATGGCGACGATGCGGCCTTCGGGCACCGAGAGCGATACCCCTTTGAGCACCAGGATCACGTGGTTGTAGATGACCTCGATGCCGTTGACGCTGAGAACGATTTTCTGGGAGTCCATGGTGTTGCCTTCGCTGTGCCAATCGGGAGGGCTGCGGGTGCAACCCTTTCGGTTGGCGGCTGTGAACACAGCCGCTAAAACGGGCGCTGCCCGCGCCAGCAGGCGCCGTGGAGCGGGCTTTGCCCGTCCACCGGGGCCGTCCCCCTTCCCGAATCGCGCAGCGATTCGAGAGAAGGGGGAAGGCGCGCAGCGCCTCAGGGGGATGCGCTCAAGACTGACAATCCGCCGGTTCGCGGCGCGTCATCTTCTTGTCGCCCAGGTATTTATCCGCGCCGGCCTTGACCATGGGTTTGAGAATCTGCTCGTCGGCCTGGTACCAGTCGGAGGAGAACTTCCACTGCTTGCCGTCCCAGGTGTGGACGCGCGCCCAGGTCGATCCCATGTGGTCGGTGCAGCTGGTGGACAGCGGACGCATGACGTCATTGAAGCCCAGTGCGTCCAGCTTTTTCTGGTCGAGCGCCAGGTTTTCAAGCCCCCAGCGCACTTGCTCGCCGGTCATGACCTTGCCCTTGCCGAAGCGCTCCTGCGCGCGGCGCACGGCCTCCACGCCCAGCATCTGGATGATGACGCCGCGGGTGTAGAGCACCGAGCCCACTTCATCCTTGGGGCCAGTGCCCTGGCCCTTGTCATGCACATGCTTGAGGATGTCCTGGATGACCTTGGACTGCGTGCCATGGCCGTTGAGTGCCAGCGCGTGGTAGCCCTTGGCACCGTCGCCCACGTCGCGGGTGTCGGGCTCGGCGCCGGCCCACCACACGCCGTACATCTTGTCGCGTGGGTAGCCGGTGGCCTGCGCTTCTTTCAGGGCGGTGGAGTTCATCACGCCCCAGCCCCACAACAGCACGTAGTCGGGGCGGCTCTGGCGCACCTGCAGCCAGGTGGCCTTCTGCTCCACGCCGGGCGCGGTCACGGGCAGCAGCTGCAGCTCAAAGCCGTGCATCTTGGCGCGCTCCTGCACCAGCGGGATGGGCTCCTTGCCGAACGGGCTGTCGTGATAGACCAGGGCGATCTTCTTGCCCTTGAGCTTGTCCAGGCCGCCGGCGTTCTTGCCGATGTGCTGGATCAGGATGTCGGCGCCGGTCCAGTAGCTGCCCATGAGCGGAAAGTTCCACTTGAAGGCCATGCCGTCCTGCGCGACCGACAGGCCGTAGCCCAGCGTCATCAGCGGGATCTTGTCCACGGGGGCCTTCTCGGTCAGGGCGAAGGTGATGCCGGTGGCTTGCGGGTCGAACAGGGTCACGCCGGGACGGCTCTTGAGGCGTTCGTAGCATTCCACGCCGCGGTCGGTCAGGTAGCCGGTTTCGCACTCTTCAAAGGTCAGCTTGACGCCATTGACGCCGCCGTCGCGAGCGTTGATGAGCTTGAGATAGTCCTGCTTGCCGTTGGCCCAGGGCGTGCCGTTGGGGGCGTAGGGGCCGGTGCGGTACGACAGCAGCGGGAAGAACTGCTCCTTGGCTTGCGCAAAGGCGCTCGTGGCCACGCCAGAGGCGCCGGCGGCCACGACGGCGGCCGCGATCACGATTTTGGAAAGCTTCATGGTTGTCTCCTGGTTAGAAGTAGGCGAAATGCCGGGACGGAAATCAATGCGGGAACGGCCACACGCGCAGCTTCTGCTTGGCGGTGGACCACAGTTTGGCCAGGCCGTGCGGCTCGACGATCAGGAACCAGACGATCAGGGCGCCGAAGATCATCAGTTCGGCGTGCGACAGGCCGGCGGTGGAAATCTCCATGCCGAACAGCCCCAGGAAGGACGGCAGGAACTGGTTCAGGAAGATGGGCAGCACCACGATGAAGGCAGCGCCGAAGAACGAGCCCATGATGGAACCCAGGCCGCCGATGATGACCATGAACAGCAGCTTGAACGAGATCTCGACCGAGAACGCTGCCGGCTCCCACGAGCTCAGATGCACGAAGGCCCACAGCGCGCCCGCCATGCCGACGATGAAGGAGCTGACGGCGAACGCGCTGAGCTTGGCGTACATGGGGCGGATGCCGATCACGCTGGCGGCCACGTCCATGTCGCGAATGGCCATCCATTCACGGCCGATGGCGCCGCGCACCAGGTTCTTGGCCAAGAGGGCCACCACCACCAGCAGGCCCAGGCAGAACAGGTATTTGCTCATGGCGCTGTCGATGGGCATGCCCAGGAATTGCAGGTTGCTCACCGACACCGAGCCCGAATCCGAGTTGTTGGTGAACCACTTGATGCGCAGGAACATCCAGTCGCTGAAGAACTGCGCCGCCAGCGTGGCCACGGCCAGGTACAGGCCCTTGACGCGCAGGCTGGGCAGGCCGAACAGAATGCCGAAGAACGTGGCGCACAGGCCGCCCAGAATTAGCGCCGGAATCAACGGCATGCCCGGAAAGCGCACGAAGAAGTTGAACGCACCGTAGGCCCCCACGGCCATGAAGGCGCCCGAGCCCAGCGAGATCTGGCCGCAGTAGCCCACCAGAATGTTCACGCCCAGGGCGGCCATCGACATGATGACCAGCGGGATCAGGATGGCGCGGTAGAAATAATCAGTGGCCAGCATGGGCACGAGCACAAAGGCCACGGCCAGGAAGGCCAGGATGACCATGCGATCCTGCGCGATCGGGAAGATCTGCTGGTCGGCGCGGTAGCTCGTCTTGAACTGGCCGTTTTCTCTGTAGAACATGTTCGACTCCCCTTACACGCGGTCGATGATTTTTTCCCCAAAGAGTCCTTGGGGTCGGAATAGCAGAAACACCAGGGCCAGCACGTAGGCGAACCAGATTTCGATGCCGCCGCCGACGAAGGGGCCCAGATAGACCTCGGACAGCTTCTCGCCCACGCCGATGATCAGGCCGCCGATGATGGCGCCGGGCACGGACGTGAGGCCGCCCAGGATCACCACCGGCAGCGCGCGCAGCGCCACGGTGGTGAGCGAGAACTGCACGCCCAGCTTGCTGCCCCAGATCATTCCGGCCACCAGCGCCACCACCCCGGCCACGCACCAGACGATGACCCAGATGCGGTTGAGCGGAATGCCGATGGATTGCGCGGCCTGGTGGTCGTCGGCCACGGCGCGCAGCGCGCGGCCAGTCTTGGTCTTTTGAAAGAAGATGCTCAGCAGCAGCACCAGTGCAGCGGCAATGCCGGCGGCGATCACGTCTTCCTTGTTCACCAGCACGCCGCCTTCAAACATCGACTCGAACAGGAACGCCGGCTCCTTGGGCATGCCCACGTCGATCTTGTAAATGTCGCTGCCGAAGATGGTCTGGCCCAGGCCTTCGAGGAAGTAGGTGATGCCCAGCGTGGCCATCAGCAGGGTGGCGCCCTCCTGGTTCACCAGGTGGCGCAGCACCAGGCGTTCGATCACCCAGGCGCAGACAAACATCACGGCCCCGGCCAGCACGAATGCCACCAGGTTGGCGAGGATCATGTTGTCCATGCCCGTCCATTTGGGGATCCATTCGGCAAAGCGTGCCATTGCCAGCGCGGCAAACAGCACCATTGCGCCCTGGGCAAAGTTGAACACGCCCGAGGCTTTGAAGATGAGCACAAAGCCCAGCGCGACGAGTGAGTACAGCATGCCCGCCATCAGGCCGCCGATCAGGGTTTCGAGAAAAAAGGCCATGGTTGTTCTCTCCTGCGCTCAATGCCCGGCGCCCAGATAGGCGCGGATCACGTCTTCGTTGTCGCGCACCTCGTCCGGCGCGCCGTCGCCGATCTTCTTGCCGTAGTCCAGCACCACCACGCGGTCGGAGATGTCCATCACCACGCCCATGTCGTGCTCGATGAGCACGATGGTGGTGCCGAACTCGTCGTTCACGTCCAGGATGAAGCGGCACATGTCCTGCTTTTCCTCCACGTTCATGCCGGCCATGGGCTCGTCCAGCAGCAGCACCTGCGGTTCCATGGCCAGGGCACGCCCTAAGTCCACGCGCTTTTGCAGGCCGTAGGGCAGCTGGCCCACGGGGGTCTTGCGCCAGGCCTGGATTTCGAGGAAGTCGATGATGTGCTCGACCTTCTCGCGGTGCGCGATCTCCTCGCGCTCGGCCGGGCCCCAGCGCAGCGCCTGCAGCAGCAGGTTGCTTCTGATCTTCATGTTGCGCCCGGTCATGATGTTGTCGATCACGCTCATGCCCTTGAACAGCGCCAGGTTCTGGAAGGTGCGCGCCACGCCCATCTCGGCCACCTGACGGCTGTTCATGTGGCTGAAGGTCTGGCCGCGGAAGGTGATGGAGCCCTCCTGCGGCGTGTAGACCCCGTTGATGCAGTTGAGCATGGAGCTCTTGCCGGCGCCGTTGGGGCCGATGATGGAGCGGATCTCATGCTCCTTGACGTTGAAGGAAATGTCCGTCAAGGCCTTCACCCCGCCAAAGCGCAGGCTGATGTTCTTGATGTCGAGAATGACATCGCCGATCTTCTTGCTGGTCATGCTGGGTCTTTCAGGCGGCGGCGCGGGCCGGGTGGGTCTTGGCGTCGATGATCTGGAGCGTGGCGCTGACCGCGCCCTTGCGCCCGTCCTCGAACTTCACCTGGGTTTCGATGAACTGCTCGCTCTTGCCGTCATACAGCGCGTCGATGAGCACGCCGTACTTGTCGGCGATGAAGTTGCGCCGCACCTTGCGCGTGCGCGTGAGCTCGTCGTCGTCCGGATCCAGCTCCTTGTGCAGCACCAGAAAGCGCGCCACCTGGGTTTCGGCCATGCCGGTTTCGCCCGCCAGGTCGGCGTTCACCTGGGCCACGCAGTCCGCGATCAGCTCCAGCACCTTGGCCTTGGAGGCCAGGTCCACATAGCCGGCGTAGGGCAGGTTCTGCCGCTCGGCCCAGTTGCCCACGGCGTCGAAGTCGATGTTGATGAAGGCGCACACCTTGTCCTTGTCGTGGCCGAAGCACACGGCCTCTTTGACGTGCGAGAAGAACTTGAGCTTGTTCTCGATGTAGTTGGGCGCGAACATGGCGCCGCCCTTGAGCTTGCCCACGTCCTTGGCACGGTCGATGATGCGCAGCTGGCCATGGGTGTCGATCACGCCGGCGTCGCCGGTGTGGAACCAGCCATCGGCGTCGATGACCTCCGCCGTGGCGTCGGGGCGCTTGTAGTATTCCTTGAGCACCGACACGCCCTTGACCAGCACCTCGCCGTTGTCCGCCAGTTTCAGTTCGATGCCGGGTGCCGCCTGGCCCACGCTGTTCAGATCCACCTGGCCGTCGCGCTGCAGGCAGACATAGGCGCAGGTCTCGGTCTGGCCGTAGAACTGCTTGAGGTTGATGCCGATGGAGCGGAAGAAGCGAAACAGCTCCGGCCCAATGGCCGCGCCCGCGGTGTAGGCCACGCGGATGCGGCTCAGTCCCATGGCGTTGCGCAGCGGGCCGTAGATCGTCAGGTCGGCCAGCTTGTACTTCAGGCGATCCAGGCTGCTCACGGGCTTGCCGTCCAGGATGTCCGAGCCCACGCGGCGCGCCAGCTCCATGGCCTTTTCGTACATGCGGCGCTTGAACGGGGCGGCGTCCTCCATGCGGATGGAGATGGTGGTCAGCATGCCCTCGAACACGCGCGGCGGCGCGAAGTAGTAGGTCGGGCCGATCTCGCGCATGTCGATGCTGATGGTGCTGGCCGACTCCGGGCAGTTGATGGTGTAGCCCGCCACCAGCCACTGCGCCAGCGAGAACAGGTGGTCGCCCACCCAGGCCGGCGGCAGGTAGGAGATGATGCTGTCGCCCGGGCCGAGCTTGTCCACCTCGGCAGCGCCGCTGGCCGAGCCGATGAAGCTGGCGTGCGTCTGGCACACGCCCTTGGGCTTGCCCGTGGTGCCCGACGTATAGAGGATGACCGACACATCCTGCGGGCCGACCTGTCCGACCATGGACTCCCACACGCCGGGGTGGTCACGATCCCACTCGGCGCCCTTGGCCACCAGCTCGGCGGTGCTGATCAGGCCGGGCTGGTCGTAGTTGCGCAGGCCGCGCGGGTCGTCATAGATGATGTACTGGATGCCGGGCAGGGACTCGCGCACCTCCAGCATCTTGTCCACCTGCTCCTGGTTCTCGACGAAGGCGAAATGGATGTCCGCGTCCTCGATGACGAAGACCATCTCGCCGGCCACCGCGTCCTGGTACAGCGGAATCGGCACCCCGCCAATGCTTTGCACGGCGACAAAACCCATGTACACATGCGGCCGGTTGTCGCTGACCAGTGCCAAGTTCTGCCCCCGGGCAAAGCCCAGCGCCAGCAGGCCGCAGGCCATGTGGCGCATCTCGGTGGCGGCGGCCTGCCAGCTCCAGGTCTGCCAGATGCCATATTCTTTTTCACGCAGGGCCGGCGCCTCGGGGCGCTGGGCGGCGTGCTGCAGCAGTAGATGGGGGAATGTGGTCTTCATCCCGGTTCCTGTTGGAATCTGTGGAAGGGGCTGGCAGGCCAGGGCATGCCATCAATTGCGAGCGATGGTAGGTGGCACTTTGACATCATTGTGTCTGCGCGGCGACAATTTGCGGGTTAATCCCTAAAGGTCAAACCCTGAGCCCATCCAGGCCGGCATGGACCAGCCCGCGTGGCGCCAGCCCTGGCGCATCCGGTGGGGGTTGTATCCTCGCCCCCATGTACGCCCCGTTCTTTGGCCTGCAGCACCCGCCGTTCTCCATCGCCCCCGATCCGCGCTACCTGTTCATGAGCGAGCGCCACCGCGAGGCGCTGGCGCATCTGCTCTACGGCCTGGACGCGGGCGGCGGCTTCGTGCTGCTCACCGGCGAGATCGGCACCGGCAAGACCACCGTCTGCCGCTGCTTTCTGGAGCAGATACCGGCGCACTGCAATGTGGCCTACATCTTCAACCCCAAGCTCACGGTGCCCGAACTGCTGCGCTCGATCTGCGACGAGTTCGGTGTGGCGCACCAGGCCGCCGCGCCCGGCGTCGAGACCGTCAAGGACTGCCTGGATCCGCTCAACGCCTTCTTGCTGCAGCAGCATGCCGCCGGGCGCAACAACGTGCTCATCATCGACGAGGCGCAGAACCTGGCGCCCGACGTGCTGGAGCAGCTGCGCCTGCTGACCAATCTGGAGACCAGCGAGCGCAAGCTGCTGCAGATCATCCTCATCGGCCAGCCCGAGCTGCGCGCCATGGTGGCTGCGCCCGAGCTGGAGCAGCTGGCGCAGCGCGTCATTGCGCGCTACCACCTGCAGGCGCTGAGCGCGGACGAGACGCGCCAGTACATCGCCCACCGCCTGGCCGTGGCCGGCCTGCAGGGGCCACTGCCTTTTGCGCGCCGGGCGCTGGCGCGCGTGCATGCGCTGACCGGCGGCGTGCCGCGGCGCATCAACCTGCTGTGCGACCGTGCGCTGCTGGGCGCCTATGCCGCGGGCCAGCGCGAGGTCGGCGAAGCCATCGTGCGCCAGGCCGCGCGCGAGGTGTTTGATGCGCCGGTCGCCGCCGGCCCCGGGCGCTGGTGGCCCGCTGCCCTGGGTGGGCTGGCGGGTGCGGCAGCGCTGGGCGCCCTGGGCTGGGCCATGGGCTGGTGGCCCGTTGCGGTCGTGGACGCCACGCGCAGGCAGGCGCCGGTCGCCGTGACCACGCCCGCGGCTGTGGCTGCGCCGGCCGGGCCTGCTACAGCGCCGCTTGCGCCCGTATCCAACCCCGAGGCCAAGGCCGGCGCCCAGCCACCGCTCACGCTGGCGGGCTTTCTGGCTGCCCAGGCTGAGGGGCCATCGCCAGACGGCTGGCAGCTGCTGGCCCAGGCCTGGCAGGCCAGTCTGCCGCCCGATGCCGCCGACCCCTGTGCCCAGCTGGCAAGCGAGGGCCTGCGCTGCTGGCGCCACCGCCGCGCCAGCCTGAACCTGCTGCGCCAGCTCGATCGCCCGGTGCTGCTCACGCTCCGGCCCCAGGATGGGAGTGCGGGCGAGGGTGGCGTCATGGTGCTGCTGCGCCAGCTTGATGGCGACAAGGCCACACTGGCCGGCGCCAACGGCAGCACGCTGCAGGTGGCCCTGGCCGATCTGGCGCCGCTGTGGCATGGTGAGGTCGCCACGCTGTGGAAGGCCCCCGCTAACCTGCCCACCGGGAGCAACGTGGCCGCCACTGTGGCCGGGGCTGCCTGGCTGGATCGGCAGCTGACCCTGGCCGGGCAGGCCAGAACCGACCAGCGCGGCATCAGCCCCGCCCAGCAGCGGCGCGCGCGCGTGCACCAGTTCCAGCTGGGCCAGGGCCTCACGCCCGATGGCCAGGCCGGCCCCTTGACCCTGATGATGCTCAACCGCGCCGCCGGTGTGCAAGAACCCAGTCTGCGCGCGGGAGGCTGAAGCTCATGTCCTACATTCTTGATGCCCTGCGGCGCGCCCAGGCCGAGCGCGGCAGGGGCAGCGTGCCCGACCTGCACACGCCTGCCACGCCGGTCACCGGCCTGCCCGTGGCCAGGGCCGGCGCGGCGCCCGGCATGGCCTGGCTGCTGGCGGGGCTGCTCATGGCCGCAGGCCTGGCGGGCGCCGCCTGGTGGCTGTGGCGCACGCCGACCGCGCCGGTTGCGCCTGCCGCACCTGTAGCCGCCCCCAAGGCCGAGAGCGCGGCGCCGGTCACTGCCAGCGTTGCCGAGGCAACCCAGGCGCCAGCAGCACCACCGCCACCGGCACCGGCACCGGCACCGACGCCAGTGCCAACGCCAGCGCCAGCACCGCAGCGTGTCGAGAAACGCGCGCCAGAGCCGCGGCAGCCGCGTCGCGCCGCCACGGCCCCCGAGTCCGCGCAGGCGCAGGCGCCCGAACCCAAGCCCGCGCGGCCGGCCCCGCAGGCCACCCAGGCGCCGGTATTCGCCCAGGCCGACCTGCCGCCCGCCGTGCGCGAGCAGCTACCCACGCTGCAGCTGGCCGGGGTGACCTATTCCACGAACCCGCTGTACCGCATGGTCATCGTCAACGGCCAGGTACTGCACGAGGGCGACCAGGCCGCACCCGGCCTGGTGCTCGAGCGCATTGAGCCAGGGCGCACGGTTTGGGCGTTTCGTGGCTACCGCTATGCGCTGCCATCCCAGTAGAGTTGTTGTATAAATTAGGCTCCAGCGCTTTTATGTAAAGCGTTAACAGCTATCAAAATAATACTAATCATTGGCGCTTTCGTGGTATTCCCGCTGCCGGTTCAGGCACTTTGCACGCATGCTTCGCAGGCATGAGCCAAGAACTCTCCCTGCACCAGCGGCGCCGCCCGCCCACCGCCCAGGAACTGGCCGGCATTCCCTGGCTGGCGCGGCTGCAGCCCTCCGAGCGCGAGCGTGCCGTGGCCGCCGTGGTGGTGGGCGACGCCGACCCCGGTGACTATGTCTGCCGCGTCGGCCGGCCCGTGACCTACTGGTTTGGCGTGGTGCAAGGCCTGTTGAAGATGAACACCGACACCGTGGACGGCGCCAGCATGACGCTGGCCGGCCTGCCGCCCAGCGGCTGGTTTGGCGAAGGCACGGCCGTCAAGCGCGAGCCCTACCGCTACAACGTGCAGGCCCTGCGCAAGAGCGTGGTCGCCGGCCTGCCCATGGACAGCTTCCATTGGCTGCTGGACCACTCCATCGGCTTCAACCGCTTTGTCATGGGTCAGCTCAACGAGCGCCTGGGCCAGTTCATCGCGGTGCGCGAGATCGACCGCCTCACCAACCCCGACCTGCGCGTGGCGCGCAGCCTGGCGGCGCTGTTCCACCCGGTGCTGTTTCCGGGCGTGGGCGAGGTGCTGCGCATCACCCAGCAAGAGCTGGCCAACCTGGTCGGCCTGTCGCGCCAGCGCGTCAACGAGGCCCTGGCCGTGCTGCAGGAGCAGGGCGCAATCCGCGTCGAATACGGCGGCCTGCGCGTGCTCGACCTGCCGGCGCTGCGCAGCAGCCCGTTTGTGCGTGCCACGGTGGTGGCGGGTGCGCTCAACCAGCCCGCACACTGACGCGCGGCAGCTGGCTGCGGCGCCCCCTTGAAGAGCGCCATTGCGCCCCCACATGCAGGGGCGTTCCGGCTGTGCCGGCACTCACTTTCTCTGACTCATTCGACGCCATAACACCCATGAGCAAGCACACCCATTCCTTCCAGGCCGAAGTCGCGCAACTGCTGCACCTGGTCACGCACTCGCTGTACTCCAACAAGGAAATCTTTCTGCGCGAGCTGGTCTCCAACGCGTCCGACGCCTGCGACAAGCTGCGCTTTGAGGCGCTGAACGACGCCACGCTGTATGAAGACCAGTCCAACCTGGAAGTGCGCGTGTCCTTCGACAAGGCCGCGCGCACCCTGACCATCCAGGACAACGGCATTGGCATGAGCACGCAGGAGGCCATAGACCACCTGGGCACCATCGCCAAGAGCGGCACCAAGGACTTCATGAGCCGCCTCTCGGGCGACCAGAAGCAGACCGCCAGCGAGCAGGGCCAGCTGATCGGCCAGTTCGGCGTGGGCTTCTACTCGGGCTTCATCGTCGCCGACAAGATCACCGTGGAAAGCCGCCGCGCGGGCCTGAAGGCCAATGAGGGCGTGCGCTGGACGAGCAGCGGCGCGGGCGACTTCGAGGTCGAGCAGATCGAGCGCGCGGCGCGCGGCACCAGCGTCATCCTGCACCTGCGGGGCGACGCGGAGGAGTACCTGAACGCCTGGCAGCTCAAGCAGATCATCGGCAAATACTCCGACCACATCAGCCTGCCCATCCTCATGGAAAAAGAGGAATGGAAGGAGGGCGAGAAAGAGGGCGAGCCGGGTTCAATGGTCAAGACCGGCGAATGGGAGACGGTGAACAAGGCCAGCGCCCTGTGGTCGCGCCCCAAGAAGGACATCACCACCGAGCAGTACCAGGACTTCTACAAATCCATCAGCCACGACCACGAGGCGCCGCTGTCCTGGAGCCACAACCGCGTCGAGGGCAACACCGAGTACACGCAGCTCTTGTACATCCCCGCCAAGGCCCCGTTCGACCTGTGGAACCGCGACAAGAAGGCCGGCGTGAAGCTGTACGTCAAGCGCGTCTTCATCATGGACGACGCCGAGGCGCTGATGCCGCAGTACCTGCGCTTCGTCAAGGGCGTGATCGACTCCGCCGACCTGCCGCTGAACGTCTCTAGAGAGCTGCTGCAGGAAAGCCGCGACGTGCGCCTGATCCGCGACGGCTCGGTCAAGCGCGTGCTGTCCATGCTGGAAGACCTGGCCAAGCATGACAAGCACGAGGCCAGCGAATCCGCCGACGGCGTGACCGATGTGGTGAGCGACGAGGACAAGGCCAAGGAAGGCAAGTACAGCCAGTTCTACGCCGAGTTCGGCGCCGTGCTCAAGGAAGGCCTGGGCGAGGACTTCGCCAACCGCGAGCGCCTGGCCAAGCTGCTGCGCTTTTCCAGCACCAGCAGCGACACGGCCAGCGTCAGCCTGCAGGACTACAAGGCGCGCATGAAGGAGGGCCAGGAGGCCATCTACTACATCACCGCCGACACCCTGGCCGCCGCCAAGAACAGCCCGCAGCTCGAAGTCTTCAAGAAGAAGGGCATCGAGGTGCTCCTGATGACCGACCGCGTGGACGAGTGGGCGCTGAACTACCTGCACGACTTCGACGGCACGCCGCTGCAGTCCGTCGCCAAGGGCGCGGTGGACCTGGGCAAGCTGCAGGACGAGGCCGAGAAAAAGGCCGCGGAAGAAGCGGCCGAGGCCTTCAAGCCCCTGCTCGCCAAGCTGAAGGAAGCGTTGAAAGACAAGGCCGAGGACGTGCGCGTGACCACGCGCCTGGTCGATTCGCCCGCCTGCCTGGTGGTGCAGGACGACGGCATGAGCCAGCAACTGGCCCGCATGCTCAAGCAGGCCGGCCAGAGCGCGCCCGAGTCCAAGCCGGTGCTGGAGGTGAACCCCGAGCATGCGCTGGTGAAGAAGCTCGACGGCAGCGTGCACTTCCACGACCTGGCGCACATCCTGTTCGACCAGGCGTTGCTGGCCGAGGGTGGCCTGCCGGAGGATCCGGCGGCTTACGTCAAACGGGTGAACGCGCTATTGGTGTGATGTGAGCCAAAGCCCGCTGGCGCTGGCCGCCATGCTGTAGGGCTGCGGGGCTGCAGCGCCAATTCAGGACGCCAGCAGTTCGCCCGTGATGTCCGCCACTTTGGCCACGCTGGTCAGGGTCATGGCCACGCGCATTTCCTTTTCCAGCAGCTCCAGCAGGTGCTTGACGCCGGCCTCGCCGGCCGTGGCCAGCGCGTAGATGTAGGCGCGGCCGATCATGGCGCAGTCGGCCCCCAGGGCGATGGCGCGCACCACGTCCAGCCCGTTGCGGATGCCCGAGTCGGCCAGGATCTTGATCTGGCCCTTCACCGCGTCGGCGATGGCCGGCAGCGCGCGCGCCGACGACAGCACGCCGTCGAGCTGGCGCCCGCCGTGGTTGGAGACGATGATGCCGTCGGCGCCGAAGCGCACCGCATCCTTCGCATCCTCAGGGTCGAGGATGCCCTTGATGACCATCGGCCCCTTCCAGAAGGCGCGGATCCACTCCAGATCCTTCCACGAGATCGAGGGGTCGAAGTTGGCGCTGAGGTAGCCCATGTAGTCCTGCAGGCCCGTGGGGCTGCCGCGGTAGGCCGAGATGTTGCCCAGGTCGTGCGGGCGGCCCAGCAGGCCCACGTCCCAGGCCCAGCGCGGGTGCGTCATGGCCTGCCAGTAGCGGCGCAGCGGGGCGTTGGGGCCGCTCATGCCGGAGTGGGCGTCGCGGTAGCGCGCGCCGGGCACGGGCATGTCCACGGTGAACACCAGGGTGGAGCAGCCGGCGGCCTGCGCGCGCTCCAGCGCGTTTTGCATGAAGCCCCGGTCTTTCAGGACGTAGAGCTGGAACCACATGGGGCGCTTGATCTTGGGCACGACCTCCTCGATGGGGCAGACCGAGACGCTGGACATGGTGAACGGGATGCCGTGTGCGTCGGCCGCGCGCGCGGCCTGCACCTCCCCCCGGCGGCGGTACATGCCGGTCAGGCCCACGGGCGACAGCGCCACGGGAATGGCGAGTTTCTCGCCGAACAGCTCGATGCCGGTGTCGAGCTGGCTCATGTCCTTGAGCACGCGCTGGCGCAGCGCCACGGAGGCCAGGTCGTCCACGTTGCGGCGCAGCGTCTGCTCGGCATAGGCGCCGCCGTCGATGTAGTGGAACAGGAAGGGCGGCAGGAATTTTTGTGCCGCTGTGCGGTAGTCGGCGCTGGAGGAAATGATCATGGCGAGAGGTTCAGGTGTGTGGGGACGTTTCGGGTAGCAGCGGTGGTACCAGATCCGGCGGCAGGCGTGTGGAACGTTCCTGCCGTGCGCGGTCTTCGTCCAGACGCTGGATGGTGACGCGCACATGCTCCAGATGTTCATCGATGCATTGGCGTGCACGCTGCGGGTCGCCGTCCAGGATGGCCTGCATCAGCGCCTGGTGTTGTTCCGTCAGCGCCTGCACGGTCACGGGCGCGCTGAGGTGGAACATGTCGTGACGGTTGCGCGCCACCGTGGACAGCACTGTGGTGAACAGGCTGTGCGTCACCTGAACCAGCACCAGGTTGTGCGAGGCCTCGGCAATGGCCAGGTGGAACTGTGCGTCGGCACGCGCGGCCAATTCGGCGTGGCCGTTTTGCTGATGGTCAAGCATCACCTCGAAGCAGTGCTGTATGCGCGCCTTGTCCTGGGCGGTGGCGCGCTGCGCGGCCAGCCAGGCGGCGCTGCTTTCCAGCGCCTGCCGGGCCTCCAGCACGTCGTAGCGGTAGTGCGGGTCGGCGTCGATCAGGCCGGCCAGCGGCTGCATGCCCTCCTGCAGCCATTCGGCCGTCGCGCGCGACTGCAGGTAGGTGCCGTCGCCGCGCCGCGCCGACAGCACGCCCTGGCTGGTCAGCTTCTGTATGGCTTCGCGCACCGAGGTGCGCGACACCCCCAGTTCCTCGGCCAGTTGCCGCTCCGCGGGCAGGCGCTGCCCGGGCTGCAGGCCGCGGGCCTGCACCAGGGCAAGCAGTTTCTCGACAACGTGATCGGCCAGGCGCATGGGGGCTCTCCAGTTGGGGGTTCAACCGTGGTTCAGTGGCCCGGAATCATCCACGTAAATACATAGGCCTGCAGCGTTGTGATGATGCCGATGATGACGGCGAAGATCAGGCTGTGCTTGACGGTGAAGCGGAACAGGTCCGATTCCTTGCCCGCCAGGCCCACAGCCGCGCAGGCAATGGCGATGGACTGGGGCGAAATCATCTTGCCGGTGACGCCGCCCGTGGTATTGGCCGCCACGGTGAGCACGGGCGACAGGCCCAGCTGGTTGGCCGTGGTGGCCTGCAGCGCGCCAAACAAGGCGTTGGCCGAGGTGTCCGAGCCCGTGAGGAACACGCCGATCCAGCCCAGGAAGGGCGAGAAGAACACAAACGCCTGGCCCGTGTGGGCCAGCGCCAGGGCCAGTGTGGCCGACAGGCCCGAGTAGTTGGCCACGAAGGCAAAGGCCAGCACCATGCCGATGGAGTAGATCGGGATGACCAGCTCGCGCACCGTCTCACCCAGTGTGGCCACGGCCTTGGCGGGGGAGAAGCGGGCAAAGGCAATGGTCAGGATGGCCGCAATCAGGATGGCCGTGCCGGTGGCCGACAGCCAGTTGAAGGTGTACACCGCGCCGTAGGGCGTGGCGGCGGCTACCACGGGCGGCATCTTGGCGACCAGCTTGTCGAGCATGGGCACGGGGATGCTGATGATGGTGGAAGCCAGCGGGCCGCCGGCAGCAAACAGCGCCTTGAAGGGCTTGAGGCTCCACAGCGTGACCATGGCGGTCAGGATGATGAAGGGCGACCAGGCCTTGATGATGGCGCCTGCGGTGAGGGGTGCTGCGGCTTGGGGTTTGGCTGCGCCGGCTGCTTTCGTGCCATTGGCCTTGCTGGGAGCGCTCTGTTCCGTATCAAAACGGAAGATGCGCTTGGGCTGCCACACCTTGAGGAAGGCTGTGAGCGCAATCAGCGAGACGATGGCCGAGGTGATGTCGGGCAGCTCGGGGCCGATGTAGTTGGCGGTGAGGAACTGCACCAGCGCGAAAGAGCCGCCACCCACCAGCACGGCAGGCCAGGTCTCCTTCACGCCGCGCCAGCCGTCCATGATCGCCATGATCCAGAACAGCACCAGGATGGTCATGAAGGGCAACTGGCGCCCGGCCATCTGGCCGATGAGGAAGGGATCAATGCCCGACACCTGACCGGCCACGATGACCGGAATGCCCATGGCGCCAAAGGCCACGGGGGCGGTGTTGGCGATCAGGCACAGGCCGGCAGCGTACAGCGGCTTGAAGCCCAGGCCCACCAGCAGCGCAGCGGTGATGGCCACGGGGGCACCAAAGCCGGCAGCGCCTTCCAGAAACGCGCCAAAGCAAAAGCCCACCAGGATGAGCTGCAGCCGCTGGTCGGGCGTGACGGACAGGATGGAGCTCCGGATCACATCAAACTGCCCGGTCTTGACCGACAGCTTGTACAGAAACACGGCCGCCACAATGATCCAGGCGATGGGCCACAGGCCGTAGAAGAAGCCATACACGGCCGAGGCCAGGGCTGCGCTCACGGGCATCTTGTAGAACAGTAGCGCCACGCCCAGGGCCAGCAGCACCGTGACGGTGCCTGCCTGGTAGCCCTTGAGGCGCAGCCGCGTCAGCGCAAGGAAGAAAAAGACGATGGGAATGAGGGCGACCAGGGCCGAGATCCAGATGTTCCCGGCGGGGTCGTAGTTCTGTTGCCAGAGGGTTTGCATGGCCGTTGTGCGAAATGCGTTGTGCGGGCCGCGGGGCCTGCGGTTTCAGTGGCTTCCCGCTGGCCTGCCGCTGGGGGGCGGGGTCAACGGGGAGGGTGGCATGCCTCGTGCCATGGCGTGAAAGTGAAATTGGTACTACCAATACGCATGAGATCCGAGGCGTGGCTATTTTCGGCGTGCGCATTTATCAATGCATACCGGGTAAATACCTAAATTCATAAACAATCAGGGTAAATTCAGTATTGGTCATACCAATATGCTTGCTAACGAAATACCGTGGAAAGCGCCCATTCTGTTGGCTGGGGCGCGCCGCAGGCTCGATGCATGCCCTTTTGGGATCGCTGTGAAGGCTTGCTGCCAAAGCGTTCAGGCTTGATCGGTTGAGGTTTTGGCCGGGTGCGCGACGAGCGCAAGGCAGGGGTTTGGCGCTTCCAGCGTGCCGTTGCTGCTGCTGATCGCGTTGTTTTACAGGTATCCCCTATTGGCGACTGGCCGGTTGTTCTCGCAGCATCCTTCCCTTTGACCACCGGGAGACGATGCATGAGGATCAAGACCGTACTGGCCACCATGGCCCTGGCCCTGGGCGCGGCAGGCTGGGCGCAGGCCCAGACCGCCAGCGCCGCCAAGGACTACCCCAACCGCCCCATCACCCTGGTGGTGCCCGCCGGCGCCGGCGGCGGTACGGATGTGGTGGCGCGGGTGCTGGCCGACCAGTTGGGCAAGCGCCTGGGCCAGGCGGTGGTGGTGGACAACAAGACGGGGGCCTCGGGCATGCTCGGCACGCAGGCCGTGGCGCGCGCCGCGCCGGATGGCTATACGCTGCTGGTGGCCTATTCCACGCCCGTGTTCTATGCCCACCACATCTTTGCCAAGGTGCCCTACGACATCCGCAAGGACTTCGAGTTCATCACCCAGCTGGCCTCCACCAGCCTGGTGATGATGGTCAACGCCAATGTGCCGGTCAAGAACATGAAGGAGTTCATGGCCTGGGCGCAGGCCAACAAGGGCAAGGTCAACTACGGGTCATACGGACAGGGTTCGGCCGGGCATTTGATGAGCGCCTACCTGAGCGACACGCGCAAGCTGGACATGACGCATGTGGCCTACAAGAGCGAGTCGCCGCATATCCAGGATCTGGCGGGCGGCGTGGTCTCGTGGGGTCTGGGGACGATTGCCGCGGCCCAGGGCGTGCTCAAGGACAACCGCGTGCGCCCCATCGCCATCTATGGCCCCAAGCGCCTGGCCGAACTGCCCGACGTGCCCACCATGGCCGAGCAGGGCTTTGCCGACCCGGAGTTCAACACGGTGGCCTGGTTCACCCTGCTGGCGCCCAAGGGCACGCCCAAGCCCATACTGCAGCGGCTGGAGAAGGAGTCGGTGGAGATCATCCACTCCACGGCCATGAAGGCGCGCTTCCAGGTCTTTGGCCTGGAGTCGGTGCCGGGCGGCGCGGCGCAGTTCCACAAGGACTTTGACGCCGTCGATCCCGTCATCCAGAAGCTGGTGAAGATCTCCGGCGTCAAGGCTGAATGATGCCGGGCCTGGCCGCCTGTGCTTTTCAGGCGGTCAGCGGCTCCTCGCGCATCGCCTCGATCTGCTCGCGCAGCATGCCCACCTGGCCGCGCCAGTAGTCGCTGCTGCCGAACCACGGGAAGTTGATGGGGAAGATCGGGTCGCTCCAGCGCCGCGCCAGCCAGGCGCTGTAGTGGATCAGGCGCAGCGTGCGCAGTGGCTCGATGAGCGCCAGCTCGCGCCGGTCGAAGGCGCGCAACTGCTCGTAGCCGTCCAGCAGCGTGGACAGCTGCAGCGCGCGCTGGCGCCGGTCGCCCGACAGCAGCATCCACAGGTCCTGCACCGCCGGGCCCATGCGCGCGTCATCCAGGTCCACGAAATGCGGGCCGCCCTGGCCTGCGTCGTCCACGGGTGTCCACAGCACATTGCCGGGATGGCAGTCGCCGTGCAGGCGGATGGCGTTTGCATCTTTCAAGACAAATTGGCCTGTAGCGCTTGATGGATAAGCGTCAGAAGCTATCAATTCAAGAGCTTCATCGCAGGCCGCGTGCCAGGCCGATTGCTGGTCCAGGGGGATGATTTGCTGGCTGAGCAGCCAGTCGCGCGGCTCCTGGCCAAAGCTTTGCGCATCCAGCCGCGGGCGTTGTTCGAACGGGCGCTGGGCCCCTACGTTGTGGATGCGCGCCAGGTAGCGCCCCAGCCATTCCAGCACCTCGAAGTCGTCCAGCTCCGGCATGCGCCCGCCGCGCCAGGGGCTGACGGCAAAGCCAAAGCCGGCGTGCTGGTGAAGGCTGCGGCCCTGCAGCATCAGGGGCGCGACCACGGGCACCTCGGCGGCGGCCAGCTCCAGCGCGAATGCATGCTCCTCCTCGATCTGCGCCTGGCTCCAGCGTCCGGGGCGGTAGAACTTGACGACCACGCGGCTGCCATCCTCTAGCGCCACCTGGTAGACGCGGTTCTCATACGAGCCCAGGGCCATCAGCCGGCCGTCGCCGTACAGGCCGACGCTGGCCAGGGCGTCCAGCACCAGGTCCGGCGTGAGGCTGGCGTAGGGGTGGGGCGGGGCGGTGTCTGAGGGCGTTGCGGTCATGGCGTGCATTGTCGCGCGCCGCTGTGGCGTGCCGGCCGCGCCGGGTTGGCTACCATGGGGCATGGCAAGGCAAATCAACGAGACAGGCTGGCGCGGCGCGGCCGCGCTCGCCATGGCGGCATTCCTGGCCGCATGCGCCAGCCCATCGGCGCATGTGGGCGTGGGGGTGCCAGTGGGCCCCGTCAGCATTGGCGTGGGGCTGGGTTCCGGCGGTGTGTCGGCGGGCGTGTCCACCGGCGTCGGGCCGCTTGGCGTCGGCGTGGGGGTGAATCAGCGCGGCCAGGTCACGGGTGGTGCCGGGGTGGGGGCATCGGTGCCCATGGGCAATGCCCGCGTGGGTGTGGGGGTGGGCAGCTCCACGGTGCTGCATGACCCGCAGCAGCCGGCGGCTACACCTGGCGCTGCGCCGCCGCCCGTGCCCGGGGCGCAGGGCGCACCCCTGCAGTGGCGCGATGCACAAGGCCGGCCGGTGCCCGAGTGCCGCGTGATGGGTGGTTGCTGATGGCGGCTACAGGTGCTCGAACGGCAGCTGCTGCTTGACCAGGATGACGGTGCAGGGCGCGTCGCGCGCCACGCGCATGGGTACGGTGGCCACAAAGCGCTGCAGCTGCAGGCCATGGGTGGCAGCGCCCAGGATCATCATGCTGACGCGGTTCGCCTCGGCGTAGCGCACCAGGGCCTGGGCCACGTCGCTGGACTCCAGCACATGGTAGCTGGCGCTGTGGCGTGACAGATCCAGCCCCGTCGCCCATTGCTTGAGCCGCGCCAGATGCTGGCGGCGCAGCGTGGTTTCGCTGCGCTCGCTGTCCGACGCGCTGCTGGCCGATGGCGAGATCACCGACACGCAGGCCAGGCGCGCGCCCGGGCGTATGCCCAGCGAGCGCGCCGCCGCCTCGCGCAGCGAGTACAGCGTGGCGTCGGTCACGTCGTCGTGCGGCACGGCGACCATGAGGATGGGCACTTCCTCGATCTGGCGCGTGGGTAGCGGGCTGGGCTGGTAGTGCATGCCGGCGGCCTTGATCCAGCGTTTGAAGTGCACGCGCAGGCCGGGCCCGCGCAGGCGCCGCCCGCGCTCGGTGAGTGGCACCTGCTCCGGGTTCGCCAGGTCGAAGGCCAGGTGTGCGGCCGAGGGGTAGCGCTGCGCGGCCTCGGGCTCCAGGCAGCGCAGGATGACCTCCTGCAGCCACTCGGGCAGGTCGGGGCGGTGCTGGCGCGGCGGGGCGGGCGTCATCCACAGGCGCTGGCGCAGGCCGGCGTCGGTGGTTGGCGAGCCGAAGGGCAGCTCGCCCGTGGCCATCTCGTACAGCATCACGCCGATGGCGAAGATGTCGCTGCGCAGATCACCGCGCACGCCCACCACCTGCTCGGGCGCGATCCAGGTGGGCGAGCCCACGGCCTTGCGCATCTCCTCGGCCAGCAGGTCGGGGTAATGCGCGTGGCAGGACAGGCCGAAGTCCAGCAGCACCACGCTGCCGTCCGGGCGCAGCAGCACGTTGGCCGGCTTCAGGTCCAGGTGGCAGACATTCTGCTGGTGGATGCTGTGCGCGGCGATGGCCAGCGCGCTGCCGATGCGGGCGATGTCGCGGGCGTCCTGCTCGGCGTCGCCGCGCTGGTGGCTGTCCAGCCAGTGCTGCAGCGTCTGGCCCTCCACATATTCCATGACCAGATAGGGCAGACGCATCAGGTCGCCCGCGGCCACGAAGCGCGGCGCGTGGTGGCCGGTGAGGGTGGGCAAGATGGTCAGCTCGACCTCGAAGCTGACGATGTTCTCGGCGCCATCGCCGGCCGTCATGCGCGGGATCTTCATGGCCAGCGGAAAGCCCGGATCACGCGCCGTATTCGCGTAGCCCGCATGGTAGATATGGGCCATGCCGCCGGCATGTATGCACTCGTGCACCACGAAGCCGTCGACCTCGGTGCCAGGCTCGAGCAGCTTCATGGCGCTAGCGCCCTTTTTCCAGCCGGTCGGCAAAGAAGGCCGGCAGGCCGCTGGCGCGCACCGCCGCCGCAGCCGCCATATGGTCGTAGCGCACGCGCTGGAAGGTGATGGTGGCGGCCCCGGCGTCGAACAGCGCATACATGGCGCGCGTGTCGCCATCGCGCGGCTGGCCGCAGGAGCCCACGATGGCCAGCCATTGCCGGTGCGGCGGCACGGGCACGGGCACGCCGGGCTGGGGGCTAAAGCGCATCAGCTTGGCCGTGGGCGTGAGGAAGTACAGCGCCTGCTCATGCACATGGCCGCTGAAGACATAGCGGATGGCCGGGTCTATCTGCGTGGCCGCGGCCATGGAACGCTCGGCGGCGTTGCTGTCGGCCACGTAGTGCCAGCGCTCGGGACCGTCGGCGCTGGCATGCACCAGCAGGGCGTCCGGCCCCATGCGCGCGGTCAGCGGCAGGCCGGCCAGAAAGGCGCGCTGTTCGGCGGACAGGTGCGGGTGCGTCCATTGCGCGCTCTGGTCGCCCAGGTTCTCCACCTGGGGCGGCGGGGCGACTGCGGCATCGTCATGGTTGCCGCGCACGCACAGCGCGCCATCGGCCACGAGCTGCATCACGCGGTCGAGCACCGGGCCCGGGTCGGCGCCGTAGCCCACCAGGTCGCCCAGCAGGGCAAATTGTTCTGCCCCCTGGGCGCGGGCATGTTCCAGGCAGGCATCGAGGGCGGGCAGGTTGGCGTGGAGGTCGGAGAGCAGGGCAATCTTCATGATCGGAACATCATCGCGCCATAAGCTGAGTGCTCGCTTGCATGGCGCCGCTTGTGTATCTAGGGAAAACACGTAGTTTTTTGGTCTCACGAGCGCCATTCGATACGCAGCAGGTATCGGACGGACGCCAATAAATATTAGACGCATGGGGGCCGAACCCGAATAATCGCCAGCAAGACAGCAGCAGGAGACATGCGAATGAAGCCCTTGCAAGGACTGCGGGTGCTGGATCTGTCCAGCGTCATCTTCGGCCCGCTGGCCAGCCAGGTGCTGGCCGACTATGGCGCCGAGGTCATCAAGGTGGAGCCGCCCGGGGGCGACTCCACGCGCCACACCGGGCCGGCGCCCGAACCCGGCATGGCGGCCATGTTCCTGGGCTCCAACCGCAGCAAGAAAAGCATTGCGCTGGACCTGAAGCGGCCCGAGGCGCGTCAGGCGCTGCAGGCGCTGATAGCGACCGCCGACGTCTTCATGCACAGCATGCGCCCGCAGAAGCTGGCCGGCCTGGGCGTCGATCCCGAGACGCTGCGCGCGCGCCACCCGCGGCTGGTGTACGCCAGCCTGCTGGGCTTTCTGCCCGGGCCGTACGCGGGCCGGCCGGCCTATGACGATGTGATCCAGGGCATGTCGGGCCTGGCTGACCTGATGGAGCAGCAGGGCGGCGAGGCGCGTTACCTGCCCACCATCGCCGCCGACAAGACCTGCGGCCATGTGGCGGCGCATGCCATCCTGGCGGCGCTGTGGCAGCGCGAGCGCACGGGCGAAGGGGCGTTCGTCGAGGTGCCGATGTTCGAGTCCATGGTGGGCTTCAACCTGGTCGAGCATTTCTACGGCCAGCACTTCGAGCCGCCGCGCTCTGCGCCCGGCTACCCGCGCGTGCTGGCGCCCTGGCGCAGGCCTTATCACACGGCGGATGGCCTGGTGGCCATGATGCCCTACACCAATCTGCACTGGCAGCGCTTCTTTGCCGAGGTGGGCGCGCCGCAGCATGCGGACGACCCGCGTTTCACCGACATTGCCAGCCGCACGGCGCATATCGCCGAGCTGCTGGAGCTGGCCTCCACCTACGTCCGGCGCCAGCCGACGGCCTATTGGCTGGCCACCTGCGAGCGGCTGGAGATTCCCGCCGCCCCGGTGGCGCGCCTGGCCGAGCTGCGCGCTGACGAGCATCTGCTGGCCACGGGCTTCTTCGAGGAACTGCAGGACGCGGCCATGGGCACGCTGCGCTTTCCCGGCGTGGCCGTGCGTTTTGACGGCCAGCGCCCGCCCGTGACCATGGCGCCGCGCCTGGGGGAGCACACACGCGCCCTGCTGGCCGAGGTGGGGCTGGATGCCGCGCAGGTGCAGGCGCTGATCGATCAAGGCGCCGCGATTGCGCCACAACACAAGGATGCAGACACATGAACGGCACGCACACCATGGACCACGCCGCTCCGCGCCTGGGCCAGGGCTTCGTCTGGCAGGACCTGCAGGTCGGCCAGCGCTTCAGAACCTTCCGCCGCACGGTCACCGAGAGCGACCTGGTGCAGTTCATCAACGTCACCGGCATGCTGGAGGCCATCTTCATCGAGGAGGGCTACGAGGGCGGCGCCATGCGCGGGCGGCCCGTGCCGGGCGCGCTGACCTACACGCTGATAGAGGGCTTCATCCTGCAGACCATGATCCAGGGCACGGGCCTGGCCATGCTGGAGCTGCACCAGAAGATATTGGCCCCCGTGCTGGTGGGCGACACTATCGAGGCCATGGTCGAGGTCACCGGGATACGCCCCACGTCGAAAAGCGGCCGCGCCGTGGTCACCTCGCGCATCGACGTGTTCAAGCAGGGCGGCGTGCAGGTCATGACCTACACCGCCACGCGGCTGCTGGCCGGGCGCACGCAATAACACACCACACCGAGGAGACAGACATGAACCCCATCCACCGCCGCGCCTGCCTGGCCCTGGCCGCCTGCGGCGCACTGGCGGCACTGGCCGCACCCGGCGCGCTGGCGCAGACCTATCCGGCCAAGCCCATCACCATGGTTGTGCCCTTCCCGCCCGGCGGCCCCACCGACATGGTGGCGCGCCTGCTGGCGCAAAAGCTGTCGGAGCAGATGGGCCAGCCGGTGGTGGTGGACAACAAGCCCGGCGCCAACGGCAACATCGGCGGCGCGCTGGTCAGCAAGGCGGCGGCCGACGGCCATACGCTGCTCTACAACACCTCGTCCATCACGCTCAGCCCGGCGCTGTACAAGAGCATGCAGTACGACGTGCTGCGCGACCTGGCGCCCGTGGCGCTGACGGCGGTGGTGCCGCTGGCGCTGGTGGTCAACCCCGCCGTGCCGGCCAACAGCGTGCAGGACTTCGTGGCCTACGCCAAGGCCAACCCGGGCAAGCTGTCCTACGGCTCGGCCGGCAACGGCAATGTGACGCACCTGGCGGCCTACCAGTTTGTCCGCGCCCAGGGCATAGAGGCCACGCATGTGCCCTACCGTGGCAGCGCGCCGGCCGACGTGGATCTGGCGGCGGGCCAGATCCAGTTCATGACCGACACCATCAACTCCGTCATGGCCTTCGTCAAGGACAGGCGCATGAAGCTGCTGGCCGTCACCACGGCCAAGCGCATGTCGCTATTTCCAGAGGTGCCGACGCTGGCCGAGACGGTGATGCCGGGCTTCGAGGCCGGCGCCTGGCAGGGTCTGATGGTGCCCGCCGGCACGCCCGCCGCCGTGGTGCAGCGCCTGAATGCCGAGGTCAACAAGGCGCTGCAAAGCGCCGATATGCGCGACAAACTGGCCGTGCAGGGGGCCGAGCCGCTGGGCTCCACCCCCGAGGAATACGGCGCCTATGTGCGCAAGGAGCTGGCCCGCTGGGCCACGGTGGTCAAGGCCACGGGCGTCACGCTGGAGTAAGGCCTGGTGCATGGCGTCCGAGTGTGTCACTTCGGCACACAACGGATTGCTCCACAAATCACCAGTTGTTGTATTGCGTCGCACCACAGCCGGTGGCTGGGTGCGCCCATGGGGACAGAGATCTTTGGCATGGTGATTGCGGTGCGGTATGCAATCCGAACCGGAGTATTTGAGCCAAGGAGAGGCGATGAGCATTCCGCCCCGCAGCCTGCATACACGCATCAGCCTTTTGCTGACCGGGCTGGCGGCCATCTTGCTGATGGTGCTGGCCTCACTGTGGGTGCATGGCATGCGCAGCAGCATCCACGAGGAAATCTCCGCAGCCAACCGGGTCAGCGTGCAGTGGCTCAAGGCCCTGGCTTCCGATGTGCAGTCGGCGCCTCCCGAGTTTGTCGCGCAGCGTGTGCTGTCCATGGTGCGACCCCTGGGGCGCATCCGCGCCAATGCCCTGGAGGTGTTCACTGAAGACGGCCGGCGCCTCTACGCCTCGCCGGCGCCCACCTATAAGGCCGACCGCACTGCACCGGGCTGGTTCACCGCGCTGGTGGCCCCGGTGTTTGCCGTGCACCGCGTGGGCGTGGGCAACCTGGAGCTGGTGATCTCGCCCGACCACTCGCGCGCCGTCGTCGATGCCTGGGACGACCTGCAGGTGCTGTGTCTCTGGACCGTGGCGCTGCTGGGTGCGCTGTTTGCATTGGTGCGCTGGGCATTGGGGCGCACCATGCGACCGCTGGAGCAAGTGATGGACGCGCTGGACTGTACCGGTGGCGGCCGGTTCGACGTTCGCCTGCCGGTCTTTCCGTTGCGCGAGCTGGGCCGCCTGTCGCTGGCCTTCAACGGCATGGCAGACCGCCTGGAGGAAGCTGTGGAGGACAACGTGCGCCTGAAAAGCGAACGCGAGGTGGCGTGTCTCGTTCAGGCGCGCCTGGAGGATGAGCGGCGCGCCATCGCCCGCGAGCTGCATGACACGCTGGCCCAGTGCATTACCGGCGTGCGCGCACTGGCCGGCGCCATTGCTCAGCGCACCTCTGATCAACCTGCGCTGCAGCAGCCCGCACAAACTATTGTGGCCGTCACCGGCGAGATGCAGGATGGCGTCAAGGCCATCCTGTACCGCCTGCGTTCGGCGCTGGAACATGACCTGGGCACCGATATTGCGCAGGCATGCACACGCTGGGAGCTGCTGCACCCCCATATTGCCCTGAACTGCCGCATGGACATCGGCACCACGCCGCTGGCTGCAGAGCTCACCCAGACCGCGGTGCGCGTGGTGCAGGAGGGCCTGACCAACATCGTGCGGCATGCAAAGGCCACGCAGGCCGACCTGTGCATAGAGCGCAGCGGCGGCTGGCTCAACATTCGGCTGAGCGACAACGGCTGTGGCCTGGGTAGCGGCACTGGCCATCCTGGCAGCGGGCTGGGCCTGACGGGCATGCGCGAGTGCATTGCTGCGCAGGGCGGTCAGCTGGAGCTCAACACCGCCGCCAGCGGCGGCTTGTGCGTGCTCGCACGGCTGCCGGACCATCTCCTGTCTGCTTTGGAGTCTGCCGCATGAGCCCCAATTTGCACGCGACGCGCATCATGCTGGCCGACGACCACGCGGTCGTGCGCCTGGGCCTGCGGCTGCTGCTCGAAGGCGCAGGCGCCACCGTGGTGGGCGAGGCCGAGTCTGGCGAAACGGCCTCGCGCATGTATGGCGCATTGGATCCCGATGTGCTGGTGATGGACATCTCCATGCCCGGCATCGGTGGCCTGGGGGCGTTGGAGCGCATCCTCAACCATGCCCCCAAGGCACGGGTTCTGATGCTCTCGGCACACAGCGACGACATCATGCCCACAAGGGCGCTGCGCATGGGTGCCCGGGGCTACCTGTGCAAGCGGGCGGCCCCCGACGAATTTTTGCGCGCAGTCGCTGCGGTGGCAAAAGACCAGCGCTATATCGACCCGGAACTGGCCGCGGCGCTGGCCCTGGCGCAGTTGTCGAAATCGTCCAGCCCCGTGGAGACGCTGTCCGAGAAGGAGCTGGCAGTCTTTCTGCAACTGGCCTCGGGGCGCTCCGTGCAGCAGGTGGCCGAAGACTTTCGCCTGAGCCCCAGCACCGTGGGCACCCACCTGTACCACATCAAGCAAAAGCTCAATGTCCAGAACGCCGCTGAACTGGCGCTGGTGGCCTTGCGCAACGGGATGATCGACGTTTGAGCCGTGTGTGGTTCTCGTGATTTTCGCGAGCTGCAAATGCAAATTTGCCGGTAGCCCACTGCAGGCAGGGCGGAAAGAATGAGGCATCTTGTCGCTGTTGCCGAAAGGAGCGCTATGCCGAAAGAAGAACAGGGTCTGAGCCTGGACGGCCAGGGCAAGCCGTTATGGCTGTCCCTGGAGCTGACCTACCGTTGCCCGCTCAAGTGCAGCTGGTGCAACAACCCGCTGAACTTCGATGACTACACCTCGCAGGAGCTGAGCACCCAGGAGTGGATGCGTGTGCTGCGCGAGGCGCGTGATCTGGGCGCGCTGCAGCTGGGATTCACGGGCGGTGAACCACTGATGCGCGACGATCTGGAGGAGCTGGTGGCCTATGCCGACAGCATCGGCTTCTACACCAACCTCATCACCTCTGGCGTGGGCCTGAACGAGGAGCGCCTGGTGGCGCTGAAGGCGGCGGGGCTCAAGCAGATTCAGCTCTCCGTCCAGTCCACCCGCGCCGAAATGACCGACGCCCTGGTTGGCGCCCGCGCCCATGCGCTGAAGATGGACGCTGCGCGCCGCATCAAGGCGCATGGCTTTCCCATGGTGCTGAACATGCCGGTGTTCAAGCAGAACATCGACCTGATCGGCGAGATGTGCGAATGGGCCGCGGACCTGGGCATCGAATACATCGAGTTTGCCAACATCCAGTACTACAACTGGGCCCTGCTCAACCGCGATGAGCTGCTGCCCAGCCTGGAGCAGATCCGCCAGGCCGAGGCCACGGTCAACGAGTGGCGCGCCAAGCTGGGCAAGCGCATGACGCTGTACTTTGTGGTGCCCGACTATTTCGAGGACCGCCCCAAGGCCTGCATGAATGGCTGGGGCGCCATCCACCTGACCATTGCGCCGGACGGCGTGGCCATGCCCTGCCAGGAATCAAGGGTCATTCCGGGGCTGGAGTTTGAGTCGGTCCGCGAACGCTCGCTCGCCTGGCTCTGGCACGAGTCGCCCTTGTTCCGCAAGTACCGTGGCCTGGACTGGCTGCCGGAGCCCTGCCAGTCCTGCAGCGAAAAGGAAAAGGATTTCGGCGGTTGCCGCTGCCAGGCGTTCCTGCTCACGGGTGATGCCGGCAACACCGACCCGGCCTGTAGCCGCTCGCCCTTCCGCCACCGCATCACCGAAGCCGTGAAGGAGGTGGTGCGCCCCCTGCGCTTCAAGAAACCGCTGGTCAAGCGTTCGGCGAGCGCCGTGTCCACCACGTTCATGGAGGAATGATGCGACACCCTTACGACAACGCACTCACCACCGTGGCGCTGGGCGTGGCCTTGACGGCCGTGCTGGCGGCGCTGCTACGCCTTCTGGCCTAGGAGAGCACCATGGACATGGCAATGCTGGACCTGCTGGCGCGCTGGCTGCATTTTCTGGCGGGCGTGATCTGGGTCGGCCACAACTACGCCAGCGTGGTGAACCGGCCCCGGTGGCGCCCTCTCGCCGCCAGCGACCTGAGCGACCCGGACAGCCCCAAGCTCAAGGAGGTGATCAACCGCGAACATGGCACCTTCCGCTGGGCCTCGGTGGTGACCTGGTGCGCCGGGATCTTCATGCTCTGGCACCGGGGCTGGCTCCCAGGTGCGCTGCAGCTGCAGGGCACCCTCGCACCGATCGGGGTGGGTGTCTACATCGGCACGCTGATGATGCTCAATGTCTGGTTCGTCCTCTGGCCGCACCAGAAGAAGGTGCTGGGCCTGGTTCCGGCGCCGGTGCACGAGCGCCTGCGCTGCTCGCGCATCACCCACCTCTCCTCGCGTACCAACACCATGCTGTCGATTCCGCTGCTGTTCTTCATGGCATCGGGCAGCCATGGCGGGTACCTGCTCAGATAGGGCCGCGCCATGCCCTACAGCTTTGCCGCCGGCCCGGCACGCCTGCCCGATGCCGTACTGGCGCAGGCCCGGGAGACGCTGTTCAGCCGGGGCGCCGATGGTGCCGCGCCCGTGGAGCGGCCGTTTTCCGCGCCACAGTTCCGTGCCGCACTGGCCCATGCCTAGGCCCGCCTGCGTGCGCTGCTGGGCGTGCCAGACGGCTACCGCATCCTGTTTCTGGCCGGTGGCGCCATGCACCAGTTCGCCATGGTGCCGGCCAACCTGGCCACTCCCGGGGGCACGGTGGCCTACGCCGATTCGGGCTACTGGGCCCAGCGCGCCATGGCCGAGGCGGCCAGGCAGCACCAGGTTTGCGTGGTGGCGCGGCATGAAGGCACACAGGCGCTGGCGGCGCCGCCGTTGCAGGGCTGGCAGTTGCCGCCCGGCAGCGCCTATTGCCACATCACACCCAACGAGACGGTCGAGGGCATCGCCTATCCCGGCCTGCCTGACGTGGGCGATGTGCCGCTGGTGGCTGACTGCACGTCGTCCTGTCTGACGGCGCCCCTGCCCATCGCGCGCTTTGGCCTGGTCTATGCCGGGGCACAGAAGAACCTGGGCATTGCCGGCCTGGCCGTGGTCGTCATCCAGGAGGCACTGCTGGCGCGCAGCTCCGCCAGCCTGGCATCCGTCGCCTCGTACCGCCTCCAGGCGCAAGCCGCCAGTTGCGTCAACACGCCGCCGGTGGCGGCCCTGCTGGTGACCGCCATGGTGCTCGACTGGATAGATGCACAAGGCGGTCTGCCTGCCATGGCCGAGGCCAATCAGCGCAAGGCGGCCACGCTGTACTGCGCCATCGACGCCAGCCAGGGGTTCTTTTGCGCACCGGTGGCGCTGGGCCATCGCTCCCTGGTCAACGTGCGGTTCTGCTGCGCCAATGCGGCGCTGGATACGGTGTTTGCCACCGAAGCCGAGGCCGCCGGCTTGCACCACTTGCGTGGCCACCCCCGCATTGGTGGTCTGCGCGCCAGTCTCTACAACGCCATGCCGCAGGCCGGGGTCGATGCGCTGGTGGATTTCATGGCCCATTTTCAAAGGCGCTACGGATGAATGCACGAATACCGCTGGCACCCAGTCCCGCCACCTGGCTCCAGCGTCCCGGTCTTGCCGGCGGTATCGACCAGGATGGGGGGCGCGCCGCAGAGCTGCTCGGCCATGGATTTGGCAGCGTGGAGTTTGGCAGCGTGACAGCACAACCGCTGCCCGGGCACAACGTCGGCGTGGCGGCGCTGGTTCAGGCCCTGAAGAACGCACTGGCAGCGGCCCCGCAGAGCGCGCCGCAGGGCAGGGCGCCGTGCGCCGTCGGCATTGGCCTGGGCGTGCCTGCCGCCGTGGCCCTGGAGCATGTGGCAGCGCAGTGGCTGGCTGGCTTTGCGGCAGTGGCAGAGGTTGCCCATTACGTCAGCCTGAACCTCAGTGCCCGTGCCCACCAGCGCCTGCTTGAGCCCGCTGGCCTGGCGGTGCTGGGTGCGGCGTTTGTTGCCGTGGCCACGCTGCGCGACCAAACACACCAGCTGGGCAGGGAAGGCCAGCATGGCGCGGTGCGCCTGGCGATCAAGCTGCCCGGCACCCACCCGGGGGCATCGACGGCGGCCGCGCTGGCGCTGGCGGCCGGCATCGACCAGCTGACCGTGGTGTTGCCCGACACCGGAGAGCGTTGGGCCTGCCTGTCCGCGCTGCGCCAGCAGGTTGGCGCCGGCCCCGACCTGGTCGCCGTTGGCGGCATTCGCTGCCGCGCCGACGTGGACCGCGCGCGGGCCTGCGGCGCCAGCGGCGTGCAGGTGCACCGCCTTTTTACCGCGCAGGGTGCGCAATGCCTGCAGGGGCTGATCCAGCCCACATGCAGCGATGGCGACGCAGATTCATGATTTTCTGGAGGTGCCGCCCCATAAAGCGCGGACGACCGCAACCACCGGCCCCGGAACAATATGCCCAGAAGCCGCGTGGTGCGGCGTCGCAACACCTCACGAGGAGACACCCATGACCTGGCATACCCCCGCCTATTGCGAAATCCGTCTTGGCTTTGAAGTGACCGCCTACGTTTACGTGCGCTAAGCCGGTACGCCCCAGCGGCTTCGGCCGCTAGCGCGCCGGCAGGCCCTGCACCCCATGGACAGCACCACCGCACCCCGTCCGCAGCTGCACCCGCGCTTCATCATGCGCTGGGAGGCGAGCCAGGACGCGCATGTCATCCTCTACCCCGAAGGGCTGATCAAGCTCAGCCCGTCGGCAGCAGAAATCCTCCAACGCTGCGACGGCACGCGAACCGACGACAAGATCATTGACGACCTGGCCCAGGCCTACCCGAGCCAGCGCGAGGCTATCGCCCAGGATACCGCGAGCTTTCTCGCCGTGGCGCGGGACAAGGGCTGGATTCTGGAGTGATTGAACAGCTCCTGCGACGCCCTTTCCCTTGCGCCGGCAGAGTAGCCGGCGTCAGTACTGGTAGACGCCGCGCCCGGTCTTGCGGCCCAGGCGGCCGGCGGCGACATATTCCTTGAGCAGCGGGCAGGCGCGGTATTTGCTGTCGCCAAACTCCTGCAGGTACACGTCCATCACCGCCAGGCACACGTCCAGGCCCACCATGTCGGCCAGGGCCAGCGGGCCTATGGGCTGGTTGCAGCCCAGCTTCATGCCGGCATCGATGTCCTCGGGCGTGGCCAGGCCCTCGGCCAGCACGAAGAAGGCCTCGTTGATCATCGGCACCAGGATGCGGTTGACCACGAAGCCGGGCGCGTTCTTCACCGTGATGGGCGACTTGCCCAGGCGCTCGGCCAGCTCCTTGACGGCGGCGTGCGTGGCGTCGGATGTCTGCAGGCCACGGATGATCTCCACCAGCGCCATCATCGGCACGGGGTTGAAGAAATGCATGCCGATGAAGCGCTCGGCACGGCCGGTGGCGGCGGCCAGCTTGGTGATCGAGATCGACGAGGTGTTGGAGGCGATGATGACCTCGGGCGCGACGATGGCGTCCACCTGCTTCAGGATCTTCAGCTTGAGCTCGTGGTTCTCGGTCGCGGCCTCGATGACGATCTGCGCGGCCTTCAGGTCGTCGTAGCTGGTCGAACCCTTGATGCGCGCCAGGGCCGCGTCCTTGTCGGCCGCCGTGATCTTGTCCTTCTTGATCAGCCGCTCCAGGCTGGCGGCCACGGTGGCCACGCCCTTTTGCACGGCGGCGTCGGAGATGTCCACCATGACCACGTTGATGCCAGAGACCGCGCAGGCCTGGGCAATGCCATTGCCCATGGTGCCCGCGCCGATGATGCCGACGGTAGAAATCGTCATAAAAGAGTCCTCGAAGGAGTGATGAGAAAAACGGATGCGCCGATGGTATCGGCAATCGCCGGGCCCTCTTTTCCGGGGCGTACCGGGCAGTATCGCCGGGGCGCGCACCGTGGCTGCCAGATCGGGCTGGATACAGGATGTTGCATGACGCATCCAGGCAAACCCTGATCATTCGGCCGGTGCGATTGCGTACCATTTTGTATACCAACTCACAAACATTGAGCACAACAAGGCGTGGCTGAGTTGTGCTTGGGACCCGCATCGACAACCGGCGACAAGCATGGAAATCCACAGTCCCTCCCCTGTGCTCTACAACGAGGATCTGGCCCCGGCCAGGAGCGCAACTGGGGCACCTTCAGCATCTTCAACGTCTGGACCTCGGACGTGCACAGCCTGTGGGGCTACTACCTGGCCGCCAGCCTGTTCCTGCTGTGTGGCAGCTTCACCAACTTTTTGCTGGCCATCGGCCTGGGCTCGCTGGTCATCTTCGTGCTGATGAACCTGATCGGCTGGGCCGGCGAGAAGACCGGTGTTCCGTACCCGGTGCTGGCGCGGGCCTCGTTCGGCATCTGGGGCGCCAACCTGCCGGCTATCGTGCGCGCCATCGTGGCCATCTTCTGGTATGGCGCGCAGACCGCGGCAGCCTCCAGCGCCCTGGTGGACCTGCTGATCCGCAGCGAAGGCATGCTGCAGTTCCACCAGAACTCGCACATGCTGGGCCATTCCACGCTGGAGGTCATCTGCTACGTGATCATGTGGGCCCTGCAGCTCTTGATCATCCAGCGCGGCATGGAGACCATGCACAAGTTCCAGGACTGGGCCGGCCCGGCGGTGTGGGTGGCGATGCTGGTGCTGGCGATTGGGCTGATGGTCAAGGCCGGTGGCTTTTCCTTCGAGCATGGCATTCCGATGGACGTGCTGGTGGAGAAGACCAAGGACGCCGGCATCAAGGGCGAGCCGGGTTCGTTCTGGGCACTGATGGCGGTGGGGGCCACCTGGGTCACTTACTTTGCCGCCCTGTACCTGAACTTCTGCGACTTCTCGCGTTACGCCAAGAACCGCGAGGCGGTCACGCGCGGCAACCTCTGGGGTCTGCCTGTGAACCTGATCGCGTTCTCGTTCGTCGCCGGCATCACCACCATCGCCGCCTTCCAGGTCTATGGCGAGGTGCTGCTGCACCCCGAGCAGATCTCCGCCAAGTTCGACAGCTGGTTCCTGGCCCTGCTGGCGGCCATGACTTTTGCCGTGGCGACCCTGGGCATCAACGTGGTGGCCAACTTCGTCTCCTCGGCGTTTGACATCTCCAACGTCTTTCCGCGCCAGATCAGCTTTAAGCGCGGCGGCTACATCGCCGCGGCCATTGCCCTGCTGCTCTATCCGTTCGCGCCCTGGGAGGGCGACGCCGCGCATTTCGTGAACGCCGTCGGCGCCACCATGGGGCCGCTGCTGGGCATCTTCGTCGTTGACTACTACCTGATTGCTCGCGGGCAGATCAATGTGCAGGCGCTGTACCAGGAGCTGGGCGAATACCGCTACCAGGGTGGCTGGAACGTCAACGCATTGATCGCCACCGGCGTCGGGGCGGTGTTCTCCACCATCCTGCCCAACTTCACGACGCTGCTGCCCGCGTGGTGGGGCACCTTTGGCTGGTTCATCGGCGTGGCGATCGGGGGCGTGGTGTATTACGTGTTGTCGCAGCTGCGACCGCGGGTGCGCGCCATAGGGGCGGCGGCCTGAGCCTTGAGCGCAGGGATCGGTGGCTAGTGTAGTGTTCCATTCTGTTTGGAGCTTAATCGGCTATTGGCCCGAATGACCTTCTGCAGGATGTCGCGGGCGCTCTTGGTCCAGATGAACGGTTTGGGGTTGGTATTGTGATGTGCCACGTATTCATCAATGGCGGCCACCAGCTGCGGCACGCTGGTGAATACGCCGCGGCGCAGCCGTTCTGTGGTCAGGTCACGAAAGAAACGCTCGACCATGTTCAGCCACGACGCCGAGGTCGGCGTGAAGTGCATGTGAAAGCGCGGGTGCTTGGCCAGCCAGTCCTGCACCACCGGGTGCTTGTGCGTGGCGTAGTTGTCGGCGATCAGGTGCAGCGTTTTGTCCTTGGGTGTCTCGCGGTCGATCTGCTTGAGGAACTTCAACCACTGCACATGGGTGTGGCGCTGCTGGCATTGGCTGATGACTTGGCCATCGAGCACGTTGAGCGCCGCAAACAATGTGGTCGTGCCGTGGCGCTTGTAGTCGTGCGTCATCGTCTGCGCACGCCCCTTCTTCAGGGGCAGTCCCGGCTGCGTGCGATCGAGCGCCTGCACCTGGCTCTTCTCGTCGCAGCACAGCACCAGGGCATGCTCAGGCGGGGACATGTACAAGCCCACGATGTCTTCGAGCTTCTGGGCAAACTGGGGGTCACGCGAGACCTTGAAGCTGTGCACCAGATGCGGCTTGAGCCCGTGCGCATGCCAATGGCGCATCACGGTGCTGGCGCTGACGCCCAGCAGCGTGCCCATCTTGCGTGTGCTCCAGTGCGTGATCGCTTCGGGGCTGCTCTGGGTTGTCAACTGCACCAGCTGGGCCACGTCCACCTTTACCGGCGGCGCGCCGCGTGGCAAGTCGCGCTCGATAGCCTTGATGCCGCCTTGCAGGTGGCGCTCGCGCCAGCGCGCCGGCTGCATGCGACCGATGCCCAGTTGCGCGGCAATATCCTTGTTGTTCAGGCCCTGGTCTGCCAGCAAGATGATGCGTGCGCGCTGCGCCAGACGTACGCTCGTCAGGCCCGAGCGCCAAAGCTTCGTCAACGCCGCACGCTCTTCATCCGTCAATTCGATCTTTGGCGCAACTCGCATGGATTGGCTCCCTTTCAAGCTCCAGTTGAGCATGGGATACCAGCCGACTTTTTAAGTTCAATCAAGAATCGAACACTACACTAGAATCAACTCCCCTCACGAGCCGCCCATGATCACCAAGGCCAGGATTGCCGAGCGCATCATCGAGTCCATTCTTGCCGGCAAGCTGCGCCCCGGCGAGCGACTGGGTGAGCAGGACATTGCAGACCTGTTCAGCATCAGCCGCACCCTGGTGCGCGAGGCGCTGATGCAATTGCAGGCGCGCGGCGTCGTGGAGGTGCGCTCGCGCGTTGGCTGGTATGTCATCGAACCCTCATTCGATGACGCCCTGGAAACCTACGCCGCCCGGCGCGTGATCGAGCCCGGCATGCTGCGCGATGCTGGCACGCCGCTGCAGACCAGCATCCGCCGGCTGCGCCAGCATGTCGCCGACGAGCGCAAGGCCATCGCCGCCGCTGACGCGGCCCAGCGCAGCTGGCTGCAGGCCGACTTTCACATCTGCCTGGCCGAATGCCTGGGCAACCGCTTTCTCACATCGATGCTGATCGACCTGTCGGCGCGCACCACGCTGGTGTCGGCGCTGTACCAGTCGCAAAGCGAGGCCCAGACCTCCAACGACGACCACGCGGCCATCGTTGCGGCGCTGGCCGATGGGGACAACGCGCTTGCCGAGCGCCTGATGCTGGAGCACATCGACACCCTTGCCGGGCGCCTGGACGAAACCCGCGCCGGCAGCGGCAGCGCGCGTGACCGGCTGCGCTCGGCCCTGGCGCCCGATGCGCCAGCGACTCGGCCACGATCCACCAGCAAAAATGCCGCAGGAGCTGGCGCGAAATAAGCAGCCGTCAGTGCTGCAGGCAATCCACTCGTCTACGCCCGAAAACGCCGGCGCGTGAGTGCCAGCGCCACCCAGTAGGCGCAAGCCGTGGCGCAAGAGGGGTGCGGGCCACTGATCCATGAACATGTGGCGCACCAGTTCCACGGCATTCATCAGCGGCAGCCAGTCCGATGCCACGCGCACGGCCCAGGGCAGCGGTTCGCGCGGGAAGAGCACGCCCGATTTTTCGGCGCCTTGACGAAGTACAAGTCAAAACCGGCTGTAACGCCGGTGGGGAAAGCGCCTTAAGCTCCTGAAAATCAAGCGAAAGTTCTGCGTCAGTCCTGCAGCAGCTGGCGGCCCTTGGCCAGATAGGCCTCCATCTCGGCCGGCGGCACCATGCCGCCGCCGGTGCCCCAGACCAGATGGGTGGACCGGGCCAGGCGCTCTGCGCTCAGGCCGGCACGGGCGCGGTAGCCCTGCTGCTCGCCCAGCACGCGCGCCATGCCCGGCACGCCGGCCAGCGCCGACGGCTCCAGGCGCAGGCCTTCGCTGCGCTCCATGAGCGCCAGCAGCCGGTACAGCTCCTCGTCGCTGACGGTGTAGTAGCCGTCCAGCAGGCGCTGCATGGCGCGGCCGACAAAGCCGGAGGCGCGGCCCACGGCCAGGCCGTCGGCGGCGGTGACGTTGTCGATGCCGAAGTCCTGCACCGACACGGCGTCGTGCAGGCCGGTATAGACACCGAGCAGCATGCACGGCGAGTGGGTGGGCTCGGCAAAGATGCAGTGCACGGCGTCGCCGAAGGCCAGCTTGAGCCCGAAGGCCACGCCGCCAGGGCCGCCGCCCACGCCGCAAGGCAGGTAGACGAACAGCGGGTGCTCGGCATCCACCGTGATATTGGCCGCGGCCAGCTGGCCTTTGAGCCGTTCCGCCGCCACCGCGTAGCCGAGGAACAGGCTGGTCGAGTTTTCGTCGTCGACAAAGTGGCAGCTGGGGTCGGACTCGGCCTGCTTGCGGCCCTCGGCCACCGCCACGCTGTAGTCGGAGGCGTACTCCACCACGGTGACGCCGTGCGAGCGCAGCTTGTCCTTCTTCCACTGGCGTGCGTCGGCCGACATGTGCACGGTCACCTGGAAGCCCAGGCGCGCGCTCATGATGCCGATCGACAGGCCCAGGTTGCCGGTGGAACCGACGGCAATCTTGTACTGGCCAAAGAAGGCGCGGGCCCGGTCGCTGTCCAGCACGGCGTAGTCGTCGCCGGCTTGCAGCAGGCCGCCGGCCAGCGCCAGGTCTTCCGCGTGCTTGAGCACTTCGTAGATGCCGCCACGGGCCTTGATGGAGCCGGAAATCGGCAAATGGCTGTCGGTCTTGAGCCACAAGGCGCCGCCGCCCGGCGCCAGGCCGTAGCGCTGGCTCAAGAGCGCTTGCAGGGCCGGCAGGGGCCGGATGCCCGATTCGATGATGCCGCCGCTGGCCGCCGTCTCGGGGAACGCCCGCATGATGTAGGGCGCAAAGCGCGACAGGCGGGCGCTGGCGTCGGCCACGTCAGCAGCGGTGAGGCCCACATCGCCCAGCGCCTGCGCCGTGGGGGCGGTGGCCGGGTTGAACCAGCTGGTTTCCTTCAGCTCCACCAGTTCGCGAATCAAAGGGTGGCTGGCGGTCCAGTCTTCCAGAGTTTTGCCCAAAATCATCATGTTCAGCTCCTTGATGGGTTGAGTGAGTTATCGGTGCAGGCTCAGACAAACTTCGCCAGCAGCAAGGTCAGCCCCAGGGCGACCAGCGAGGCCAGCACCGTGCCGGCGGTGAATTTTTTCAGCGCGTCGGTCAGCGAGGCGCCCAGGTATTCCTTCACCACCCAGAACGCGGAGTCGGTCACATGCGTCCAGCCTATGGCACCGGCGCCTATGGCAATGACCATGATTTCCCGGCTCACCCCGGGGTGGGTGTTCAGCATGGGCAACACCATGCCGGCGGCGCTGATCATGGCCACGGTGGCGGAGCCCACCGCGAAGTGCATCAGGCCGGCCACCAGCCAGGCCAGCACGATGGGGTTCATGTTCAGCTGCGCCAGCGAGTCGGCCAGCACCTTGCCGATGCCGCTGTCGATCAGCATGCCGTTGAAGGCGCCGCCTGCGCCAATGATCAGCAAGATGCTGGCCAGCGGCGGAAAGGATTTGTCGGTCAGCTTGAGCAGCTCGGCCATGTGCAGGCCGCGGCGCAATCCCAGCGACCAGTAGGCAAACAGCACGGCAATGGCCAGCGCGGTCAGCGGGTTGCCCAGAAAACTCACCACCCCGAAGGCCGCCGAACCCTTGCTCAGGCCCATCACGGCCAGGGTCTTGCCCACCATCAGCAACAGCGGCAGCAGGATGGTGAACAGGGTCAGGCCGAAGCCGGGTAAATCCTTGCTGGCACGGGTTTCGCAGCGCTCCTCCAGGAAGGCTTCCTGCGTGGCCGGCGCTTCGCTCTTGCAGGCCAGCTTGATCCACAGCGGCCCGCCGATCACGGCCGTGGGCAGGCCCACGATCAGGCCGTACAGAATCACCTTGCCCACGTCGGCGTCCAGCATGCCGGTGATCGCCATCGCGGCGGGATGCGGCGGCAGCATGCAATGCACCGTCATCAGCGAAATAGCCAGCGGCACGCCCAGGTACAGCAGGTTCAGGCGGGTGTCCTTGGCCACCACGTAGATCAGCGGAATCAGCAGCACGAAGCCGACCTCGAAGAAGACCGGAATCCCGGCGATGAAACCGACCAGCATCATGACCCAGGAGGCGCGCTGCTTGCCCAGCGTGTTCAGCAGGGTCTGGGCAATGCGCTCGGCCCCGCCGGACTCCTCCAGCATTTTGCCCAGGATGCTGCCCAGGCCGATGATCGCCGCCAGAAAGCCCAGCGTGCCGCCCACGCCCTTCTCGAAGGACCCGGCGATGTCGGCGAGCGGCATGCCCGAGCCTATGCCCACCACAAAACATGCCGCCATCAGGGCCAGAAAAGCGTGCACCCGAACCTTCACGATCAGCACCACGATCAGCACGATCGCGGCCAGCAAGACCAGTAATAAACCTGTACCACCCTGCATGACGTCTCCTGTTGAAATATTGGTGTTACGCAACGGCAGGAATCACCGCCGTGCCGGGCATTAGACGGCGGCGCCCACAGGCTGACAAGGGATGAAAACTCAAGGGATGGCTGACGCAGGATCACCTGTGCACGGCATGGCGGCCCAGGAATCCGTGCGGCGCACCCGTATCGCACACCGCGCCGGGCGTTCCAGGCCCGCGCTGAACAGGTCAGCCCAGTAACGGCTCCGCGCCGCCCGCCAGCGGTGACTGGCTGGCGCATTCGTGCAGCCAGTCCATGAGTGCGTGCAGCCGCCTGGGCATGGGGTCCAGGGGCGGGTGGACCAGGTAGTAGTCATAGTGGCCGGACTGGGTAAAGCCGCCAAAGGGCAAGACCAGCTCGCCGCGGTCTATGCGCTTTTGCACCAATTGTTGGCGGCCTATCGCAAGACCAGCGTGGTTCATCGCCGCCACCACGCACAGGTCGGAGCGGTCGAAGGTGATGCCGCGCTCGGGCAGCAGCGCCAGCATGCCGTGCGCCCTGGCCCACAGCGTCCATTCGGCATCGCTGGCGGCGTTGTTCCAGGCCAGCGCGTCGTGCAGCAGGGTGCAATGGCGCAGATTGCCGGGCTGCTCCAGCAGGCCCAGGCGGCGGGCGTATTCGGGGCTGCAGACCGGCGCCATTTTCTCGTCCATCAGCTTGTGGCTGACCAGGCCCGGGAAGTCGCCATTGGCGTAATACAGCGCCAGGTCGATATTGCCGCTGCGAAAGTCGGCGTTGTCGTTGCCCACCCGGATATCCAGCGCGACCAGCGGGTAGCGTTCAGCAAAGTCCGCCAGCCTGGGCACCAGCCAGCATTGCGCGACCGATGGCCGCGCGTACAGCGCAATGGCGCCGGCAATTTCGGCCTGGGAGCTGGGCTGCAGTGCTTCGGACAGCTCGCCCACCGCGTGCTGCAGGATCTCGAAAATGCGTTTGCCGTCCTCCGTCAGGCACACCTGGCGCGTCAGGCGCTGGAACAGGCGCATGGACAAGGCGCGCTCCAGCCGGCCAATGCGGTGGCTGACCGCGCTCGGGGTCAGGCACAGCTCATCGGCGGCGCAGGCAAAGCTGAGGTGGCGGGCGGCCACCAGAAAGGTATAGAGGTTGGAAAACTGGCTGCTGTTGAGCCGCGAACCGACGCGGGGAGGAAGATTCAGCATGGCCATTCCTTCAGCTGCGAAAACGCCGCCGCGTCAGCGCCAGCGCCAGCCAGTAGGCCAGCACCGTGGTCAGCGCCAGCACCAGGCCGTGGCGCAGTGGGTGTGCGGGCCACTGGTCCATGAACATGGGGCGCACCAGCTCCACGGCATTGGTCAGCGGCAGCCAGTCCGAGGCGATGCGCACCGCGGTCGGCAGCTGCTCGCGCGGGAAGAACACGCCCGACAGAAACATCATGGGCGTGAGCACCAGCGTGAAGTAGTAGGTGAAGAAGTCGTAGCCCGGTGCCAGCGCGTTGAAGATCAGCGCGATGCTGGCGAACATGATGCCCACGAACACCAGCACGGCCAGCGCCGCCAGCAGCTTCGGGCTGTGGCTGATGGACAGCGCCAGCATCACCCCCAGGATGGCCGTGGTCGTGAACAGCGCCTTGAAGGCGGCCCACAGCATCTCGGCCAGCAGCACGCTGTCCAGGCTGATGGGGGCGTTCATGATGCCGTCCCAGGTCTTTTGCACATGCATGCGCGAGAAGGCTGAGTACAGGGCCTCGAAGCTGGCGGCGTTCATGGCGCTCATGCAGATCGAGCCGCTGGCCAGGAACAGGATGTAGGGCACGCGCTGCCCGTCCACGGTCAGCTCGCCCACCAGCGCCCCCATGCCGTAGCCAAAGGCCACCAGCCACATCAGCGGCTCGGCGATGTTGCCCATCAGGCTGGGTATGGCCAGCTTGCGCCAGACCAGCAGGTTGCGCAAAAACACCGGCCACCAGCGCAGCGACAGGTCGGGGGCGCGCCAGGGGCTTGGATTCGTGTGGGGTGCGGGCATATCAACCATCCTCGCGGATCTGCCGGCCGGTGAGCTTGAGGAACAGATCTTCCAGGTTCGCCGGCCGGTGCAGGGTGCGCAGCTGCGGCTGGGCGGCCAGCGCCTGCAGCAGGGCGCGCGCATCCTGGGTGTAGAAGAACACCGTCTCGCCGCTGACCTCGATGCGCGCCGCCAGCGGGCGCAGCCGGGCGTCATGTGCCAGGGCCAGCGCGCCGTTGCCGTAGGCCTCGACCACCTCGCGTTCCAGGTGCTCGGCGATCAGCTCGCGCGGGCGGCCCTCGGCGATCTTGCGGCCATGGTCGAGCACCAGCAGGCGCGAGCACAAGCGCTCGGCCTCGTCCATGAAATGCGTGGTCAGCAGGATGGACTTGCCCTGCTGCAGCAGCGTTTGCAGCCGCTCCCACATCAGGTGGCGCGCCTGCGGGTCCAGGCCCGTGGTGGGCTCGTCCAGCAGCAACAGGCGTGGGTCGTTGACCAGGGCGCGCGCCAGCGACAGGCGCCGGCGCATGCCGCCCGAGAGCTGGCCCGGGCGCGCGTCGGCCTTGGGCGCGAGCGCGGCAAACTCCAGCAGCGGCGCGATGCGCGCGTCCATGGCTGCACCCTTGAGGCCAAAGTAGCGCCCGAACACGCGCAGGTTCTCGGCGCAGCTGAAATCGGGGTCCAGGCTGTCGAACTGTGCCACCACGCCCAGCTGCGCCTTGATGGCCAGCGCGTCACGCGGCATGGCCAGCGGCGCGGCGCCATGGCCGGGGTGGAAGTGCACGCTGCCGGCGTCGGGTGCGGTGAGCCCCAGGCAGATGCGTATGGTGGTGGTCTTGCCCGCGCCGTTGGGGCCGATCACGCCCAGGCATTCGCCGGGCGCGATGGTGAACGACACGCCGTCCACCACGGTGGCGGCGCCGTAGCGCTTGCGCAGGTTCTGGGCTTCGAAGAGCACGCTCATGCCCGTGATTGTGGGGGAAAGCGGCGCGCCTGGTGTTTGAAGCAAAAATAGCTGTTTGCGCCCATCCACCAAGCGCAAACAGCTATTGTTTTAATAGCTTTCTGTCAGTTGGTCACGCAGCTGAAGCTCTCGGCCTTGTTCACGTCGCCGCTGCCGCCATAGCGCGGCCAGCTGGGGTATTCGCACAGCGGCCGGGTGCGGCCGGGGACGCCGGCGGTGTCGCTCACCACCTGGGCGGTGGGCGCCTGGCCCTGGGTGACCCAGGCGTCCAGGGCCTTGAGTGAGTCCCAGTTGGCGTTGAAGGCCGTGCTGGCGGCATGGCCGTAGCCCGGCACCTCGTAGTAGCGGGCAAAGTTCCTCACCGCCGCTTCGCCCATGGTTTGCTTCAGGCGCTCGTAGTACTGGGCGGTGGCGCGCGTGCTCACCAGCACATCGGCGGTGCCATGGGCCATCAAGAGCTTGCCGCCGCGCTGGTTGAAGGCCGCCAGGTTGGTGCTGTTGATGTCCTGCAGCCGGGTCAGATCGTTGATGCGCGTGGCCCAGGCGCCGGGGTTTTGCGGGTCGAGCGAGAGCGAATCAAAGCCCGCGTCGCGCGTCACGAAGTAGCGCACCCATTGATCCCAGAATACGGCCCAGTAGGGTGCGCTCAAGGGCGCCGGGCTGGCCGGGGGCGTCGTGTTCATGGCCAGCAGGGTCACGGTGGGCTGCAGCGGGCTGCTGCCGTCCTCGCCCAGTTCGGCGCCCCAGACGTTGAAGCCCGGGTACTGCGTCTCGCCGCTGCCCAGCGGGCTGGCGAAGGTGATGGCGCTGTTGTAGACCTTGAGCGCGGCGATCATGGCGTCGGACAGGCAGCCATCGCCCTCGTTGGCGCCGCTGGCGCAGCGCAGCGCCTTGCCGTTGTGTTGCGCCGTCGCCGGGTCGAACTGGGCGTTGCAGGCGTTGACGTTGCTGATGAGGCCATCGGAGACGCCGTCCAGACCATCGCATTGGGCCAGGGCCGCCTGGCGCACAAGCTTGCGCTGGGCAAGGCTGGGGTAGGCGCCGGGCTGGGCGAAGGCGCGGCTCAGGCGGCCGAATTGCAGGTCCAGGCTGGCGGCGTTCCAGGCCGGGTACCAGGAGATGACGCCGTCCCATTCGGCCGGCCATTTCTGCGCCACGGCCAGGGCCTCGCGCCCGCCGGTGGAGCCGCCGATGAAGTAGCGCCGCTCGGGCTTGCGGCCATAAAAGCGCGTGACGAGCACGTCGGCCACGTCGCTGACTTTCTTCAGCGCCGCGCCGGAGAAGTTGGCCACGGCCTCGTCATTCGTGCCAAAGCTGCCGTCGCGGCTGCCGGCGGCGCCCGCCTGGTGGCCGGAGTCGCTGGCGAACACGGCGTAGCCCTGGCTTAACAAGGGGTAGGGGGCCTGGGCCGCTGGTGCCGCGGCGTAGGTGTAGAGGCTGGGGATGCTGCCGTTGTAGCCGCCGCCGCCAATCATGACCACCTTGCCATTCCATTCCTTGGGCAGAAGCAGTCCCATTTTGATAGCTGGCGCCGCTGTATCCACGGGCGAAATGGCGATGTTTGCGCGTATCGACGCGGGGGGCTGCGCTCCGGTGGCGGCGGTGGGTGTCTCCACCGAGGTGACGGCCGCGCCCGTGGTCGGCAGGCCGATCTGGGCGGCGGCGACCTTCTGCCCCGCCAGATCCTTGCTGGAGCGGTCGAAGTCGAAGTGGTCCGAGCCGCCACAGGCGGCCAGAGCCAGTGCCGCGCCGGCCGTGGCCAGCAGCCGCATGCGGCGTGTCGATGGGGGGTGGAAGGCGAAGGCTTGCTGCATCTGCTTGTCTCCTTTGAAATGTGGCGGGCCGGGCGCATGCCGGCCGGCGGCCATTCTTGGAGTGATGCAGCACCCCGGGCAAGCGGGGTTTGCCGTTACGTAGTTCTCCATACCCCAAAATTGATGGGGTATGGTTTGGCTTCAAACGCTTGTCAGTTGTGCGCGGATAGCTATCAAAATTACTGAAACGCCACCTCGGCAAAGCTACGCAGCTTGCGGCTGTGCAGGCGCTGCGGGCCGCCGGCGCGCAGGATGTCGATGGCGCGCATGCCAATGCGCAGGTGCTGATCCACGCGCTCGCGGTAGAAATGGTTGGCCATGCCGGGCAGCTTGATCTCGCCGTGCAGCGGCTTGTCGCTGACGCACAGCAGGGTGCCGTAGGGCACGCGGAAGCGAAAGCCGTTGGCGGCTATGGTTGCGCTTTCCATGTCCAGTGCCACGGCGCGGCTTTGGCTGAAGCGGCGCTGGGGCAGGTTGTCGGGCAGCAGCTCCCAGTTGCGGTTGTCGGTGCTGGCCACGGTGCCGGTGCGCATGATGCCCTTGAGGTCGGTGCCGGCCATCTGCGTCACATCGGCCACGGCCTGCTGCAGCGCGACCTGGATCTCGGCCAGAGCCGGGATGGGCACCCACAGCGGCAGTTCGGCGTCCAGCACATGGTCTTCGCGCACATAGGCATGGGCCAGCACGTAGTCACCGAGCTGCTGGCTGTTACGCAATCCGGCGCAGTGGCCCAGCATCATCCAGGCATGCGGGCGCAGCACGGCGATATGGTCGGTGATGGTCTTGGCGTTGGCCGGGCCGACGCCGATGTTGACCATGGTGATGCCGCTGTTGTCGGCGCGCACCAGGTGGTAGGCGGGCATCTGCGGCAGGCGCGGCGGCGGCGTGCCGAGTTCGTCGCCGGCCTCGGGCGACAGGCCGGTGCGGCGCGTGACCACGTTGCCGGGCTCGATGAAGGCGATGTAGTCGCTGTCTGCCTTAGCCATCTCGGCATGGCCCAGGCGCACGAACTCGTCGATGTAGAACTGGTAGTTGGTGAACAGCACGAAGTTCTGGAACCATTCGGGAAGCGTGCCGGTGTAGTGGCGCAGGCGGTGCAGCGAGTAATCCACGCGCGGGCCGGTGAACAGCGCCAGCGGCTGGGCCTCGCCCGCGCGCGGCGTCCAGGTGCCGTTGGCGATGCCGTCGTCCATGGCGCCCAGATCCGGCAGGTCGAACAGGTCGCGCATCAGCGTGCGCCGCTCGGGGCTGAGCTGGCCCTCGATATGGTCATGCTCGGCAAACGAGAAATGCACCGGGATCGGCTGCTGGCTCAAACCCACCTCCAGCTCCACCCCGTGGCTGGCCTGCAGCAGGCGGAACTGCTCCAGGTAATAGTCGGCAAACAGATCCGGGCGGGTGAGCGTGGTCTCGTAGTCGCCCGGCCCCTCGATGAAGCCGTAGGCCAGCTGCGTGGCGGCGCGCGCCACGCTGGTGATCTGCACGCGCACATAGGGGTAGCAGGCGCGCACATGGCCGGTGGGCGATTCACCGGTGACAAAGCGCTGCATGGCGGCGCGCAGGTGCTCGATCTGCTGCTGGTAGATCTGCTGCACCCGGGCCAGGGCGGCGGCGGGGTCGCTGTGCAGCGTGGCTTCGGAGAAGGGGGCGGTGATGGGTGGGGGGATGCAGGCCATGGGCATGATTGTCCATGGCCCGCTGTCACGCTTCTGTCATGGTTTGCGCGGGCGGCTGCATCTGCAGCCAGGCATGCGCGCTGCCCGCATCCATGGGTGCGGCAATGCCAAAGCCCTGGGCCAGCTCGCAACCCAGGCGCTGCAGCAGGCCCAGCTGCTCGGGCGTCTCCACGCCCTCGGCCACCGACTGCAGCTGCAGGCTGCGCGCCAGCTGCACGATGGCGGTGACGATGGCCACGTCCTCGCCGTCGCTGGGGGTGTCGATGACGAAGGATCGATCCACCTTGATCTTGTCCAGCGGGTAGCGTTTGAGGTAGGCCAGCGACGAGTAGCCGGTGCCGAAGTCGTCCACCGTCACGCCCACGCCCAGGGCCCGCAGCTCGTCCAGCGTGGTGCGCGCCTGCTCGGGCTGCTGCATCAGCGTGGTCTCGGTGATCTCGATCTCCAGGTACTGCGCGTCCAGGCCGGTGTCGGCCAGCACCTGCTTGATTTCACCGACGAGGTCGCGCTGGCGAAACTCCATGGCCGACACGTTCACCGCCACCGGCACGCGCGCCAGTCCCTCGTCCTGCCAGGCCTTGATTTGGCGGCAGGCCTCGCGCAGCACCCAGCGGCCTATGGGGGTGACCAGGCCGCGCGACTCGGCCAGGGGGATGAACTCGTCCGGCCCCAGCAGGCCGCGTTCGGGGTGCTGCCAGCGCACCAGGGCCTCGAAGCCCGTCAGCCGCCCGGTGCTGACCTCGATCTGCGGCTGGTAGTGCAGGCGCAGCGCGTCCTGCGGCACGGCCGCGCGCAGCAGGTGCTCCTGCTGCAGCGCCTCGGCCGGCTGCCCCAGCATGTAGGGCGCGTAGAACAGGTGCGTGCCGCGCCCGCCCTCCTTGGCGTAGTGCATGGCGGCGGCGGCGTGGCGCAGTAGCTCGTCGGGGCTGTAGCCGTCCTCGGGCAGCATGCTGATGCCTACCGTGGCCGAGATCGACAGCTGCGTGCCGCCAATCTCATACGCGGCGCTCAGGCGCCGGATCAGCGCATCGGACATGTCGGCCGCCGAGCCGCGGTAGCGCAGGTCTGGCAGCAGCACCACGAACTGGTCGCCGCCGGCGCGGGCGATGAAGTCGTTGCCGTTCACGCCCTCCTGCAGGCGCCGCGCCATCTCGCACAGCAGCCGGTCGCCGGCCTCGTGGCCCAGCGAGTCGTTGACGGTCTTGAAATGATCCAGGTCGATGAACAGCACAGCCATGCGCGCCTGGCGCTGCTCGGCCTCCACGGCCTCGCGCGCCAGCTGGCGCATCAGGTGGCGGCGGTTGGGCAGCTGGGTCAGGGTGTCGTGCTGGGCCAGAAAGCGGGCATGCTCCTGCTCCTCGCGCCGCGCCGTGATGTCGCGCATGATGACCACGCGCTGCGTGCCATCCTGCTGCGGCAGGGTCTTGCCCACGGCCTCTATGGGAATGGCGCGACCGCTCTTGTGGTTCAGCGCCAGCTCGTACGGGTGTTCGCGCGCGCGGCGCGTGTACTCCATGGACACCGCGCGGTACTCGGGCAGGATGAAGTCGAAAATCGAGCGGCCCAGGACTTCGGCCAGCGTGTAGCCGGTCATGCGCAGGGCGGCGGCGTTGGCGTCCAGGATGTTGCCGTCCCGATGGAACACCAGACCCTCCTCAGTGACCTCGGCAAACCGGCGCATGCGCTCCTCGCTCTGGCGCAAGGCGTTTTCGGCCTGGCGGTGGCGGCTGATGTCGTTCACCAGCACCATCAGGCCGACGACGGCCGGCTGGCCATTGCGCATGCGCTGGTAGGGGTGCAGGCTGAACTCCAGCATGCGCATGCTGCCGTCGCTCTGCTGGCGTTGGCAGACATGCTGCACGGCCTCGCCGGCGAGTGCGCGCTGCACACAGGGTTGCATTTGTTGCCAGGTTTCGCTGTCCAGCACCTCTTGTGCCGAGGTGCCGGGCAGGCTGTCCAGCGCCCGGCCGACATAGTCGGCAAAACGCTGGTTGGCAAAGCTGCAGCGCAGTTGGTGGGCGTCGTAATACGCCAGCATCACCGGCACCGTGTCGGCCACCAGGCGCAGCAGCGTATCGCAGGCGTGGCTACCCGTGCCGGTCAAGTCCGAGGTGGAGGAGGTCGGTGACATGGGTGGTGGGCGGTGTAACCGCCATTTATAGCGGATTGCCGGCGCTTTGACGATGTGGCAAGTGCATACTTTGCGCCATGCCACCTACTGTTACCGGATTGTTGCAAGTCCCTGCCTGGATGACGCCGCACAACCTGCTGCGCGCCTCGGTGGGCGTGGCGCTGCTGACCATCGTCCTCAAGACCCTGGCCTGGTGGGTCAGCGGCTCTGTGGGGCTGTTGTCGGATGCGCTCGAATCCTTTGTGAACCTGGCCGGCGCGCTGTTCGCCCTCACCATGGTCACGGTGGCGCAGCAGCCGCCGGACGCCGAGCACCCCTATGGCCACCACAAGGCGGAGTATTTCTCGGCAGGCTTCGAGGGCATCCTCATCGTCGGCGCCAGCATGGCCATCCTGTGGGCGGCCGCGCTGCGCCTGCTGCACCCGCAGCCGCTGGAGCAGCTGGGCTGGGGCCTGGGCCTGTCCCTGGTCAGCACGGCCTGCAACGGCCTGCTGGCCTGGGCCATGTTCCGCTCGGCGCGCGTCTACCGCTCGGTGGCGCTGGTGGGGGATGCGCGCCATCTCATCACCGATGTCTGGACCTCGGTGGGCGTGGTCGTCGGCCTGGTGGCCGCCGGTGCCACCGGCTGGCTGTGGCTCGATCCGCTGGTGGCCATTGGCGTGGCGCTGAACATCCTGAAGGAGGGCGTGCAGCTGGTCTGGCGCTCGGCCCAGGCTCTGATGGACGAGGCCGTGGAGCAGGAGCTGCTGGCACAGATCGAGGCCGCGCTGCAGCGCCACGCGCAGGCCGCGGGTGGCCATGTGTACTTCGACAACCTGACCTCGCGCCGGGCCGGCGCGCGCAGTTTTCTCGACCTGCACATGCATGTGCCGGCGCATTGGACGCTGGGCCGCGCCGCCGCCGCGCGCGCCGCCGTCGAGGCCGAGCTGATGGACATGGTGCCCGGCCTGTACGCCACCATTGAGCTGCTGCCCGAGGGTGCGGAAACCGTTTTTGAGCAAACCGAGGCACAGGAGAAGGCGACGTGATGGGACTGTTGCAGCGCGTGCGCCAGGCGCGCGTGGAGGTGGCGGGCGAGGTGGTGGGCCAGATCGGCCCCGGCCTGCTGGCCCTGGTATGCGCCGAGCAGGGCGACGGCGAGGCCGAGGCCGACCGCCTGCTGGCCAAGCTGCTCAAGCTGCGCATCTTTGCCGACGCCGCCGGCAAGATGAATCTGAGCCTGCAGGACGTGGCTGGCGGCCTGCTCATCGTCAGCCAATTCACCCTGGCCGCCGATACCACCAGCGGCAACCGCCCGGGCTTCAGCCAGGCCGCCACCCCGGCCGAGGGCGAGCGCCTGTACGACTACTTCGTCGCCCAGGCGCGCGCCGTTCACCCGCAGGTGGCCACGGGCCGCTTTGGCGCCGACATGCAGGTGCACCTGGTCAATGACGGGCCGGTGACGATACCGCTGCGCATGGTGCCGACAGGCACTTGATTGCTATTCAAAATATAGCTTGATGCGCTTTATCCACAAGTGCTTGAGGCACTTTTGCTGCGCGGCCTGCTGCTGTGGCAATTGTCTTAAACAAACATATATATGTGGTTTTTTCGCTTTGCACTAACATATATGCAATGTCAAAGCGATCTTCTAGCCTGGTTGCCATGCCGCCCGCCGTGCTGGCGCAGCTGCGCGCGCTGGGCGAGAACCTGGCCATTGCGCGCAAGCGCCGGCGCGAGAGCGTGAAGTCGTGGGCGCAGCGCATCGGTGTCTCGGAGCCCACGCTGGCGCGCATGGAAAAGGGCGACCCCAGCGTCTCCATGGGCGTGTATGCGACGGCCCTGTGGCTGATGGGGCGCTCGCCGGCGCTGCCCGAATGCGCCGCGCCCGAGCATGACCGCGGCGCGCTGGAAGACGCCGTGCGTGCCGCCCGGGCGCGCTCGGTGCGCCGGCGGCCGTCGCTCTACGGCGCGGCGCCCAAACCCCCGGCGGATGAAGGCGGAACGCCATGACGGCCTTTGACCTGCAGCACTACCAGCCTGGCGAGCAGCTCTACCTGTGGTGGCTGGCCAACCCGGCGGCGCCGCGCCTGATCGGTGAGCTGCGCATGGCGCGCAGCCTCAAGGGCGTGTCGCTGGTCTATGCGCCAGCGTGGCTGGCCAGCGGCTTTGCGCTCAGCGAAGACCTGCCGTTGATGCCGGGAGAGTTCTTCCCGCACGATAAGGAAAGCGCCGCCGGCGCCGTCGACGACGCCCGGCCCGACCGCTGGGGCGAGCGCGTCATCCGCATGCTGGACAAGCCGCCGCGCCTGGCCGTGCTCGACTTCTTGTTCTTTGCCGGCGACGAGCGCTTTGGCGCCCTGGGCGTGTCCGTCTCGGCCAGCGACTACCTGGCGCGCGTCACCGGCCCGCTGCCGCGCCTGGCCGATGCGCAGGAAGTGCACAAGCTGGTGGCGCAGATTCTGGCTGGCGAACCCGTGGCGCCAGACAGGCGGCGCCTGATCGCGCCGGGCGCCACCCTGGGCGGCGCACGCCCCAAGGCGCTGCTGGAGCTGGACGGCCACCCCTGGGTGATCAAGTTCAACGAGCCGGGCGAGGCCGTCGACATGCCGCTGGTCGAGCACGCCGCCATGACGCTGGCGGCGCACGCGGGCATACACGCCGCGCCCACGCGACCCGTGCCGCTGCAGCGGGGCCACGCCGTGGCCGTGCGCCGCTTCGACCGCGTGGGGGGGCTGCGCCGCCACGCACTTTCGGCCAACGTGGCGCTCAAGGCCGCGGGCGAGGCGCCGGGCTACCCCGAGCTGGCCCAGTGGCTGCGCCGGCGCGGCGTTACGGCAGGCGGGCACAACCTGCAGCAGATGCACGAGCTGTTTCGCCGCATGGTCTTCAACATCCTCATCGACAACACCGACGACCACGAGAAGAACCACGCGCTGCTGATGACCGACAGCGGCGAGTACATCCTGTCGCCCGCGTTCGACGTGTTGCCCTCGGGTCAGGCGCTGGGCTATCAGCAGATGCGCGTGGGCGCGGCGGGCGCGGATGCCACGCTGGACAACGCCCTGTCGCAATGCGCGCAGTTTGGCCTGAAGCGGCCCGAGGCCGTGGCCCAGCTGCGGCAGGTGTGCGCGGTCGTGCAGGGCTGGCAGGCGCACTTTGCCAGCGTGGGCGTGACGGTGGCCGACATCGAATCGCTGGCGGGCCAGATCGACCGGCCGTTTTTGCGCGACCAGCGGCTGGCATTTCAGCGCTGATGCTCTGTAAACAATAGCTTTCAGCGCTTGTGTATTGGCGCTGATGGCCGGTTTTTATTTGGGGAGGCTACTGCTTCCAGAAAAACAGCCCCGCCATCACCAGCCCGGTGGCGACTATGCCCCAGCGCAGCGCCGGCGCCGGCAGGCGGCGCGCCACGCGGGCGCCCCAGTAGCCGCCCAGGGTGGCGGCAATCATCATGATGAGCGCCTGCTGCCACTGCACGATGCCGCCGGCGGCGTAGATGGCCACGGCGATGGCGGTGAGCAGGGCCGAGACCAGGTTCTTCATGCCGTTCATGGCGTTGAGCTGGGTCTGGCCCAGCAGGCCGAACAGTGCCAGCAGCAAGATGCCCAGGCCACCGTTGAAGTAGCCGCCGTAGGCCGCCACGGCCAGCGTGCCCAGGCCGGCCTTGGTGGCGCTGGCCGGGTGCGCGCCGGCGCCCAGCCACTGGCGCAGCTGCGGGCCAAAGGCAAACAGCGCGGTGGCGGCGAGCAGCAGCCAGGGGATGATCTTCTTGAAGGTGGCGTCGGGCGTGACCAGCAGCAGCGCCGCCCCGGCCGAGCCGCCGACGAGCGACAGCAGCACCACGGCGCGCATCGACAGCCCCGGCGGCGGCGCCATGTCCTCGCGAAAGCCCCAGGCGCTGGCCATGTAGCCGGGCAGCAGTGCCACGGTGCCGGTGGCGTTGGCGACCACCGGCGGCACACCGGTGAAGACCAAGGCTGGCAGCGTCAAAAAGCTGCCGCCGCCGGCGACGGCGTTGAGGGCGCCGGCGACGAAGGCAGCGGCAAGCAGGAGGGCGGTGTCGAGCATGGGGGGTAAGTGCTCAATGGTCAGTAGTAAGTGGTTGGTGGCGGCGCTGTCGTTATTCACGACTTGCCACTCACCATTTACCACTTACCCAAGCGACAGATATGGATCCGCAAACCCCAACTCTTCCATGATGGCCGTCTCATACGCCTCCATCTCCCGCGCGTCCTCGTCGCTGGTTTCATGATCCCAGCCCTGGGCGTGCAGGGTGCCGTGCACCAGCAGGTGGGCGTAGTGTTCTTCCAGCGTCTTGTTCTGCTCGCGCGCCTCGCGCTCGACCACCGGGGCGCAGAGCACCAGGTCGGCGGCCACGGTCGGCTCCTGCTGGTAGTCGAAGGTCAGCACGTTGGTGGCGTAGTCCTTGTGGCGGTAGTCGCGGTTGAGCTGCTGGCCTTCCTCGGCTCCGACGATGCGCACGGTGATTTCGGCGTCCATGGCCAGGGCGTGGCGTATCCAGCGTGCCACCTTGTGGCGCGGCAGCTGGGCGCGGTGCTGCGTGGCATCGCGCGCGAACTGCAGGGAGAGGGTCAGTTGATTCAGTGCCAAATTGGCCTCCAACGCCTGTGTATCAAGCGCAAATAGCTATTAAAACAGGAGTTAGTTGCCGGTGCGGCGGCGGCTGCCCTGGGCGTCGTAGGCGTCCACGATGCGTGCCACCAGCGGGTGGCGCACCACGTCGGCGCTGGTGAAGCGCGTGATGGCGATGCCCTGCACGCGCCGCAGTACCTGTTCGGCATCGATCAGGCCGCTCAATGTGCCCTTGGGCAGATCGATCTGGCTCACGTCGCCCGTGACCACGGCGCGTGCGCCAAAGCCGATGCGCGTGAGGAACATCTTCATCTGCTCGGGCGTGGTGTTCTGGGCCTCGTCCAGGATGACGAAGGCGTTGTTCAGCGTTCGGCCGCGCATGAAGGCCAGCGGCGCGATCTCCAGCGCATTGCGCTCGAAGGCCTTCTGCACGCGGTCAAAACCCATCAGGTCGTACAGCGCGTCGTACAGCGGGCGCAGGTAGGGGTCTACCTTTTGCGTCAGGTCGCCGGGCAGAAAGCCCAGGCGCTCGCCGGCCTCCACCGCCGGGCGGGTGAGCACGATGCGCTGCACCTGGCTGCGTTCCAGCGCATCGACGGCGCAGGCCACGGCCAGGTAGGTCTTGCCGGTGCCGGCCGGGCCTATGCCGAAGGTGATGTCGTGCGCGGCGATGTTGGCCAGGTAGCGGCCCTGGGTGGGCGTGCGCGCGCGCAGGTCGGCGCGGCGCGTGGTCAGCGGGGCCGGGCTGCCCTCTTCGTCCATCATGCTGGCGTCGCCGGCCAGCATCAGCTGCAGGTGATCCTCCTTGATGGCGTGGTCGGCCATTTCGTACAGCGCCTGCAGCAGTTCCATGGCCTGGGTGGCGCGGGCCTTGGGGCCGTCCACCTTGAACTGCTCGTGGCGGTGGGCGATCTTGACCTGCAGCGCGTTCTCTATGGTGCGCAGGTGTACATCGGCCGGGCCGCACAGGTGCGACAGGCGGGTGTTGTTGTGGGGGGTGAAGGTGTGGCGCAGGATCACGCTGATAATTCCCTGGATGGCCGCGTTGACTGCGGTAAAGGATTGGGATGATAGGCAAATTGACGGGCCAGCTGCTGGAGAAGAACCCCCCCGAGGTGCTGCTGGACTGCCGCGGCGTGGGCTACGAGGTGCTGGTGCCCATGAGCACCTTCTACAACCTGCCTGGCGTGGGCGAGCAGGTCAGCCTGCTGACCCAGTTCATCGTGCGCGAGGACGCGCAGCTGCTCTACGGCTTTGCCACGGCGCAAGAGCGCCAGGCGTTTCGCGAACTCATCAAGATCAGCGGCGTGGGGCCGCGCACGGCGCTGGCGGTGCTCTCGGGCATGGGCGTGGCTGATCTGGCCCAGGCCGTGTCGCTGCAGGAGGCCGGGCGCCTGGTCAAGGTGCCGGGCATAGGCAAGAAGACGGCCGAGCGCCTGCTGCTGGAGCTCAAGGGCAAGCTGGGTGTGGACATCGGCGTGCGGCAACATCTGGTTAACGATGCGCAGGCCGACATCCTGCAGGCGCTGCAGGCGCTGGGCTATAACGACAAGGAGGCCGCCGCCGCCCTGAAGGCGCTGCCGGCCGACGTAGGCGTGAGCGAGGGCATCAAGCTGGCGCTGAAGTCGCTGGCCAGATAAATCATGTGGCAGGGCCATGGAGGTGTAACGATGGTTGTCGGCAAAACAATCGGGTGGGCGCTGCCGGTGGCCGCCCTTCTGGCCGCGTGCGGCGGCGGCGGTACCGATGTCGATGGTGGTGGTGGCGGTGGCCCCGGCCTTGCCATCCCGACCTGGAGCCAACGCATAGAGCCTTTCGAGCCCAAGGCCGCAGCCCTCAAAGGCGTGGCCCAGGGCTCTACGTCAAGCCGCGCCATGGCCCAGGCCGGCGCCACACGGGTGATTGCGCTGGCGCCGCTGCAGCGCGCGACGCCAGAGCGCGCCGCCGCTGCGGGCAGCGCGGCCGTGCCGCGCCAGATCGGCACGGCGCGCGCCGTGGCAGAGACGGTCGATGTGGCCCGCACCGCCGCCCTGCTGCCATGGCGGCCCACGGCGCGCGGCACGCAGGTGGCGGCGCTGCGCTTTGAGTCGCCAGGCGCGCGCGGTCTGCGCCTGGGCGTGCTGGTGCAGGCGCTGCCGCCGGGGGCGGTGCTGCGCTTTCATGGAGCGGCGCCCGAAGACGCAGTGCAGCTGAGCGCCGAGCAGCTGCAGGCCGTGGCCGAGCGCAACGCCAGCGCGGGTGCCGACGCCACGCTGGCGCGCACCTACTGGAGCCCGGACTTTGGCGGCGCGCAGACCACGCTGGAGGTGGAGATTCCCGCAGGCGCGGCGCCCGCCGCCGTGCGCCTGGCCGTGCCGCGGCTGTCGCACTTCACATCGACGGCGGCCGAGGCCGAGGCCGCCTTTACCACCAAGGCCGCAGTCGCCGGCTGCCTGGTGGACGTGAGTTGCCACCCCGATTACCTGGAGCAAAGCCGCTCCGTGGCGCGCATGACCTATGTGGCCGAGGACGGTGGCGCCTTTTACTGCACCGGCACGCTGCTCAACGACATGGCCGCCAGCGGCACGCCGTACTTCCTGTCGGCCCAGCACTGCATCCCCAGCCAGGTGGTAGCCTCAACGCTGGTGACCGACTGGCTGTACCGCTCGGCCAGCTGCAACAGCGCCGCGGAGAACCCGGCCAGCCGGCGCCTGACGGGCGGCGCCCGGCTGCTGTACGCATCGGCCGGCACCGACACCGCCTTCATGCGGCTGAACGACCCGCTGCCCGCCGGCGTCGTCTACGCCGGCTCGTACTACGGCGGCGTGCCCATTGGTACGGCGCTGGCCAGCCTGCACCACGCGGAGGGCGGCCTGCAGTCCATCAGCCTGGGCAGCGTGCTGCGCTACAGCAACTGTGGTGACGAAAGCTGCACGGCCACCAGCGGCGAGACCGGCAACTACCTGGCGCTCACCTGGCAGCAGGGCAGCACCGAGGGCGGTAGCAGCGGCTCGGGCGTGTTTGTCACCATTGGCGCCCGGCGCTACCTGGCGGGTCAGCTGCATGGCGGCTCGGCCAGCTGCGCCAGGCCCGATGGCACGGACTATTACGGGCGCTTTGACCTGAGCTACCGCGCTGCGCTCAAGAACTGGCTCAATCCCTGAGGGCCTTCACCCCACCAGCACCAGCCCCGGCGGCAGGCTGTCGCCCAGGCTGAGGCGGCGGTCCTCGGCGTTCATTTCCTGCACCTGGGCGACCTGGGCCAGCCAGCGCTCGGGCGCGCCGCTGGCGCGCAGCTTGTCCAGGACCCGGGCGCGCTGGGCCTCGTCCAGATCCAGCAGGCGCTCGCCCGTCATGCGCGCGATCTGCACGGCGGCGAACATGGCGGGCTCGTTCTTGCGCCAGTCCTGGGCCAGCGTGGCCTGCAAGAACTCTTGTGCGGCCTCGGGCGGCATGACCAGATGGGCGTTGGCCGCCAGCGGCGCGCGCGCCGCCAGGCGGCCTATGGCCCACCAGGTGTGGGGCGGCTCGTCGGGGCGCTTGAGGCGCTCAAGCATCCACCGGCCCATCTCCTGGCGGTACTGCCAGGGCACGGCCTCCATCGCGGCAAACAGGCGCAGCATGTCGTCGTAGCTGCCCCAGCGTGACTTGGCGCCGCGCTGCACGGTCTGTTGCATGCGGCCGGCCACGTCTTCGAGCACCTGCATCTGCTGGGCTTCATCGAGGCCCGCGGCCACGCGGCGCCACAGCACCCACCATTCGGTCCAGTTGGCGCCCTCCTGGCTGTGGCCCAGGCCCTGGGCGTAGAGCGGCCACAGCTGCTGCAGGCGCCAGCCGTCCAGCTCGGCGCCCAGGCCGGGGCGCAGGCACCAGCCGGCCAGGTTGAGCCACACGCGCTCATGCTCGGCGCTGCGCCGGCGGCGCTTGGCACGCGCCAGCAGGGCGTCGAACAGCGTGCGCAAGAGCGGCAGCGGCCAGGATTCGCGCGGGCCCAGGGTCTTTTCCAGCGTGGCGCGCAGCTGGCGCACCTCTTTGGGCGATACGTCCTGGCCCTGGTTGCCGAAGATGCGGTCGATGTGGGCGATGGCTGCGTCTAGCGGCGAGCCCCTCACCCCTCCCTCTCCCCAGAGGAGCGAGGGCGACCGGTCGGCTGTGGGTTTTGCTCCCTCTCCCTCTGGGAGAGGGTGGGGGTGAGGGCCTGCCGCGCGCACCGCAAACGGCAGCAGCCAGGACTGCGCCTCGTCCCGCGTGTCGACGCAGCGCAGCTCCAGCACGCCCACCTCGCTCATGCAGGCCTGCAGCTGCACCTCGACCTTGGCCGTGGCGCGGCCCTCGGGTGCGGGCAGTACGGTGGCCAGCGGCGGCAGTTCCACCCAGCCCTCGCCCGCCAGTGGCACGATCTGCCCGGCCTGCGCGCTGCCCTGGCTGCGCGCCACCAGCGCAAAGCGCACCGGCTGGCCCAGCCGCAGCGCAAAGCGCCGCCCGGCCAGCACCATGCGGGTGCCCTCCTCGGTGCCGCGCGGCAGCAGGCAAATGCCCTGGGGCGCGGCGCCAGCCTGGCCTGGCAGCACCAGCCAGTAGCTGCGCGCCGCCCCGCCACCTATGTGGGGTACTACGGTTTTTGTAGCTGTTTGCGCTTGTCCAGTAAGCGCTGGTGGCCTTTTTGACTGATATTGCGCCAAGCCGTGGGCGGCTGCGCCGCGCGCCACGGCCCAGTCCGGGTGCGGGTTGTGCAGCAGACGCAGCGGCTGGCCGCGCCACAGCGCGAGCTGCTCGGTCAGGCGCTGCACCAGCGCATGGGCGTGGAACACGCCGCCGTTGAGCAGCAGCGTGTCGGGCAGCTGGTCGCCCGCATGCCGGGCCAGGAACAGCGCCAGATGGCGCGAAATGGCCGCGTCCGCCGGGTAGGGCAGGCTTAAGGTCCGCAGCGCGCCCTGGCGCCGCGCGGGCTGGTCGGTGATTTGCGCGGGCGGTAAAAAGCCTTCGACCACCGCCTGGCGTACCGCGTCGCGCGTCAATGTGGCGGATCGTGTCTGCGCCAGCAGTTGCGAGCCGCCGCCCAGCAGCGTCACGGCCACGGATTCGGGTGCGTTGGCGGCCAGCAGCTGCTCCTTGGCCAGGCGGCAGCGCTGCACCAGCTGGGCAAAGCGCGCGGCGGGCAGGCGCTGGCCTTCGCCGGCAAACTGCGGCTCCAGGCCATGCGCCAGGGCCAGATCCATGTTGTCGCCGCCCAGCATCAAATGCTCGCCCACGGCCGTGCGCGTCAGCAGCGGCAGGCCGCCGCCTGGTGCTGCTTCCACCCGGATCAGCGTCAGGTCGGTGGTGCCGCCGCCCACGTCCAGCACCAGCACCAGGCGGCTGTCTTGCAGTTGCTCGGCGAGTTGAGAGCCCTGCAGCACCAGCCAATCGTGAAACGCGGCCTTGGGTTCTTCGAGCAGCTGCACCCGGGGCAGGCCGGCCAGCTGCGCCGCCTGCAGCGTGAGCGCGCGCGCGCCCTCGTCGAAGGAGGCGGGCACCGTCAGCACCACCAGCTGCTCGGCCAGCGGCGCATCGGGGTGCGTTGCATCCCAGGCGGCGCGCACATGCGCCAGGTAGCTGCTGGAGGCCTGCAGCGGCGAGACCTTGGCCACATCCTGGCCCGCGCCCCAGGGCAGTATCGGCGCGGTGCGGTCCACACCGGCGTGCGACAGCCAGCTCTTGGCACTGGCCACCAGCCGCCCCGGCACGGCCGCGCCGAGGTCACGCGCCCAGCGGCCGATGACGGCCGGGGTCTGCTCGGTTGCGTCCTGCGCCGGCCAGGGCTGGCGCCAGGCATCGCCCAGCTCGCCGGGCGCGGCCTGGTAGCGCGTGGAGGGCAGCAGTGGCTGCTCTTGCACCTCGGCCGCCGAGATGCGCTGCGCCAGCGGCAGCAGCGCGATGTCGGCCACGCCGCCATCCAGCGGTACATGGGCCACCACGGTGTGGCTGGTGCCCAGGTCTATGCCGACGGCGTGGCGCGCGGCCGCTGGTTGGGGCGGCGGGGTCATGGCCTGCGTTCAGCGCCTACAGCACCGTCCAGTCGGTGACAAAACCGTCGGGGCGGCGGAAGGTGTCGTTGAGCAGCATGTCGGGCGGCAGATCCAGCGAGTAGCCGCGCCCGGGCAGCGGCTGCTCAAACCATTTCTTGTAGATCTGGCGCGCCGTGCCGTCGCGGTACAAGTCCTTCATGGCCTGGTTGACCAGGTTTTGAAAGTCCGGCGCGTACTTGGACACCAGCGGCGCCAGCGGCTCCACCGACAGGCGCGCGCCCACCACCTTCACCGTGCCCTTGAGCAGGCGGGCCTGGTCGATGAGGGAGATGTCGTCCGATACAAAGGCGTCGGCGCGCCCCTGGGCCACGGCCTTGGCGCCTTCCTCGGTGCTGGCCACGGTGACCAGGGTCAGCCCCGGCTGGCGCTCGCTGACCTGCTGGCCGGTGCTGCCGTTGATCACCGCCACGCGCGCCTGGCCCATTTGCGCCAGTTGCTGGCGCGTGTCGTTGGCGCGCACCAGCATGCGCGCGCCGGCGTAGTAGTAGGTCAGGCCAAAGGCCACGCGCTCGCGCCGCGCCTTGGTGTTGGTGGAGTCGGCGCATTCCAGCTGGATCTTGCCGTCGGCGATGCGGTCAAAGCGCTCGGCGATCGTCACCGGCACATAGTGCAGCTGCAGCGCCGGCAGCTTGAGCTGGCTTTGGATGCGCGCGGCCAGCTGCTGGCACAGCTCGACCGCATAGCCCACGGGCTTGCCGCCCTCGCCGGCGTAGGACAGCGGGGCGGCGTCCAGGCGATAGCCAATGGTGAGCTGGCCGCTGGACTGGATCTTGGCCAGCGTGGCGTCGGCGGCCCAGGTGGGCAGGGCCAGGGCGGCGATGGCGCCCGCGGCCAGCCAGTGCTTGAAGAAGGAATGCATGTGGTACCTGCTTGAACGGTGGTTCAGGTTGGGAAAATTGCTGCTTCCCGGGTGGGGATATGCCGCGGGCGCCGGGTTTGAGTAGCGTGCGGCAGTATCAAATGTAACCGTACGTTCAGGCTTCCTCGGCCTGTGCCCGTACGTCGAACTCCACCTTCCAGCGCTCGCTGCCCCCCACCGGCACGGCCAGCAGCTCCAGCGTGCCGATGTCGGTCACGCGCGCGAGCAGTTGCACGGCCACCACCTCGCCCGGCGTGCGGCCTTCGGCGGGCAGCTGGGCTTCGATCTGCTGCAGCTCCACCAGCTCCTCGGGGCCCCAGAAGTCGAGCACGCTGCCCACGGCGTCCTGGCGGCGCATGCTGGAGCCAAAGAAGCGCAGGCGCACCGGCTGGCCCACCACCAGGCCGAATTCCTGGGCGTCCAGCGCCACCTCCGTGCCCTCCTCCATGCCAAAGGGCGCCAGGCACAGGGCGCTGATGGGCGGCTCCATGCCGGGGATGGCGGGCATGTTGCTCTCCACGCCGACGTAATAACTCTGCGCCGTGCCGCCGCGTATGCGCACGCCGCGGCCGCGCCGCACATGGCCGTAGTAGGCGGCGCCACGCGCCACGGCCAGGTCCAGGTTGGCGCCCTCCAGCAGGCGCGCGGGCGGCGCGCCCTCGGCGCTGAGCCAGCCGTTCACGACCTCCAGGATGCGCTGCTCGATCTGTCGCGCCTTCAGCACGCCGCCGTTGAACAGAATGGCCGTGGGGTGCAGAAAGCTCGCGCCCGGCTGGCCCTGCAGGCCCTCGACCTGCTCCACGGCGCCGGCCTGGCGCGACAGAAAGGCCGCCAGGTGGCGCGTCACCGCCGCGTCCTGCGCATAGGGCAGGCCCAGCTGCGTGAGCGCGGCGCGGGCGCGGGTCTGCGGCTTGTCGCTGACCGCGACCGGGGGGAAGAAGCCCTCCACCAGCAGTGCCAGCACCTCGGCACGCGTGACCTCGGTGCGGATGCTGCCGCCGATCAGTTTGCTGCCGCGGCTGGGCACGACCACGGGCACGGCCTGCAGGGCGTCATCGGCCAGCAGCTGTTCCTTGGCGGCGCGGCAGCCGTGCGCCAGGGCGCGGGTCTGCCAGGCGTCCAGCTGCCGGCCCTCGGCCGCCAGTTTGCGCGCCACGCCGTAGGCCAGGGCCAGATCCATGTTGTCGCCGCCGAGCAAGATGTGCTCGCCCACGGCCACGCGCTGCAACTGCAGGTTGCCGCCCTGCTCCAGCACGGCGATCAGCGACAGGTCGGTGGTGCCGCCGCCCACGTCCACCACCAGGATCACGTCGCCATGCGCCACCTGCTTGCGCCAGCCGCCGCCGCTGGCCTGAATCCAGCTATAGAGCGCGGCCTGGGGTTCCTCCAGCAGGGTCAGCTGCTGGTAGCCGGCGGCGCGGCAGGCCTCGGCCGTCAGCTCGCGCGCGGCCGGGTCGAAGGATGCGGGGATGGTGACGGTGATGTCCTGCTGGTCGAACGGCGCCCCGGGGTGGGCCGCGTCCCAGGCCTGGCGCAGGTGCTGCAGGTAGCGGGTGCTGGCGGCCAGGGGGGATATGCGCTCTACCTCGGGCGGCGCGTCGGCCGGCAGCAGCGGCGCGCGCCTATCCACGCCGGGGTGGCAGAGCCAGCTCTTGGCGCTGGCCACCAGGCGTATCGGCGTGGCCGCGCCGCGCTGGCGCGCGAACTCGCCGGCTACGGCATCCTGACTGGCGCCCCAGGGCAGGGCCAGGTCGGCGGGGCTGAGCTCGCTCTCGTGCGGCAGGTACAAAAAGGAGGGCAGCAGCGGGCGGCCTTCCACGCTGGCCGGGGCCGTGAGCTGGGGAATGTCCAGCACCCGCTGCACGACCGTCTCGCCGTCGCTGGCCTGCATGTCCACATAGGACAGGGCGCAGTGCGTGGTGCCCAGGTCGATTCCAATGGAAAATACGGCTGCAGCGCCCGTGGATGGTGCGCCATTAGCTATTGTTTTTATAGTCACAGCTCCACCTCCGCCTGGGCGATGATGGCGGCGGCCCTGGCATCGGTCAGCTGCGGCAGGCGCACCTCGGCCACGCGCCAGCCGCGGTGGCTCAAGGTGCCGGTGAATGGCGCCTGGCCCACCACGTTGCCCGTCAGGCGCACGGCCGTGGCGTCAAAACCGGCCTGCAGCGTGATGCGGCTGCCCTCGGCCTCGGCTCGCACGGGCGCCAAAGTGAAATGCTCGGCCAGCAGCTTGCGGCAGCCGCCATGCACCACGCGCGCTGCCGCGCCAATCTCGGCGTCGCTGTAGGGTGCCACGTCTTCCTGGATGAAATCGACAAAGCGCGCCTCGCGCTGCAGCAGGCCCAGCAGTTGCAGGGCGGCGGTGTTGGTGGCCACCTCCACACGCTTCTCGACGATCTTCTCAACCGGCACCTCGACGCGGGTCTCGATGATTTTCTCTACCGGCACCTCCACGCGCACCTCCTTGGGCGGCACGTCGGCGGCCAGGGGGTCGCCCGTGCGCAGGCGGTGGACGTCGCCGGCCAGGCGGGCGTTGGCCAGGATGGCGAAAAAGCTGCCGATGGCGATGGCCATGCGGTTGAGGAAGGAGGGGTGTATGGGGGTGCTCATGCGGTTCTCGCTGCGAGGGCAGGCGGCGGGCCGGGGGCCGCGGGTGCTGAAAAAAGAGTCACGGGCGCGCGCCCGTGAAAGGGCCGATGTTACCGAAAGGCCGCCAGGTCGGCGTCATGCAAGGCCTCGCGCAGTACGCGAGCAACGGTTCGATGGGGGACAATGCGCGCGCCGTTTCCTGGTTTTGTTCTTGCATCGCAGGACTGTCGTTGCTCAAGGCCTTGTCACGGGATGTAGTGGTGAGTGAGGGCATCAAGCCGGCATTTGGCGTTGTCTGAATCATGGCCTTGTTCGAATCGTGGGGGAACAGATGCCCGGATACTGGAAAGTTATCGGTCGTACCGCAGCCGCGCTGCTGGGGAGCGTGGTGGTTGGTTGCGGCGGGGGTGGGCAGTCCACAGCGGACTTGGCCGCTGCGCCCGTGTTGCGTGTGGAGGGCACGGTGGCGCAGGGGGGAGAGGCAGCCCCCGTGGCTGCGGCAGTGAAAGCGCGGGAGGCAACGGCATCACCAGAGCCCGTGCGCATCACCCTGGGCGCGCTGCAGTCGCTCAAAGAGGCTGCGGTTCAGGCGGGCACGGGTCCCAAGTTGGTTGGAGAGGCGCGAGCGGTGTCTGCTGCTGCCACCCCTGATCAGACCCAGCGGCTGTTGCGGTGGGAGGGCACTGCCACAGGAGGGCGGGTGGCAGCCCTTAGTGTGAGCGCCGAGAACGCCTTAGGCCTGCGACTGGGGGTGCAGGTGAACGCGCTGCCTGAACAGGCTGTGCTGCGTGTTTATAGCCAGGCACGCCCCGCAACGGTTTACCAGATTCTGGGCAAGGATGTGCTGCGGCATGTGTTGCGCAACACCCAGGCCGAAGGGAGTACCTCGGACGCGCGCACATGGTGGACCCCGGAGATGAGATCCGATGAGGTCACACTCGAAATCGAATTGCCGATGGGTGTGCCCGCACAGGCGGTGGACATAGCACTGCCCTCCGTTTCGCACATTTTCGCCGAATTGGAACCTTCTGCCGAACCAACCGTGGAAGCTAAGATCAACGAATCGGGATCATGCAATCTTGATGCCGTGTGCGATGCGGGCTTGGCCACCCAGAGTAATGCGGTGGCGCGCATGCTGTTCACGGTAGGAGGCAAGACATACAGGTGCACCGGCACGTTGCTCAACGATGCGAGGGGTTCCGGTACGCCATATTTTCTAAGCGCCAACCATTGCATTTCGTCCCAGGCTGCCGCTTCGTCCATGCAGACCGATTGGTTTTACCAGTCGTCCGGGTGTAATGCGCGGGCGCTATCAAGCCGCGCGACTACGCTCTATAACGGCGCCGTGCTGCTCTATGCCAGCGGCAGCACGGATGTTTCCTTCATGCGCCTGAACGACGCGGCACCCGCAGGCGCTTTTTTCGCCGGGTGGGACGCCTCTGCAACGGCGCAACCCGGTCAGGCGCCCGTTGTGGGTTTGCACCATCCCGCCGGTGACATGCTCAAGACGAGCAAAGGCCTGGTAGTTGGGCAGACCAGTTGCTTCAGCACAACTGGTAGCCAGTTCGGGTGTATTGGCGATACCGGGAATTTTTACAGAGTAGCCTGGAGCGCAGGTACCACGCAAGGTGGAAGCAGCGGCTCGGCATTGTTCACCAGCGACGGTCGCTACGTGGTGGGAACGTTGTTTGGTGGAGCGGCATCGTGCTCCAGCACCAGTAGTCCAGATTACTATGGACGGTTCGATGTGTCATACAACCAGGCACTCAAAAACTGGTTGGGAGTGCAAAGCTCGGGCGAATCAAGCTCTGCTGCTTTGATTACGCCGTTTGAGGAAATCCTGCGCGTTTTGCGAACCTTGTGAAGCGTTGCCTCACGTCCGCCGGGGGGGGGCTGTGACTTGTCCAAGGGTGGCGCTACAGGCCCGCAGGCGCAGGCCATGAGCGCATAATCAATTTCTCGGAACCCATTTATCCAACAAGAATATTTCTTGTGTGGTCATGTTCTTCATGCCGACGGTCATGAATGTGATGTCGGTGAAGGCGACGCTCACTTTTTTCAGGGAGGTGCTGCTGACTTCCTTGGAAAAGGCGCAGATGGCATCACCCGGTGGGATGAGCACCAAGGTGGCGGAATCGTTTGATCGACCAGGAGTCCTGCCCACGCTGGCGGTATAGAGGCTGGCAAGGTCAGAACCCGGGGTGTCCAGAGGCGTCCCATTTATGTATGTTGGGCCTTGCCAATTGTCGTTTTCGTACACAAGGTTGTAGTTGAGCGCTCGCACGCGCAGCGTGGGGTTGGAGTCAGGGGTGAGGCCCTCAGCAAAAGCCAGCAGTACTTTGTAGCCCTGATAGGTAGGGCCTCCCGTAGCGATGATCGTGCAGGCAATAGCTTCTTCTGTCGAAGATTGTAACGATGTGCTGCTGATGTTTAAAAGATCGGCATGAGCAGAGAACGCTATGAATGCCGATGCGGTCAATCCCATCCACTGGTGGTATTTCATTTGATTCCTTCTTGCATCAATAAATAGATACGCAACTCGCCTCTGTCCTGAGGGATGCTACGTGCAGTAATAGTATCAAATTACTGCAACGCAAGATAAAGCCCGTTCCGTGCAAAAATCGTTTGCAAGTTTCCTTTAAAACGTTGCACCTTTCACCTACGCGGCCGACGCCGCTTTGCAAAGTGATCATTCACACCGACGACTTCGCCCCCACATTGAGCAAGCGCATGGTCTCGGCCGCGCCGGCCTCGCCGCAGGAGGAGGCGCAAGAGCGCGCCCTGCGCCCCAAGCTGCTGCAGGAATACGTGGGCCAGGCCAAGGCGCGCGAGCAGCTGGAAATCTTCATAGGCGCCGCCAGGAAGCGCGCCGAGGCGCTGGACCATGTGCTGCTATTCGGCCCGCCTGGCTTAGGAAAAACCACCCTCAGCCACATCATCGCCGCCGAGCTCGGCGTGAACCTGCGCCAGACCAGCGGCCCGGTGCTGGAAAAACCCAAGGATCTGGCGGCGCTGCTGACCAACCTGGAAAAGAACGACGTCCTGTTCATCGACGAGATCCACCGCCTGTCCCCGGTGGTGGAAGAAATCCTCTACCCCGCGCTGGAGGACTACCAGATCGACATCATGATCGGCGAGGGCCCGGCCGCGCGCTCGATCAAGCTGGACCTGCAGCCCTTCACCCTGGTAGGCGCCACCACGCGCGCCGGCATGCTGACCAACCCGCTGCGCGACCGCTTCGGCATCGTCGCGCGGCTGGAGTTCTACACGCCCGAAGAGCTGACGCTGATCGTCATGCGCTCGGCCGGCCTGCTGGGCGCGCCGATAGACGAGGCGGGTGGCGCGGAAATCGCCCGCCGCTCGCGCGGCACGCCGCGCATCGCCAACCGCCTGCTGCGCCGCGTGCGCGACTACGCTGATGTGAAGGGCGACGGGCGCATCACCCTCGATATCGCCCGGCGCGCCCTGGCCATGCTGGACGTGGACCCGCAGGGCTTCGACGTGATGGACAGAAAGCTCTTGGAGGCCGTGATCCACCGCTTCGACGGCGGCCCCGTGGGGCTGGACAACATAGCGGCCAGCATCGGCGAGGAGTCGGGCACCATCGAGGACGTGATCGAGCCCTACCTGATCCAGCAGGGCTACCTGCAGCGCACCCCGCGTGGGCGCATCGCCACGCTGGCCGCCTACCGCCACCTGGGCGTGGCGGCGCCGCAGCAGGGGCAGGGGGGCGGGTTGTTTTGAGACAATGGGCCGCACCGCCCTTCGCAACGGAGTCGATCATGGGAGCACCGAAGCACGCCGCCGCCCGCTACACCTATGGCGAGTACCTGCATTGGCCGGACGATGTGCGCTATGAGCTGATCGACGGGCAGGCCTGGATGATGGCGCCAGCGCCCACCATTGAGCATCAGGACATTGCGGGGGATATTTACTTTCAGCTACGGCAAGCGCTCGAAGGCGCTCCCTGCCGTGTGCTGATTGCCCCGGTGGACGTGCGCCTGCCCCGCAGCGGCGAGGCCGACGACGACATAGACACCGTGGTCCAGCCCGATGTGCTGCTGGTGTGCGACAGCGCAAAAATAGACCGCCGCGGCGTGCGCGGCGCGCCCGACTGGGTGGCGGAGGTGCTCTCGCCCAGCACGGCGGCGCGCGACCAGATCGCCAAGCGCCGCATCTACGAGCGCGCCGGCGTGCGCGAATACTGGCTGGTGCACCCGACGGATCGCACGCTCACCGTGCACTGGCTGGTCGATGGGCGTTACGGCATTCCCGAAATATCCGAACTCAAGGGCAGCACGGCGCTGGCCATACTGCCCGAAGTCGCCATCGCCTGGGATGCACTGGTGGCGCGACTGCCGCCGGTGGAGCCTTGATCGGCCCCAGCGACCAGGGTGGCGCGGCCCGTTGCAGGCTCAATGCTTGTTGTAGATCTGGTCAAAGCTCGCGCCATCGGCAAAGTGATCCTTGTGCGCCTGGGACCAGCCGCCGAAGGCCTGGTCTATGGTCGCCAGCGTGAGCCGGGGGAACCGGGCCGCGTATTGGGCGCGTACCTTGTCGCTGCGCGGGCGGTAGTGGTGGCGCGCGGCGATCTCCTGGCCCTCGTCGGAGTACAGATGCTGCAGATAGGCCTCGGCCAGCGCGCGCGTGCCTTTTTTCTGCACCACCCTGTCCACCACGGCCACGGCGGGCTCGGCCAGCATGGAAACGGAGGGCGCCACGATCTCGAAGCGATCACGGCCGAATTCCTTGAGCGCCATGAAGGCCTCGTTCTCCCAGGCCAGCAGCACATCGCCCATGCCGCGCTGCACGAAGGTCATGGTGGCGCCGCGCGCGCCGCTGTCCAGCACCGGCACGTTGCGGTACAGGCGGGCGACGAAGTCGCGGGCCTGCGCCTCGCCCGCGCCATTGCCAGCGCCGCCGCCCGCGGCGTTGCGCCGGGCGAACTCCCAGGCCGCCAGATAGTTCCAGCGCGCGCCACCGCTGGTCTTGGGATTCGGCGTGATGACCTGTACGCCGGGCCTGGCCAGGTCGTCCCAGTCCTTGATGGCCTTGGGGTTGCCCTTCTTCACCAGAAACACGATGGTCGAGGTGTAGGGCGCCGAGTTGTGCGGCAGGCGCTTTTGCCAGTCGGCCGCCAGCAGGCCCTGGCGCGCCAGCGCGTCGATGTCGCCGCCCAGCGCCAGCGTGACCACGTCGGCGTCCAGGCCGTCGATGACGGAGCGCGCCTGCTTGCCCGAGCCGCCGTGCGACTGGCGCAACTGCGGCCTCTGGCCGGTCTTGGCGGCCCAGTGGCGGGCGAAGGCCTGGTTGAACTCAGCGTACAGCTCGCGCGTCGGGTCGTAGGAGACGTTGAGGAACTGCGCGTCCTGGGCCAGGGCGGGCAGGGGCGGCAGGGCCGCTGCGACCGCTAGGGCCAGGGAATGGCGGAGAAGGTGGCGACGTTGGGTCATGGAATGCGCTTTCTGGGTTGTCTGCATCGGCGTCGGGCACCGAAGAAGCGCATTCTGAAAATCAATCGTCAAAACTGGAAGGAATAAAAATTCAGTTGCTAATTCAAATTCGTACTAAAAAGCGTTTGATCTCAGTGGCGTCCGATTAAAAATCAAACAAAATCAATTGCTTAGAATCTTTGAGCTGACTTTGCGGCAGCGAACGCTACGTCAACCTCAAGCTGGACTTCCTAGAGAAGAATGCCAAGGACGCCTGACTAGGCACATACCTCAGACTGGGCCGCGAACCCTCACCCCCATCCATTTTTTCGCCCGTGCGCTGCATGTGTTCGGTGAACTTCAGGCCTTGGAGCATCTGCTGGACACGCCCAAGGATGAAATCGGCCTGGCGCTGATGGATGAGCAGCTGCCCAAGCGGGTGCGCGGCAAGTCGGGCACCCCCTCGGGAGCCCTGTGATGGCGGCCCCCACGGCGCTGCAGCAGGAGTTTTAGGTCGGCACTGGCAAGGCGGGGCTGGCGCTGGGCACGCTGGTGTACGCCCGGCAGGGGCGGCGCGAGCACTCTATGACCAGGCCTGGCTGAACAACCCGGTGCGCTTTGGCGTATCGGCCGATCTGCCGCTGGTGGCGGGCTACCAGGCGCACAAGGCGGCCAGCGCGCACGATTCAGTCTTTTACGGCGCGCTGGCCGATATCGCCCCGGATGCCTGGGGGCGGAGCGTCATCGCCCGCGACCACGCCAAGCGCCGCCGCGCCGCCCGCAACTGACAGCGCTGGACTATGTGCTGGCGGCCGAGCCCGTGACTAGCGACACAGGCAGGCCCGCAGTCTAGACCGTCCGCCCTGAAAAATCCCCAACCTCTTGATTCACATAGGGAATTTCCTGTTTTCTGAGCGTCAGATTTGCAAGATGATGAATGGCAGATATTGGTTTTCTTGCAAATTTCTCCACGCATCCCGATGGGCCCTCAACCTTCCCAGCCGCAAACCGCCGAGTTGTTCCGTCCACGCCTGGATGAGCTGCTGAACATGCAGCATCCCCTCATCCGCCTGATCAAGAGGGCGAGCTGCGAGCAGGTGATCGTGGACACCACGGTCATGCCCAAGGCCATCGCGCACCCCACCGACAGCCGCTTGCTGGAGAAGAGCCGCCAGCATCTGGTCAAGGCCGCCAAGGCCCATGGCTTGAAGCTGCGCCAGAACTACAACCGCTGCGCCCCCAGGCTGGCCGTACAAGCAGGGCGCTACGCCCATGCCAAGCAGTACAAGCGCATGCGCGAAACCCTGCGCAGTTTGCGCAGCCGGGTGGGCCGGGTGCACCGCGACATTGAGCGCCAACTGCACCAACTGCCCGAGCAGGCGCGCATCAAGGTACGGGAGTTGCTCCAGCGCACGGGCCGCATCCTCACCCAGCAGCGCAAGGACGAGAACAAGCTGTACGCGCTGCATGCCCCCGAGGTCGAATGCATCGCCAAGGGCAAGGCCAGGACGCCCTACGAGTTTGGCGTCAAGGTCAGCATCGCCACCACCTTGAAGGAAGGCCCGGTGGTGGGCATGCGCAGCATGCCGGGCAATCCGTATGACGGTCATACCCTGGCCGAGACGCTGGAGCAGGTGGGCATCCTCACCGGAGCGGACAAGCCCCCGAAGACGGTCATCGTGGACAAGGGCTACCAGGGCGTTGAGGTGCCAGGGGTGCGCATTTTGCGCTCGGGCCAGAAACGAGGCATCACCAAGACCCTCAAGGCGATGATCAAGCGGCGCAGCGCCGTGGAGCCCACTATCGGGCACATGAAGGTGGATGGCCGATTGGCGCGCAACCCGCTCAAGGGCGCCCTGGGCGATGCCATCCATGCCGTGATGTGCGGCGCAGGCCACAACCTGCGCCTGATCCTGGCCGCGCTGCGGCTTTTTTGCGCCCGATTGGGGGTGGCGGTTCAGGAAATTATCGGGCTATTAGCCGACCGGCTGCGCTTTGCGGGGGCGGTCTTTGCTTGAAAACTGAATTGTTCAGGGCGGACTAGACCAGCGCATCAGGAGTGAATCTCATCGCGGCTGTGCTGTTCCAGGTGCTGGGTGTCCGCCCAGCCCACCAGCGTCAGGCCGTTGCCGCCCGTCCACAGCAGGCGGTTGATGGCGGCGTTGGTCAGCTGCCAGGTGCGCGGCGCCTGCAGGTCCAGGCGCGTGGCCAGGCGGTACAGCACGTCCATCACGCCGCCATGGGCCACCAGCACGACCTGCTGGCCACAGTGTCGCGCGGCGATCTCATCGACGGTGCAGGCGATGCGCTCGCGCAGCGTGACGAGGGACTCGCCGCCGCCATCGGGCACGAAATGTGGGTCGCGCTTGCGCCAGCGCAGCGCCTGTTCGGGCGATTCGCGCTCGATCTGCTGGAAGGTGCGGCCCTGGAAGTCGCCAAAGCCGCGCTCGCGCAGGCCGCGTTCGGGCGTGAGGGGCGCGCCCGTGGCCTGGGCCACGGCCTGGGCCGTGGCGTAGGCGCGCTGCAGGTCGCTGCTGTAGATGGCGGCCACGGGCTCGTCGGCCAGCGCCTGGCCGACCTGGCGCGCCTGCCACAGGCCGGTGTCGTTCAGCGGAATGTCCAGATGGCCCTGGATGCGCGTGTCCACGTTCCAGGCGGTCTCACCGTGGCGTATGGCGATGATGCGGGTGGTCTGCATGGTGGCTCTCGGGTGTTCAGAGCAGCGACTTGGCGTTGTCGAGCACGTAGTCGCAGGCCTTTTCTTTCAGGTCGCCCTTGACCTTGTCGAGGCTGAAGCTCTTGCCGCCCGAGCCCGTGACCATGCCCGACAGGCCGCTCAGGTAGCCCTCGTCCTTGGGTTCTTCCTTCTGGCCCAGGCCCATCTTGCCCAGCAGCTGGTTCTTGACCTGTGCGGCCTTGTCGGCGTTCAGGTAGTTGTTCTTCATGCAGTAGGTGATCACGCCGGCAGCGTTGCTGGCCGTGCCCGAACTGGTCAGCCCCAGGGCCGACAGGGCCGACAGGTCGGCGCCGCCGCCGAGCGCGCCGCCCAGGGCCGTGGCGCCAGAGCCGCCCGCGCCCCCGATCTGGCCGCGCAGGGCGTCGCCCAGGCCGGCCGCATGGGTGTTGACGGTCAGGCCGCACAGGCCGGCCAGCAGCAGGCCGCAGAGGGTGTTCTTCATGGTGATTCCTTCCAACAGGGTAGCGGGCGACTCGCCCGGTGCGAGTGCGACACACCACGTTATCACGCCACCGCGGGCGCGAATGTCCCAGTTTGCAAACTACCGTGCGCTCGCCGGTGCTGCAGCCGGAGCCGGGTTTGCGGGCGGCGGCGCGGGGCGGCCCGTGTCGGGCATGACCTCGGTGCGCACGCTGCGCTGGCCCTGCGGCGGCTGCGGAAAGCCGCTGAGTGCCTGGTCGAACAGCACGCCGTAGATGGCGGGGTCGCGCGTCCACACGTCCTCATAGGTGGCCGAGGTTTCATACACCACCTGCTGCGTCGCCGCGTCGCGCAGCACCAGGCTGACCTTGCGGTGGTACAGGGTGGGCGGGGCATCCATCATCCAGTTCATGCCCCAACCCCAGCGCCCGCCGTAGCCCAGGCTCCAGCCCCAGCGGCCGTAGAACGGATCCGGGCCGTAGTAGGGCCAGTTGCGCGGCATGGCGTAGCCGCCCTCCACGCCCAGCAGGGCGATCAGGCGCGGCTGGGTATCGTCGCGGCGCAGGCCGACGCGGGCCAGGGCGGCTTCGGCCTGCGTTTCGATCGCGGCGAAGGCTGTCGCGTGCATCTGCTGCGAGGGCAGGCGCTCGAAGCGGTAGGTGGGCGGGCTGGGCAGGGCGGTCAGGGTGGAGTAGCTGCTGACGTCGCTTTGCACCAGGCGCGGGCCGGCGCAACCGGCCAGCAGGGCCGCGGCAAACAGCAGCAGTGCGGCAACAGGGCGTGACCAGGGCATGGCGAACCTCCGTGGCGGATGGCTATGCCAGCACTATGCCACCGCGTCCGCGCGCCTGCGCACCACCTGCAGCGGCATGGGTAGCTCTTCCTCGTCAAAGGCCGTGTCGCCGTTGGGGTCGGCAATGCCGGTGGCGCGGGCGTTCTTGAAGTCGTGCAGCTTCGGGTCCATCAGGTGGGTGGTGACCACATGGCCCATGGCGCGCAGCATGCTTTCGATGCGGCCGGGGTGTTTTTTGTCCCACTCGCGCATCATCTCGCCCACCACCACGCGCTGCAGGCCCTCCTGGCTGCCGCACAGGTTGCAGGGGATGATGGGGAATTGCTGGTACTGCGCCCAGCGCGTCGTGTCTTTCTCGGGCACATAGCACAGCGGGCGGATCACCACATGCTTGCCGTCGTCGCTCACCAGCTTGGGCGGCATGCCCTTCATGCGACCGCCGTAGAACAGGTTCAACAGCAGCGTGGCGACGATGTCGTCGCGGTGGTGGCCCAGGGCGATTTTTGTGCAGCCCAGCCGGTCGGCCACCGAGTACAGGATGGCGCGGCGCAGGCGGCTGCACATGCTGCAGGTGGTCTTGCCCTCGGGCACCACACGCTTGACGACGCTGTAGGTGTCCTGGTTCTCGATGTGGTACTCGACGCCAATGCTCTTGAAGTACTCGGGCAGCACATGCTCGGGGAACCCGGGCTGCTTCTGGTCCAGGTTCACGGCCACGATGCCAAACTTGACCGGGGCGCGTTTTTGCAGCTTGCGCAGAATGTCCAGCAGCGTGTAGCTGTCCTTGCCGCCGGACATGCAGACCATGATGCGGTCGCCCGCCTCGATCATGTTGTAGTCAAGCACCGCGCGGCCGACCTCGCGGCACAGGCGCTTCTCCAGCTTGATCTGCTCGCGCTCGATCTTGCGGTTGTCGGTGGCGGGCTCTTCGCCAATCCAGTCGGCGGCCTGCAGGGGGGTGTTTTCGGTGATGGTGTTCATGGGGCTTACCACTGTCCGGTTTCGACGCGAATGGCAACTTCGCAGTCATCAAAGATTTCGAGTTTGGCGATTTTGACGCGCACGCCCAGCACGCCGGGCAGCTGCATCAGGCGCTGCGCCAGCTTGCCGATCAGGCTCTCCAGCAGGTTCACATGCTCGGCCGTGCATTCGTCGATGATGATCTGGCGCACCTTGCGGTAGTCCAGCACATGGCGTATGTCGTCGTCGCGCGGTGCCAGCGGCTGGGGGCCCAGATGCAGCTCGGCATCCACCTGTATCGGCTGCGGAGCGGCCTTCTCGTGGGCCAGGATGCCCAGGTTGGCGTCAAAGCGCAGGCCGGTCAGCGTGAGGGCCTGCCGCCCCTCGCCAGGGCGCGAATGATAGGGAAGTTCGGTCACGGCTTCACCAGGGCTTGATGCATACCCGCTCCACGCCGATGGATGCGCTGTCGGGGTAGATGTCGGGCTTGCGCGTGGCCACGCGCACGGCGTGCACGCCATTTTCTTGCAGCAGGGCGGTGGCGATGGCGTCGCACAGGGTTTCCTGCAGCTCGTGGTGCTGGCCGCCGACCTCGCGCGCGATCACCTCGCGCACGAAGTCGTAGTCCAGCGTCTGCGAGATATGGTCACGATCCGCCGGCGCCTGGGCCAGCTTGACGCACAGATCCACGTCGAACCACATGCGCTGCGCGCCCTGGCGCTCGTGCGCATGCACGCCTATGCGCACCGGCACCTCGTGTCGGCGCAGGCTCAAGGCGCGGCATTGCGTGGCCAGGCGCGCGTCCAGGGCGCCGAAGGCGAGCAGTATGGAATTCATGGGCGCGGATTTTCGCCGATGGCAAACATCACGTCGCGCGCCAGGGGCACCAGGTGCTGGCCGTTGTCGGTCTGCAGCGTGCAGCCGTTCAGGCTGGCGTTGCTGGCGATGAACACCGCGCAGCGCGCCACGTCCAGCGGCGCAATCGGCTCGCGCAGCAGGTTCACGCGGCTGGCCTGGTCGAAGTTGTCCTGGGTCTGCGGGCCGCTCAGGTACATCAGCCCCGGCGACAGGCCGCACACGCGCACCAGCGGCGCCAGCGCCTGGGCCTGTAGCTGCACGCTGCGCTCCAGGGCCAGCTTGCTCACGGTGTAAGAGAAATAGTCGGGGTTCAGGTTGTGCACCTTCTGGTCCAGCACGTGGATCACGCTGTGCTGCCCGTGCGTGGCCTCGCCCTGCGCAATCAGCCACGCATGCAGGGCATTGCCCAGCAGCAGCGGCGTGGCGGTGTTGGTCTGGAAATGCCGCAGCAGCATGTCGGCGCTGGCCGTGCGCGCGTCGTCGGCCTCGAAGATGGAGGCGTTGTTGACGATGCAGCGCGGCGCCCGGCCGGTGACGGCCACGCACTGCTGCAACAGGGCAGTGGCGGCATCGGGCCGCGCCAGGTCGGTCGGCACCAGCAGGCATTCGCGCCCCAGGGCGCGCACTGCGGCTTGCGTGCCTTCGGCGCCGGCGAGCGAGGCGCGGTAGTGGCACAGCACATCCCAGCCCGCGGCCGCGAAGGCCAGGGCGATTTCGCGCCCCAGGCGGTGCGCGGCGCCGGTGACGAGGACCCAGTCGGTGTGGTTCATGCGGTCGCTCCTTGGTGCCTATGGCCGGGAAATACAATGCCCGCCATGCCGCGCAGCCCGGCACGCCATGGGCACCACGGCCCCCACAGAGGCGAGGGTCGCGGGGGAAATGAGTTGAAACAATCGCTCATCAGACCAGCGCATGACGCGCGCAAAACCGCAAATTATGACCACCCCCACCGACGCGCTTATCCACCATATCCACCAGCAGATCACCGCCGCCGGCGGCTGGCTGGGCTTTGACCGCTTCATGGAGCTGGCCCTCTACACCCCCGGCCTGGGCTATTACGCGGGCGGTCTGCGCAAGCTGGGCCGCATGCCCGAGGACGGCAGCGACTTCGTCACCGCACCGGAACTGTCCCCCGTCTTTGGCCAGGTGTTGGCCGCCCAGGTGCGTGAGGCGCTGGACGCCACCGGCACGCAGGAGGTCTGGGAATTCGGCGCCGGCAGCGGCGCGCTGGCCGAGCAAGTCCTGGGCGAGCTGGGCAGCAGCCTGCGCCGCTACACCATCGTCGATCTGTCGGGCGAGCTGCGCGCACGCCAGCAGGAGCGCCTTGCGCCCTGGGGCGACAAGGTGGCCTGGGCCGAGCGCCTGCCCGCGTCCATCGAGGGCGTGGTCGTCGGCAACGAGGTGCTGGACGCCATGCCCGTGCAGCTGCTGCAGCGCACGGACGATATCTGGCACGAGCGCGGCGTGGTCACGGGGCAGGATGGCGGCTTTGCCTGGCAGGACCGGCCCACCGATCTGCGCCCCCCCGTCGAGATCGAAGGCGGGCACGACTACCTGACCGAGATCCATGCGCAGGCCGAGGCCTTCATGCGCACCCTGGCCGCGCACCTGAAGCGCGGCGCGGCCTTTCTCATCGACTACGGTTTTGGCGAGGACGAGTACTACCACCCCCAGCGCCACATGGGCACGGTGATGTGCCACCGCGCCCACCGCGCGGACGACGACCCACTGGCTGACGTGGGCCAGAAGGACATCACCGCCCACGTCAACTTCACGGCCATGGCCGTGGCGGCGCAGGACGCGGGCCTCCACGTGCTGGGCTACACCAGCCAGGCGCGCTTTCTGCTCAATTGCGGTTTGCTCCAAAAAATGGAGCTGTTGACGCTTGTCCAGCGTGTGCCAACGGCCAAATTGATACTAGAACATGAAATGGGCGAGCTGTTCAAGGTACTGGCCGTGGCGCCGGGCGAGCCCTGGACGCCCATGGGCTTTGCCCAGGGCGACCGCACGCACAGGCTGTGATCTGGAAAGGATGACCCCATGACCCTCGAAATCGACCGCATCGACCACATCGTCCTCAACGTCGCCGACGTGCAGGCCAGCGCCGCCTGGTATGCCAGAGTGCTGGGCATGGAGCGCGAGGTGTTCGACTCGCGCACCGGCCCGCGCGTGGCGGTGAAGTTCGGCCGCCAGAAGATCAACCTGCGCCCCATGGGTGAGGACACCGTGGCCTGGTTCACCGGCGCCAACCCCATGCCGGGCAGTGACGACCTGTGTTTCATTACCGCCCAGCCTATGCGGCAGGTGCTGGATCATTTCGCCAGCGTAGGCGTTGCGTTGGAGGTGGGACCCGTGGAGCGCACGGGGGCGTTGGGCACCATGCAATCGGTCTATTGCCGCGACCCGGATGGCAACCTCGTCGAAGTTGCCGTTTACTGAATGCTGCGCTGGCTCATCGTCGTCTTTCTGGCCCTGGTGCTGATCAACGGGCTCACGCCCTGGCTCAAGCGCCTGGGGCTGGGGCGGCTGCCGGGGGACTTCCAGTTTCGGCTGTTCGGGCGCGACTGGTTCATTCCGCTGGCCAGCACGCTGCTGTTGAGTTTTTTGCTGAGCCTGGCCGTGAAGTGGCTCTGAGCTTGAAATCTGCGCGATCTGGCCGCAGTTAGGCGGGCAACACGTTTCAAACCCACAGCCATGACCACCCCAGAAGCCCTGCACATCGTCTGCCCTCACTGCCACACCACCAACCGCGTGCAGGCCGCGCAATTGGCGAGCAGCCCCGACTGCGGCAGCTGTCACCAGCCGCTGTTCACCGGCGCGCCTTTGGAGCTGGACGCGGCCAGCTTCGACAAGCAGGTGGGGCGCAACCACATCCCCGTGGTGGTGGACTTCTGGGCGCCATGGTGCGGGCCCTGCCGGCAGATGGCGCCGGCCTTCGCCCAGGCGGCGCGCGACCTGGAGCCGGGCGTGCGCCTGGCCAAGCTCGATACCGAGGCGCATCCAGCCATCGCCGGGCGCTACGGCATCCGTAGCATTCCGACGATGATCATGTTCCGTGGTGGACAAGAGGTGGCGCGCGTCTCGGGCGCCCTGGGCGCGGCCGACATTGCGCGCTGGGTGCGCTCAGTGGGTTGAGGTCGTGCCCAGCCAATCGGCCACGGCGCGCACGCGTGCGGCGTGGATGCGCTCGCCCACCTTGGCGCCTTGCAGGCCCTGCGCGGCGGCCTGCGCGGCAATGCTGCTGGTGACCACCGACTGCACAGCCACCAGCGCCGCGTTGATGCGCGCGCGCTGCGGGTAGGGCGCGTCTTCATAGCCCAGGCGCCCGCGCGCATCGCACTCGCAGGCCAGCAAAATCTCGTCCAGCCGCGCCGGCTTGCGGATCGCGTCGCAGCGCTCCAGCAATCGCACCAGCGTGGCCGCGCCCAGTTCGCCGCTGCGGTGGATGTTGCCGTGCTCGCGCGCCACCACGTCGGCCAGTTCGCGGCAGTCCACGGGCACGCGCAGGCGCTCGGCCACGGCCTGTAGCAGCCGGCTGCTCCTCTGCTCGTGGCCGATGTGGCGCGGCAACATGTCCTGCGGCGTCGTGCCTTTGCCCAGGTCATGCACCAGGCAGGCAAAGCGCACGGCCAGCGGTGCCGAAAGGCGCGCGGCCATGTCCAGCACCATCATGACGTGCACGCCGGTGTCCACCTCGGGGTGGTATTCGGGGCGCTGGGGCACGCCCCACAGGCGGTCGAACTCGGGCAGCACCACGGCCAGCGCGCCACATTCGCGCAGCACCGCGAACATGCGCGACGGCTGCGGCTCCATTAGCCCGCGCGACAGTTCTTGCCACACACGCTCGGCCACCAGGTGGTCGGCCTCGCCGTGCTGCACCATCTCGCGCATCAGTTGCATGGTCTCGGGCGCCACCGAGAAATCGGTGAAGCGCGCCGCAAAGCGCGCCACGCGCAGGATGCGCACCGGGTCTTCGCGGAAGGCATCGGTCACATGGCGCAGCAGGCGCCGTTCGATGTCTTGCCTGCCGTTATAAGGGTCAAAAATGGCCTCAGCGCCCGTACTGTCTGCGCCAACAGCTATTGCATTGATAGTGAGGTCGCGCCGCGCCAGGTCTTCCTCCAGCGTCACGTCGGGCGAGGTCTGCACGACAAAGCCGCGGTAGCCGCGCCCGCTCTTGCGCTCGGTGCGCGCCAGCGCGTATTCCTCGTGCGTCTTTGGGTGCAGAAACACCGGAAAATCGCGCCCCACGGGCACAAAGCCGCGCGCCGCCATGTCCTCGGGCGTGGCGCCGACGACGACCCAGTCGTGGTCATTGACGGGGCGGCCCAGAAGCCTGTCGCGGACGGCTCCGCCTACCATATAGATTTGCATCGAGCGAGTTTAGAGGCGCCGGATTTCCGGCCATCAAATGCATGGAACCTATCGATCAACCTGAGCCCGCATACGCGGAGCCGCAGCGCCAAGTGCAGCGTTGGCTGGGGCGTTGCATGCTTTCATTGCAGCAGTCGGAACGGCTGTTGAAGGCGTTGTTGCATGACGCGGACTTTACGGCAGTCCATTCGGGACGGGCGGGCGAGGGCGCCGCTGCGTTTGAAGTAAGCCGCACGTTTGATAACGAACGCTTGGCCTCCATGACGCTGGGGGGCGCAGTGACGGCCTTTTTTGGCGATGTTGTCACCAATACCGAGGCGCCTTCTGACACAAAGAGAGAGCGCGACTTGCCTGATGACCGCATGTCGATGAAGTTCAGTTTTCGGCAATCGATTTCTTCTGAAGCATTCGAAGCGCTGCAGGCTTCAATGCGCGAAATGGTGGCCCTGCGCAATGAATGGGTGCATCACCTGGTCGATCAGTTTGATCTGTGGAGCCTGGAAGGCTGCGCGCTGGCGCTGGAGGATTTACAAGCGGGCTATGAAAAGGCGGAGCGCTTTCGCCTTGAAATCCAGGGGATTGGCAAAGACATGGTCGCAGCGGGAGAGCAGATGACTGCATTTTTCGCTAGCCCCCAGGGGCGGGCGGCGTTGTTCGGCGACAAGATTCCTTTGGAATCGACCATGTTGCTCGGCGCCCTGCGCGATGCAGTAGCAGGCACTGCACCGGCCAGTGACGGAACCCTGCTGCTCAGTGCCGTGCTGGAGAAATTGCATGCCTTGCATCCACATGAAAAGCCGGAGAACTATGGCTATGCCAGTTGGCCGCAGGTGATTCATGAATCCCGTGTTTTTGGCATCGTGAGGCACGATGCCGAGGGGCGCAAAATTCCACCACGGGTGCGGCTTATCGGAAGCAACAGCCGGCGCGAATGACGAGCACATTGCGAGAATTGCCAAGAACCCCATCCATGTCCATTGCATCTTCACTCACCATCACACAGCTCAATCCCGACGGCAGCGTGCCAGTGCCTACGGCGCCCGATGCTGCGGCTGACGCCGCCGCAGAGGCCCTGCAGCGCGAGGCTCAGTTCGAAGCCTTGAAGGCGCAGGTGAACGGCCTGCAAGAGGTGCTGGCCAAGCCGCTCAATGAAATCCTGGCCGAGCACGACAAGGCGCTGGAATCAGCCGCCGCCTGGGATGCCTATGGCGCCCAGTGGCTCCTGGCGCAGCGCGCCATGCGCCGCGTGGCGCTGGACCTGGCGGCCGCGCAAGGCCTGGACGAGGCGGCGGTGGTGGCCCGGGCCATGGCGTACGCCAACGCGGTGTTGAACACCGAGGAAGAAGACCTGGCCGGCTCCATCGCCCCGCAGCAACTGGCGCATATCGCGCGCCACAAGGCGTACTTGCGCAGGCAGTTCCGCCAGGGGTGACGACGGCTGTCGTTGGTGGCGCGCCTTGCGTTGGGTGCGTCACCTCATGGTCCCGCGACGCATGGCCGCGTGTGGCGCGGCTGGCTCACTTGACCCGGTGCAGCGTGTTGCGATCCGTGTGGTGCATCTCGCCGCCCGTCGCGGCGAGCTGGAGCAGCAGGTCGGATTCGTAGCTGAAGGTGCCGTCGCCGTGCACCTTGAAGGTGGTGACAAAGTCCTTGATCTCGGCGCGCTGCAGCAGGTATTTGTTCTGCACCAGCCCATAGGACGGTGACCCCGGCGTGGCGCGCAAGGTGAAGACCTTGTCGCGTGCATTCGCGTGCCCCCGGCCAGTGCCGCGATGCCGCGGCCGAAGACCACGGCGCGCATGATCTCGCCGGTGGCCTTTTCCCACAGCAGGTAGCCGACCTCGTCGTGGAAGGGGTTCATCGCCTCCTCGCCATGGCGCCAGGCGGTCATCTGGTAGGTCAGGCCTTCCAGCGACTGCTTGCCGTTCTCCTGCTTGGGGATGGGGCGAAACCAGGCCTTTTCAAAGTAGCCGGTCTCGCCCGTCAGATCGTCTTCGTTGTGGTAGGACAGATCCACGCCGACGTTGCCTTCCCATTCACCCACCAGCGGTGTCAAAGGGCCCAGGCGCTGCGGTCCAAGAATTTCTGCCATGGCGTACTCCTTGTCGTTGCGAAAGGTGTACCCAACGTATTCCTTGTGCGTGCGTGTTGCAAACGGCTTGCATGCATCACCGCGCTGACACCCTGGCTATCAGGCGGTCACTTCCACCACCAGCCGCGCGTCGAACAGCGCGTTCTCCACCTTGCCCTCCTTGGCGTAGCCGCGCGGGTTGCACAGCACGCGCGTGCCCTGTACCTGGTAGTCAAAGCTGTCGTGCGTATGCCCGTGTATCCACAGCCGCGCGCCGCTGGCCGCCACCAGGTCCTGCGCGTCCGAGACGAAGATGCCGTTCAGCGGCGAGCCGGCAAAGCGCGGATGGATGCTGTTGAGCGTGGGCGCATGGTGCGTGATGACCACCGTGGGGCCGTCAAACGGCTCGGCCAGCGCAGCGCGCAGCCACAGCAGGTTGGCGTCGTACAGGGCGGCGGCGTCCTGCGGGGTGAACAGCGCGTCGCCGGGCTCGGGGCCCATGCGGATGCGGCTGAAGTCGTACATGAAGCGCTGCGCCTGCTCCATGGCCTGCTGGCGCTGTTCTTCGCTGGCAAAGATGCGAAAGTCGCTCCACAGCGTGGAGCCCACAAAGCGCACGCCGGCCAGCGTGACGCTGCGGTTGTCCAGCAGTTGCACCCGCGTGCCCTGGCTCAGCCGCTGCAGTTCGGCCAGCACCTGGGCGTGGCTGGCGCCGTAGAACTCGTGGTTGCCCGGTACATACAGCACCGGCTTGCCAAAACCCTGGGCCCAGGCGACGGCCTGCGCGGGGCGGGCAATGTCGCCGGCCAGCACGACGATGTCGGCATCGGTCTGCGGGTGCTCCATGCCCTGCACGCCCAGGTGCAGGTCGGACAGGATGTGCAGTTTCATGGACGATGGGCCGTCAGGCGCGGCGGATACGGTAGGGCTCCTCGAAGTCCAGGAAGTCCCGCTCGGCCAGCGCGCCGTCGATCCAGGCCTTGACGCCCGGCAGCTGCTGCACGCGCCGCACATAGTCGGCGATGGGCTGCGGCACGGGCAGGGCGTAGGTCGCCAGGCGCATGCACACCGGCGCGTAGAAGGCATCGGCAATCGTGAACTGGCCGAACAGCATGGGCCCGCCATGCTGCGCCAGCAGCTCGCCCCACATGTCCACCAGGCGCTGCACGTCGGCGCGCACGCCGGCCTGGTCGCGCCAGAGGATGGCGCCGACCTCGGGCAGCCGCGCCTCGATGTTCATGCCGCAATGGCTACGCAGCGCGGCGAAGCCGCTGTGCATCTCGGCCGTCACGCTGCGCGCGCGGGCGCGTGCGGCCTTGTCCTGGGGCCACAGCTGCTTGTCGGGGTAGGTCTCGGCCAGGTATTCGGCAATCGCCAGGCTGTCCCAGATGGCGGTGTCGCCATCCACCAGCACCGGCACCTTGCCCGCGGGGCTGACGGCCTGCAGCTGACGCTTGAACTGCGAGCCGGCATCAAAGCTGTCAAAGCGCACCGACACCTCCTCGAAGGCAATGCCGGCCTGGCGCAGCAGTACCCAGGGCCGCATGGACCAGGAGGAATAGTTCTTGTTGCCTATGTAGAGCTGGAGCATGGGGCATCCCTTTGTGTTGACGCTTCAAAAACAAGAGCTGTCGGCGCTTTGCTGTATTGCGTTACAGCCACTTTTCTTTCACACCGGCCAGACCACGCCGTTGTCATTCAGTATGGCGTCCAGCGGCAGGTCGTGCGCCTCGGGCTCGAATTCGTCCAGGTAGCCGTGGGTGTATCCCAGGCCCACGGTGGTGGGGCGCGGCTGCAGCGTGGCCAGGGTACGGTCGTAGAAGCCGCCGCCATAGCCCAGGCGGTAGCCGCCCGGCCCGTAGCCCACGCAGGGCACGAACAGCAGCGTGGGGTGGATGGGCTCGGTGTCCTTGGGCTTGGGGATGCCGTAGGCGTCCTCCTCCATCGGGCAGCCCGGGTACCAGGCGTGGAAGGTGAGGGTCTTGTGCGCCTTGTTCACCACCGGCAGGCCGATGCGGCGCAGCTGGGGCTGGTCCAGCAGCTCGCCGTCCTCCTTCCAGCGGTGCAGGGCCGGTAACGGGTCGAACTCGCCCTTGATGGGCCAGTAGGCGCCGATGACGGTGTCTGGCCGGTCCACCAGCCAGATGCGCATGACGCTTTGCAGCTGGTCGGCGCGCAGCAGCCGGTCGGGCAGGCTCAGGCGTTGTGCAATCAAATCGCGGCGTAGGGCTGCTTTGTCCATCCGATAATTCCCCCCATGCAATGGCTCAAGATTCTGACACCCCTTCTGACCACGGCGGTGCTCGCCGCCTCCGCCCCCTGGGCGGCGGCGCAAAACCGTGGCGACGACACCTTGCTGGAGATGCAGCAGGCCTTTCGCAAGGGCGACAGGCAAAGGCTGACCACGCTGCTTCCTGGCGCGCGCGGCCATGTGCTGGAGCCCTGGGCCGCCTACTGGGAGCTGCGCGCACGTCTGGACATGGCCCAGCCCGCCGAGGTGAATGCCTTTCTGCAGCGCTGGGCCGGCAGCTACCAGGAAGACCGGCTGCGCAACGACTGGCTGCTGCTGCTGGGTCAGCGCCGTGACTGGGAGCAGTTTGCCGAGCTGCACCCCCACTACCGCATGGGCGACGACCGCGAGGTGCGCTGCTACGCCCTGGCCATAGACCAGATCAGGGGCCAGGCCGCGCAGGACGCCGGCGCCGAGGTGCTGCGCAACTGGTACGCCCTGCGCGACATGGACGACGGCTGCGCCAACGCCGCCGCCGAGATGCTGGCCGCCAGGCAGGTCAAGCCGCTGGATATATGGCGCAAGGCGCGCCTGGCCGCCGAGGCCAACCGCCTGCGCGTGGCGCGCAAGGCGGTGGAGGTCGTCGCCCCCGAGGCCCTGGCGCCGCTGCGCGAGGCGCTGGACGCGCCCGCCAAATACCTCAAGGGCCACGCCACGGCACGCGGCCGTGAGCGCCAGGAGCTGGTGGTGCTGGCCCTGATACGCATGGCCGTGAGCGACGCCGGTGTCGCAGCCGGCCTGCTGGAGAACAAATGGGGCGTGCACCTGTCGGCCGAGGAGCGCAACTGGCTCTGGGGTGTGATTGGCAAGCAGGCGGCGCTGGCGCTCTCGCCCGATGCCGCCGGCTACTTTGGCAACGTCAGCCGTGACGCGGATCTGAACGATGACCTGCTGGCCTGGAAGGTGCGCGCCGCGCTGCGCGCCGGCCAGTGGAAGCAGGTGGGCCGCGCCATCGACGCCATGAGCCCCACAGCGCGCCAGGACAGCACCTGGACCTACTGGAAGGCGCGCTCGCTCACGGCGGGCCGTGCCGGCGACGAAGAGCGCGCCCAGGCGCGTCAGCTGTATGAGCGCATCGCCGCCAGCACGGGTTTTTACGAGCAGCTGGCGCTGGAGGAGCTGGGCGAGCGCGTCACGCCGCCGCCCGCGCCCGCGCCGCTCACCGATGCGGAGAAGGCCGCCGCGCGCGCCAATCCTGGCCTGCAGCGTGCCCTGTACGCCATCGCCATGGGCCTGCGCGCCGAGGGCGTGCGCGAATGGAACTACAGCACCAACCTGCACCAGGCCGGCGGCATGGCCGAGCGCGAGCTGCTGGCCGCGGCCGACCTGGCCTGCCAGCAGCAGGTGTGGGACCGCTGCATCAACACCAGCGAACGCACCAAGACCGTGATCGACGCCGGCCAGCGCTTTCCGATGCCGTTTCGCAGTGCCGTAGTCGAGCGGGCGCAGGGCGTCGGCCTGGACCCGGCCTATGTCTATGGCCTGATCCGGCAGGAAAGCCGCTTCATCATGGACGCGCGCTCCGGCGTGGGGGCCTCGGGCCTGATGCAGGTGATGCCGGCCACGGCGCGCTGGACGGCCAAGAAGATCGGCCTGACGGGCTTTACGCCCAGCCAGATCAACGACCGCGACACCAACATCACCATCGGCACGGCGTATCTGAAGCTGGCGCTGGACGACTTTGACGGCTCCATGCCGCTTGCCGCCGCCGCCTACAACGCCGGCCCGGGCCGCCCGCGCAACTGGCGCAACGGCCCGGTGCTGGACGCCGCCATCTGGGCCGAGAACGTGCCCTTCAACGAGACGCGCGACTATGTCAAGAAGGTGCTGGCCAACACCGTGAACTACGCCGCCATCCTGACCGGCGCGCCGCAGTCGCTCAAGAGCCGCCTGGGGCAGGTCGGCCCACGCGGATCGGGCGAACCGGAGCCGAACAAGGATTTGCCTTGATTACTATTTAATTTATAGCTTTTGGCGCTTTGTGGGTGGGCGCTGCGCCTGGTTTCAAGCCACATCGTCGCCGCGCGCTGCGGCCTTGCGGCCGGTGAACATGGCGCGCACCAGGTTTTCGCGGTGCGCGCGGCTGGTCCACAGCATGCCGGCGATGTGCAGGGCGACGAGCGCCAGCAAGGCCCAGGCCAGCGCCTGGTGCAGGTCGGCCAGCCAGCCGTAGCCCCAGAACATGTCGGTGGTGTAGAGCCAGCCGGTGAAGCCCAGCGCGCCCAGGTTGGCCAGCAGCGCCAGCACCATCCAGCCGCCCAGCGGGTTGTGGCCTATGTAGCGCGGCGCGCGGCCGGCGACGGCGGTGCGGGCGTAGGCCAGCGTGACGCGCGGACTGCGCACGAACTGGGCAAAGCGCGCGTAGTGGCTGCCGGCAAAACCCCAGGCCAGGCGCGCGGCCAGCAGGGCGATGGCGCCATAGCCTATGTATTCATGCAGCGGGCCGGTGTCGTCGCTGCACCACCAGGCCAGGGCCACGGCCGCCACCTGGCCCCAGTGCAGCAGGCGCACCGGGGCGTCCCAGACGCGCATCACTCCTCGACGCGCTCAAGCGTCTTGGGGTCGAAGAAGGCCTCCACGCGCTTGCCGTCCGGGGTCTTGGCGTAGACCTCGTAGCAGCTGTCGGTCTTCTCCATGCGGCGGATCTTCCAGCCCTCCTTGACCAGCTTTTGCTCCAGCTCGGTGTGCGGGCGCCATTCGGACTTGGGGTGGGGCGGGCATTCGACCTTGCCGTGGGCAAAGGCGGCGCTGGCGCTGGCGGTCAGCGCCAGGGCGGCGATGGTGTGGATGATGGTTTTCATGGGATTTCCTTGTGGGGTCAGGGCCTGGCCCAGCGGCGCAGCAGGTTGTGGTACACGCCGGTGAGCTGGATCAGCCGCATGTCATCGGGCGCGACCAGCGGCGTCATCTGCTGGATCGACTGATCCAGGTCGAACAGCAGGGTGCGTTCGCCCTCGTCGGCCACCAGGCTCTCGATCCAGAAGAACGAGGCCACGCGCGCGCCGCGGGTGACCGGCGTCACGCGGTGCAGGCTGGTCGATGGGTAGAGCACCATGTCGCCGGCGGCCAGCTTCACGCTTTGCACGCCAAACGGGCCTTCCACCTCCAGCTCGCCGCCCTCGTATTCCTCGGGCTCGGCCAGGAACAGCGTGCATGAGAGGTCGGTGCGCATCTGCTGGTTGCTCCCGGGCAGATACATCAGCGCGCTGTCGACATGCGCGCCGTAGGTGCCGCCGCCTGCATAGCGGTTGAACTTGGGCGGGTAGATGGTGCGCGGCAGCGCGGCGCTGATGAACAGCGGCGTGGCGCCCAGGCGGCGCAGTATCTGCTGGCCCAGGCGCTGGCAGAGTTCGCTGCGGTCGTCGATCTGCTGGTTGTGCTTGACGGCCTTGGACAGCGTGCCGGCGGTGGCGGCGCCGTCGTCCCAGTGGGCGGCGTCCAGCTCGGCGCGAAACTGGCGCACTTCTTCCTTGGTGAGGACTTGGTCGATGGAGATCAGCATGAGGGTGTCAGGCAGTTGGGGGTGGTATCGGCAAGGGTGGCGCAGCCGGCCTGGGCCATGGCGGCCTGCAGCTCCTCGACGAGCAGCTGCAGCATATGCGCCACGCCCAGGGCGCCGGCCACGGCCAGGGCGTAGATCTGCAGGCGGCCGACGAGCACGGCGTTGGCGCCCAGGGCCAGGGCCTTGAAGGCGTCCTGGCCGCTTCTCACGCCGCCGTCGAGCAGCAGCGGGTAGTCCGCGCCCACGGCGGCGCGGATGGCGGGCAGCTGTGTGAGAGAGGCCGGTGCGTCGTCCAGGCTGCGCCCGCCGTGGTTGGAGACGATCAGGCCGGCGCAGCCCGCTGCCTGCAGCTGGCGTGCGTCGTCGGGGTGCAGCACGCCCTTGACCCACACCGGCAGCGGGCTGGCCTGCAGCAGCCAATGCAGATCGTCCCAGGTGGGGGCGTGGCGCATGGCGCCCTGGAAGATGCGGCTGCTGCCATCCTGCAGCGCCACCGGGGCGCTTGGCGGATAGCCGCGCAGATTGGCCGCCACGCAGTCAGCGGGCAGCACAAAGCCGGCCGCCAGCGCGGCGCGGCTGGCCAGCTGGATGCTGGCGTCCAGCGTGACGACGATGGCCGCGTAGCCCGCGGCCTGGGCGCGCGCGAGCAGATCCAGCGTGTGCGCGCGCTCGGGCTGCAGGTACAGCTGGAACCAGCGCGCCGGCCCGCTGGCGGCGGCAATTTCTTCGAGCGTGCAGGACGAGAGCGTGCTGGCCACCAGGCAGCTGCCGGTGGCGGCGGCGGCGCGCGCCGTGGCGATTTCGGCGTCGGCATGCGCCAGGCGCTGGTGCGCCACCGGGGCCAGCAGCAACGGGTGGGGCAGATCCAGGCCGCCCAGCGTGATGCGGCTGTGGCCGGAGCGCATGTCGCGCAGCAGGCGCGGCAGTACGGCCCAGCGGGCAAAGGCGGCGCGGTTGGCTGCCACCGCCCGGTCCCAACCGCAACCGCCGGCCACATAGGCGTAGCGGCCGGCGTCCATGGATTGGACGGCCAGCCGCTCGTAGTCGATGGCGTTCCAGACGCCGGGGGGAATGCTGTTCATTCAGGTTGGGCGTTCAGCGTCTTGCGTTGAGCGGTATTGCGCAAAACGCCCAACGCATCACGCTTAACTATCAAAAATATAGCTTTCAGCGGTTATCCAGCAACCGCTGGAAGCCGATTCGCCTGACTATGGACATGTCGCAGATGCCCCTCACCCCTCCCTCTCCCCAAAGGGGCGAGGGCGACCGGTTGCGCCGGCATTACTCCCTCTCCCTCTGGGAGAGGGTGGGGGTGAGGGCTCGCGGCTCCGTCTGAGACATGTGCCTAGTCAGGTCGATTCGATCTTAGAGATCCAGGTTGAGCGTCAGGCGCACGGCGCGGGCGTCACCCTTGTACAGGAAGGCGCCCGAGCGGTACACGGCGGTGTAGTAGTCCTTGTCGGTCACGTTCAGCACGTTCAGGCGCAGGTCGGCATGCTTGTTGATGCGGTAGGTGGCGAACAGGTCATAGACGCTGAACGACGGCACGGGCTGCGAGCAATGGCCCTGGGCGTTGAAGCCGGCGCCGGTATCGGGCTGGCCGCCGCAGCGGTTGCTCTCGTAGCGCGCCACCGCGCCCAGCGCGAAGTTGCGCGTGAACTGGTACTTGCCCTGCACGGCGAAGCTGCGGTCGGCAAAGTTGGCCAGCGGCCGGCCGACGTTGCTGGCGGTGGCCGACTTCAGCACCTTGGACTTCATGAAGGCCGCGCCGGCCTGCACCTGCAGGTCGCGCGTCAGGTTGCCGGCCAGACCGAACTCGATGCCGCGCACGCGGTTCTTGCCGGTGTTGAAGGTGCCGGCGGTGTTGTAGTCCGCCCCCTCCATCACGTCATCCTTGGTGGTCTGGAACATGGCGGCGGTGGCCAGCAGCTTGTCGTCCAGCAGGTTCCACTTGGTGCCCAGCTCGATGTTCTGCGAGGTCTCGGGCTTGGCGCCGGCGGCGCTGCCGTTGAAGATCACCAGGCCGCCGTAGCCGGCGCTGGTGCCGGTGTCGGGCTCGCCGCCGTTGATGTCCTGCGCCGTGCCGTAGCTGGCGTAGACCATGCCCATGGGGTTGATCTTGTAGCTCACGCCCAGGTGGCCGTTGACCAGGGTGTCGTTGAAGCCGTAGTTGCCCGTGATGGCGCCGGTCTGGTTGTTGCGCGTGTCCAGCGTCAGGTCGTAGTGGTCGGCGCGCAGGCCGCCAAATAGCGTCCACCTGTCCGTCAGGTCCACCGTGTCCATGGCCGACAGGGCAAAGGTCTTGACGCGCCAGTCGCGCGTCCAGCCGAGGCGGTCGTAGCTGCGGCCGGCCAGGTTGCCCAGGTTGGGCAGGACGTTGCCGCTGGCGTCGGTCAGGCAGAAGCCATTGTTGGGGCCGGCGCCTGCGGCGGTGCGGCAGTTGGGCGTGCCGCTGGTGGTGACGCCGTAGTTGCCGGACACCACCTTGTGGTCGGTGTACTCGAAGCCGAAGATGAATTCATGCTTGAGGCCGGCGATCTCCTTGTCCCAGCGCAGATTGTCCTGGTGGGCAAAGTACTTCACCTCCTGCCAGCCGGTGTGGCCGCCGTCCAGGGCCGGGCGTTGGGCGTTGGCGTTGAACGAGGCGCCGGTGGTGGCGTAGCCGTTGTCCGACTGGCCGTAGCGTGTCAGGCTGGTCAGCTTGAGGTTGGGGGCGAAGCGGTAGGCGATGCGCGCGGTGACCGTGTCCACGTCGGAGTTCACGAAGTCGTTGCTTTGCGCATAGACCGGCACGCCGCTGGCCGGGCGGCGGTTGGGCGTGGTGCCCATCAGGAAGCCACCCAGATCCGGGCGCTTGTCCTTGGCGCGCAGGCCGTAGTAATCCAGCGTGACCGACAGGTCGCTGTTCAGCTCCCACAGGCCGGACAGCGCCAGGCCGTCGCGGCGGCGGCGCGACGGCGAGCGGTCGGGCACGTCCTCGCCCGCGGTCAGCACATTGGCGCGCAGGGCGAAGCTGTCGCTGAAACCCTTGTTGGCGTCCATCGTCAGGCGGTGGTGCTTGTCGGTGCCCACGCCGGCCGAAATGCGCGTGAAGTCATAGTCCAGCGTGGCCTGCTTGGTCACGGCGTTCACCGCGCCACCGGCCGAGCCGCGCCCGGCAAAGCTGGAGTTGGGGCCCTTGGAGATTTCGACCTGCTCGATGGCAAAGCTCTCGCGCGTGGTCATGCCGGGGTCGCGCAGGCCGTCCACGAACACGTCCGAGCGCGCCTCCTGGCCGCGGATGATGTAGCGGTCGCCAAAGGCGTTGCCGTTCTCGCCCGTGCCCAGGGTGATGCCGGGCTGGGTGGCCAGAATGCTCTTCAGGTCGGTCTGGCCGGAGTCGCGGATGGCCTCGCCCGTCACCACCTGGATGGTCTGCGGCGTCTCGGCCAGCGGGCGCGTGTGGCGCGTGTCGGCCGAGGTCTTGGCCTTGTAGGGCGCGCCCACCTCGGCGTTGGGGTTGGGGTCTATGGCCTGCTCCTGCACCGTCACGGCGGGCAGGGTGTGCACCGGCGCGGGCGCCGGTGCCTGCTGGGCCATGGCCGACAGCGGCAGCAGCGCGGCGGCCATGCGCAGGCTTTTGGGTTTCTTCAGGGCGGAAAAGGGTGGCATGTGCGTCTCAACAGTAGCGGAATTTCGGGCCGGATTATTATTGCAAATCAATCGCATTTGCAATAATCGACGCGAATAAGTCGCATTCACCGGGTGATGGCTGGTTCGTCGGCGGTGTGATGTTGCTGTCAGGCAACGTGGGTTGACGCCTGGGGTGCTTGCTTTGATTGCCGGTTAATTAGAATCTGACCCCAATTTAATCAGCTCCAGGCAATCGGCCAGCACGCGTGGGTCAAAGGCCAGCTCCACATGCGCCAGGCTGGCGACGAAGCGGTTGTCCGCGCCCGCCAGCGTGGCGGCAGCCGGGGGATAGACGGCGTTGTCGCCGTTGCTGTACCAGCACCGGAACAGCGCCCTGCGCGCGGGCGGCTCGTGCGCCGCAAGCTGCTGCACCCAGGGGCCGTGCAGGCGCATCTGCTGGCCGGGGATGCTGCGCGCATGGGCGGCAGGCCAGGTGCCGTGGTGTGGCGAACCAATCGTGACCACGCGGTGCACGCGCGCATCGCCATCGGGCGTGGCGCGCAGCCAGGCGCGTATCGCCAGGCCACCCATGCTGTGGCCGACGATGAGCGGGGCCTGACCGGTGGCCTCGGTGACGCGGCGTACGGCGGCTTCTATGGCTGGCGCGTAATCGTCGATGGAGCCGAAGGCCGGCTCCAGCGTCACGGCGACAAAGGCATGGCCGCGCGCGCGCAGCGGTGCGAACCAGGGCGTCCAGAAGGCCCGGTTGCACAGAAAGCCATGCACCAGCACCACGCCGCGCGGCGCAGGCCTATCGGCCGCACGCGGCGGCAGCCAGTCGGGCACGGCATGCATGCGAAACGGCTGCCACCAGCCAAACACCAGGGCGGCCCAGCGCGACTCGGCCCACCAGGCGCGCAGCAGCCGTGCGGCGCCCAGGCGTGGCGCCGCATCGTGCCGGCAGACCCAGGCCATGAGCAGGAATTGCGGCAGCATGGTCAACCGCGACAGCAGCGGCACGGCCACCAGCCCGGCCAGCGCCAGCGGCACCGAGCGCTGCCAGAAGCCCTGCAGCCAGACCAGCACCAGCACCCCGTGCCAGGCCACCAGCCAGCGCTGCCAGCGCGCGTTCGTCACCGGCTGTCTCCGGAGTGACCAAACATAGGACAAGCCCGGTAGGGCGGCGCGGCGCCCACTTTGACAATGCGTGCGATCTTCACAAGGCTCCTCATGGACAGAATCTGGCTCAAGAATTACCCCCCGGGCGTGCCCCACGATGTTGATGCCGACCAATACCAGTCGGTGGCGCAGATGCTCGACGAGTCCTTTGCGCGCCACGCCGACAGGCCGTTTTCGGTGTGCATGGATCGCTGGCTGAGCTATGGCGCGCTCGACCGCCTGTCCGGCCAGCTGGGCGCCTGGCTGCAGGGCCAGGGCCTGGCGCCGGGCGCGCGCGTGGCCATCATGCTACCCAATGTGCCGCAGTTCGCCGTGACCATGGCGGCCGTGCTGCGCGCCGGCTACACCTGCGTGAACGTGAACCCGCTGTACACCGCGCGCGAGCTGCAGCACCAGCTGCAGGACTCGGGCGCCAGCGCCATCGTGATCCTGGAGAATTTCGCACACACGCTGGCCGAGGTGGTAGAGCACAGCGCCGTGCAGCATGTGGTGATCGCATCGATGGGCGACCTGCTCGGTCCCTGGTACGGGCGCTGGATCAGCTTTGCCGTGCGCCACCTGGCGAAGATGGTGCCCGCCTATGAGCTACCGCTGGCCGGCGGGCGCCAGGTGCTGAGTTTCAAGCGCGCCCTGGCCCTGGGCGCGCGCCGCAGGCTGCGGCCGGCGCAGGTCACGCCCGATACGCCGGCCTTTCTGCAGTACACGGGCGGCACCACCGGGCTGTCCAAGGGCGCGGTGCTGACGCAGCGCAACATCATCGCCGCCACGCTGCAGGCAGAAAGCTGGTTCAGCCCGGCGCTGGCCCGGGTGGGTGACGCCGGTCGCATCAACAGCATCGCCGCGCTGCCGCTGTACCACATCTTCGCCCTCACGCTGTGCCTGCTGGCGCTGCGCCAGGGCTCGCGCCTGACGCTGATTCCCAACCCGCGCGACATACCGAAGTTTGTCGAGGTGCTGAAGAAGCGCCCCTTCCACCTGCTGCCGGCGGTGAACACGCTGTTCAACGCACTGCTGCAGAACGACAGGTTCCGGCAGCTCGATTTTTCGCAGCTCTGCGTCTCCCAGGCCGGCGGCATGGCCGCCAGCGAGTCCACGGCGCAGCAATGGCACAGGCTCACCGGCAGCACCATGATCGAGGGCTGGGGCATGAGCGAGACCTGCGCCATAGGCACCAACAACCCGGTCAACGCCAGCAGCTTCAGCGGCAGCATCGGCCTGCCGCTGCCGGGCATAGACATCGCCATCAAGGACGACGCCGGCGCCAGCCTGGCGACCGGCCAGGCCGGGGAGATCTGCATCCGCGGCCCCAACGTCATGCCCGGCTACTGGAATCAGCCCGAGGAAAACGCGCGCACCTTCACGGCCGACGGCTTCATGCGCACGGGCGACATCGGCATCATGGACGAGGGCGGCTACACGCGCATCGTGGACCGCAAGAAGGACATGATCCTGGTCAGCGGCTTCAACGTCTATCCCAACGAGCTCGAGCAGGTGGTGGCGCTGTGCCCCGGCGTGCTCGAATGCGCGGCCGTGGGCGTGCCCGACGAGGCCCAGGGCGAGGCCATCAAGATCTTCGTCGTGCGCAGCGACCCGGCCCTGACCGAGGACGAGGTGGCGCGCCATTGCCACGACCAGCTGACCGGCTACAAGCGCCCCCGGTACATAGAGTTCCGCGACGAGCTGCCCAAGACCAATGTGGGCAAGATACTGCGGCGCGAACTGCGCGCCCACGCCTGAAATTTTACTATCTATTTAATAGCTGATGCCGCTTACCCATATTGCCCTACCACCAGAAATCATTGTTATGGAGCGCAGCTGGCTGTCGGCCAACAACCTGCTGTTCCTGGGGCGCGACGCCACGGCCCTGGTCGATAGCGGCTATTGCAGCAACGCCGCGCAGACCGTGGCGCTGGTGCAGTCCAGCCTGGGCGGGCGGCCGCTGGATCTGCTGCTCAACACCCATCTGCACAGCGACCATTGCGGTGGCAACGCCGCGCTGCAGGCGCGCTGGCCGGCCGTGCAGACCTGGATCCCACCGGGCCAGTGGGATCAGGTGCAGGACTGGGACCCGGTGGCGCTGAGCTACGCACCCACGGGCCAGGACTGCCCGCGCTTTCGCGCCGAGGCGCGCCTGATGCCCGGCAGCGAGGTGCAGCTCGGAGATCGCGCCTGGCAGGTGCACGCCGCGCCGGGCCACGACAACCACGCCGTGCTGCTGTTCGAGCCGCGCGCACGCCTGCTGATCTCGGGCGACGCGCTATGGGAAAACGGCTTTGGCGTGGTGTTCCCCGAGCTCGACGGTGAAGACGCCTTTGCCGAGGTGGGTGCCACGCTGGATCTGATAGCGCGCCTGCAGCCGCTGACCGTCATCCCCGGCCATGGCGGCGTGTTTGCCGACGTGCCCGAGGCCATCGCGCGCGCGCGCCGGCGCCTGGCGGGCTTCGAGGCCGACCCCGTGAGACATGCCCGCTACGCCGCCAAGGTACTGCTGAAATACAAGCTGCTCGAATGGCAGCAGGCCCCGCTGACCCAGGTCCACGCCTGGCTGGCCGCCACGCCCTATTACGCGCGGCTGCACCAGCGCTACTTTGCCGATCGCATGGCCGGCCAGTGGACAGAGGAGCTGGTGCAGGAACTCATCGCCACCGGCGCCGCGCGACGCGAGGGCGAGACGCTACACAACGCTTGATCGCATTAATTGCGCATTAATTGGGGTCAGATCCATATTTAACCAATTAATTGGAATCTGACCCCAATGAGGCTTTCAGTGCCCGCGCATCTTGGTGCGCAGGCGGGCGATGGCCTGGCTGTGCAGCTGGCAGACGCGCGACTCGGTGACGCCCAGGACGGCGGCGATTTCCTTCAGGTTCATGTCGTGCTCGTAGTACATGCCCATGATGTGCTGCTCGCGTTCGGGCAGCAGCTTGATGGCGGCAACCAGGGCGGCGCGCAGGCGCTGGTCGCGCAGCACGGCCATGGGGTCGGCGTCCTCGTCGGCCGCGTGGCGGTCGAGGAAGCCTTCCTCGCCCTCGTCGCTGCCGCCCATGTCCTCCAGGTACACCAGCTGCGTGCCGCGCACCTTGCCCAGCAGCGACTGGTACTCGTCCAGCTGCATGCCCAGCTCGGCGGCGATCTCGGATTCCAGGGGGCTGCGCCCCAGGCGCTGCTCGACGCGGTGCATGGCCTGCTCGATGTCCTTCTGGCTCTTGCGCGCGCCGCGGCTCATCCAGTCGCCGCCGCGCAGCTCGTCGAGCATGGCGCCGCGGATGCGCTGGCTGGCGAAGGTCTCGAACTGCACGCCCTGCGTGACCTCGTAGCGTGTGAGCGCGTCGGTCAGGCCGATCAGGCCCACCTGTATCAGGTCGTCCAGCTCCACGTTGGGTGGCAGCTTGGCGATCATGTGGTGGGCAATGCGACGCACCAGCGGCATATGCTGGTGAAACATCGCGTCGCGGTTGAGCTGGCCTTTGGCGGTGTACATCGTCTCAGTGGCTCCAGTCCGGGTGCGTGGCCGTGGCGCAGGCGCCGGGCGGCTGCAGCAGGGGCGTGGCGGGGTCCAGGGTGGCGGCATTTTCCAGCAGCTGCAGCGCCAGGCGCTGGATGTCCTGGGCGCGCGCCGCAGCCACGCTGGTGGTGTGGATATGCTGCCCCAGGTGCTGGCGGGCACTGCGCGCCAGCGTGGCCAGGGCCTCGGCGGTCTGGCGCGGCTGCGCCTGGGCGTCAGGCGCCACGATGGCGGCGACCGTGCAGCGCACGCCGGCATGCAGCGCCATATGCTTGAGCTGGCGATAGCTGCGCACCATGCCCTGCGCGCCCGGGCCGGTCATGACCAGGGGCACGCTGGTGCTGCCGTGCAGCAGCGGTGCCAGCTGCTCGGGTGGCGCGTACAGCACCACGGCGGCATAGGCGCGCAGCAGTGGCTGCAGGCGCTGCAGGGCGCCGGCCTGGCCCAGCTCTGCCTGCCCGGCAAGCCAGGCCAGGCCGCGTGCGGCGGGCAGCACGGCCAGGGAGCCGTCGTCGCTCGCGTCGTTCAATGCCTCGGCACCGGGCCAGGGGCGGGCGCCCAGCAGTTGCGCAAGGCCCGGGCTGCGGTGGCTTTCCTGGGCCGTTGCGTCCAGCACCACCACGGGATAGCCCAGGCGCTGCAGGTGCCAGCACAGCTGCCACAGCATCTCCAGCCACGGGCCACCATCGGGCTGGCTGACCACGGGCAACAGGCGCAGCTCGCGCTGCGGCGTGATGCTGTTCAGGCCCATGGCCTGGTGGATGGCGGTGTCAAGCAACATGGGCCAGTCCCTGGTCGTGTGCCGTCTCGGTGGCGGGCGAGAAGAAGAAATTCAGCTCGCCGACCTTGGGGTCGAAGGCCGAGCTGACCTTGCTGCGCATCGAGGTGGCGATCAGCTTGTGCGCGTCGGCCGCCTCCCAGTCCTCGGGCACGCGCTGGCCGTTGGTCACGCCGCGCAGCTCCAGCTGGTGGCGAATCAGCGCGTCCAGCGCCGGGCCGAGCTTCACGGCCTCGTCCACCTTGGACAGGATGGCCTGCTGCGCGCCGCTGGTCTTGAAGGCCGTGAGCACGTCGTCCAGCGTGTCGCCATGGCTGCTGGCGTTGAGCACCAGCAGGCGCTGCACCTCGGGCAGATCCAGCACGTCCAGCAGTTCGCGCTTGCGCGGGTCGCGTGGCGCCACGCCGGTGGTGTCGATCAGCACCATCTTCTTGCCCGCCAGCAGGCCCAGCAGGTCCTGCAGCGCGGCGCGGTCATGCGCCAGGTGCGCCACCACGCCCAGCATGCGGCCGTAGCTGCGCAGCTGCTCGTGCGCGCCGACGCGGTAGGTGTCCAGCGTGATCAGGCCCACGCTGCCGGGGCCGTGAATGCGCGCGCAATGCGCGGCCAGCTTGGCCGCGGTGGTGGTCTTGCCCACGCCGGTGGCGCCGACCATGGCGTAGATGCCGCCCTGCTCGTACAGCGGCTGTGTCTGCGCGTCGGTGCGCAGGTTGCGCTCCAGCACCTCCATGAGCCAGCGCACGGCCTCCGGGGCTTCGATCTGCTCGGGCAGATGCTCCAGCACCGCGCGCGACAGCGCCGGCGAGTAGCCCGCGCGGATCAGCTTGAGCATGAGCTGGGTCTGTATCGGGTTCTGCCGCGCCTGGCCGAGCCAGGTCAGGGTGTTGAAGCGATCTTCGATCAGGTTGCGCATGGACTGCAGCTCCTGCATCAGCTGCTGCTGCCCGGCGCCGGCCGCCAGCGTGGGGGCGGCCTCGGTGCGGCGCGGCGTGAGCTGCTCCGCGCCAAGGGCGGCATGCATGGTGCGCAGCGGGTTGTGGCGCACCACGGGCATGGCCGCGGGTTGGGCGGCTGGCGCCTGCGGCGCGGCTTCGGCGTGGACTTCAAATGCGCGGTTCGGCGCGGGGTTCAGCGGGCGCTCAAACTGTGTCTCGGGCAGGCCGCGCTCCAGCGCGGCGCGCTCAGTCAAGGGCGTGGCACTGCCCGTGCCCTGCAGCGCCTCGTGGCGACGGCGCAGCATGCGCTCGCGCACATAGTCCTGGAACGACAGCGTGCTCATGGCCAGCTGCTCGGTGTCCTTGGCCACGCTGGTGCGCGCCGGTGCGGCGACGGGCGTGGCGGCGGGGCGGGGCTGGTCTTTCAGCCGGCGTTGCGGCTTGCTTGCGGCCAGGTCGTCGGCACGCTGCTGCAGGCGGCTGCCGGGCTCTGCATCGGCGTCGCCCTGCAGGCTGGACGACAGGGTTTCCTCGGCCGTGGCCATCACCTCCACGCCCTCGGCCGTGGGGCGGTTGGACAGGATCAGCGTGCCGTCGCCGAAGGCCATGCGCGCCTTGGCCAGGGCCTCGCGGGCGGTGGGGGCGGTAAAGCGTTTGATGTTCATGACGATGCACCTTGGAGGATGGGGCCGATGCGGATGGTGTGGGTTTCAGGAATCTCGCTGTGCGCCAGCACCTGCAGGCGCGGCGCCACGCGGCGCACCAGACGGGCGATGGGGCTGCGAATCACGTCGGGCACCAGCAGGCAGGCGGGCATGCCCAGTTCCTCCTGCTTGAGCGCCACCTCGGCCGCCTTGTGTGTCAGCAGGTCGGCCACGCCCGGATCCAGCGCCTGGCCATTGGCATTGGAGAGGGCCTGCACCAGCAGGCGCTCCAGCCCGGGTTCGATGGCGATCACGGCAAGCTCGCGCGTCGGTCCGTAGATCTGCTGCACGATGGCCGGTGCCAGGGCAATGCGCACGCGCCGTGCCAGCTCGGCGGGGTCGGTGATGCTGGCGGCATGCTCGGCCAGGGTTTCGATGATGGTGCGGATGTCGCGGATGTGCACGGACTCTTCCAGCAAGAGCTGCAGCACTTTCTGGAACGTCGTGATCGAGACCATCTTGGGAACCACTTCTTCTATGAGCTTGGGGGCCAGCTTGGCCACATGCTCCACGAGCTGCTGCACCTCGGTGCGACTCAGGAGCCTGGCGGCCTGTACTTGCATCAAGTGTGACAAATGGGTGGCCATCACGGTTTCCGGATCAACCACCGTAAAACCCGCCATTTGTGCCGCTTCCTTGTGCCCGGCATCGATCCAGTGCGCCGGCAGGCCGAAGGCCGGGTCGGTGGTGGGCGTGCCAATCAGCGGCGTGGAGATGCCGCCGGGGTTGATGGCCAGGAACATGCCGGGAAAAGCCTCGCCCTCGCCCACCACCACGCCACGCAGCAGCACGCGGTAGCCGCTGGGTTTCAGTTCGAGGTTGTCGCGCACATGCACCGGCGGCGGCAGAAAACCCACCTCTTGGGCAAACTTGCGCCGCACGCCCTTGATGCGCGTGAGCAGGTCGCCCTGGCGGTTCTTGTCCACCAGGGTGATCAGGCGGTAGCCCAGCTCCAGGCCCAGCAGATCCACGGGTTGCAGGTCGTCCCAGCTGGCCTCGCCATCGCCCATGGGGACGGGTGGTGCCTCGGGCTCGACGGCGGCCTGCTTCTGGCGCTGCAGCAGCAGCCAGGCACCCCAGGCCAGGCCGCTGCCGATCACCAGGAACACAGCATGCGGCATGCCCGGTATCACGCCCAGCAGGATCAGCACGCCGGCCGTCACGCCCAGCACGCGCGGCGACATGAACAGCTGCTGCACGATCTGCTGGCCCATGTCCTTTTCCTTGCCCACGCGCGAGACCACCATGGCCGCCGCCACCGAGATCAAGAGGCCCGGAATCTGCGCCACCAGCGCGTCACCCACGGCCAGCAGGATGTAGCTGTTGGCCGCGTCGCCGGCCGACAGGCCGTGCGAGAGCATGCCGATGGCAAAGCCGCCGACGATGTTGATGATCAGGATCAGGATGCCGGCCACCGCGTCGCCGCGTACGAACTTGCTCGCGCCGTCCATGGAGCCGAAGAAGTTGGCCTCCTCCTGCACCTCGGCGCGCCGGCGCTTGGCCTCCTTTTCGTCGATCAGGCCGGCGTTCAGATCGGCGTCCACCGCCATCTGCTTGCCGGGCATGGCGTCCAGCGTGAAGCGCGCCGACACCTCGGCGATGCGCTCCGCGCCCTTGGTGACGACGACGAAGTTGATGACCACCAGGATGGCAAACACGATCAGGCCGACGGCATAGTTGCCGCCGATCAGGAAATGCCCAAACGCCTCGATCACCGCGCCGGCCGCGCCCGGGCCGGTATGGCCCTCCAGCAGCACCACGCGCGTGGAGGCGACGTTCAGCGACAGGCGCATCAGCGTGGTGAGCAGCAGCACCGACGGGAAGGCGGCAAAGTCCAGCGGCCGCAGCATGTAGGCCGCGACCATCATCACCATCAGCGCCACGGCGATGTTCAGCGTGAAAAAGGTGTCCAACAGCCAGGCCGGAATGGGCAGCACCATCAGTGCCAATATGGCTACCACCAGGATGGGCGCCGCCAGGCCCTGCAGGGCCGAGCCATGGGTGCCGGCCCATTGCCGCATGGAGTGGAGCGGGGAGGGCGTGGTCATGTCTTATCCACCGCGTTCAGGGCCGCGCCGGCGTGCCGGGGCTGGTGGTGCGGGTCGAGCTCGGGCGGCACATAGGGGTCGGGCTGCGCGTCCGGCATGCGGCCTTCGCCGCGCAACGCCGCCTTCAGGCGGTAGACATAGGCCAGCACCTGGGCCACGGCCGTGTACAGCTGGGCGGGGATGGGCTGCTCCAGCTCGGCGTGGGCATAGAGGGCACGCGCCAGCATGGGCGACTGCAGCACCGGCACGCTGTGCTGCTGGGCCAGCTCACGAATTCTGAAGGCCAGCAAGTCAGTGCCCTTGGCGATCACCTGGGGTGCGCCCATGCTGGCCTCGTCGTACTTCAGCGCCACGGCGTAGTGCGTGGGGTTCATGACCACGAAGTCGGCCTTGGGCACCGCCGTGATGCTGGCGCGGTCGGCAATCTCGCGCGCCCGCTGGCGCTGCTTGCCCTTGAGCTGCGGGTTGCCGTCGGACTCCTTGTGCTCCTGCTTGACCTCCTCATGGCTCATCTTCAGGCGTTGCTTGAAGAAGAAGGCCTGCAGCGGCACATCGATCACGGCAAACACAAACACCACCAGCAGCAGCAAGGCCACGCCCGAGACGACCCACTGTCCCGCATGGCCCAGCGACAGCGGCGAGGGCTGCAGCACCAGCTGCGCCATCTTCTCCACGCTGTCGCTCATGTAGCGCCAGGCGACAAAGCTCAGGATGGTCGTCATCAGCACCATCTTCGAGACGTTGGTCAGCTGCTGCTTGGAAAACAGGTTGGCAAAGCCCGACAGAGGATTCAACCGGTTGAACTGCGGCGTGATCGGCTTGAGGCTGTAGATCCACCCGCCCGCGCCCACGGCGGCCAGCAGCACGGCGCCGCTGGTCAGCAGCGCAAACGCCAGGCTGGCCAGCACGCCCACGCCGGCAATGGTCTGCAGCCGCTGCAGCATGGTGCCGGTGGCCTGCACCGTGGCGGCGTCAAACACCAGCTGCTGGCGCAGCGCGCGCTGCAGGTATTCCACGAACCAGGGCGCCAGCGTCAGCAGCCCCAGCGCGCCCACGCCCAGGATGGCCAGGTGCGACAAATCCCGCGAGCGCGCGGCCTGGCCGTCGCTGCGCGCCTTCTGCAGCTTGCGCTCGGTTGCGGGGAGTTGTTTGTCTTGGCTGGAGCTCATGGTGGCGTGACTGCTGGGTCACGCCATTGTCGGGAGCAGGGGCAGAAGCTAAAGCCCGAATAAAGGGGCCGGGGCGGCGCTATTCGTGAGGGCTGCGCGGGAATTGCTGGCGCGCATGCACGACGTTGACGATTTCTATGCGCCCGGCCGCGACGCGGTACATGACGATGTAGTTGGGGTGGGCGACGATTTCGCGCAGTCCCGGGGCGCGATCGCTGGAGGGGAACAGGTAGGGGTGTTCCGATAGCGGTAATACGCAGGAGCGCAGCCTGTGCCACATGCTTTCTGCGGCGTTGATGTTGCGTGCCCCGATGTAGTCGGTGATGGCTGCCAGATCGGCGTCTGCCGTCTCCAGCCAGAAAATGGGCAGCATCAGGACGCTTCGCGCTTGGCGCGCTCGCGCAGGCGTTGCAGGCGCTCAGCCATGCGGCGCTCTACTTCATCATGCGGGATCGCGGGCCGCGGGTCGGCCAGGCTGGCGGCGACCTTGGCCTGCAGCCAGGCCGTGTAGCTGGCCTCCTGCTCGGCGCTCTCGAATTCCGAAACCAGAGGGGAATAAGCGGCGTTCATGGGGCACAGTCTATTCCAGCCCCGGCATATAGGCCAACTTGAGTCGCGAGCTGACTCGGACGCATTCCCCGTCTGGACATGGGTATCCACACACCTTTTGTATAGCGTGCCACACAACATGTGCGTGGCCTTGGGGCGGTTTCTCCCTCTCCCCCAAGGGGGCGAGGGAGTTAAAACCGGCGCCAAATATGCGTTGCGCGCTATCGAAAGATGTGTGCATACGATAGCCCGCGATGGTAGAGGGAGAAACTAGCCGCAAGCGCCTCCACACTGCGCCTACACCGGCAGATGGCCAAAATATGGCCGCCTGCGACTCCTGGCGAACCAGCCAAGCCAGCGATCAAAACCCCAGGCTGGCCAGCAAGTCGTCCACCTGCGACTGATCCGTCACCACGTCGGTTCTGGACTCGGCATCCACCACCGGCCCCTGCAGGGCTTCGCTGCGCGGTGCTGCGGCAGGGGCTGGGGCGCTGCCTGCGGGCGCGGTCTGCAGCAGCAGCTGCACCAGCTGTTGCTCAATGGTGCTGGCCAGGTTGACCACGCGCGCAATCACCTGGCCGGTCAGGTCATGAAAGTCCTGGGCCATCATGATTTCGGTCAGGTGGCCGTCGGCCTCCTGGGTCACGCGCTCCACGTCGGTCAGAAAGTTGTAGATCTCGCCCCGGGCCACGGCGGCCACCGGGTCGGCCACCAGCGATGTCACCATGCGCCGTGTTTCGCTGGCGATGTAGTCGTGCTGGGCCTTGGCCTGTTCCACGCGGCCCAGCACCTTCTCGGCCGCCTCGCCGGTCAGGCGGGCGATGTAGGACAGGCGGCTTTGCGCATCGGGCAGCTCGCCCATGCTGCCGCGCAGCGGGTCGGCAAAGCCCAGCTCGTTGAGTGCGGTGTGCAGCTGGCGCGTGAGCGAGCCGATCTTCTGATGCACATCGTCCGTGCCAGTGCTTGCGCCTGCGCCTGTTGCCAGGCCTTGATCCGCCACCTCCATGGTCACAACCCCATTTTCTTGAGGATCAGGCCCACTTTTTCTTCCAGTGTGGCCTTGGTGAAAGGTTTCACAATGTAGCCGGCCGCGCCACCCTGGGCAGCGGCGACGATGTCCTCCTTGCGCGCCTCGGCCGTGACCATCAGCACCGGCAGGTGCTTGAGCTTGTCGTCCTTCTTGATCTCGGCCAGCAGCTGAAAGCCGTTCATGTTCGGCATGTTGATGTCCGAGACCACGAAGTCGAAATGGCTGTTGCGCAGCTTGTTCAGCGCGGCCACGCCGTCCTCGGCCTCGTCGGCTTCGGTATAGCCGCTCTCCTTGAGCAGGTTGCGCACGATGCGGCGCATGGTGGAAAAGTCATCAACGATCAGAAAGCGAAGGGCAGAGGACACAAAGGACCCTTTCGGTGCAAGTGGAGAGGTGATTGTCGTTAAAAAAATCAGTTACAAACAAGTAGTTACTGGTTTTTGGGGGGTTCGCCCACATTGTCAGGCTTTTCGGCACGGCTTTCAGGCGCCGCCAATACCGTGGTTTTCTTGCCCAGCAGCCGCTCCTCGGCCTCGTGCGTGAGTACGGTGATGGTGATGCGCCGGTTCATCGCCGCGCGCGGGCTGTCCGGCTCCAGCAGGTCGCTGGCCGCCAGGCCGACCACGCGGCCCAGCTTGGTGTCGGGCATGCCGGCGGCCACCAGCTCGCGGCGCGAGGCATTCGCCCGGTCGGCCGACAGCTCCCAGTTGCTGTAGCCCCGGTCGCCATTGCCATAGGGCGCGGCGTCGGTATGGCCGGCCAGGCTGATGCGGTTCTCCACGCCCCCTAAGGCCGCACCGATCTCGCGCAGTATGTCGCGCATATAAGGTTTGACCAGCGCGCTGCCGCTGTCGAACATGGGCCGGCTCTGGTCGTCCACGATCTGGATCTGCAGCCCGTCGGGCGTCACGTCGATGCGTATCTGCGAGCGGTATTCGTTGAGCTTGGGGTTGCCCGTAATCATGGCGTCGATCTTGGACTGCAGCGCCTTGATGCGCTGCGCATCCACGCGCGCGCGCTCGGCGCGCACCGTGTCTATGCTGCGCGGGTTGGTGTTGGTGTCCGACTCCGAGCGCCGCACCTGGCCATGCACCTTGGCCAAATCGTTGCCGCCGCCAGGAATGATGCTGGAGCTGTTGCCCGAGCCATCGCCACCCTGCATTGCCACCTTGAGCGGCGAGGCGAAATACGAGGCAATGCCCTGCAGCTCCCCCTTGGCCGTGGAGCCCAGCAGCCACATCAGCAAAAAGAAGGCCATCATGGCCGTCACGAAGTCGGCGTACGCAATCTTCCAGGCGCCGCCATGGGCGGCATGGCCGCCCTTCTTGATGCGCTTGATGATGATGGGCTGGAGCTTCTTCTCGGCCATGGCGCCAGACCCCGCTTACTTCTTGCCCTTGACGTGGTTCTCCAGCTCCGAGAAGCTGGGCCGGTCGCCCGAGAACAGCACCTTGCGGCCAAACTCTATCGCCGTGGCCGGGTTGTAGCCCTGCATGCTGGCCAGCAGCGTGGACTTGATGCAGGCGAACTCCTTTGCCGCGTCCTCGCTCTTTTGCTCCAGCAGGCCGGCCAGCGGCTCCACCACGCCATAGGCCAGCAAGATGCCCAGAAAGGTACCCACCAGGGCCGAGCCGATCATGCCCCCCAGCACGGCCGGCGGCTGGCCCACCGAGCCCATGGTGTTCACCACACCCAACACGGCGGCCACGATACCGAAGGCCGGCAGCGCGCCGGCCAGGCGGGTCAGGGCGGCCACGGGGGCATGCGCCTCCTGGTGATGGGTGTCGATCTCGCTGTCCATCAGCGACTCGATCTCGTGTGCGTTCAGGTTGCCCGAGACCATCATGCGCAGGTAGTCGGTGGTGAACTCAATCACATGGTGATCCGAGCCCACGGTGGGAAATTTCTTGAAGATCTCCGAATCCTTGGGCGACTCCACGTCCGCCTCGATGGCCATCAACCCCTCTTTGCGCGCCTTCTGCAGGATTTCATAGAGCATTGCCAGCAGCTCCATGTAGCGCGCCTTGGTGTACTTGCCACCCTTGAACAGCTGCGGCAGCGCGCCCATGGTGGCCTTGAGCACCTTGGGCTGGTTGTTGATGATGAACGCCCCCGCCGCCGCGCCGCCGATGGTGATCATTTCAAAGGGCAGCGCCTCCAGCACCACCTTGATGTTCCCGCCATGGGCGATGAAAACACCGAAGATGCAGCCGAAGGTGATGAGGTAGCCGAGGATGACGAACATGGTGGATCCGGGTTGCTATGGCAGCCTTGGGTCAAGGGTGGCAGGCATACCCTGTATGAGGGATGTACTGTATCTGATTGTGAATCTGGTCAAGGCATGGGGAAGCGCATGGCCGATGCCTCAAAGAGTGCCTGCTGCCGATACGGCCGCCAGGCCGCTCAACCCTTGAGCAGGGACAGCACGCCCTGCGGAATCTGGTTCGCCTGGGCCACCATGGCCGTGCCGGCCTGCTGCAGGATCTGGGTGCGTGACAGGTTGGCGGTTTCCTGGGCAAAGTCCGCATCCTGGATGCGGCTGCGCGAGGCGGACATGTTCTCCGACGACGTGTTCAGGTTGGCGATGGCCGTCTCAAAGCGTGCCTGCAGTGCGCCAAAGCTGGCACGCTGGCCGTTCACGGCGGCCAGGGCGGAGTCGATGATCTTCAGGGCCTTGGTGGAGCCGTCCACGGTGGAGACGTCGATGGTGTTCACTGAGTTGAGCGTCGAAGCTGTGGCGGTCACCGGCGGTGTGCCTCCAAGGTTGCCGATGGAGAAGCCCTTGTCCGAATTCATCTCCAGATAGCCGCGCGCAGTAGCAAAACCACCTGCTGGTGCCGCCGCCACGCCGGGCACAAAGGTCGAGGTGCCCGAAGTGGCGGAGGCTGCGGCATCGTAGGCGCCCAGGGAGATAGTGTTGCCCGCAGCGGAATTGTTCTGAACCTGGATGTCGGCGCCCGACTCGTTGATCAGCACCACGCCATTGCCATTGGCATTGAGCTTGGCCGTGATGCCGGTCTGCGACGACGCGTCGTTGAAGGCCTTGATGCTCTCCGCCAGGCCCGCCGCAGTGGCGCCCGCAGCGCTGACGCTGAAGGTCACGTTGGCGGCCGTGCTGTTGTCGCCCTTGACGGCCAGGGAGTAGGAGCCGCCGGCGGCAAAGTTGCTCAGCTCGACCTGGTTGCGCGCCGTGGCGCTCACCCCCGTGGCCTCCGTCAATGCATTGATCTTGGCCGCGGCCGTCGCCATGGTGTCCGTGGCCGTCAGGGTCACGGTCTTGGTCTGCAGCCCCGCCACGTCGAAGGTACCGGTCAGGGCGGTGGGTGCCGCTGCTGCTGTGACGACGATAGGCGCCGACTGCTTGAGCTGCGTGCCATAGGTAGCAGTGCGAAAGTTGCCGGTGGTGGCAGTGATGGTCTGGTTGGCATTCGCCCCCACCTGGAAGGTGGCTGAGCCGAACGAGCCATCCAGCAGCTTTTGGCCGTTGAACTCGGTGGTCACGGCCATGCGATCCAGCTCCGACAGCAGCTGCCCGACCTCGGCCTGGATGGCCTTGCGGTCGCTGGCCGAGTTGGTGGCGTTGGCCGACTGCACCGACAGTTCGCGGACGCGCTGCAGGATGTTGCCGGCGCCGGCCAGGGCGCTTTCTGCCACCTGCGACAGCGAGATGCCGTCGTTGGCGTTGCGCGCCGCCTGGTTCAGGCCGCGGATCTGGGCCGTGAAGCGCTCGGAGATCGCCAGGCCCGCCGCGTCGTCCTTGGCGCTGTTGATGCGCAGGCCCGACGACAGGCGCTGGATGGAGGTATTGAGCGACCCCTGGCTCACGCCCAGGTTGCGCTGGGCGGTGAGCGAGGCGACGTTGGTGTTGATCGTGGATGCCATGGCGGAACTCCTGCGTGGCTGGGTAAAAGTGTGGTTGCCGGCTCAGGCCTTGCTCCAGCGGCCGACTTTGCGGGAACGATGGGGTGATTGTGGGCAGCTGCCGCCGCCGCGTTGGCTGGATAAACGGCGCAAAAGCCGCCCAATCCGCCGATTCGACCGGACGCCCCTAAAGTTTTTCGGCCACAACCCGAAAACACATTCAACGGGCCGTTTGAAACAAGAAGTGACGACCCGCCGTTCAACAGGCAGCCTGGGTGGCACTGTGAACGCTGTGGCCAGAAGGTTCTGGGCCCAGTTGGCGGCAACGCCATATCCAATCGGTACTTTTCAGGAGATTTGCCATGGCTTCCACCATCAATACCAACGTCGCCTCGCTCACCGCCCAGCGCAACCTGGGCATCAGCCAGAATTCGCTCAACACCTCCATCCAGCGCCTGTCGTCGGGCCTGCGCATCAACAGCGCCAAGGACGACGCCGCCGGCCTGGCGATTTCGGAGCGCTTCACCAGCCAGATCCGCGGCCTGAACCAGGCGGTGCGCAACGCCAACGACGGCATCTCGTTGGCGCAGACGGCAGAAGGCGCGCTCAAGAGCACTGGCGACATCCTGCAGCGTGTGCGTGAACTGTCGGTGCAGTCGGCCAACGCCACCAACAGCGCCGGCGATCGCAAGGCCATACAGGCCGAAGTGGGCCAGTTGCTGTCGGAAATGGATCGTATCTCGCAGACCACTGAGTTCAACGGCCAGAAGTTGCTCGACGGCTCGTTCGGCTCGGCCACCTTCCAGGTGGGAGCGAATGCCAATCAGACCATCACCGCCACCACGGGTAACTTCCGTACCACTACCTACGGCGCGCAGCTGAAATCTTCGGCCAGCGTTCCGGCTGGCACGGCGGTTCCTGCTACCGCAGCAGCAACGGTGATCGTGAATGGCCTGCAAAGCAAGACCTTGAACGTGGATGCGGCTGATACCGCTGCCAAGATTGCCGCCACGGTCAACGGTGCCGCTGAATCCACGGGCGTGACAGCCTCAGCGCGCAATGTGTCGGAATTCAAGATCACGACGGCTGGTGCCGTGTCGCTGGCCATCAAGGGGGATAACACCACCACCGCCGCCAATATTTCCTTCTCAACTACTTCCGCGACGGATCTGGCCGAAGGGGTGAAGGCCTTCAATGACGTGTCTTCGCAGACCGGCATTACTGCCAAGCTCAACAGTGCAGGGGATGGCGTGATCCTGACGAACGAAGCGGGTGCGGACATCCAGATCACTAACAACTCGACTGCGGCTGCCGTGTCGCTGGCGGCCCAGGATGCCACGGCAAACACCCTGACATTCAGCACTGCACAGGCAACTGCTGCTGGCGCCACAGCAGTCTCGCGTGGCACTGTGGAGTTCAACTCTGACAAGGGGTTCTCAATGGGCGGTACGTCTGCGTATGTGGCGGCCGGCAATTCCTCTTTGAAGTCTGTTAATCAGATCGACGTCTCTACCGTCGAGGGCTCCACCAAGGCCCTGAAGATCATTGACTCGGCCCTGGCCGCAGTGAATGGCCAGCGCGCCAGCTTCGGTGCCCTGCAGTCGCGCTTCGAGACGGCGGTGAACAACCTGCAGACCTCGGGCGAGAACATGTCGGCCTCGCGCAGCCGCATCCAGGATGCCGACTTCGCGTCCGAGACCGCCAACCTGTCGCGCTCGCAGATCCTGCAGCAGGCCGGCACCGCCATGGTGGCCCAGGCCAACCAGCTGCCCCAGGGCGTGCTGTCGCTGCTGCGTTGATGCAGGGCCAGGGGCTGCGCCGCCAAGGCCCGGCCCCGGCAACCACCCCGGGCGCGGTGGCGAGGCTTCTCGCCGCCGCATTGCGCTTTGTGGGGCGGCATTGCCCTGGGCGCTACGCGGGAGATTGGCGGCCTTATGCCGCCTTATTCGCGGCGCTGCAGGCCAGCGCAGGTGTAACAATTTCGGCTGTTGCGGCAGTGTATTACGGAGGTAGGTCATGGCAAGTTTTTCATCGATAGGTATCGGCCTGGGCGGCGGCGTCGATGTGAATGCGCTGATCAAGGCCTCGGTCGATGCGGTCAAGCTGCCGATCACCAAGACCGGCGGCCTGCAGCAGCAGGCGGCCATCACCAATGCCAAGGTGTCGGCGTTTGGCAACTTCAAGTCGCTGGTGTCGGCGCTGGGCGAGGCGGCCGACAAGCTGACCAGCGTGACCGGCTGGAATGGCGTCAAGGCCAGCTCGTCGAGCGCCGAGTCGGTGTCGGTCAGCGCCGTGGGCGGAGCGGCGGCCACCTCGTTCAGCGTGCAGGTGCAAAACCTGGCGTCGGCGCAGTCGTCGATCTCGGCGGCTTTGACGCCGGCCAAGCAGCCGGTGGGCGCGGGTACGCTCAAGTTTGAAATTGGCAGCTGGGCAGGCGACCCCAAAACCTTTACCGCCGGCACCGAAAAGGCCGTGGACATCGAGGTCAGCGCCACCGACACCCTGGCCGACGTGGCCGGCAAGATCAACGGCGCCAAGGCCGGCGTGACGGCCACGGTGCTCAACGACGGCACGGGCGAACGCCTGATGCTGCGCAGCAACACCACCGGCGAGTCGGCCGGTTATCGGCTAAGCGCCACCGACGCCGACGGCGTGCACGACGACGCGGCCGGCCTGTCGCGCCTGGTGGCCGGCGGCACGACCGAATACGCCAAGAACGCCAACGCCACCGTCAACGGCATTGCCGTCAGTTCGCAGACCAACGCCTTTGCCGACGCGGTGGCGGGCGTGACCTTTACGGCCGCGAAGGTGACGACCGAGGCGGTGACGATCACGGTGCAGAAGGACGATTCGTCGGTCAAGAAAAACGTCGAGGCGTTCGTGAAGGCCTACAACGCCGTCAACAGCGCGCTCAACGAGTCGATGCAGTACGACAAGGCCACCAAGACGGCCGGCCTGCTGCAGGGCGACGCCACGGCGGTGACGCTGCAAAACACGCTGCGCATGGCGCTGCAGGCGGTGGGCGATTCGGGGGCGCTGAAGAATCTGTCGTCGGTCGGCGTGATCTCGGCCGGCGGCCTGGGCGCGGGCAACGTCAACCCCGACGGCTCGCTGGAGCTGAACGCCACCAAGTTCGACGCGGCCATGAAGAACCCGCAGGCGGTCAAGGAGTTCTTTCGCGGCGTCGACGACGGCGCCAAGGACGACGGCTTTGCCGAAAAACTCAAGGGTGTGACCGACAAGCTGCTGGCCAGCGACGGTTTTTTTGCCAGCAAGACCAAGACCTACGACAACGCCCTCAAGCGCAACACGCAAGAGATCCAGCGCGTCACAGACCGGGCCGAGCGGCTGGAAAAAAGCCTGACGCAGCGCTACACGGCGCTGGACACCAAGATGTCGTCGCTGAACGCCCTCAACACCTATATCTCGCAGCAGGTCACCACCTGGAACAAATCCTAGTGCCCCACGGCTTCAGTTTCTTGGCCGAATGCCGATAAATTGAATAGCACCAAGCCCAAGGACAACCGCCATGTTCAGCAATTTCAGCCCCCGCGCCGCCGCGGCGTATCAGCGCATCAACGTCGAAACCAGCATGCACACGATAGACCAGCATCAGCTGGTCAGTCTGTTGTACGAGGGCGTGCTCGGCGCCATTGCCACGGCCCGCGGCGCGCTGGCGCGCGGCGATGTATCGACCAAATGCAACAGCGTCGCCAAGGCCGTGCGCATTTTGGAGGAGGGTCTGATGACGGCGTTGGATCGCAACGCCGGTGGTGCCCTGGCCGAGAACCTGGGCGCGGTCTACGAATACAGCCTGCGCCGCCTGATCCAGGCCAACGCGCGTAACGACGACGCCATGCTGCAGGAGGTGGCGCGCCTGATAGCGCCAATTGCACAAGGCTGGAAAGACATGAAGAATACCAACGAAGTGGCCAACGACATGCTGCAACCCGCACTGGTGGAGGCCTGAGAAATGCCCGAAATGCTCATCGACTACTACAAGGCCATCGAAAACAGCAGCGCCAAGATGCTGGAGGCCGCGCGCCTGAAGGACTGGGACGAGGTAGTGCGCTACGAGGGCGCCTGTGCAGTGCTGATAGAGCAGCTGCGCTACCGCGCGCAGAACGAGGATCTGGAGCCCGAGCAGCGCAAGGAGAAGACGCGCATCATGCAGCGCATATTGCGCAACGACGCGCAGATCCGCATCCTGGCCGAGCCCTGGCTGGCGCAGTTTGACCATGTGCTGGAAGGCCAGCCCCAGGTGCTGCATTGACGGGTGCGGCGGCGTGGTGGCGCCGCGTGCAAGGTACCCCAAGGCAGTGAGCCGGCGCCGTGAGGTGGCCGGCTCTTTTTCTTTGTGCTCCCGGCCGGTGGCCGGCTTAGGTTCAACCGGTTGAGGTCGTCGCACTGGTGTCGGGAGGCGGCTCGTCGAGGACAGTCAGCCAGTCGGTGAGCTGCAGATCGGTGATTCGAGAAAACTCGCCCACGTTGGCCGTGACCAGCACGCATTCATGGGCCAGGGCCTGGGCGGCGATCAGCATGTCGTTGGGGCCGATGGGGCGGCCCGACTGCTCCAGTGCCCAGCGCAGTTGCGCGTAGGTTGTATCGGCGGGCATGTCCAGCGGCAGCACTTCGATGGCCGACAAAATGGCGTGCACCTGGTGCGAGAGCCGGGCGGAGCCGCGCTTGGCGGCGCCAAAGCGCAGTTCGGCCGCCACGATGATGGATGTGCATACGGCGGCCTCGCCGACGGCCGCAATCTTGCGGGCCACGATGCCTTGCGGGTGCCGCACCAAGTCAGAGAGGACGTTGGTGTCCAGCAAGTAGCGCGGCGCGCTCATAGCTTGATGTCGTCCAGCGCTTGCAAGCCGGAATCCAGGTCATCCGGCCAATCTTCTTCCAGTGGAGCAAGGGCCGCCAGCGTGGCCAGCAGCCCCTGCTTGCGCACGGGTTCGATCACCAGGCGACCGTCTTCTCTTCGCATGATGGCGTCTTGCGCGTCCAGCTCGAATTCACGGGGGATGCGCACGGCCTGATTGCGCCCGTTGCGAAACAGGCGGACATGGCGTTCGGCAAACATGTTCTTTTCCTCCATTTGAATTGGCATATGCCAAAGCATATGCTTGGAGTGACTTCAGGTCAAATCTGGGCAGGACATGCGCCCGCGGTGGAAATAGTCTCCCGGGCCGCGCGCCCCAGCCCGCCGGTACGGGGGCTTTCATGAAAACGGATGTTGTGCCCGTCAATAAGGCGCCATGCGCTATCAAATAAATAGTAATGTGATGCCGCAATAGCGTCACACCTGCATGTTCATGATGTCCGTATAGGCCTGCACCATGCGGTTACGCACATGCAGCGTGGCCTGAAAGCCCACCTGCGCCTTCTGCATGGCGACCATGGTTTCCTCGATGCTGACCCTGGGGTTCTCCAGCTGCACCTCGCGCTGCAGGTCGCTGGCGCGGTCTTGCGCGGCGCTGACGGATTGCAGGGCGTTCTTGAACGCGGATGAAAAACCCACCTCTTGCGTGCCGGGCTGCGGCGCCGTCACGCGGCGCGCCAGCTGGGTGCTGGTCAGCGGGTTCGGGGTGCTGTTGATGCGCAGGTCCATGGCCGGTCGGTGGAGGGTTGGGGCGATGGTGCAATCCTAGGGCGCCACCCGGGCCGCGGCCGTGCGAAAAGATGGCCAAAGGGCGGGCTTATCCAGCGAACGGCATCGCGGCCGACTTCAATAATCGCAGCACGGCCAGAGTCCCGCCTGGCGCCCGCCCTTTTGTGGAAAGCACGATGTCTGCAGTTGCCGAAGTCCCTGTTACCCCGCCCCCCGCCGCCAGCGCCGGCTGGCAGCAGCGCCTGGCTTCGCTCGACCGCGGTGCGCGCCTGCGCCTGGGTGCGGCGGCGTTGTTGCTGCTGGGGGTGATCGCCGCGGCCTTCTTCTATGGCCGCAGCCCGGACTACCGGGTGCTGTTCTCGGGCCTGAACGACAAGGATGGCGGCGCCATCGTGGCCCAGCTGACCACCATGAACGTGCCCTACAAATACACCGAAGGCGGCGGCGCCATCATGGTGCCGGCCGAGCGTGTGCACGACGTGCGCCTGCGCCTGGCCACGCAGGGCCTGCCCAAGGGCTCGGTGACGGGCTTCGAGCTGATGGAGACCAACCGCTTTGGCGTGACCCAGTTCCAGGAGCGGCTGAATTTCCAGCGTGGGCTGGAGGGCGAGCTGACGCGCTCCATCCAGGCCCTGGCCTCGGTGCAGAGCGCGCGCGTGCACCTGGCGCTGCCCAATCAGAACGGTTTCTTTCGCGAGCAGCAAAAGCCTTCGGCCTCGGTGCTGCTGTCGCTGTACCCGGGCCGCATGCTGGATCGGGCGCAGCTGGCGGGCATCGTGCACCTGGTGGCATCCAGCGTGCCCGAGCTGGCGCCCTCGGCGGTGAGCGTGCTGGACGATACCGGCAAGCTGCTGTCGCAGTCGCCCGACGGCGGCGCCAGCAATGGCGTGGACGCGCAGCAGCTGGCCTATGTGCAGCAGATAGAGCAGCAGTACACGCGCCGCATCCTGGACTTGCTGGAGCCCGTGGTGGGCAAGAACAACGTCAAGGCCCAGGTGACGGCCGAGGTGGACTTCAACCAGACCGAGTCCACGGTGGAGCAGCACCGCCCCAACCTGGCACCCGACGCCAGCGCCGTGCGCAGCCAGCAGATCGTGGAAAGCGGCGGCGACAAGGGCGCGCAGCCGCCCACGGGCGTGCCCGGCGCCGTCAGCAACCAGCCGCCGCAGGGCTCCACGGCGCCCATCAACGGCGCCAACCCGCCGCCCACGGCCGCCAATGCCCAGCAGCAGCCGGGTGCGGCGGGGCAGGGCAAGCGCGAATCCATCACCAACTATGAGGTGGACAAGACCACGCGCGTGACGCGCGGCGGTATGGGTGCCATCAAGCGCGTGAACGCGGCCGTGGTCGTCAACTACCAGAGCGTGAGCGAGGAGGAGGGCAAGCCGCCGGTCGCCAAGGCCCTGAGCCCCGAGCAGATCGAGCAGATGACGGCCCTGGTGCGCGAGACCATTGGCTACAGCAAGGAGCGCGGCGATTCGGTGAACCTGATGAACACGCCCTTCCTGGCCGATGCCGCGCCCGCCGCCGACCTGCCGCTGTGGAAGCAGCCCGAGGTGGTTGAGCTGGCCAAGAGCCTGGGCTGGCCCGTGGGCCTGTCGCTGGCCGTGGCGCTGTTGCTGCTGGGGCTGGTGCGCCCGGTGCTCAAGGGCCGCAAGAGCGCCACGCCGGCGCAGGATTCGGCGCCCGGCGGCCAGCTGAATGCCCTGGCCTCCGAGGAGCTGGAGCGCCCCGCGCTGCCCGCCCCCGAGCAACCGCAGGACCTGCAGCCCACGGCCGAACAGCTGCGGCTGGAGGACGCCCGCCGCCTGGCGCGCGAGAACCCGGTGGCCGTGGCCAGCATCATCAAAACCTGGGTCAACGGCGAATGACGCCGGCCCGTAGCTGACGGCGAGACCGATATGGACGAACAGGGACTGAACGACGCAGCCATCATGCTGATGTCGCTGGGCGAGGAGGAGGCGGCCGAGGTCTTCAAGCACCTGTCGCCCAAGGAGGTGCAGAAGCTGGGCGAGACCATCGCCCGCATGCGCGCCGTGTCCAAGGAGAAGGTGGACGAGGTGCTGACCCGCTTCACCAACGACGCAGCGGCGCAAAGCCTGCTGGTGTCCGACACCGGCAACTACGTGCGCTCGGTGCTCAAGCGCGCGCTGGGCGACGACAAGGCGGCGCTCTTGATCGACCGCATATTGCAGGGCGGCGATGTCTCGGGCATAGAGAGCCTGAAGTGGATGGACCCGCTGTCGGTGGCCGAGCTGCTGCGCAACGAGCACCCGCAGATCGTCGCCGCCATCCTGGTACACCTGGATCCGGACCATGCCTCGGGCATCCTGGGGCAGTTCACCGAGCGCCAGCGCGGCGAGGTGATGCTGCGCATCGCCACGCTGGAGGGCATACAGCCCACGGCGCTCAAGGACTTGAACGAGGTGCTGTTCAAGGCCCTGGCCGGGGGCGACAAGGTGCGCAAGAGCTCGCTGGGTGGCGTGCAGGCGGCGGCCAGCATCATCAACCTGATGGGCTCGGGCATGGATGCGGCGGTGCTGGAGTCGATCCGCGGCCACGACATCGACCTGGCGCAGAAGATCATGGACAAGATGTTTGTCTTTGACGACGTGGCCAAGCTGGACGACCGCTCCATCCAGACCGTGCTGCGCGAGGTGGCCTCCGAGACCCTGGTGGTGGCCCTGAAGGGCGCCCAGCCCGAGGTGCGCGACAAGATCCTGAACAACATGTCCTCGCGCGCGGCCGCTGCCATGCGCGAAGACCTGGAGTCGCGCGGCCCCATGCGCCTGTCCGAGGTCGAGGCGCAGCAGCGCGAGATTCTGAAGACCGTGCGCCGCCTGGCCGACGAAGGCCAGATCGCATTGAGCGGCGGAGGTGACGATGCCTTCGTCTAGCCGCCACTACTCGCGCTTCATCCCCGGCGAAGAGCTGGGTAACGTCAGACGCTGGGAGTTTGGCGATGTGCACGACGCCGGCACGCTGCGCCCCCTCATGTCGCCCACGCCGGTGCTGGAGCCCGAACCTGACACTGAGCTGCACGCCGGCATCACCATCGACGCGGCCGAGCAGCAGGCGCTGCTGCAGCAGGCGCATGACGAGGGCCATGCGCGCGGCCTGGCCGAAGGCCAGGAGCAGGCGCGCCTGGCGGCGCAGCAGCAGCTGGACGACTATGTTGCCGGCCAGGGCCGCGAGGCCGCCGAACGCCTGGCGCAGGTGGCGCAAAGCCTGCAGGACAGCCTGGCAGGCCTGCAGCAGGCCATGGCGCAGGAGGTGCTGCAGCTGGCCTGCGACATTGCGCGCCAGGTGGTGCGCCGCGAGGTGGCAGGCAACCCCCGGGCCATGCTGCCCGTGGTGCGCGAGGCTCTGGGCATGCTGGCGGCCGAGAGCCGGCCGGCCACGGTGCGCCTGCATCCGGACGACTGGGCGGCGCTGGAAAAGCCGCTGCGCGAAGAATTCGCCAGCCCGCGCATCGAATGGCAGGCGGACGCCGCCGTGCCGCCCGGCGACTGTCTGGTGGAATCCGCCGGCATGCAGATCGACGGCACGCTGGACAAGCGCTGGCGCCGCGCCATCGCCGCCCTGGGCCTGACGGCCGCCTGGCGTGAGGATGGCCATGCCGATTGAGCCCGCCAGCGCCTGGGGAGAGTTCATGGCCGCGGCGCGCGCGCGCGTGGCGCAGCCGCAGGCGCTGGAGGCGCGCGGCACGCTCACGCGCCTGACGGGCCTGGTGCTGGAGGCCGCGGGCCTGCGTGTGCCAGTGGGCGCGCAGTGCCAGATGCGGATGCCGGGCCAGGAGCCGGTGCTGGCCGAGGTGGTGGGCTTTGCCGGCGACAAGGCCTTCTTGATGCCGGCGGGCGATATCCACGGCCTGTCCAGCGGCGCCAGCGTGACACCGGCCGCGCCCTATGTGCCGGCGCCGCGGCTGGGTGCGGCCGGCGGCGAGAGCTTGGACACAAGCGCCGGCGTGCTGCGCCTGCCTGTTGGCGCGGGCCTGCTGGGCCGCGTGGTGGATTCGCAGGGCCAGCCGCTGGACCATGGCGGGCCGCTGGCCGGGGTGACGGCACTGCCCATGGACAGAAGCCCGATCAACGCCATGGAGCGCGACCCGGTGCGCGAGCCGCTGGATACCGGCGTGCGCGCCATCAACGCGCTGCTGACCGTGGGACGCGGCCAGCGCCTGGGGCTGTTTGCCGGCTCGGGCGTGGGCAAGAGCGTGCTGCTGGGCATGATGGCGCGCTACACCCGGGCCGATGTCATCGTCGTCGGCCTGATTGGCGAGCGCGGGCGCGAGGTCAAGGAGTTTGTCGAGGACATTCTGGGCGCGCAGGATCGCGGCCGCTCGGTGGTCGTAGCCGCGCCGGCCGATGCGTCGCCGCTGTTGCGCATGCAGGGCGCGGCCTATGCCACGGCGATCGCCGAGCATTTCCGCGATCAGGGCTTGCATGTGCTGCTGCTCATGGATTCGCTGACGCGCTACGCCATGGCGCAGCGCGAGATCGCGCTGGCCATCGGCGAGCCGCCGGCCACCAAGGGCTATCCGCCCAGCTGCTTTGCCAAGCTGCCGGCGCTGGTGGAGAGAAGCGGCAATGGGCTCAATGGCGTGGGTTCGATCACCGCCTTCTACACCGTGCTGTCCGAGGGTGACGACCAGCAGGACCCGATTGCCGATGCGGCGCGGGCCATTCTGGATGGCCACATCGTGCTCTCGCGCGCGCTGGCCGAGGGTGGCCACTACCCGGCCATAGACATAGAGCAGTCGGCCTCGCGCGTGATGCACAACGTGGTGCAGCGCGAGCATTTCGACATGGCGCGCAGCTTCCGCGCCATCTACTCGCGCTACCAGAAGAGCCGCGACCTGATCCAGGTCGGCGCCTACATGAGTGGCTCAGACCCCCAGCTGGACGAGGCCATACGCCTGCAGCCGGGCATGGTGGGTTTTCTGCAGCAAAGCATGTTCGAGGCCGCGCCCATGGATGACTGCCTGGCGGCCATGGGCCAGGTGCTGGAGGGCTGAAGCCAATGGGCTCGCTGAACGCCTTTGTCGTCGCCGTGGATCTGGCCGAGCGCCAGCGTGATGCGGCGCGCCAGACGCTGCAGAACCTGCAGGGCGCACGCCAGGCGGCGCAGGCCCAGCTCGAGCAGCTGAGTGGCTACGCGGCGGAGACGCAGCAGCGCTGGGGCATGCGCGAGGGCGCGGCCGTGCAGCCCGAGGTCATGCGCCACCACTACCAGTTCATGGGCCGGCTCGATCACGCCATAGGCCTGCAGACGCAGGCCGTCAGCGGCCAGGATCAGCGTGTGCACCAGGCCGGGCAGGTGCTGCTGCAGGCTGAGCTGCGCCTGGCCAGCCTGCGCAAGGTGCTGGAGCGCCGCCGCGCAGACCTGTTGCGCGAGCAGCAGCGGCGCGAGCAAAAGCAGACCGACGAACTTGCATCACAACGCGCCGCGGCCAGGGCGGGCGCGGTGCATCAGGAGTAACAGCCATGGAAAAGACACGCATAGCCACCCCGGCGCCGCAGAGCGCGCATGAGGCGCGCGCCGCGCGCGGCACGGGGCAAAAACCCGGCAGTGCCGAGGACGCCGCCATCGCCGCGGGCCAGGGCGGCGGTTTTGCCTTGCTACTGGCGGCCCTGGGCGGTGGCGCCAGCGAACAGGCCAGCACGCAGGCAGGAGAACAGGCCGGCGAACAGGTCGGCGGCGCGGTGGCGCTGCTCGATGGCCTGGGCACCACGGCACCCGAAGCCGGTGAGCAGGCGCTGAAGCCCCAGCCGGGCATGCCGGATGGCGCAGCGCTGGCGCCCTGGATGCTGGGCCTGCAGCCCACCGCTGTGCAGGCGCAGGGTGCGGGCGTCGTTATGGATGGCGCAGCTGCCACCACGGGGGGCGAGGTGGCGGCCCTGTCGGGCCTGGCCGGCCGCAGTGGTCAGGGCCTGATGGGCGTGGCCCAGGCCGGTACGCAGCGCTGGACGAGCGGCAGCCTGGTGGGCGAAACCGCCATGCTGGACGGCGCCGCAGAGGCTGCCGCGCTGGGCGGTACTAGCCAGGGCATGGGCGCGGCTGCGCCGGCGGGGCGTGGTGTGGCGGCGCGCGCACAGCCATGGCAGCCGGCCGATGGCCCATCGGGAGCTGCCGGATCAGGACGAAATAACGCCGCAGGTGTTGTATCCATTGCGCAAACAGCTACTGAATCGATAGTGACGATGCCTGCCGCAGCACAGACCACAGGCTTGGCCATCAGCGAGCGTGGTGGTGCCCAGCAGCCCATGCCCCTGGCGCAGCCGGGTGGCGAGGCCGAGGCGGCTGCGCCGGCCCTGTCCGCCGCGGGTTTGATAGTGGCCAATGACCGCCAGCCTGGTGCCGCACAGTCCGACGCGCGTTCTGGCGCAGGCGCTGTGTCCGTGGGCAGTGGCGAGCACCAGGGCTTCGAGGCGCAGCCCGCAGCGGCCGACGCCACGCCGGCCGCCATGGCCGGCGCCGAAGACCAGCTGGCCGAGCAGATCGCCGAGCAGGCCAGCTATTGGGTGCACCAGAAAACCCAGAACGCCGAGCTGACCCTGGACCAGGGCGGCCGACCGGTCGAGGTGCGGGTGGCGCTCACCGGCGACCAGGCCCATGTCAGTCTGCGCAGTGACCAGCTGGAGGCGCGCCAGCTGCTGGACGCCGGCCGAGAGCAGCTGCAGGACATGCTGCAGCGCCAGGGCCTGCAGCTGGCCGGCATGACGGTGGGCGCCGGCGGCGGCCATGGCGCGGGCGCGCGCCAGGAGGGGCGCGAGGCGGGCTACCAGGGCGCGCAGCGCGCCAGCGTGCAGGCGGCGCTGCCCGTGGGCGCCGCGGGCCGTGGATCGGGCGTGGGCGAGCGCTCGGTGGATATCTTTGTGTGAGCGGCGCAAGCGCCCGATAGCCGGGGTTTTGGGCTTTTATTCCGGCGATCGGGGCAGGGGCGGCGGCTGAATAATGGGGCATCGAACAGGCAGCGGCCCCAGGCATGCTGTCTGCGGCTCCACTGTCTGACGCGGCCCGCGCGCAAGAAAGTCCCAACGTGTCCGAACCCACTGCCGCCCCGGCCAAGGCCAAGAGCAAGAAACTGATCATCATCGTGGCGGCCCTGGCCGTGCTGCTGGTGGCCGGCGGCGCCGCCGCCTGGCTGCTGCTGGGCAAACGCGGCGGCGGTGACGAGGAGGAGGGGCATGCGCCCGTGGCCCAGGCGGCCGCGCCCAAGACGCCGCCCACCTTTCTGCCCATGGAGAACATGGTGGTCAACCTGGCCGACCCCGGCGGTGACCGTTTTGCCCAGGTGGGCATCACGCTGGAGCTGGCCGACGCCAAGACCGGCGAGCTCGTCAAGTCCTTCATGCCCAGCATTCGCAGCAATGTGCTGCTGCTGGTGTCGCAGCGCAGCACCGAGGAGCTGCTGACGCGCGAGGGCAAGGAGAAGCTGGCCGTGGACATTCGCCGCGAGGTCTCGCGCCCGCTGGGCTTCACGGTGCCCAAGCCGCGCAAGCGCCCGGTGCAGCGTGACCCGGAGGACGAGGAAGAGGACGACGAGGTCGCGCCCCGGCGCGCCAAGGCGGACAACAACCCGGTGCGCCAGGTGCTGTTCTCCAGCTTCATCATCCAGTAAGTGAACCGCCTGAGGGAGGCTTGCCGTGAGTGATTCCTTTCTGTCCCAGGAAGAGGTCGATGCGCTGCTGGAGGGCGTGACCGGCGAAAGCCAGAAAACCGTCAAGGAGGAGATCGAGGCCGGCGCCGTCCGCGACTACGACATCTCCAGCCAGGAGCGCATCGTGCGCGGGCGCATGCCGACGATGGAGATCGTCAACGAGCGCTTTGCACGCAACTTCCGCATCGGGCTGTTCAACTTCATACGCCGCAGCCCCGAGATCTCGGTGGGCGCGGTGTCGGTGCAGCGCTACAACGCCTTTCTGCGCGAGCTGGTGGTGCCGACCAACTTCAACATCGTCTCCATCCGCCCGCTGCGCGGCAGCGGCCTGATCGTGTGCGAGCCCTCGCTGCTGTTCGGCATCATCGACACGCTGTACGGCGGCGTGGGCAAGTTCCAGACGCGCATCGAGGGGCGAGACTTCTCGGCCACCGAGCAGCGCGTCATCAACCGCCTGGTGGAGGTGATCTGCACCGAATACAAGAAGGCCTGGCAGGGCATCTACCCGCTGGAGCTGTCCTACCAGCGCTCGGAGATGCAGCCGCAGTTTGCCAACATCGCCACGCCCAGCGAGATCGTGGTCTCCACGGCATTCCAGCTGGAGATCGGCGACCTGTCCGGCGCCATCCACATCTGCATGCCCTACGCCACGCTGGAGCCGATACGCGACGTGCTGTATTCGGCCACGCAGGGCGATGCCATCGAGGTGGACAGGCGCTGGGTGCGCGTGCTCACCCGCGAGATCCAGGCCGCCGAGGTCACGCTGGTGGCCGAGCTGGCGCGCGCGGATGCCACCGTCGAGCAGCTGCTGGCCATGAAGCCGGGCGACTTCATCGAGCTGGAGCGCCAGCCGCGCATACGCGCGACCATCGAGGGCGTGCCCGTCTTTGACTGCCAATACGGCACACACAACGCCAAGTACGCGATCCGCGTAGAGGAATGCCTGCGCGGCATAGAGGCCCACTGGATGGGAGAGAAACATGTCAACTGAATCCGATCACAACGACCCCAATGGCGCCGCGGCGGCCGACGATCCGTTTGCCGGCTGGGCCGAGGCGTTGGAGGAGCAAAAGAGCGCCGATGCGCAAGCCGTGGAGGCCGATCAGGGCGGCCCGCTGTCGGGCGAGCCCGCGCGCCCCTTTGGCGGCAATGGCAATGCCCAGGTGCAGGACATCAACATGGTGCTGGACATTCCGGTGCAGCTGTCGGTGGAGCTGGGTCGCACCAAGGTGCCCATCAAGTACATCCTGCAGCTGGCCCAGGGTTCGGTGGTGGAGTTGGACGCGCTGGCCGGCGAGCCCATGGACGTGCTGGTCAACGGCTACCTGATCGCCCAGGGCGAGGTGGTGGTGGTGAACGACAAGTTCGGCATCCGCCTGACCGACGTGGTCACGCCCTCTGAGCGCCTGCGCCGTGTCAGCCGGGGTTGATGGCATGGGCATGACCCAGACATTGCTGCTGCTGGTGCTGCTGGTCGCGGCGCTGGCGGCCCTGCCCTGGCTGATCCGGCGCCTGCAGCAGCAGCGCGCCGGCCAGCTCGGGCAGGCGGGCGCCATGTCGCGCGTGTTGTCGGCCGTCGCCGTGGGGCCGCAGCAGCGCGTGGTGACCGTCGAGGTGGGGCCGCCGCAGCAGCGCACGGTGCTGGTGCTGGGCGTGACGGCGCAAAACATCAACTGCCTGCATGTGCTGCCCGCGGTGGCCACGGATGGCGCCCGCTTTGCCGCGGAGATGGCGGCGGCGCGCGCACAGCCCTTGGTGGATGGGGGCGCAGATGCATAAACGCTTGCGCGCCGCAGCGCTGCTGGGCGCTTTGCTGTGGGCCGGCGTGGCCCTGGCGCAGCAGGGCGGCGCGGCGGGCACGCTGCCGCTGGTGATTGGCTCGGGCGCGGGTGGCAACAGCTATTCGGTGCCCATACAGACGCTGCTGTTCTTCACGGCGCTGTCCTTTCTGCCAGCGGTGCTGCTGATGATGACCGGCTTCACGCGCATCGTCATCGTGCTGTCGCTCCTGCGCCAGGCCATAGGCACGCAGCAGGCGCCGCCCAACCAGGTGGTGGTCGGCCTGTCGCTGTTCCTCACGCTGTTCGTCATGGGCCCGACGCTGGACAAGGTTTACCAGGAGGCCTATGTGCCCTACACCACCAACGCGCTGTCCTTCGAGCAGGCGCTGGACAAGGCCGAGGCGCCCATGCGCGGCTTCATGCTCAAGCAGACGCGCCAGTCGGACTTTGCGCTGTTTGCGCGCCTGGCCAGGCTGGACGATGGCGTGACGGCCGAGACCGCGCCGCTGCGCGTGCTGGTGCCGGCCTTCGTGACCAGCGAGCTCAAGACCGCGTTCCAGATCGGCTTCATGGTCTTCATCCCGTTCCTGATCATCGACATGGTGGTCTCCAGCGTGCTCATGTCGCTCGGCATGATGATGCTGTCGCCGGTGTTGGTGGCACTGCCGTTCAAGCTCATGCTGTTCGTGCTGGCCGATGGCTGGAATTTGCTGATCGGCTCGCTGGCCGCCAGCTTCGCTGTATGAGTAGCAACCCCCTGAGCGACTTCGTCGCTTCCCCCTTCTCTCACGCTGCGCGTGGGAAGGGGGACGCCGCCCGTGCGGCGGGGCGGCCCTTGCACGGCGGCCGCTGGCTTGGCGCGCGCCAGTTTTATACGGTGCCGGCATTTAGCACAACGGCTGACTCAAAGGATTTTTCATGACCTCCCAATTCGTGCTCACCATGGGCCGCGACGCGCTCACGCTGCTGCTGACGATCTCGCTGCCGGTGCTCGGCGTGGTGATGGCCGTGGGCCTGGTGGTCAGCATCTTCCAGGCCGTGACGCAGATCCACGAGGCCACGCTGGCCTTCGTGCCCAAGCTGGTGGCGGCGGTGGTGGTGTTCACCATCGCCGGGCCGTGGATGATCACCACGCTGGTGGACTATCTGCGGCGCACCATTGAGTCGATCCCATCGGTGGTGGGTTGAGACGTGAGGCGCTTGGCTGTCCTGCGATGAGTGTTAGGTTCAAGGACCCGCCTGTTGGTGTTTGTCGCCCAACGCACAACACAAAACGCACAACCTCCCACCCCGCATGATCACCTTCACCGAGGCCCAGATCATGGCCTGGCTGTCGCCGGTGCTGTGGCCGTTTCTGCGCGTGCTGGCGCTGTTCACGGCGGCGCCGGTGTTCTCCATGCGCGCCATTCCGGTGCGCGTGCGCATCGGTCTGGCCTTCTTCGTGGCGCTATGCGCGCAGGCGGTGCTGCCCGATCAGCCGGTGATAGATCTGAACGGGCGTGAGGCCCTGGGCGCCGTGCTGCAGCAGGTGGGCGTGGGGCTGGCTCTGGGTTTTGCCGTGCGCCTGGTGTTCGTCGCCGTGGAGCTGGCGGGCGAGGTCATCGGCCTGCAGATGGGGCTGAATTTCGCCTCGTTCTTCGATCCCATGGCCAACGCCCAGGTGAGCGCCGTGGCGCGCTTCTTCGGCAACATTGCCATGCTGCTGTTCGTGGTCATCAACGGCCACCTGATGGTGCTGATGGCGGTGGTCAAGAGCTTCGACAGCTTTCCCGTGGATGGCCATTTTCTGCAGGCCGTGGGCCGGATGCGCCTGCATGAGCTGGGCGCGTCGCTGTTCGCCAGCAGCCTGTGGATCGCCCTGCCCATGATTGCCATGCTGCTGTTCGTCAACCTGACGCTGGGCATCATCTCGCGCGTGGCGCCGCAGATGAACATCTACGCCGTGGGCTTTCCGGTCACGCTCACCGTGGGCATGCTGGGCATCACGGCGACCCTGCCGATGCTGGAGCAGCCGATGCTGACGCTGCTGCAGCAGTCCATGGATCTGTTTGGCGGCGGACGTTGATTCACCAAAAACGATAGCGTTTTGCGCTTTGTAATTGGGGTAGTCAAATAGAAAAATGGTTGAAATGCTTGTGTGTCAAGCGCAAACAGCTATTGTTTTCATACCAACCGGTTGCGTATGGCGTACACCGTCAGCTCGGCGTTGTTGGCCAGCTTGAGCTTCTCCAGCACGCGCGCGCGGTACACGCTCACGGTCTTGGGGCTGAGCAGCAGCTCCTCGGCAATGTCCGACAGGCGCTTGCCCGAGGCGATCTTCACCAGCGTCTGCAGCTCGCGCTCGGAGAGCGACTCGTGCGGCAGCTCGGGCGTGGGCTGGGCCAGGCTGTCGGCCAGCAGCTGCGCCACCTCGGGCGTGAGGTATTTGCGCCCCTCGACCACGGTCTTCACGGCGGCAATCAGCTGCACCGGGTCGCCGCCCTTGTTGGCGTAGCCATGGGCGCCGGCCTTCAGGCAGCGCAGCGCGTACTGATCCTCGGGGTACATGGAGACGATCAGCACCTTGATCGCGGGGTGGCTCTCCTTCAGGCTGGCCAGCGCCTCCAGGCCGCTGCGCCCTGGCAGGTTCAGGTCCAGCAGCAGCACGTCGCAGGTGGCGGCGCGCAGCACCTCGCGCAGCTCGGCGTAGCTGCCGGCCTCGCCGGTCACGCAAATCTCGGGCGATTCGGCCAGCGTGTCGCGTATGCCGCGCCGCAGCACGGCATGGTCGTCGCAAAGCACCACATGGATCACGATTCTTCTCCTGCGTCGGGTTCGGTGGATGTTAGCGGCAGGCTCATGATGACCGAGGTGCCCTGGCCCGGACGGCTGCTGATGTCCAGCCAGCCGCCGGCGCGCCGCGCACGCTCCTCAAGACCCCTGAGGCCGAAGGAGCGGGGCTTCTGCCGCATCCCGGAGGCGATGCCGCGGCCGTCATCCGCCACCTCCAGCGTCAGGACGCCCTCGTGGTCGGACAGGTCGATATGCACGCGGCTGGCCTGGGCATGCTTGTGCACATTGGTCAGCGCCTCTTGTGCCGTGCGGTAGGCCACCAGCTGCAGGGTCGGGGGCATGTCCATGGCCTCGCGGCTGGCACTCACGCGCACGGGCACGCGCGTGCGCCGCTCGAACGACTCGGCCAGCCAGCGCACGGCCGCCACCAGGCCCTGATCGAGCACGGGCGGGCGCAGGTTGAACATCAGCCGCTGGCTGGCGTCCATGGCGTGTTGCAGCATCTCGGTGGCGCTGGCGGCATGCCGGCGCTGATCGTCATCCGCGCTGTGGCGCCCCAGCCAGGCCAGGTCGAACTTCACGGCGGCCAGTGCGCCGCCGATGTCGTCGTGGATTTCGCGCGCGATCGCCGCGCGCTCCTCCTCAATCGATGTCTGCAGGTGTTCGGCCAGGTCTGCCAGGCGCTGCTCGGATGCCGCCAGCTCGGCTGCCGCCTGCTCGCGCGCGCGGCGCGCCTCGGCCACCTCCAGCGCGCGCTGCAGCACATGCGGCAGGCGCGCCATGTCGTCCTTGAGCAGGTAGTCGGCAAAACCCAGGCGCATGGCGTCCACCGCCGCCGCCTCGCCAATCGCGCCGGACAGCAGCACGAAGGGCGGGTGGCCCGCCTGCTTTTCCACCACGCTCCAGGCATCCAGCGCGGTAAATCCCGGCAGGCGGTAGTCGGCCAGGATCAGGTCGTGGTTTTTTTGCATCACCCACTGAGTGAATTCGTCCAGCGTCTCCACCTGCCGGATCTCGTGCGCCACGCCCGAGCGGCGCAGAGTCAGGCGCACCAGGGCATGGTCGGCGGCCGAATCCTCGAGATGCAGTATGCGCATGGGGCTTTTTAGCGGTTCAAGCTCAGTAGAAATAGGTATCATAGGATACACATTGGAACAAGTTGTACCGATCCGCCGGCCGGCGGCGGGCGGCATGCCCGGACGGGAGAGATGTTGCCCGCGGAAATGTAGCCCGCAGCCATGGAGAAACGATGCAATCAACGCTTATTACGCCAGACGAGGGGCCTGCGGTGCAGGTTCCCGTGATGGTGGCGGCCGATTTGCAGGATTGTCTGCTGATGGCCGCGCACGACCTGCATCGTCTGGAGGGCTTGCTCGACCACGCCACGGACAATTTGCTCGCCCGTTTTGGGGAGGCGAATGCCGTGCTCACCGACGCGCGTGTCGACGGATGCGCCGAACTGCTGGCCTTGCGCACCGCGCTGCGCAGCGCCGTGACCGAGTTGCAGTTTCACGACATGGCCACCCAGCTCATCACCCACACCAGCCGCGTGCTGCAGGCCAGCGCCTTTCGCCTGGCGGCCCAGGTCATGGGCGGCGAGGAAGGCGAGGACGTCGCGCCGACCGAGGGTATGGCGCCGGATCGCCCCAACCCCGTGGCGCAACGGGAGATGGCAGCCGGTTCGGTGGAGCTGTTCTGAACCACTGTCAGCGGCCCCATGCACGCCCTGAACCCATTCAATCAATCAAGAGTCGTTGGAGTTGTCCATGTTGTCCATTCTTGCCGTCGATGATTCTCCGTCCATGCGGAAGATGGTGTCCTTCACGCTGACCAGCGCGGGCTACCACGTGGTGGAGGCGGTGGACGGCCAGGACGCCCTGGAGAAGGCCGAGACCCACCCCGTCAGCCTGGTGCTGGCCGACCAGAACATGCCGCGCCTGGACGGCATCGGCCTGACGCGCAGGCTGCGCGCCCACCCGCGCTACAAGGGCACACCCATCCTGATCCTGACCACCGAGTCCAGCGACCAGATGAAGCAGGCCGGCCGCGCCGCCGGTGCCACCGGCTGGCTGGTCAAGCCGTTCGACCCGGTGCGGCTCATCGAAGTCATACAAAAAGTCATCCGCTGAACCCGGCGCCTGACGACCATCACACCCACGCAGTTCACAGGAAGCCGACACCATGGCGGACACCCATCAAGAGAGCGCAGGCGCAGATTTCGACCTGACGCAGTTCTACCAAATCTTCTTCGAAGAGGCCGCCGAGAACCTGGACCAGATGGAGCAGATGCTGCTGAACCTGGATCTGGAGGCTGCCAACGACGAAGAGCTCAACGGCATCTTTCGCTGCGCCCACTCCATCAAGGGCGGCGCGGCCACCTTTGGCTTCGCCGATGTGGCCGAACTCACGCACCAGATGGAGTCACTGCTCGACCGCCTGCGCCGCCACGAGCTGCGCCTGATTGCGCCCATGGTGGACGTGCTGCTGGAGTCGGCCGATGCCTCGCGCAGCCTGCTGGCGCGCCACCAGGCGGGCGGGCAGGGCGAGGCCATCTCCACCCACGATCTGGTGCGCAGCATCAGCGAGCTGGCGTCCGGTCAGGCACCGGCCATGGCGCCGCAAGCCGTCGTGCCTGCGCCGCAGCCGGCTTTTGCACCCGCGCCGGTGGCCGCTCCGGCAGTGGTGCCCGAGGTGGGCGCAGATGGCATGCGCGCGCTCGAAATCCATATTGGCCCGCTGGAGCAGCTGGCCCAGGCCGACGCCATCAAGGAGCTGTTCCGAGACATCCCCGGGCTCGGGCAGATCGAGGATCTGCCGGGCGAGGTTGCCGACATGCGCCGCTTCGCGGTGCGAACCGCCTCCAGCAACGACGATCTGCTGGATCTGTTCGCGTTCCACGTGGCCAAGGAGAAGGTTTGCATCCTTGCTGCGGTGGCGTGTGCTGCGCCTGCCCCTGATGCACCTGTGACGCAGGCCGCTGGGCCCGATGCGGCCCAGCCCTATGGTTTCTTTGCCGGCGCTCCGGGCGTGCCTGTGGATGAAGTGGCCGTTGCCGCGCTGGCGGCTGCTGCGGCCCCCGCGCAGCGCACCGCCGCGGCACGCGCAGCGCCGGAGGCCAAGGGGGCCAGCCAGGCGTCCATGGAGTCCTCCACCATCCGCGTGGCCGTGAACAAGGTCGATCAGCTCATCAACCTGGTCGGTGAGCTGGTCATCACCCAGGCCATGCTGGCGCAAAACAGCCGCGGCCTGGATGCCGGGGCGCATCAGCAGTTGCTGGCCGGCCTGGCGGACCTGGATCGCAACACGCGCGACCTGCAGGAATCGGTGATGTCGATCCGCATGATTCCCATGTCCATCGTCTTCAACCGCTTTCCACGCATGCTGCGCGACCTGGCGGCGAAGCTGGGCAAAAAGGTTGACTTCATCACCCACGGCGAGGCCACCGAGCTGGACAAGAGCCTGGTCGAGAAGATCACCGACCCGTTGACACACCTGGTGCGCAACAGCCTGGATCATGGTATCGAGTTGCCCGAGGACCGCCTGGCCGTGGGCAAGCCTGAGCATGGCTCGCTGACCCTGTCGGCATCGCACCAGGGCGGCTCCATCGTGATCGAGGTGCGCGACGACGGCAAGGGCATGTCGCGCGAGAAGATTCTCAAGAAGGCGCGCGAGCGCGGCCTGGATGTCTCCGACACCATGCCCGACAGCGAGGTCTGGCAGTTGATCTTTGCGCCGGGTTTTTCCACTGCCGATGTGGTGACCGACGTGTCCGGCCGCGGTGTGGGCATGGACGTGGTCAAGCGCAACATCACCTCGCTGGGAGGGTCGGTGGAGATTGACTCGGCCGAGGGCTACGGCATGCGCGTGTCGGTGCGCCTGCCGCTCACGCTGGCCATCATGGACGGCATGTCGGTTGGGGTGGGCGACGAGGTCTACATCCTGCCGCTGTCGTCGGTGGTGGAGTCGTTCCAGGTCAACGAGGGTGATGTGAACACGGTCACCCAGGGTTCGCAGCTGGTGAAGGTGCGCGAGGAGTACATGCCCGTGATGTCGCTGGAGCGCATTTTCCAGGTGCCCCGGCCGGGCGGCGCGGGTAGCAGTGGCAACAACATCATGGTCGTGGTAGAGGCCGACGGCAGCCGTGTGGCGGTACTGGTCGATGAGCTGCTGGGCCAGCACCAGGTGGTGGTGAAAAACCTGGAAACCAACTACCGCAAGGTGCCCAACGTGTCTGGCGCCACCATCCTGGGCGACGGCACGGTGGCGCTGATTCTGGACACGGGCGCGCTGGTGCGCCGCGCACGCCATTGATGCGTGCCCAAAGCCGAGAAAGCAAGGAGTCAAGACATGAATGTGGTGGACAAGGGCATAGAGATCGTTGCGGCCGGTGCCAGGGAATACCTCACCTTCCGCCTGGGCCAGGAGGAGTACGGCATCGACATCCTCAAGGTGCAGGAAATTCGCGGCTACGAGGCACCCACGCGCATCGCCCACGCGCCGGCGTTCATCAAGGGCGTGATCAACCTGCGCGGCACCATTGTCCCCATCGTGGACATGCGCCTGCGTTTTGGCTGTGCGCAGGCGGACTACGACAGCTTCACCGTGGTCGTCATCCTGAACCTGCGTGAGCGCGTCGTGGGCATCGTCGTGGATTCGGTGAGCGATGTGATGGAGCTGGCGCCCGAGCAGCTGCGCCCCGCCCCAGACCTGGAAAGCAGTATCGACGCGCAGTGCATACGCGGCCTGGGCTCGGTGGGCGAGCGCATGCTCATCCTGCTGGACATCGAGCGCCTGATGGCGGGCGTGGACATGGGGCTGGCGACAGCAGCAAGCTGATGCACGCGCACCGACAAGCCATAGCCACACCAACGGCACGCCGTGCCCATGTGCGCGTCGGTCAGCACCACACGGCGGCGAATGCCGAGCATGAGGACGCGAGCGGGCGCGAGTTTGCCTGGACGCAGACCGATTTTTCGCGCGTGCAGGCACTGATCTACCAGCGCGCCGGCATCAACCTGCACGATGGCAAGCACGCCATGGTCTACAGCCGCCTGTCGCGCCGCCTGCGCGAGACCGGGCACACCAGCTTTCACGACTACCTGGGCTGGCTGGAGGGCAGCGACGGGCCGGAATGGCAGGAATTCATCAACGCGCTGACCACCAACCTCACGGCCTTCTTTCGCGAGCAGCACCATTTCGAGGTGCTGACGCAGTTGCTGCGCACGCGCCCGAATGGACCGTGGAATATCTGGTGCAGCGCCGCGTCCACCGGCGAGGAGCCGTATTCCATCGTCATGACCGCGCTGGAGGCGCTGGCACCGCGTGCCCCGTTCAAACTGGCGGCCAGCGACATCGACTCCAACGTGCTGGCCAAGGCCGCCCGCGGCGTGTACCGGCAAGACGGCCTCAAGGGCCTGAGCCAGTCACAGTTGCAGCGTTTCTTTCTGCGCGGCAAGGGCGATAACGCCGGCATGGCGCGCGTGCGCCCCGAGTTGCGCCAACCCATCGATTTTCTGAGCGTGAACCTGATCCGCGACGACTGGCCATTTCGCGAGCCTTTCGACGTGATCTTCTGCCGCAACGTCATGATCTACTTTGATGAGCCCACGCAGCGGCGCGTGCTCGAGCGCATGCACCGTGTCCTCAAGCCCGGCGGCATGCTGTTTGTGGGTCATGCAGAAAACTTCAGCGATTCGCGCGACCTGTTTGCCCTGCGCGGCAAGACGGTCTATGAGCGTGTTGGGTAGATAGGTCGTCTATGAACCCCCAGTCCATGGCTCCACCTCCGCAGCCCGGCGCGCTGACCGAGCGCAGGCGCATCCCACGCGTCACTGCGCTGGAGGGCGAGGCGCAGGCGCAGCCCGCGCAGACCCTGCAACAACTGAAGGCCCAAGCACGCAAGCCGGGCGAGGCCTCGTTTTTCTTCTTTGATCACCATTTTCAGCACAACGCCGCCAAGGTGTTGCCAGGCGAGTATTTTGTCGCCCGCGAGCCGCTGGCCATCATGACGGTGCTGGGTTCGTGCATTGCCGCCTGCCTGTGGGACAGCCGCATGCGCGTCGGGGGCATGAACCATTTCATGTTGCCCGATGGTGATAACGGTGATTCTTCGGGGCGCTATGGCTCCTATGCCATGGAGCTCTTGATCAACGAGATGATGAAGCTGGGCGCGCGCCGCGAGACCTTGCAGGCCAAAATTTTTGGTGGCGGCCAGGTGATGGCCAACTTCACCACCATGAACGTGGGCGAGCGCAACACGCGCTTCGTGCAGGGCTATCTGGCCACCGAGCGCATACCCGTGGTGTCCGAGGATGTGCTCGACATCTATCCGCGCAAGGTGGTGTTCTTTCCGGTGACGGGCAAGGCCATGGTCAAGCGCCTGGCCCATGCCCATCCAGAGGCGACGGCGCAGGAGGCACGCGGCAACGCCGCCAGCGTGGCGCGAGCCACCAGCGGCGGCTCCGTGGATCTGTTTTGAGATGAGAAAGCCAGCGATATGAAGCCCAAAATTCGCGTCATCGTGGTGGACGATTCGGCCCTGGTGCGCAGCCTGCTCGCCGAGATCATCAACCGCCAAGGGGACATGGAGTGCATAGGCACGGCCAACGACCCGTTGATCGCGCGCGAGATGATCCGCGAGCAGAATCCCGACGTGATCACGCTGGACGTGGAGATGCCACGCATGGACGGCATCGACTTCCTGGGCCGCCTGATGCGCCTGCGGCCCATGCCGGTGGTGATGATCTCAACGCTGACCGAGCGCGGCGCCGAGGTGACCATGAAGGCACTGGAGCTAGGCGCCGTGGACTTTGTCGCCAAGCCGCGCGTGGGCCTGAGCAGCGGCCTGAACGAGCTGGCCACGCAGATCGTGGAGAAGATCCGCGTGGCGGCGGCCGCCCATGTGCGCCGCATGCCGGTGCGCGCTGCCACCACGGCTGCCCACCCTGATGGAACGGCGCAGGCAGCGCCCGCGCCCGCCAGCGCCGCGACCCTGCTGGGTCGCGTGTCCACCGAGAAGGTGATCTGCATAGGTGCCTCCACCGGCGGTACCGAGGCCATACGCGAGGTACTGGTGCATCTGCCGGCCGACTCGCCGGCCATCGTCATCACCCAGCATATGCCGCCGGGCTTTACCACCAGCTTTGCCGCGCGGCTCAACAGCCTGTGTCAGATTACGGTGAAGGAGGCGGTGAACGGCGAGCGCATCCTGCCCGGCCATGCCTATATCGCACCGGGCGGCAAGCAGTTTCATATCGCGCGCAGTGGCGCCAACTATGTGGCCGTGGTCGATGATGGTCCGCCCGTGAACCGGCACAAGCCCTCGGTGGAGGTGCTGTTCAAGTCGGCCGCCACCGTGCTGGGTCGCAATGCCTATGCCATCATGCTCACTGGCATGGGCGCCGACGGCGCCGCTGCCATGCGCGAGATGAAGGATGCTGGCAGCTACAACTACGTGCAGGACGAGGCCAGCTGCATCGTCTTTGGCATGCCGCGCGAGGCCATCGCCCATGGCGCGGCCGACGAGGTGCTGCCGCTCACGCAGATTGCGCCGGCGCTGATTGCGCGCCTGCGTGGCGCCACCGACCGGCTGCACCATCGCATCTGACGACCATCAGGTCGAGAGCTCGGACCAGCGCTCCAGCGCCTGCATCAGCAGCTCCTCGATCTCGCCATCGCGTGCATGCAAAGCGGCGGCGCGTGTGCCGTCTCTGGCATACAGGCTGCCGTCGGCGAGCTCGTCGCGTATGGCGGTTTGCTCGGCCTCCAGTGCGTCAATCTGGGCCGGCAACTGCTCCAGTTCGCGTTGTTCCTTGTAGCTAAGCTTCTTTTTTTGTAGCTGTTCGCGCTTGTCTGTTATGCGTTTTGCTTCGTTTTGACTGGTATTCTTGGCGGCTGGCGCAGCACTGCCAGCCAGCTCGCGGCTGCGGCGTGACTGCGTCAGCCAGTCCTGCACGTCGCCTTCGTACTCGCGCCACAGGCCATCGCCCTCGGCCGCAATGGTGCTGGTGACGACGTTGTCCAGAAAGCTGCGGTCGTGGCTCACCAGGAACACCGTACCGTCGTAGCTCTGCAGCAGCTCCTCCAGCAACTCCAGCGTGTCTATGTCCAGGTCGTTGGTCGGCTCGTCCAGTACCAGCACATTCGCCGGCCGCGCGAACAGCCGGGCCAGCAGCAGCCGGTTGCGCTCGCCGCCCGACAACGTGCGCACGGGCGAATGCGCGCGTGCCGGCGAGAACAAAAAGTCGCCCAGGTAGCTCTTCACATGTTTGCGCTGGTTGCCAATCTCAATCCACTCGCTGCCCGGGCTGATGAAGTCTTCCAGCGTGGCGTCCAGGTCGATGGCGTTGCGCATCTGGTCGAAGTACGCCACCTGCAGGTTATTGCCGCGGCGCACGTCGCCGCTATCGGGTGTGAGCTCGCCCAGGATGAGCTTGAGCAGCGTGGTCTTGCCGGCGCCGTTCGGGCCAATCAACCCCACCTTGTCGCCACGCAAAATGGTGGCGCTGAAATCGCGCACTATCGCCCTGTCGCCAAAGGCCTTGCTCACACGCGTGAGCTCGGCCACGATCTTGCCCTGGTAGCCGCCCTGGCCGCCCGAGGCGATGTCCATCCTCACGCTGCCCAGCGCCTCGCGCCGCGCCGCACGGTTGGCACGCAGCGCCTCCAGGCGGCCGATGCGGCTTTGGCTGCGCGTGCGCCGCGCCTCCACGCCCTTGCGTATCCAGACCTCCTCCTGTGCCAGCAGCTTGTCAGCACGCGCGTTGATCACGGCCTCCTGCGCCAGCTGCTCTTCTTTCTGTGCCTGGTATTGAGCGAAGTTGCCCAGGTAGGAACGCAGCTGTCCGCGATCGAGCTCCACGATGCGTGTGGCGATCCGATCCAGAAAGGCGCGATCGTGGGTGATGGTGACCACGCTGCCCTTGAAGGCCAGGAGTAGTTCTTCCAGCCACTCGATGGAGTCCAGATCCAGGTGATTGGTGGGTTCGTCCAGCAACAGCACGTCGGGCCGTGCCACCAGGGCCTGCGCCAGGGCCACGCGCTTCTTGGTGCCGCCCGACAGCGTGCCTATCAGCGCCTGTGGGTCAAGGTGCAGGCGCTGCAGGGTTTCCTCCACGCGCTGCTCCCAGTTCCAGGCGTCATAGGCTTCTATCTGCGATTGCAGCGCATCCAGATCCAATCCTGGGGCTCCGGACAAGTATTGCTCGCGCAGCGCAATGGCCTGCGCAATGCCTTGTGCCGCCGCCGCGAACACCGTGGCCTCGGGGTCAAGCTCGGGCTCCTGCGCCACATAGGTGATGCGCAAACCCTGCTGCACACTCAGGCTGCCGTCGTCCGCCTTTGCCAGTCCGCCCAGGATCTTCAGCAGCGACGACTTGCCCGCTCCGTTGCGCCCTATGAGGCCCACACGTTCAGCGGGCTCCAGCGCAAAGCTTGCGTGATCCAGCAGGGCTACATGCCCGAACGCCAGTTGGGCTTCCATCAAAGTAATCAATGCCATGGCCGAAATTATCGGCGGTGGTCGCAGTGCCCCCGCAGGGCGCACGGTGACGCTCTGCGCAAAAAAGCTGCGGTTTGGGATTTTTAGGGGTAAACCCGCGCTATACTTCACGCTTCGCTGCAGACAAGGGCTCTCACTGAGTTGCACCGGTCGAAGTGAATGGGAAGAGAAAATTTTCCCACCTTGAGTTGCAAGATGGTTAAAACCCGATGTATACTTCAAGGCTTCGCTGATTGCAGCGGCTGGTTGTTGAGAGATGACTGGTTGGTGCGTGATGCGGGGGGTCGAAAGACCATAAAGTTTGACAGGACTTTAAAATCTGTTGTATAATTCAAGGCTTCGCTGATCGCAGCAGAGTAAGCAAGTTGAAAGCAATTTTGGCTTGTGGGATCGTTAACAACATACAGCCGATAAGCGTGGGCGTTTGATGGCGAATGCCAAGTTCTTCGGAACTATCAAACGCTCATGAGAGAGAGAAGTGAGTTTTCGCTTCAATTTCTTTTTTGAGTGGAAGTCGAAAGACTTTAAATTTCAAGATCGAACTATAGAGTTTGATCCTGGCTCAGATTGAACGCTGGCGGCATGCCTTACACATGCAAGTCGAACGGTAACAGGTCTTCGGATGCTGACGAGTGGCGAACGGGTGAGTAATACATCGGAACGTGCCCGATCGTGGGGGATAACGGAGCGAAAGCTTTGCTAATACCGCATACGATCTACGGATGAAAGCGGGGGATCTTCGGACCTCGCGCGGACGGAGCGGCCGATGGCAGATTAGGTAGTTGGTGGGATAAAAGCTTACCAAGCCGACGATCTGTAGCTGGTCTGAGAGGATGATCAGCCACACTGGGACTGAGACACGGCCCAGACTCCTACGGGAGGCAGCAGTGGGGAATTTTGGACAATGGGGGCAACCCTGATCCAGCCATGCCGCGTGCAGGATGAAGGCCTTCGGGTTGTAAACTGCTTTTGTACGGAACGAAAAGACTCTGGTTAATACCTGGGGTCCATGACGGTACCGTAAGAATAAGCACCGGCTAACTACGTGCCAGCAGCCGCGGTAATACGTAGGGTGCAAGCGTTAATCGGAATTACTGGGCGTAAAGCGTGCGCAGGCGGTGATGTAAGACAGAGGTGAAATCCCCGGGCTCAACCTGGGAACTGCCTTTGTGACTGCATCGCTGGAGTGCGGCAGAGGGGGATGGAATTCCGCGTGTAGCAGTGAAATGCGTAGATATGCGGAGGAACACCGATGGCGAAGGCAATCCCCTGGGCCTGCACTGACGCTCATGCACGAAAGCGTGGGGAGCAAACAGGATTAGATACCCTGGTAGTCCACGCCCTAAACGATGTCAACTGGTTGTTGGGTTTTAATTAACTCAGTAACGAAGCTAACGCGTGAAGTTGACCGCCTGGGGAGTACGGCCGCAAGGTTGAAACTCAAAGGAATTGACGGGGACCGCACAAGCGGTGGATGATGTGGTTTAATTCGATGCAACGCGAAAAACCTTACCCACCTTTGACATGGCAGGAAGATTTCAGAGATGGGATTGTGCCCGAAAGGGAACCTGCACACAGGTGCTGCATGGCTGTCGTCAGCTCGTGTCGTGAGATGTTGGGTTAAGTCCCGCAACGAGCGCAACCCTTGCCATTAGTTGCTACGAAAGGGCACTCTAATGGGACTGCCGGTGACAAACCGGAGGAAGGTGGGGATGACGTCAAGTCCTCATGGCCCTTATAGGTGGGGCTACACACGTCATACAATGGCTGGTACAGAGGGTTGCCAACCCGCGAGGGGGAGCCAATCCCACAAAGCCAGTCGTAGTCCGGATCGCAGTCTGCAACTCGACTGCGTGAAGTCGGAATCGCTAGTAATCGCGGATCAGAATGTCGCGGTGAATACGTTCCCGGGTCTTGTACACACCGCCCGTCACACCATGGGAGCGGGTCTCGCCAGAAGTGGGTAGCCTAACCGCAAGGAGGGCGCTTACCACGGCGGGGTTCGTGACTGGGGTGAAGTCGTAACAAGGTAGCCGTATCGGAAGGTGCGGCTGGATCACCTCCTTTCTGGAAAACCGCATTCAAGATTGAACGCCCACACTTATCGGTTGTTGGAACAAGCCAAGGTGGCAGGAGAGATCCTGGTGCTGAGGAATGGGTCTGTAGCTCAGCTGGTTAGAGCACCGTCTTGATAAGGCGGGGGTCGTTGGTTCGAGCCCAACTAGACCCACCAAGCGTCCAACGCGAGGATAGAGAAATCCTGGGGGGATTAGCTCAGCTGGGAGAGCACCTGCTTTGCAAGCAGGGGGTCGTCGGTTCGATCCCGTCATCCTCCACCATCCAAGAGAAGTTCAACACCAAAGCGGCTTTGCAAGAGGCTGCTTTGGCGTTGATCGATATAGATCGATTGACACGGCTGTTCTTTAAAAATTCATAGAGTCGAATCAGCGTTGCTAGCGGAAAGCGCCGAAAGGCGCACCGTGCCGCTAGCAACCTAAATTTGATTGCGTCAAAACGAACAGAAGCAATTTTGTTCAAGTAATGACGAATCGTTCTCGAGGCTGCGTTGAAAGACGCAACCGAAGAAACATTCACATTACGGCATAACGCGCGAGGTGCGAGACCTCGCAAGTCTTTGAACTCGAAATGGAAGCTTCTTGCAAAAGAAGTCAAAGTTATAGGGTCAAGTGACTAAGAGCATGTGGTGGATGCCTTGGCGATGATAGGCGACGAAAGACGTGATAGCCTGCGAAAAGCTTCGGGGAGCTGGCAAATAAGCTGTGATCCGGAGATCTCTGAATGGGGAAACCCACCCGCAAGGGTATCGCAACCTGAATACATAGGGTTGCGAGGCGAACCGAGTGAACTGAAACATCTAAGTAGCTCGAGGAAAAGACATCAACCGAGATTCCGAAAGTAGTGGCGAGCGAAATCGGAGGAGCCTTCTAGTGATAGTCAGACGGTTAACAAAGCGGCATGGAAAGGCCGGCCATAGTGGGTGATAGCCCCGTATGTGAAAACCGACTGGTGGTACTGAGCTAGAGAAAAGTAGGGCGGGGCACGAGAAACCCTGTCTGAACATGGGGGGCCATCCTCCAAGGCTAAATACTCATCATCGACCGATAGTGAACCAGTACCGTGAGGGAAAGGCGAAAAGAACCCCGGGAGGGGAGTGAAATAGATCCTGAAACCGCATGCTTACAAAAAGTAGGAGCCCGCAAGGGTGACTGCGTACCTTTTGTATAATGGGTCAGCGACTTACATTCAGTGGCGAGCTTAACCGAATAGGGGAGGCGTAGAGAAATCGAGTCCGAACAGGGCGTTCAGTCGCTGGGTGTAGACCCGAAACCAAGTGATCTATCCATGGCCAGGATGAAGGTGCCGTAACAGGTACTGGAGGTCCGAACCGACTGGTGTTGCAAAACCAGCGGATGAGCTGTGGATAGGGGTGAAAGGCTAAACAAACTTGGAAATAGCTGGTTCTCTCCGAAAACTATTTAGGTAGTGCCTCAAGTATTACCTGCGGGGGTAGAGCACTGTTTTGGCTAGGGGTCATGGCGACTTACCAAACCAAGGCAAACTCCGAATACTGCAGAGTACAGCTTGGGAGACAGAGCACCGGGTGCTAACGTCCGGACTCAAGAGGGAAACAACCCAGACCGCCAGCTAAGGTCCCTAAAATTGGCTAAGTGGGAAACGAAGTGGGAAGGCTAAAACAGTCAGGATGTTGGCTTAGAAGCAGCCATCATTTAAAGAAAGCGTAATAGCTCACTGATCGAGTCGTCCTGCGCGGAAGATGTAACGGGGCTAAGCCAGTTACCGAAGCTGCGGATGCACAGTTTACTGTGCGTGGTAGGAGAGCGTTGTGTAAGCCTGTGAAGGTGTCTGGTAACGGATGCTGGAGGTATCACAAGTGCGAATGCTGACATGAGTAGCGTTAAAGCGGGTGAAAAGCCCGCTCGCCGTAAGCGCAAGGTTTCCTACGCAACGTTCATCGGCGTAGGGTGAGTCGGCCCCTAAGGCGAGGCAGAGATGCGTAGCTGATGGGAAACAGGTCAATATTCCTGTACCGATCAATAGTGCGATGTGGGGACGGAGAAGGTTAGCTCAGCCACCTGTTGGAATAGGTGGTTCAAGCCTGTAGTCGTGCCTGGTAGGCAAATCCGCCGGGCTGAGATGAGGGGTGATAACGAGTCTGCTTGCAGACGAAGTGAGTGATACCCTGCTTCCAGGAAAAGCCACTAAGCTTCAGCTATTGACGACCGTACCGCAAACCGACACTGGTGCGCGAGATGAGTATTCTAAGGCGCTTGAGAGAACTCAGGAGAAGGAACTCGGCAAATTGATACCGTAACTTCGGGAGAAGGTATGCCCTGATTAGGTGAACTTGTACAAAGGGAGCCGAAAGGGGTTGCAAAAAATCGGTGGCTGCGACTGTTTAATAAAAACACAGCACTCTGCAAACACGAAAGTGGACGTATAGGGTGTGACGCCTGCCCGGTGCTGGAAGATTAAATGATGGGGTGCAAGCTCTTGATTGAAGTCCCAGTAAACGGCGGCCGTAACTATAACGATCCTAAGGTAGCGAAATTCCTTGTCGGGTAAGTTCCGACCTGCACGAATGGCGTAACGATGGCCACACTGTCTCCTCCTGAGACTCAGCGAAGTTGAAATGTTTGTGATGATGCAATCTCCCCGCGGAAAGACGGAAAGACCCCATGAACCTTTACTGTAGCTTTGTATTGGACTTTGAACGGATCTGTGTAGGATAGGTGGGAGGCTTTGAAGTGTGGTCGCTAGATCACATGGAGCCAACGTTGAAATACCACCCTGGTGCGTTTGAGGTTCTAACCCAGGTCCTTATCGGGATCGGGGACAGTGCATGGTAGGCAGTTTGACTGGGGCGGTCTCCTCCCAAAGCGTAACGGAGGAGTTCGAAGGTACGCTAGTTACGGTCGGACATCGTGACGATAGTGCAATGGCATAAGCGTGCTTAACTGCGAGACTGACAAGTCGAGCAGATGCGAAAGCAGGACATAGTGATCCGGTGGTTCTGTATGGAAGGGCCATCGCTCAACGGATAAAAGGTACTCTGGGGATAACAGGCTGATACCGCCCAAGAGTTCATATCGACGGCGGTGTTTGGCACCTCGATGTCGGCTCATCTCATCCTGGGGCTGTAGTCGGTCCCAAGGGTATGGCTGTTCGCCATTTAAAGAGGTACGTGAGCTGGGTTTAAAACGTCGTGAGACAGTTTTGTCCCTATCTTCCGTGGGCGCTGCAGATTTGAGGAAGCCTGCTCCTAGTACGAGAGGACCGGAGTGGACACACCTCTGGTGTATCGGTTGTCACGCCAGTGGCATTGCCGAGTAGCTAAGTGTGGAAGAGATAACCGCTGAAAGCATCTAAGCGGGAAACTCGTTTCAAGATGAGATCTGCCGGGGCCTTGAGCCCCCTGAAGGGTCGTTGTAGACCACGACGTTGATAGGCTGGGTGTGGAAGTGCAGCAATGCATTAAGCTAACCAGTACTAATTGCCCGTGCGGCTTGACCCTATAACTTTGATTGCTCCAACACGAGCAAAGACTGTTATGCCAAGTACGCAATCAAATACACACCTGATTCCAGACTCTATGAATTCGCCGTGCAGTCACACACCGACTGCATAGCTCCAAGTTATGCCTGATGACCATAGCAAGTCGGTCCCACTCCTTCCCATCCCGAACAGGACAGTGAAACGACTTCGCGCCGATGATAGTGCGGATCCCCGTGTGAAAGTAGGTCATCGTCAGGCTATTACAGCCCAAACCGCCCTCCCACTTACATAGTGGGAGGGCGTTTTGCTTTGGGGGTTTGATGCGTGTCTCGGTTCACACGCGCAAGCTGCGGTAGCATTGACGTTCACGTTAACGTCAAGACATGCCAACCTACAGCATCAGTGATCTGGCACGGGAGTTTGATCTGACTACCCGCGCCATGCGTTTCTACGAAGACATGGGTCTATTGCGCCCCGAACGCGCGGGGCCAGGTGGGCGCAACCGCGTCTATAGCGGGCGCGATCGGGCGCGGCTCAAGTTGACGTTGCGAGCCAAGCGCCTGGGCCTGTCATTGAATGAGGCCAAGGAGATCATCGACCTCTATGACAGCCCACGCGACACTGGGGTGCAGCTACGCAAATTCCTGGAGGTTTTAGCCATGCACCGCAAGCAACTGGAGTTGCAGATGCGCGACTTGCAGGCCAATCTCGACGAGTTGCGTGAACATGAGCGTGAAGCCATGGATCTGCTCGGAAAAATTGAACCACCGACGGCTGAAACTACAGCATAATTGACGTTTACGTAAACGTAATGCGCCAGGGCTTTTGCGGTCTGCCGGCGATAGGTATCCATCTCACACCCCCTTCCAGGAGAGACTCCATGAGCATTGCCACCCAGTTGCCAGGCCTGAATTTTCAGTTGGGCGAAGACATTGACGCATTGCGCGATGCCGTGCGCGAGTTTGCCCAGTCCGAGATCGCGCCACGCGCGGCGGAGATCGATCGCAATGACCAGTTTCCCATGGATCTCTGGCGCAAGTTCGGTGACCTGGGGGTGCTCGGCATCACCGTGCCTGAGGAATTTGGCGGCGCCAACATGGGCTATCTGGCGCACATGGTGGCCATGGAAGAGATTTCGCGCGCCAGTGCATCCGTGGGCCTGTCCTATGGCGCGCACAGCAATCTCTGCGTGAACCAGATCAACCGCAACGGCAACCCGGCGCAAAAGGCCAAGTACCTGCCCAAGCTGATCAGCGGTGAGCATGTGGGCGCCCTGGCCATGAGCGAGCCGGGCGCCGGCTCCGACGTCATCAGCATGAAGCTCAAGGCCGAGGACAAGGGCGGTTACTACCTGCTCAACGGCAGCAAGATGTGGATCACCAACGGCCCGGACGCCGACACCCTGGTGGTCTATGCCAAGACCGAGCCCGAGCTGGGCGCACGCGGCGTCACGGCCTTTCTGATTGAAAAGGGCATGAAGGGCTTTTCGATTGCGCAAAAGCTCGACAAGCTGGGCATGCGCGGCAGCCATACGGGCGAGCTGGTGTTCCAGGATGTGGAGGTTCCGGCGGAGAACGTGTTGGGCATGGTCAACGGCGGCGCCAAGGTGCTGATGAGTGGACTGGATTACGAGCGCGCCGTGCTCACCGGCGGGCCGCTCGGCATCATGCAGTCAGTGATGGACAACGTCGTGCCCTACATCCACGACCGCAAGCAGTTTGGCCAGAGCATTGGCGAGTTCCAGCTTATCCAGGGCAAGGTGGCCGATATGTACACCGTGCTGCAGGCTGGGCGGTCGTTCGCCTACACCGTGGCCAAAAATCTGGACATGCTGGGTGCCGAGCATGTGCGCCAGGTGCGCAAGGACTGCGCCAGCGTGATCCTGTGGACGGCCGAGAAGGCTACCTGGATGGCGGGCGAGGGGGTGCAGATTTTTGGTGGTAATGGCTATATCAACGAGTACCCGCTGGGCCGCCTGTGGCGTGATGCCAAGCTGTACGAGATCGGCGCCGGTACCAGCGAGATCCGCCGCATGCTGATAGGCCGTGAGCTGTTCGCCGAAACTTGCTAAGGTAAGCGCCCCGTAACCACCAAGGAAGCCCATGCCCAGCAGCTCCATCAACGACCTCTTTGAGCACAACCGCGCCTGGGCGGCGCGGATGGAGCGCGAAAAACCCGGCTTTTTCACCGGCCTGATGGCGCAGCAGAAGCCGCGCTACATGTGGATAGGCTGCTCCGACAGCCGGGTGCCGGCCAACCAGATCACGGGCCTGGAGCCGGGCGAGGTGTTCGTGCACCGTAACGTCGCCAACGTGGTTGTGCCGACCGACCTCAATTGCCTGTCCACCATCCAGTACGCGGTCGATCAGCTGAAGGTGGAGCACCTGATGGTCGTTGGCCACTACGGCTGCGGCGGCGTGCTGGCGGCGCTGGAGGATGTGCGCGTGGGCCTGGCGGACAACTGGATCCGCCATGTAAAGGATGTGCGCGACAAGCATGCCGCGCTGCTGGACGGCATCGACCTGCAATGGCGCCACGACGCGCTGTGCGAGCTCAACGCCATCGAGCAGGTGCTGAACATCGCCCATTCGACGGTGATGCAGGATGCCTGGGCGCGCGGCCAGAAGGTGCAGATCCACGGCTGGTGCTATGGCCTGCGCAATGGCCTGATCACCAATCTGCACATGACCGTGCCCGGCGTGGGCGGTCTGCACGAGGTGCACCAGGCCGCCGTGGAGCAGGTGGCGCAGCGCGCGCGCCAATAGCCCACGGGCCACGGCACAGCGCAGGCAGGCCCCATGTTTCCGCAGCGGCTGGACGCCCCGCAGGCCTTTGACATCGCCAAGGCGATGCTGGACGGCTTCAACCGCCACTACCGTCTGTTCCGTGCCGAATCGGCGCGCGCCAAGCACCGTTTCGAGACGGCGGACTGGCACGGCCAGCAGCGCGCGCAGCGCGAGCGCATAGAGTTCTACGACCTGCGCGTGAAGGAATGTGTGCGCCGGCTGGACAAGGAGTTCAACGCCGGCGCCCTGCCCATGGTCGTGTGGCACCAGGTCAAGCTGCACTACATCGGCCTGATGGTGAACCACCTGCGCCCCGAGCTGGCCGAGACCTTCTTCAACTCGGTCACCACCAAGATCCTGCACCGCACCCATTTCCACAACGACTTCATCTTTGTCTGGCCTGCCGTCAGCACCGAGTACATAGAAAGCGAAGACCCCGGCGCGCGCCCCACCTACCGCGCCTACTACCCGGCGGGCGATGGCCTGCACCAGGCGGTGGCCGACATCATCGAGCAGTTTGCGCTGCAGCGCCCGTTTGCCGACCTGCGGCGCGACGTGGACTGCGTGGTGCGCGCCATGCAGCAGCAGCTGGGCGCCGCCAAGCTGCGCAGCAATTTCCAGATCCAGGTGCTGACCAGCCTGTTCTTTCGCAACAAGGGCGCCTACGTGGTGGGCAAGCTGATCAACGGCTTCACCGAGCTGCCGTTCGCGCTGCCCATATTGCATGGCGAGCAGGGCACGCTGGTGATCGATGCCGCGCTGTTCGGCGAGAACGATTTGCAGATGCTGTTCAGTTTTGCGCGCGCCTACTTCATGGTGGACATGGAGATTCCCAGCGCCTACGTGCAGTTCCTGGCCACGCTGATGCCGCGCAAGCGCCGGGCCGAGCTCTACATCTCGCTGGGCCTGGCCAAGCAGGGCAAGACGCTGTTTTATCGCGACTTCCTGCACCATCTGCGCTATTCCAGCGACCAGTTCCGCATTGCGCCCGGCATCAAGGGCATGGTGATGCTGGTCTTCGACCTGCCGAGCTTTCCCTATGTGTTCAAGCTCATCAAGGATCATTTCCCGGCGCCCAAAGACACAACGCGTGAGCAGGTCAAGGCCAAATATCTGCTGGTCAAGCAGCATGACCGCGTGGGCCGCATGGCCGACACGCTGGAATACAGTCTGGTGGCCTTTCCGCGCGACCGCTTCAGCGATGAGCTGATCGCGGAAATTCAAAAGCATGCGCCCAGCCAGTTGGAGATCAGCGACCGCGATGGTGACGGGCGCCAGGAGGTCATCATCTCCCACCTGTACATAGAGCGGCGCATGATCCCGCTGAACATCCACCTGCAGGAATGCCTGGATGCCGGCCTGGACGAACCCGAGTCAGCCAGCGCGCTGGAGCATGCCGTGCTCGAATACGGCAACGCCATCAAGGATCTGGTGGCCGCCAACATCTTCCCCGGCGACATGCTGTGGAAGAACTTCGGCATGACGCGCAACGGCAAGGTGGTGTTCTACGACTACGACGAGATCGAATACCTCACCGACTGCAACTTCCGCCGCGTGCCCGCACCACGCTGCGAGGAGGACGAGCTGTCGGGCGAAATCTGGTGGCCGGTGCGCCCGCACGATGTCTTCCCCGAAACCTTCGGCCCCTTCCTGCTCGGCAACGACGCCGTGCGTGCCGCCTTTATGCGCCACCATGCGGATCTGCTGGACGTGGATTTCTGGCAGTCGCACAAAGAGCGCATACAGGCCGGCCATGTCTATGACGTGTTTCCCTACGACAGCACGCGGCGCTTTGGCGGCGTGCCGTTACCAACCCAACCCCCAGGAGATATCACATGAGCCAACACCAAGACCCCGTCGTCATCGTCAGCGCCGCGCGCACGCCCATGGGCGGCTTCATGAGCGACTTCGCCGACCTGGCCGCGCATGACCTGGGCGGCGTCGCCATCAAGGCCGCCGTTGAGCGCGCCGGTATTGCGCCCGCGCTGGTCGAGGAGGTGCTGTTCGGCAACTGCCTGATGGCCGGCCAGGGCCAGGCGCCGGCGCGCCAGGCGCTTTTCAAGGGCGGGCTGCCGCAAAGCACGGGCGCGGTGACCCTGTCCAAGATGTGCGGCGCCGGCATGGAGGCCACCATCCTGGCCCATGACCAGCTGATCGCCGGCAGCCGCGAGGTGATGGTCTCCGGCGGCATGGAGAGCATGAGCGGCGCACCCTACCTGCTGAAGAAGGGCCGCGGCGGCTACCGCATGGGCCACGACAAGGTGTTCGACCACATGATGCTCGACGGCCTGGAAGACGCCTACGAGCCCGGCCGCTCCATGGGCACCTTTGGCGAGGATTGCGCCGCCAAGTACCAGTTCACGCGCGAGCAGCAGGACGCCTTTGCCATCGCCAGCGTCACGCGCGCACAGGAGGCCGCCAGGAGCGGCGCCTTCGACGCCGAGATTGCCCCGGTTACGCTCAAGACGCGCAAGGGCGAGGTCACGGTCAGCGTGGACGAAGGCCCGGCCAAGGCCCGCCTGGACAAGATCGCCAGCCTCAAGCCCGCCTTCAGGAAGGACGGCACCATCACCGCAGCGTCCAGCTCCAGCATCAACGATGGCGCCGCCGCCATGGTGCTGATGCGCGCGTCCACCGCCCAGCGGCTGGGCTGCAAGCCGCTGGCGCGTATCGTCGGCCATGCCACCCATGCCCAGGCGCCGGAATGGTTCAGCACCGCCCCGGTGGGTGCGACCGAGAAGCTGCTGAAGAAAATCGGCTGGCAGGTGGGCGACGTGGATCTGTGGGAGATCAACGAGGCCTTCGCCGTCGTGCCCATGGCCCTGATGGCGGATCTGAAGATTCCCCACGACAAGGTCAACGTCAACGGCGGCGCCTGCGCGCTGGGTCACCCCATAGGCGCCAGCGGCGCGCGCATTTTGGTCACGCTGGTGCATGCGCTCAAGGCCCGCGGCCTGCAGCGCGGCCTGGCCACGCTGTGCATAGGCGGCGGCGAGGCCACGGCCATGGCCATCGAGCTGATCTGAGGCTTGCTCATTTTTCAATAGCTGTTGGCGCTTATTTCATAGGCGTTGGCGGCATTTTTGGCCACAAGCCACTATTTTGTGAGAGCACGACCATGCTGCTGACCCAAGACCAGGAAATGATCCGCGACGCTGTGCGTGCGTTCGCCCAGGAAGAGCTCTGGCCCCACGCCGCGCGCTGGGACAAGGAGCACCACTTTCCGCGCGACGCGCACCAGGGCCTGGCCGCCTTGGGCGCGTATGGCATCTGCGTGCCCGAGGATCTCGGCGGCGCCGGGCTGGACTACCTGTCGCTGGCCCTGGTGCTGGAAGAAATCGCCGCCGGCGATGGCGGCACCAGCACCGCCATCAGCGTCACCAACTGCCCGGTCAACGCCATCCTCATGCGCTACGGCAATGCGCGGCAACAGCGCGACTGGCTTGCCCCCCTGGCGCGCGGCGAGATGCTGGGCGCGTTCTGCCTGACCGAGCCGCATGTGGGCTCGGACGCCTCCGCGCTGCGCACCACGGCGGTGAGGCAGGGCGACGAATACGTCATCAACGGCGTCAAGCAGTTCATCACCAGCGGCAAGAACGGCCAGGTGGCCATCGTCATCGCCGTCACCGACAAGGGCGCGGGCAAGAAGGGCATGAGCGCCTTCATCGTGCCCACCAGCACGTCCGGCTATGTGGTGGCGCGGCTGGAGGACAAGCTGGGCCAGCACAGCAGCGACACGGCGCAGATCAACTTCGACGACTGCCGCATCCCGGCGGACAACCTGATCGGCGCCGAGGGCGAGGGCTACAAGATCGCCCTGGGCGCGCTGGAGGGTGGGCGCATAGGCATCGCCGCGCAAAGCGTGGGCATGGCGCGTAGCGCCTTTGAATTCGCCCTGCAATACGCCAAGGAGCGCGAGAGCTTCGGCCAGTCCATCTTCAACCACCAGGCCGTGGGCCATCGCCTGGCCGACTGCGCCACGCAGATCGAGGCCGCACGCCAGCTCATCTGGCACGCCGCCGCCCTGCGCGACGCGGGCCGCCCCTGCCTGAAGGAGGCGGCGATGGCCAAGCTGTTCGCCAGCGAGATGGCGGAACGCGTGTGCAGCGCCGCCATACAGACGCTGGGCGGCTACGGCGTGGTGAGCGACTTCCCTGTGGAGCGTATCTACCGCGACGTGCGCGTGTGCCAGATCTACGAGGGCACGAGCGACGTGCAGAAGATCATCATCCAGCGCGCGCTGGCCTGAGGGCCGGGCCCGTTCATGCCTGCCGCCAGCGCACTGCCCGCCTGCCCCTGCGGCCGCACCGACAGCCGCCGGCGTGCGCTGCCGTATGCGCAATGCTGCGGCCGCTATATCGACCATTTCGCGCAATGCCCGGCGCCCGATGCCGAGAGCCTGATGCGCTCGCGCTACACGGCCTTCGTGCGTGAGGACGCGGCCTACCTGCTGGCCACCTGGCAGGCCGCGCACCGGCCGGCGCGGCTCGACTTCGAGCCTGGTACGCGCTGGCTGGGCCTGCAGGTGCGCGCCCATCTGCCGCTGGACGAGACGCATGCCGAGGTCGAGTTCGTCGCCCGCCAGCGCGACGCCACGGGCCGGGCACACCGCCTGCACGAGCGCAGCCGCTTCCTGCGCGAGCAGGGGCGCTGGTACTACGTAGATGGAAAACTTATATAAATAGTGGCTGTAACGCTTGTATGGCAAGCGCAGCACGCTATCAAATTTAAAGCACTACTCCCACCACATGGCAGCAATGTCGTGCACGAAGATGGGGTAGTTCATCCAGGTGCCGCGCAGCCCCTTGCGCACCACGGTGCCCACCTGGGGCGCGAAGATCCAGGCGTTGACGGCATCACGCGCCAGCTGGCGCTGCAGCTCGGCCCACAGCAACTGGCGCTCGCGTGCGTTGTCGGCGGCGCCATGGCGCTGCACCAGGTCGCGGAATGCCGGGCTGTCATAGCCGAAGTAGTAGCCCGGGTCGGCGTAGATCCGGTAGTCCAGCGGCTCCACATGGTTGATCAGCGTCATGTCGAACTGGCCCTTGAACGGGCCGTTCAGCCATTGCTCCCAGGACAGGCGCTGCAGCTCGGCCACGATGCCGACGCGGGCCAGGTCCTGCGCGATCACCGGGCCGCCCTCGTGCGCGTAGGGCGCCGGCGGCAAGGCCAGGGTCAGGCGCAGCGGCGTGGCAACGCCGGCGCTCTTGAGCAGGGCGCGGGCACGCTCCGGGTCATGGGGGTACATGTTGGCCAGGTGCAGATACCCTGCATCCGCCGGGCTGAAGTGGCTGCCAATGGCCACGCCGCGGCCGTCGAGCACGCTGCGTATGAAGCCCTCGCGGTCGATGGCGTGGGTGATGGCGCGGCGCACGCGCACATCATTGAGCGGTGCGCGCCGCTGGTTCAGCGCCAGCAGGCCCTTGCCGGTGGAGGCGCCTATCAGCACCTGGTAGCCGGTTTCATCCTGGAAGCGACGCACGGTCTGCGTGGCGAAGTTGAACGCCACGTCGATCTCGCCGGAGCGCAGCGCGGCGTTCTGCGCCAGGGGGTCGTGCAGAAAGCGAAAGCTGGCCTGGTGCATGCGCAGCCTTGCCGCCTGGCGGTACATGGGCGCCTGGGCCAGCTCGATGCCGTGGCCACGGCGCCACTGCGCCACCTGGTAGGGCCCGGTGCCGACGGGGCGGGTGGCGGCCTGGGCCGCCGTGGCCGGGTGCAGCATCACGGCCGGCCCCTCGCCCAGACGGAACAGCAACTGCGGGTCCGGGTGGTGCAAGGTGAGGGCCACGCTGTGCGCGTCCGGCGTGCCGATGCTGGCAATGTTGTCGAACAAGGCCTTGCGCGCCTTGTTTGTCGCGCTGGGGGCCACGGCGCGCTCGAAGCTGAACCGCACGGCCGCTGCATCGAAGGCCGCGCCGTCGTGAAAGCGCACGCCCTGGCGCAGGCGCAGGTGGTAATGCCGCCCCGTGCCATCCACGCTCCAGGACTCGGCCAACAGCGGCGCCACCGCGCCGTTTTCCTCGATGCGGGTCAGACCCTCCAGCACGTTGTAATGCGTCACCTCGCCCACGGCCGCCGCCGCGGCCATGGTTGGGTCCAGGCTGTCGGGCTCCAGTGCCATGTTGATCACCACGGCGCGCCGGGTGGAGCGGGCCTGGGCGGGGCCGGCGGCCCATGTGCCCAGGCATAGCGCGGCCGACTGGGCCAGGCAGGAGCGGCGGGTAAGGGCAGTTGCTGGCATGGTATTGGGGTATTGTTGCGGAGGGATACAAACTGTGACATAACATCCGGGGTTTGACGACCCCTTCTCCTGTTTTCATTCGCCCGCCACTTGTCATGAAAGCGCCCGACACCATGCCGCCGCACCACGCGCGCTCGCGCGCATGGCTGCTGTTGCTGTTGGTGGCCCTGCTGCTGGGCGGCATGGCCTGGGGGCTGTCGCATGTCTACCAGGAGCGCGAGCAGCGCTACCGCCACCAGATCGAGGGGAGTCTGCAGGCTGTCAACCAGCTGCAGCTGCGCGCCGTCACCGACTGGCGTGCGCGGCGCATGGCCGAGGCTGCGGCGCTGACGCAGGACAGCCTGTTTGCCCGGGCCGTGGCGCAGTGGCGCGGCGCGCCGTCATCGCCCCAGCAGGCGGCGCTGCGCGAGCGCCTGACCATCCTCATGGAGCAGGTGCGCTACACCGCGGCCTACCTGGTCGATGCGCAGGGCCGGCTGCTGCTGGACGCCCAGGGCGCCGTCACCGGACAGCTGCCAGAGCCCGAGCAGCAGGCCCTGCAGCTGGCGCTGGCACAGGCCCGGCCGGTCGTCGTCGAGCTGCGCCGCGACCCGGCGTTTGCCTTTGCCTTCTACGGCCTGATCGCGCCCCTGTTCGATGGTACGCGTGCGCTGGGCGCCGTGTGGCTGCTGGTGGATGCGCGCGCCACCCTGTATCCGCTGCTGGAGACCTGGCCCAACCACAGCCCCACGGCCGAATCCGTGCTGGTGCAGCGCAGTGGCGACGAGGTGGTCTCGCTCAGCCCGCTGCCCCTGCGCGGCAGCGAGTCAGGGGCGCTGCGCCTGCCGTTGGTACAGGGCGGGCGCGACCCCATGGCCATGGCCGCCACCGGGGTGCGCGGCGCCTTCTACGCCCATGACTATCGTGGCCAGGAGGTGCTGGCCGTCGCCAGCGCCGTGGCCGACTCCCCCTGGCTGCTGCTCTCCAAGGTGGATGTGGGCGATGCCTTCACCGATGCCCAGCGCCGTGAATGGCTGGGCCTGAGCCTGTTTGTCAGCCTGGGTTTGCTGTCGCTGGGCCTGGTCGTGCTGCTGTGGCAGTGGCGCGCCTGGCGGCGCGAGCGTGCCTTGAAGCGCGAGCTCGAACGCAACCTGCGCTGGCTGGACAACGCGCAGAAGGCCGCCACCGTGGGTTATTTCACCTATGAGACACGCAGCGAGGCCTTTGTCATGTCGCGCATGGCCAGCGCCATCTTCGGCCTGCCCGACGAGGGCCGCATGAGCTTGCGCCAATGGATGACCATGCTGCACCCGGACGAGAGCGTGCAAACCCTGCGGATCCACGGCCAGGCCATGATGGAGCGCACGCCGCTGCGCACCCAGTACCGCATCCTGCGCCACGGTGACCGGCAGGAGCGCTGGGTGGAGGTCTGGGGGGAATACAGTCAGGCCTCGGAAAATGAACCGCTGCTCATGACCGGCACGGTGCAGGACATCACCGAGCGCAAGCACACCGAGCAGCAGCTGGCGCGCTACCGCGTGGCGCTGGAGGCGCAGGTGCGCCTGGACCCGCTGACCCAGGTGGCCAACCGCCTGGCGCTGCACGAGGCCGTGACCCAGGAGTGGAGCCGAGCCCAGCGCGAGGGCCAGCCGCTGGCGCTGGTGATGATCGACGTGGACCATTTCAAGGCCTACAACGACAGCTACGGCCATGTCGCGGGGGACCAATGCTTGCAGCAGGTGGCGACGGCCATGTCGGCCCTGCTGGGCCGCGCGGGCGACCTGCTGGCGCGCTATGGCGGCGAAGAGTTCGCCGTGCTGCTGCCCGGCGCTGATGCCCCCGCTGCCATGGCCGTCGCCCTGCGGTTGCAGGATGCCGTGCGCCAGCTGGCACTGCCGCACCGTGGCAGCGCCTGCTGCGACAGCGTGACCCTGAGCATGGGCGTGACCAGCCTGCAGGCGGCGCACTATCCGGGCGCCGATGCCGCGCAGGCCCTGTTCCAGCAGGCCGACGCCGCCCTGTACACGGCCAAGCAGACCGGGCGCAACCGCGTCGTGCTGTTTGGTGCAGACTGCATGCAGGCCCTGCATTCATAGCCCTGGTGGGCCAGGGGCAACCACCCAACCCCATGACCCATGATGTTTGACGCGATCTTGTTTGACTGTGACGGCGTGCTGGTGGACAGCGAGCCGATCACCAACGGCGTGCTGTGCCAGATGCTCAATGAGGCCGGCTGGCCGCTGCCGCCCGAGGAATGCATGCGCCTGTTCATAGGCAAGACCGTGCGCAGCGAGACGGCGCGCATCGAGGCCCGGACCGGCCGCCCGCTGACCGATGCCTGGATGGCCGAGTTCTACGCCCGCCGCAACGCGCGCCTGCAGGCCGAGCTGGTGGCCATTCCGAATGCCGTGGAGACCGTGCGCGCCGTGCATGCGCGGCTGCAGGGGCGTATTGCCTGCGCCTCGGGTGCCGATCGGCAGAAGGTGGAGATGCAGCTGGCACAGGTCGGCCTGGCGCCCCTGTTTGCCGGGCGCATCTTCAGCGGCCATGAAATGCCGGCCACCAAACCCGCGCCCGACGTCTATCTGGCCGCCGCCGCGGCCCTGGGCGTGCCGCCCGCGCGCTGCCTGGTGGTCGAGGACACGGTCACCGGCGTGCAGGCCGGGGTGGCCGCAGGCGCCACCGTGGTGGGCTTCAGCCCGGACGGCGTGGGCCACGGCTCGCCCGCTGCGCTGCGGGCTGCAGGGGCGCAGTGGGTGCTCAGCGACATGGCCTTGTTGACCAAAATGATTTAAGTTGCAAGCAGAATCGAACGAAAATAACAAAAAGAGATCAATTGCCAAGGTTGGTACTCACTAAGCCGCTATTCCGCCATCCCTGACATTCCTGCCCGCAGATATCGCACGTGAAGCCTTACGCCACCCCCGCCGCGCTACCCTTCTGGAGCCGTTTGCATGGTGGGCTGGATCACGTCTTGACCTGGCTGCTCATCTATGCCCTGCCCGGGGCCGTGCTGGTGTTGTCGTTGTGGGCCTTGTTCACCTGGGCGCCGCACTTTGCCCACGATGATCCCCGGCCGGTGGCCATGCGTGTGCTCGAAGACGCTGGCGCCGACCTTGGCCCCGCCGCTGCCTTGGCCGCGCTCGAGGCACAGCAGCCGGTGCTGCTGCGCGATACCCAGCTGAAGGAAACCCCGTTCTGGTTCGACTTCCCCGTGCCGGCGCCGCAGCCGGACGGCCCGGCGGTGATCGAGTTCCCCTCGCGCCATCTGGTGCGCCTGGCCTGCTGGGGCGGTGCCCAGCTGCAGCCACTGGGCGAGGGCGACCTCGCGGGCCATCAGGGGCGGTTGTTTGACTCGCGCAGCGGCTTTGGCCTGCGGCTGCAGGGCCTGCAGCCCGGCGCGCCGGTGCTGTGCCGCGCCAACTTTGTCGGCCCAGCGCGCTTGAGCGTGCTGCAGTGGGACGAGGCCTCGTTGCAGACGGCCATCCAGGCCTTCGAGCACAACGCCGGCCTGCTGGAGGGCGGCATCCTGATGCTGGTGCTGTTCGTCTTCCTCACCGGCCTGATCAACCGCAATCCCAGCTATGTGCTGTTCGCTGTTTGGCTGCTGATCAATCTGCGCATGGGCGCCCTGTCCGCCGGCTGGGATCAGCGCTGGCTGGGGCATGACATGCCGGTTGCCTGGTTGCTGCAAGGGCGTCCCATCACCCTGGCGCTGCTGTATGTGCTGACCTTTGCACTGTTTCGCACGCTGTTCCGGGAAGAGCTGGCGAAATGCGCCGCGTCAGGGGTGCTGATCTGGCTGCAATGGAGCTGCGCGCTTCTGTTGCTGTTGTCAGCCACGCTGTCCTATGCGCAATTCCTGCCGCTGATCTGGGTGGCCACGGTCGTCGGCAGCATGCTGCTGGTGATCATCCTGGGGCGCATCATCGCCATCACGCGCTCGCCGGTGGCGGCCTGGTATGGCGCGGCGATTGCGGTGATGCTGCTGTCCAGCCTGTACGAGGTCGTGGCGGCGGCCTTCGGGCTGCAGGCCTGGATTGGCTCGGTCAACAGCGTGACGGCGGCACTGGCATCCAGCCTGCTCGCCACCATGGCCATCGCCGCGCAGATGCGCCAGGAGCACCAGGAGCGCATTCACGCGCAGGCCGAGCTGCAGCACAGCTACGAGGTGACGCCGCTGGGGCTGTTCACGCTGGATCTGGAGGGTCGCTTCATCGCCGCCAACCCCGCGCTGCACGCGGCGCTGGGCCCGGTGGTGCTGGCACGGGGCAACAACCACTGGGATCAGTACTTCGCCTCCATGGACTGGCTGCGCATGCTGCAGTCGCTGAACCGCCAGCCGGCGGTGGAGTTCGAACTGGCAGGACGGCCCCATGCGCGCTCGCCCAAGGGACGCCGTTTCCTGGTGAAGGCCTCGCGCTCCGGCGCACGCATCGAAGGCTCGCTGCAGGACGTGACCGAGCGCTCCCTGGCCACGGAGCGCCTGCAGTTCCTGGCCCACCATGACCCGCTGACCCAGGTGCTCAACCGCGACGGCATTCGCGCCGAGCTGGACTGGGCGCTGCAGTCCGCGCAGACCGGCCCGGCCCTGGCACTGGCCTATCTGGATCTGGATCGCTTCAAGCTGATCAATGACCTGTTTGGCCACTACGCCGGCGACGAGGTGCTGCGCCAGGTCTGCACCCGGGTGACGGCGCTGCTGCAGCCTGGCATGCACATGGGGCGCATGGGGGGCGATGAATTCATCATCCTCATGCCCGGCCTGGGCCTGGCGCAGGCTACTGCCCTGTGCCAGGGCATCGTTGACCAGATTGGCCATCTGCCCTATCGGGTGGGTGACCGGTCTTTTCATGTGCGCGGCTCCGTGGGTTTGATCGAGGCGGCGCCTGGCAGCTCGGCCAAGGATGCGATCTCCACCGCCGACCGTGCCTGCCGCGAGGCCAAGCAAAGCAGCGGCAGCCACCTGGTGGTGTTTGAGCATGACTCGCGTGCGCTGCAGGAGCATGAGGCCGAGATACTGCTGGCCGGCCAGCTGACCGCGTCGGACGAGCTGCAGGGCCTGTACCTGGAGATGCAGCCCATCATGTCGCTGCGCGAGCCCGAGCGTTCACTCAATTTCGAGGTGCTGCTGCGCATGCGTGACGCCGCCGGCCAGAGCGTGCCCACGCCACGCCTGATCACGGCGGCCGAGAACAGCGGCCGCATGGGCATGATCGACCGCTGGGTGCTGCGCCAGACCCTGGCCTGGATGCGTGAGCAACAACGCCAATTGAGCCACACGCGCTTCATCTGCATGAACCTCAGCGGTGCTTCGCTCAATGACGAGAGTTTTCTGCAGGATGCCGTGCAGCTGCTGCAAAAGTACGCCGACGTGGCGCCGCGCCTGTGCCTGGAGATCACCGAGAGCGTGGCCCTGCACGACCTGGAGAACACCCGGCGCTTCATTGCCCAGGTGCATGCCCTGGGCGCCAAGGTGGCGTTCGATGATTTTGGCGCGGGCTACACCTCGTTCTCCTACCTCAAGCAGCTCAAGGGCGACCTGCTCAAGATCGACGGCAGCTTCATCGTCAACATGAACGAGCACCCGGCCAACCTGGCCATCGTCGAGGCCATCGTCGGCCTGGCGCGCAACCTGGGCATGAAGACCATTGCCGAATGGGCCGAGGACAGCGCCACGGTGCAGGCGCTGGCCGAGATCGGGGTGGACTATGTGCAGGGCTTTGCCATAGCCCGCTCGCAAGCGCCCGAGCGCATTCTCGCGGCGCGCTCGGCGGCTGACTTCGTGAGCGATCCGGGCCTGCTGCATTCCCTGGTCTTGCAGGCCTGGCCCGCGCCGCAGCCGCCCACGGGCCTGCCGCCGGGGCGATCCGCTCACTGAGCGACTCGCTCTTACATGACCTGCGCGGGTGCTTGCTGCAGCATGGGATCCACGGCCTGAACGTCCCCGTGGGGCGCTTGTGGCGCATCCAGGCTGATGTCGGGGTGGTGCGTTTCGACCATGAACTTGAGCATGGGGTGGCGCACGGCAGCCCAGCGCTCCTGGGCCGTGCGCACCTCGAACTTCATCACGCGGTGCGGCAGGTTGCCGACATGCCGCATGGGGATGTAGCCGATTTCCGGGTACACGTCCTCGAACAGCATGCGCAGATACTGGCGATCGACCGGCGCGCGGCCCGTCACCACCATCCAGTCGACACCGCTGTGCAGGCAGTACAGGTAAAAGGCCTTGAACAGCACGGTCTTCACCAGGGTGCCCACGCGGCCCTCGGCCACGCCCAGCCGGGTGGCCTCGGCCAGCAGGCAGCCGCTCAAGTCGTCGGGCAGGGCCAGCGACTGCTCCAGCGCCAGCGGCTCGTAGCGGTTGGTCTGTATGCGCATGGTGCCCAGGGGCGAGCCATCAAGGTGGGATTCGGCCAGCAGCACCACGGAGCCGGCGGAAAAGTCGGCCGCTTCAGGCTGCAGCAGGGTGCGCGCCAGATCCGGCACATGGCGCGCGTAGGCCGCGTGGCGTATCTGCACCGCCTTGTCCAGCGCCTCGGCATCGCTGACCACGCGCACCGAAAACGGCAGGCGTTCCTCGACCCGGGCCGGGGCCTGGTTGTCGTGCATGCCGCGGGTCATGATGGGCGGCAGGGGCATGGCGGGCAGGGAAGGCATCAGGGCTGGTGACAACATGATCAGGTCTCCCGGCCTGTCGGACATGCAGGCCATGTACTCCACTATCGGGCGCGCGGCGCAACGCGATGCGTGGATGACGGGGTGAAACAACCCTCTTTTCCGGCGGCATGAAGATGGCCGGGCCGAGGCGCGCAGAGCCGGTGAACACATTCCCCGCGGATATATGGACTGGCGGTGCAACCCCTCCCCGTCGCACGCATGCTGAGCGCGCTTCATGTTTTGCTAGGTGGCGCCTGGGTGACACTTTGGTGCGCGGTGAGCCTGTTCACAGGTTCGATCTGATTCTGTCCAGGCCGCGAGCCTTGCCCAGTAAGCGTTGGTAACTATCAATTTGTGAGTATTGTCACGACAGCGACAAGCCGGCCTTGTGCCCTGGCGGGCAGGCATGGCGATTCTTCTGGCACTGCTTTTGCTTGCTGCCCCAGGGTTGCGCCCGCGTGGCGGTTTGTTGGAAAGGGCACTTATCATGATCAAGCGCAGGGATTGCCTGGGGGCGGCGTTGCTCGGCCCCTGGGCCGTAGGGCCGCTGTGGGCGGCGCCGGATCGCACCGGGGGCGACCCCCTGGGCTCCATGCAATGGCCCAGCCTGCACGAGCAGTATCTGGACAAGGCACCGGTGCGCTTTACCGACGCCGTGCTGGTGCGCACGCCGGCCTTTGCCGACGATGCGCTCAACGTGCCCTTGCAGATAGATGCCCGCGCCTTGTCGGATGTGGGTGGCGGCATTGCGCGCATGCTGGTGCTGGCCGATCGCAACCCGGTGCGCGAGGTGCTGGAGTTCGAGCCCCTGCGCGCCCTGCCCATGCTGGCGTTTCGCATGCGGCTGGAGCAGGCCTCGCCGATACGTGCGCTGGTGCAGACGCGCGACGGCCAATGGCATGCGGGCGGCGCCATGGTGCAGGCGGCCGGCGGGGGCTGCACCGTGCCGGGCGCCACGCGCGCCGACGGCTCCTGGCGCGCCACGCTGAACCAGGTGCGCGCGCGCATCTTCAACAACGTTATCGAGGGCAGCCGGCGCCTGCGCGTGAACATCATGCACCCCATGGACACGGGGCTGGTGGCCGGCATACCGGCGTTCTACATTGAGCGCCTCGCGCTGCTGGACGCGCAGGGCGAGCCCTGGTGGCGCCTGCAGCTCCACGAGCCGGTGTCGGAAAACCCGCTGCTGAGCTTTGAGCTGCCGGCCCAGGGCCCCCAGGCATTTCACCTGAGCGGGCAGGACAACAACGGCAACCGCATCGCCGCCGAGGTGCGCGCATGAAGGCCGCCGCCCTGTTGCTGGCCGCCTGCGCCATGGCCGCCGGCGCGCAGACGCCCCCTGCGCCGCCCACCCCGGCCCAGCCCGACATGGCCAGTCTGGACTACCGCCTGCAGCCGCGCCGCATTGCCGAGAACACCTGGGTCATCGAGGGCGCGGTGGCCGATTTCTCGCGTGCCAACGGCTGCAACATCATCAACACCGCCTTCATCGCCACCGGCGAGGGCGTGCTGGTGATCAATACCGGCCCCTCGCGCCTGTACGGCGAGCAGCAGCGCCGCGCCATCGCCGCCGTGACAGACCAGCCCGTGCGCCAGGTGCTGAACCTGAACCTGCACCCCGACTACTTCTTTGGCAACCAGGCCTGGGCCGATGTCCCCATCCAGGCGCTGGCCGGCAGCATTGAGGGTCAACGCGCCGAGGGCGAGGCCTATGCCGATAACCTCTACCGCCTGTGTGGCGATTGGATGCGCGCCACCCAGGCCACACCGGCGCGTGAGGCGCTGGCGCCGCAGACCTTGCGCCTGGGGCGCCATGTGCTGCACCTGCAGCGCCTGCAGGGCCACACGGGTGACGACCTGGTGCTGCTGGACGAGCACACCGGCGTGCTGTTTGCCGGCGGCCTGGTGTTTGCCAATCGCGTGCCCACCACTCCCCATGCCGATGCCGGCGCCTGGCTGGCCAGCCTGGATCAGCTGCGGCAGTGGCACGCCCAGGGGCGCTTTCGGCTGGTGGTGCCCAGCCACGGGCCGGTGCATGCCGGCCTGCAGGGCATGGAGCAGACGCGCGACTGGCTGCAATGGCTCACCGCCCTGATGCAGACCAGCGCCGCGCAGGGGCTGGACCTGAGCGAGCTGCTGCGCCAACCCGTGCCCGAGCGCTTTGCCGCCTGGGCCGCGCAGCCGGCCGAGCTGCACCGCAGCCTGGCGCAGTGGTACCCGCGCTACGAGCGGCAGGCCCTGGGCGCACGGCCGTGAAGCTGTGACATGCACTGCTTCATTTTTGAACAGTTGGCGCGCGCACTGGCACGCATATGGACAGCAGCGGCGGCATCCGCAGCGGGGCGGGGCTGGCATGGATGTTGCCCCTATCAGCAGCAAGCAAGCCAAACCTCTTTGAATCCACCTGAAGGGCCCCACCATGCGCAACCTCATCCTCCTCGCCTTCCTGTCGGCCGCTGGCGCAGCCGCCCACGCCAGCACCGACCTGGCCGCGGCCGCCGAGATCGCCAAGTCCAATGGCTGCTACAGCTGCCACGCCGCGGCCGAGAAGATCGTCGGCCCGGCCTTCAACTCGGTGGCCGAGAAGTACGCCGGCGACAAGGACGCCGTGGCCACGCTGGCGCAGTCCATACAAATGGGCTCCAAGGGCAAATGGGGCCGCGCCGCCATGCCGGCGCATTCCAGCCTCAGCGCGCAGGATCTGAAGCTGCTGGCCGGCTGGGTGCTCAGCAGCAAGCCATGAGCCGGGCCATGGCCGCCACCCATCCGCATACCGTGCTTGGCGCCGCCTGGGCCATGCTGCAGCCGGCGGCCGATGCCCAGGGCCAGCACTTGCAGGCCCATGCCGCCTGCCTGCTGGGCGACTACCAGCGCGCGCGCCTGCTGTGGGAGCGGCTGGCGCAAAGCGGCGACGGTGAGGCGCAGCTCCACCTGGGGCAGCTGGCACAGCGCCGAACCGCTTGAGGTTCAACCTAAAAACCGCAGTTGACCGCTTGTAATCCTTGGAAAAGTCGCATGGAATCTGACTTTGTGCTACTTGGGATCGTTCACCTTTTGGGTGAGAGCGCTATGCGCCCGCCAGCACCGCGCTCGACGCGCCATGCGGCGTTGCTTCTCCTTGCGCACAGGAGTGCGCTGCGTCGTCGCGCCTTGCCTGGCACGCCGATCACGGCACTGGCGGGCGCATCCAACTGCGGTTTTTAGGTTCAACGATCCCAGATATCGGCGCAGATGGCCGCGTACCAGGCCGCGCCATGCCGCGCCTCGGCGGCGCGGTGGGCGGGTGGGGCGTCCAGCGGGCTCACGCCCACGCTGTGCGGCAGATCCACAAGGCGCCCCTGCTCGGCGCGGTAGACGCCGGCCACCGAGATGCCGTAGTCCGGCGCCAGCAGGCTGTAGCAGGTATTGGCGTACCAGGCGGTGGGGGCGCGCTGGTCGGTCAGCTCGGCGGCAATGGCCGCCGCCACCAGCTTGCCCTGGTTGTTGGCGGCAAAGCCGGACTTCGGCATCGGCCCGGCCAGGGCCGCGTCGCCCAGCACATGGATGCCTGCCACCTGTTTGGAAGCAAAATTTTCTCCCCGCACCGGCGCCCAGCCGCTGGCATCCAGCACGCCTGCGCGCGCGGCAATTAGGCCGGCCTTCTGCGGCGGGATGACGTTGAGCACATCGGCCCTGTGGCGCGTGCCAAACAGCGTCTCCACCTCCAGCGCCCGGGCATCGACGCGCACCACCTGGCCATCCTCGGCCAGGCTGACCCATTCGATCCTGTCGCCGTACAAGGTCTTCCAGGCGGGCAGAAAGAGTTCTTTCTTGGAAAAGTTGTTCTTCGCATCCAGCAGCAGGATCTTGCTGCGTGGCTTGTGCTGCTGCAGGTAATGCGCGACCAGGCTGGCGCGCTCATACGGCCCGGGCGGGCAGCGGAACGGGTTGTCCGGGATCACCATCACGAACAGGCCGCCGTCGGGCATGGCCTCAAGCTGGCGGCGCAGCAGCCGGGTCTGGGCGCCGGCCTTCCAGGCATGCGGCGCGAGTTCGGCGGCCGCCTCGTCGTAACCCTCCAGCGCGCCCCAGCGCATGTCCACGCCGGGCGAGAGCACCAGGCGATCCCAGGGCAACTCCTGGCCGGTATGCAGGCGCAGGCTGCGCCGCTGGCCATCCACGTCCTCGGCCCGGGCGTGGATGACCTGCACGCCGGCGGCGCGCAGGCCGTCGTAGCCGTGGCTGATGCTGTCCCAGCTGCGCAGCCCGGCCAGGTAATGGTTGGAGAACGGGCAGGTGACAAAGCGCTCGGCCGGCTCCACCAGGGTCACCTGCACCCGTGGCGCCCAGGCGCGCAGGTAGCGCGCCACCGTGGCGCCGCCAAAGCCGCCGCCGACCACCACCACGCGGGCGTTCGCGCCCTGGGCGCGCAGGATGGCAGGAGCCGCCAGGCCGGCCGCGCCCAGCAATAACTGGCGGCGCTGGAGCCTGGCCATCAGGGCTTCTCCGCTGGCTGGGCGAACCAGCGCGCCAGGGCCTGCATCTGGGTCTTGTCATAGCCCTGCATCAACAGCGGCATGACGGTGGCGTCTGCCACCTGCCCGGCCTGGAAGGCCTGCATGCGCTCGAGCAGGCGGGCGGCGCTTTGGCCGCGCAGGGCGGGAATGCTGCTCCCGGCCCCCGCTGGTGGCTGGCCGCCGGGGCCATGGCAGGTGATGCAGTTGCCGGCGAGCAGGGCCGTGTCCTGTGGGCTCGGGGCGGACTGCGCCGTGCAGAGTGCTGGCAGCAGCAGACCGGCGGCCAGAAATGCACTGTTTTTGATAGCTGTATGCGCTTGCTGGATAAGCGTTTGAGCCATATTTTGTTTGAAATATGACGGATTCAGGCGCGTGCACATGGCTGCGGGTCGCTGCGGTGGACGATGGGGATGCTCTGCCTGCGCTCGGGCGCACGGCGCACGAACTCGACGATTTTTTCGTGCTGTGGCGATTTACTGCATACCGGGTCGGTCGCGGCGGCGTCGCCCGTGACCATGAAGGCCTGGCAGCGGCAGCCGCCAAAGTCCTTGTAGCGCTCGTCGCAGCTGCGGCAGGGCTCCTGCATCCAGTCCTGGCCACGGTAGGCGTTGAAGGCCTGGCTGCGCTGCCAGATGTCGGCGATTGGCTGCTCGCGCACGTTCGGCAGTTGCAGGCCGGGCAGGTCGCGCGCGTTGTGGCAGGGCATGGCCAGGCCGTCGGGGGCGATCGACAGGAACACCGAGCCCCAGCCGTTCATGCAGGCCTTGGGGCGCTCCTCAAAATAATCGGGCACGACGAACAGCAGCCGGCATTGTTTACCGATGTGCTCGCGCCAGCCCTGCACTACGGCCTCGGCCTCTTGCAGCTGCGCGCGCGTGGGCATCAGGTGGTCGCGGTTCACCCAGGCCCAGCCGTAGTACTGCACGTTGGCCAGTTCCAGGTATTCGGCGCCCAGGTCGAGGGCCATCTCAATGATTTGCCCGACATGCGGCAGGTTGTGCCGGTGCAGCACACAGTTCATGACCATGGGCCAGTCGTGCGCCTTGATGGTCTGCGCCACCTTTTTCTTCAGCTCGAAGGTCTTGGTGTGGCTCAGAAAATCGTTCAGCTCGCGCGTGCTGTCCTGGAAGGACAGCTGCACATGATCGAGCCCCGCGTCCTTGAGGCGCTGCGCCCGCGCCGGCGTCAGGCCGACGCCCGAGGTGATGAGGTTGGTGTAGTAGCCCAGGCGGTGCGCCTCCTGCACCAGCTCCTCCAGGTCGTCACGCACCAGCGGCTCGCCGCCCGAGAACCCGAGCTGCGCCGCGCCGAGCTGGCGCGCCTGGCGCATCACCTCGACCCAGTCGGCAGTCGTCAGCTCGCTGCTCGCCTGCTTGAGCTGGACCGGGTTGTAGCAAAACACGCAGTGCAGCGGGCAGCGGTAGGTCAGCTCGGCCAGCAGCCACAGCGGCTGGCCTACGCCGACCGGCGGCGTGGGGGTGTTAATCGAGCCAGCCACGGCGTGTGCCCTCGGCCAGCAGCTCGTGCACCTGCGGGGCGATGCCCTGGGTGTCGAACAGCGATTCGAGCTCATTGACGATGTCGGCCACGGTGTGGCGGCCGTCGCAGCGGCGCAGGATCTCGGCGGCGCTGTCGTTCAATTGCACCATGCCTTCGGGGTAGAGCAGCACCCAGCGCGTCTGCGCGGCCTCGTACTGCAGGCGCAGGCGGCGCGACAAGTGCGGCAGCTGCGGCGCGTCGGGGTAGGGCGGAGCTGCTGCGTGGGCGGCGGCGTCAAAGTTCATGGCAGGCTTTCTCTATGGCATCCAGCATGGACCAGAGCACGTCCAGCTTGAATTGCAGAATGTCCAGCGCACGCTGCTGTGCGGCGCGGGTGGTGAAATGTTCCAAGGTCACGCGCAGGCCATGCTCGACGTCGCGGCTGGCCAGCGGAATGCGGCTGCGAAAGTAGTGCAGGCCCTCGGCCTCTATCCAGGGGTAATGCCCGGGCCAGGTGGCCAGGCGGTCCTTGTGGATCTGCGGTGCGAACATCTCGGTGAGCGACGAGCACACGGCCTCCTGCCAGGGAGCGCGGGCGGCAAAGTTGACATAGGCGTCGCAGGCAAAGCGCACGGCCGGCGCCACGCGGCGCAGTGACCACAGGTCTTCGCGCTCAATGCCCACGGCCTGGCCCAGGCGTGTCCAGGCCTCGATGCCGCCGGCATTGCCGCCCTGGTGGTCACCCTGGCCGTCATGGTCCAGGATGCGCTCCACCCACAGGCGGCGGTGCGCGCGATCGGGCATGTTGGCCAGGATGGCGGCGTCCTTGCGCGGTATGCAGATCTGGTAATAGAAGCGATTCGCCACCCAGCAGCGCAGCTCATCGGGTGTGCAACCGCCGGCGTTCATGCGCACGTTGAACGGGTGGTGGATATGGTAGGCCGCACCCTTGTCGCGCAGCTGGGCTTCGAACTCCTGCGCGCTCCAGGCGGGCAGGCTGGGCTGGGGGGCGGGGCTGGTGGCGATGTCCATGGTGGGCTGTCCTGTCCAGAATCAGAATTCAATTTCCATGCCATCGAAGGCCAGCTCCACGCCCTGCGCGGCCAGCTCGGCGCGCTCGGGCGAGTCCTCGTTCAGTATGGGGTTGGTGTTGTTGATGTGGATGAGCACCTTTCGCACGCCAGCGGGCAGGCGCGCCAGTTGATCGAGCATGCCGCCGGCGCCGCTTTGCGGCAGATGCCCCATGTCCAGCGCCGCCTTGTTGGACAGGCCCAGGCGCTGCATTTCGTCATTCGTCCAGAAGGTGCCGTCCACCAGCACCACACTGCAGCGGGCCATCAAGGCCAGCAGATCCGGTGTGACCTCGGCCAGGCCGGGGGCGTAGAACAGGCGCGCGCCGGTCGCCGGGTTGGTGACCATCAGGCCGATGTTGTCGCCCGGGCGCGGCGCGCCGCGAAACGGCGAATACGGCGGCGGCTTGGACGACAGCGTCACGGCCTGCAAGGCGATGCCCGGCAGGCCCGGGGCGGCAAAACTGCGCCCGTCACAGACTATGGCCTGGGCGGCCACGCCGCAGTAATGGGAAAGAATCTGGGTGATGGGAAAGCCCGCGCCAATGTCCGACAACACCTCGGGTGTGGCCAAGAGCGGCAGCGGCGTCTTGCGCTCGCGCAGCATCAAGAGACCCGTGACATGGTCGATCTGTGCGTCCATCAGCAGCACCGCGGCAATGCCGCTGTCGCGCAGGCTGCGCGCCGGTTGCAGCGTCGGCGTCTGCTGGATTTGCGTCAGCAGGTCCGGCGAGGCGTTGACCAGCAGCCAGTCCTGCCCATCGGCCGTGACGGCCACGCTGGATTGGGTGCGTGCCCGGGCGCGCAGGCTGCCTGCGCGCAGGCCGGCGCAATTGGGGCAGTTGCAGTTCCACTGTGGAAAGCCACCGCCGGCGGAAGAGCCTAAAACGCGCAATAGCATGGTCTGTGAATGTGGGTGATGTGCGGGGGCGACGCCTGCCGCCCCCGCCAGGGGGGATTAACGGTTGGCGATGTACATGGTGATCTCAAAGCCGAAGCGCAGATCGGTGAAGGCGGGGGTGGTCCATTGCATGGTTGTCTCCTGTGATGAGTGGCATGAAAGATGATTGCGTGCCGCACAAAACCCGTAGAACCTGTTTCACGCAGCCGCAGCCATGCCACGCAAAATCAATGCCACCCTTGATGTACCTCATTGGCCCGCGCCGCGCCGGCTGGCGCGTGGCGGGCTGCACCGCATGGCCTGGCGCGATATGGGACGGGGCGAACCCTGGTTGCTGCTGCATGGCGGCCCGGGCAGCGGCTGCAGCCCGCCCCTGCTGGCACCCTTTGACTTGCAGTGCCAGCGCGTGATCGCGCCGGACCAGCGCGGCGCCGGCGACTCGCGCCCCAGCGGGCGCACGGCGGCCAACCATCTGGCGGCGCTGGTGGCCGACCTGGAGGCACTGCGCCGGCATCTGGGCCTGGAGCGCTGGTCGCTGCTGGGTGGCTCCTGGGGCACGGTGGTGGCCCTGGCCTATGCGCGCCAGCACCCGGATCATGTGGCGCGGCCGGTGCTGCGCGGCGCCTTTGGCCTCACGCGGAGCGAGGTGGGCGGCTTACTGCTGCCCAGCGCGCGGCCCGGCAAGCGCGTGGCGCAGGGCGACTGGCCGGTACCGCACGGGGCCGCACTGCCCCAGGCCCTGTCCGGCCTGTCACAACTGCTCCAAAGCGGAGCAGTGACTGTTCCATCCCTGCAGGCCGGCCGGGGCTGGGCGCTGCGCGAGCGGCGTGACGCGCTGCATGGCCTGCGCCGCAGCCTGCGGCATCTGTCGGGAAAGGATGCAACCGCCCAGCGCCGGCTATGGGCCGGCCTGCAGCGCCAGCAGCGCCGTGCCCTGGCGCAGCTGCCCCGGCCGCGCGCCACGCCGGCGGATCGCCAGGCGCAGGCCAGGTACCGCCTGCAGGCGCATTACCTGCGCCACCGGGGCTTTGTGCGACCCGGAGAACTCGATGCCGCCGTGCTCGCCCTGGCGCGGCATGGGGTGCCGGTCGATTGGGTGCATGGGCGCTTTGACGCCATTTGCCCGCCCGGCAACAGCCGGCGCTGGGCGGCCATGGGCCGGCCCCATGCCCGCCTGCAGCTGGTGGCCAGCGGGCACCTGGGCGCAGAGCCCGCCATGCTGCGGGCGCTGCGCTACTGCGTGGCGGCGGCGGTGGGCGACAGCGACTGAATACCCGTGCCCTTGGGCGCGGTTTCGACAAAGCTGCGCAGCGCCCAGGCCAGCTCGGGCGCAAGCAGGCCTTCCCAGGGCGGCATGTGGACGATGCCGAACTTCTGCTTGCCGTAGCGCACCGACTTGATGAAGAACGCGTCCGCGTCGCCCTGGCAGCGCTGGCGCAGGGCCGCGTCCTGGATGCGCCGGCAGCCCATGCCGATGCGGCGCAGGTCGGGTGCGGGCGAGCGTGTGCCAATGGCATCCTGGCCATGGCAGACGGCGCAGCTCTGGTTGAAGGCGGCCTTGCCGATGGCGGCGGCTTCGGCATTGCCGCGCAGGGGGTTGGGCTCGTGCCAGCCGAGCGCCGGCAGGGCCGAGGTGTCGACCTGGGGCTTGATCTGCTCCACGGCCTGGACATTTGTGGCAAAAATTGCCGCTAGCCCAATGCAGGTAAGCGCAAGATGCTTTGAAAAATATAGCATTCGCATATCATCTCCAGTCCGGTGGGCAGCCCTGACAGCCATCGAGGTTGGATTCCGTGAAGATGGTGTAGAGCGTGTGGTTGCCGTCGAAGAATGCGTTCTGCATGTTGGTGGCGACGAACTTGGTCTCCTGGAAATCATTGGCGATGAAGCGCGTGCCGACGAACCACGCATGGTTCATGCGCGCCATCTCCAGGCTGGTGCCCTCGAACAGGGCGCCCGAGAAGTCCGAGCGCATCAGGCGCGCGCTCTCCAGGTCGGTGCCGATGAATTTGGCGCCCTTGAAATCGGTGTTGGCCGCCGAGACCTTGGACATGCGCGCGCCGGTCAGGTTGGCGCCCTCCAGATCGGCGGCCGAGAGATTGGCGCCGCGCAGGTCGGCGCGCGTCAGGTTGGCGCCGCGCAGGTCGGCGCCAGCCAGGTTCTTGCCCGCCAGGCTGGCATGGCGCAGGTCGGCGCCGGGGCAGCGGGTATAGGGCCAGATCGGGCAGCCGTTGATGACCAGGGGCTCGCTGCGGGCGTCGTCCTGGGCCGGCTGGGCCAGCGCCGCGCCGGCCCCGGCAAGCAAAATCGCCCCGGTCAGGGCGATGCGGGTGAAACGGGTCATGGGCGTGGGCTCCGGGTGGTTGATGGGAGCGCCGGCGTCTCGCCGGCACAGGAAATCCATGCCGGCGAGACGCCGGCGCTCCCAGGGCTTACTTGGCCGCCACCTTCTGCGCCTTGGGCAGCTTGAAGACCCACATCGAGCCGCCCTGCGAGACCTGCTTGGTCAGCTCGGCCATGTCGCCGCCCCACAGCGGCACGGCGCCACCGTAGCCGGACTGGATGGCGATGTACTGCTCGCCGTCCATCTCCCAGGTCACCGGCACGGAGACGATGCCCGAGCCGGTCTGGAACTTCCACAGCTCCTTGCCGGTTTTGTTGTCGAAAGCCTTGACGAAGCCGTCCGAGGTGCCGGTGATGAGCAGGCCGCCGGCCGTGGTCAGCGTGCCGGCCCACAGCGGGAACTGCTCCTTGTGCTCCCAGGCGATCTTGCCGGTCTGCGGGTTGATGGCGCGCAGGATGCCCACATGGTCGTCATACAGCTTCTTGATGCGGAAGCCCTGGCCCAGGTAGGCCGCGCCAGGCTTGTAGGTGATCTGCTCGGACCAGTAGTCCATGGCCCAGTGGTTCGCCGGGATGTAGAACAGGCCGCTGTCCGGGCTGTAGCTCATGGGCATCCAGTTGGTGCCGCCCAGGAAGGGTGGCGAGACGAAGATGCTGTCGCCCTTTTCCTGGCCCTCCTTGGGCTCGGGCGGGCGGTTGCCGTTCTCGATAGGCAGGCCGGTCGTCAGGTCGAAGCCCTTGGCCCAGGTGATGCCGTCCACAAAGGGGTGGGCGCCGATGATGGCGTTCTGCTTCCAGGGATGGCCGCCGTCGTTCTTGGCGAGCTTTTCGCGGTCGGTGACGAAGAAGAAGCCATTGCGGTCGGCATGGGCCGAGGCCTTGATGGTCTTGCCGCTCTTGGGGTCCTTGTAGTCGAACAGCAGCACCGAGTTGTTGCCCGAGAAGTCCCAGGCGTCATTGGGCGTGTGCGAGAAGAAGCCGTTCAGGTCGCCGGTGCTCGGATCGACATAGGCCTGGCCCGAGGTGTAGAGGCTGGGCCAGTTGCGTGGGTCGTCGCCCTTGGCGGTGCGCTTCCAGGTGTTCCAGGGCGCGGGGTTGCCGGTGCCGACGATGATGGTGTTGGTCTCCACGTCGAACGAGGGCGTCTGCCACGGCGCGCCGCCGCCCTGGCTCCAGGCCTCGACCTTGCCGGTGGGGCTGTTCGGGTCGTTGGGCCAGCTGGGCGCCTTGGGGTCGCCGGTGGGGGTGCTGGGCTGGCCGTTCAGGCGGCCGACATGGCCTTCGACCATGGGGCGGGCCCAGACTTCCTTGCCGGTATCCGGGTCGCGGGCGTAGAGCCAGCCGACCACACCGAACTCGTCGCCCGAGGAGCCATGCACCAGCAGGGTCTTGCCGGTCTTCTGATCCTTGATGATGAAGGGCGCGCCGGTCATGGTGTAGCCCACCTTGTGGTCGCCGAATTTCTCGTTCCAGACCACCTTGCCGGTGTTGCGATCCAGGGCCACGACGCGCGCGTCCAGCGTGCCGAAATACACCTTGTCGCCAAAAATGGCCGGGCCGCGGTTGACCACGTCGCAGCAGGGACGGATGTCCTCGGGCAGGCGGTGCTCGTAGGTCCACAGGCGCTTGCCGGTGCGCACGTCCAGCGCCACGAAGCGCGAGTACGAGGCGGTGACATACATCACGCCGTCGTGGATCAGCGCCTGCGCCTCTTGGCCGCGCTGTTTTTCGCCGCCGAAGGAGTAGCTCCACACCGGCACCAGACCATTGACGTTCTTGGTGTTGAGCGTCTTGGCTGGGCTGTAGCGCTGCGCCGTCAAGCCCAGGCCATAGGTCAGCACGTCGGCCGTGGTCTTGTGGTCGTTGGCAATGTCTTCCCAGGTGACGGGCTTGACGTTGGCGGCATGGGCCGTCAGCGCCAGGGTGGCGGCCACGGCCAGGCTGCTCAGGCGCAGTTGCTTGGATACCGATGAGGTCATGGTGGTTTGCTCCTTGTGTTGTGGTGGGTGAGATCCCCGCCACATCAACGCAAGAGCCGTGCCACATTGACAATCGTCACGCTGCCGGCCCGGGTGCCGTGTTTGCCGTTCAAATGTGCAACGCTGTGTGGCGCCGCGGTTGCTCAGCTATGGAGCAGCCGGTGACATTCAGCGCATGCGCTGCAGCAGCGGCTCCTTGCGGATCACCTGGTGGTGCACGAAGGCCAGCACATGCAGGGCGATGAGCAGCACCAGGGCCCAGGCCGACCATTGGTGCACGCCGCTGGCCAGCTCCTTGGCGCCGTCCCAGCGCTCGGCCAGCTGCGGCAGGCGCAGGCCGAAGAAGCGGATGGGGTAGCCCGAGAACACCGAGCCCACGAAGCCCGACAGCGGCATCAGCAGCATCAGCAGGTACAGCAGCCGGTGGGCGCCCGTGGCCAGCAGCTGCATGGGGCGGGGCTGCGGCAGCGCCGCCACGCGCGGGCGCCAGAGCGCCCAGGCCAGGCGCAGCGCGATCAGCAGGCCCAGCACCATGCCCCAGGACTTGTGTACGTTGAACCAGGAGGCGCGCAGGCCGCTGGCATCCTTGGGCAGGCCCAGCATCCACATGCCCAGGGCTATCTGCCCCAGCAGCAGCACGGCCATGAGCCAGTGCAGGGTGACGGAAAAACGGTCGTATCGGTTGCGCTGCACAAAAGCCTCCTGTTGCTCCATCGGTCAATCGAGCAGATCGGGCGGCAGCAGGTTTTTCTTGCGGTAGATGGTGTTTCGCGACACACCCAGGGCCTTGGCCGCCGCCGACACATTGCCCTTGTGCAGGCGCAACATCTGTGCCATGGCGTTGATGGTCACATCCTGCAGGCTCTGGCTGTCATCGGCCATGTCGTCAGGCACGGGCGGGGCCCCCACGCTGGGCATCAGCGGCGGCTCGGCCGCGTGCACGGGGGGGGCGACCATGGGGCTGCGCAGGGGCGTGCGCAGCTCGTCGAGAAAATCGTCGGGCAGGTGTTCCAGGCGGATGACGCAGTCATCCTCCACCATCACCGCCGCCGTGCGCAGCAGGTTGTGCAGCTGGCGCACATTGCCGGGCCAGTGGTAGGCCTGCAGCAGCTCCATCACCTGCGGCGCAATCGTCACCTCGGGGCAGTTCTCGCGCATGCAGTGCAGCACCTTCTTCACCACGGCCTGGAAATCGCTGCGCTCGCGCAGGGCGGGCAGGCGCACCACCAGACCGTTCAGGCGGTAGTACAGGTCGTCGCGGAAGTCGCCGCGCGCGATCAATTCCTTCAGGTTCTTGTGTGTGGCGCTGATGATGGTGACGTCCACCTCCACCTCCTTGGCCGCGCCCAGGGGGCTCACCTTGCGCTCCTGCAGCACGCGCAGCAGGCGCGCCTGCAGGTGCTTGGGCATGTCGCCGATCTCGTCGAGGAACAGCGTGCCGCCATGGGCCTGCAGGATCTTGCCCGTTGCACCCTTCTTGCGCGCGCCGGTGAAGGCGCCTTCCTCGTAGCCGAACAGCTCGGCCTCGATCAGCGTGTCGGGAATCGAGGCGCAGTTCACGGCCACGAAGGGCTGGCGTGCGCGCGCCGAGTCGTTGTGTATGGCCTGGGCCAGCAAGTCCTTGCCGGAGCCTGTCTCGCCCAGGATCATCACCGGAATGTCGCGATCGACCACCTTGCGCAGCTTGGCGATGACGGCCGACAGCTGCGCATCGCCCGTGTCCAGGTATTGCAGCGAGGACAGCTGGGCCTTTTGTGGTGCGCTGCTGCGCGCCGGTGGCGCCGCTCCGTCGCCGGACAGGGGCGAGACGATGGGCGTGGCCCAGGGGCCGACGGGCTTGGTCTCGGTGCGGCACCAGACCGATACGCCGTTGTGCAGGCACAGCTGGCGTGGCGCCAGGCTGGCGCCGCCGAAGAGCTCGAACAGCGCCGATATCGGCAGCCCGAACAGCGAGGAAAAGGTATGCGCCTGCAGCGCGCCGTAGGACATGCCGAGCTGGAACTGCGCGCTGCGGTTGGCCGAGAGAAAGCGCCCCTCGGGCGTGAACGCGGCAATGCCCTCCACCAGGGTGCCCAGAAACTCGGGACGCGAATGGAAATGCACGCGCACGGCCTTCGGGAAGCTGCCCGCGAACATGTGGTTCTCTATCATCTGCGCCGACATGCGCACCAGGGCGATGGTGTGCTGGTGGTAGCTGCGGTGGTCGCCGGTCACGTCCAGCGCGCCGACGATCTGGCCGTAGGGGTCGAGAATCGGCGCGCAGGAGCAGGTCAGCGCCTGGTTGGCGCTCATGAAATGCTGGTCGCCATGCACGGTGACGGCCTGCTGTGCCGACAGCGCCGTGCCGATGGCGTTCGTGCCCTTGGTCTTCTCGCTCCAGTCCATGCCGGGCACCAGGGCCACGCGGTTGGCCTTCTCCAGAAAATCGTTGTCGCCCATGGAATGCAGCACCATGCCCTGGGCCGAGGTCAAGAGCACCATGCTGTGGGTATTGGCGATCTGCCCATACAGCGTCTCCATCACCGGCACCGCATGCTGGAACAGAAAGCGGTTCTCTTCCAGCACCGCCTTCAGCTGGCTGATCGCCAGGCTGGAGAAGTCGGGGGCATCGTCGCTGCAGACACCAAAGGCCTTGGAGCGCTGGTGTGCCTCGTCGATGACGAGATGTGCGTCTTGCTCTGGCGGTGCTTGCACGGCGATGGCGGCCGCGCGTCCAGACTGGGCGTCCATGTTGTCTCCTGGCGCTGGAAGTAGGTTCTTCCAATGGTTTTATGGGTCCTCCTGGGCGGCAGGCGCAGGGGGCGTGGCTCCGGGCAAGAACCAAGTATTGTGCAAATGGTACGGGTGCCTCGCAACCCGGATCCACAGCAGGGATCAAGCAAGAAATGTGCCGCAACTGTGCCACTGAATTGCTCCATGCTGTGACACTCGGCCAGGTTTGGACGGCGCCGGCGGGCACGCGCTGGCGCAAACTGGGACAGCGCCGGGCCCGGACCCGGGCAGCGGCGGGGGTGGCATGCAAATTGCGCAGCTGAGGGCATTCACTTTTCCCACAGGAGACAAACCATGCAACGATCTTTTCTCGCCCCCCTGCAGCGCAGCCTGCTGGCCCTGGCCCTGGCCTGCGGTGCCTCGGCGGCATTTGCGCACGGCGATATGGTGCCCCAGGCCGTGGACACCAGCACGCTGCCCCAGCTGGGCGCGAAGTGGCTCGAATCCAACCCCTACAGCAGCGGCGAGGGCCACAAGGAGGCGCTGCGCATAGGCAGCTCGGCCTACAACCAGAACTGCGCGCGCTGCCATGGGCTGGAGGCGGTGTCGGGCGGCATCGCGCCGGATCTACGCAAGTTTGACGAGGAATGCTCGGGCTACGCCGATGCCGCCAAGAAGAAGGTGTGCTTCCAGGAGATGGACGACTTCTACGCCGGCACCGTGCGCCGCGGCCGCACGCGCGACGGCCGGGTCTACATGCCGCCGTTCGAGGGCACGCTGACGCAGGAGGCGGTCTGGGCCATCCGCACCTATCTGGAAGAGCGCCGCGCGCAGCAGTGAAGACACGCCATTGCACAAAAAAAAGGCCGCTGCGATAGCGGCCTTTTTACTGGGATGCGGCGCTTATTCCGTTTCTACATCATTCGTGTCTAGGCGCGAAGCCGCAGACAGTGCTGTAGCACGGCAAGGCGAAGCAACAACGACACGGGTGATTTAGAAATGGAATTACTTGGCGCCCGCCTCGCTCTGGCGCCGGCCCTGGGATATGGCGTAGGGCGCGGCACGCGCGGCCAGCACCGGGTCGTTGCCCGCCACCACGCCCTTGGGCAGCACGGTGGGGATGAAGGTCACGCCCAGGCAGGCGCCCTGGCCCTCGGCCTCGACCTTGGTGATCCTGAGCTGGCCCAGGTTCACCTTCTGGCGCCCGGCGGGCAGTGGCACGGTGGGGTTGTCCAGTTGGTCGCCGCTCTGGGCCAGTTCCAGGTTGAAGTCAAACCGGGCCTGGCCGGTGGCCACGCGCTGGCGCAGGTCGTCAAACAGGAAGTTGGCGCCCTTGGCCTTGGCCTCGTCGTCGCTCAGGCCTTGCACACCGCCGACGGGCTCGAAGAGCCACTTGCCCCAGGTGGTCGCACCCTGGGCGTTGACAAAGCCAAAGCCATGCACGCCCCAGTAGTTCAGGCCGGCAAAGCTGGCCGGCACGGGTTGCGCCGCCAGGTATTTGCCCTGTAGCAGCACCTCGGGGTTGGCGTCGGCAAAGGCCTTGACCTTGGCCGGGTCGGCCTTCTTCGTCGCCGGATCGGCCTGCAGCGAGGCCAGGCGGCCGAGGAACTGCGCCGGCGTGGCGGCGCCGAACACCGGCGTGGAGATATTGCCCATGAGCCACTGCTCGCCGCCCGGCAGGTTGAACTGCAGGGCCATGTTGCGCTGGCTCTTGGTGTTGTCGGGTGCGGCGGGGTTGGCGCCGGTCAGTGAAAAGCGCGCCACGACGGGCACCGGCTGGCCGCTGAAGGCCGAGGCCGTGGACAGCGCGCGGCCCTGGGCGGAGCCGACGAATTCGCCGGTCGCGCAGATCCCCTTGGCGCCGGAGCGGCGCTGGCCGGGGAACTTGCCGGTGGTGGCCTCGAGCTGGTTCACCAGGGCCGTGGGGTCGGTGTTGTCGGCTGGGCCGGCGGACGGGTTTTGGGCGCAGCCGGCCATCAGGGCCAGGGCGGCGGCGGCGCTGGCGCCGGCCAGCAGACGGGTATGAGGGGGCATGCGAGGAGTCTCCTTGGTGGTGGTTATGAGAGAAAAATGGCTTTTGCGCAAACTGGGTATGCGCAAACAGCTATTAAAAACATAGTTACTCAAAACTGATAGCCCAGGCTGATGCCGGCCATCCACTGCCGTCCGGGCGCCGCCTCGTAGAAGCGGCCGTTGCCCTCGTTGACGATGACGGAGCCTACATATTTCTTGTCTGTCACGTTGTCCAAGCGGGCAAAGGCGTTCAGCTTCCAGGCGCCCCATTGCCGGGTATGGCTGGCGCTCAGGCCCAGCACGTTGTAGCTGGGTGCTTCGATGCTGTTGCTGTCGTTGGCGGCAATGGCGCTGACATGGCGCCAGTCCGCGCCCAGGCGCCAATCACTGTGCGGGCGCCAGTCCAGCCCGAGGGCGGCCTGGGTGCGCGCCGTGCCGGCGATGCGCTTGCCGGCGCTCACGCAGCTGGTGCCGGCGGCGTTGCAGAAGCCGTCGCGCAGCTTGGCGTCGAGCAGCGTCAGGGCGCCGCTGAGCTGCCACTGGCGTGCCAGCTGCAGCTGGGTGCCCAGCTCGGCGCCCTGGCGCCGCGTGCGCCCGGCGTTGCGGTAGGTGGCGCGCCCGCCGGTGTTGTCGGCGGTGACGATTTCGTTCTCGGTGTCTGTATGGAACAGCGCCGCCGACCAATGGCCGCGCAGGGCGTCGCCGTCCAGGCGCTGGCGCAGGCCCAGCTCCAGGCTGCGCGAGGTGGCCGGCTGCAGGCCGAAGTTGAGCCCGGGCAGGCCGCCGGGGCGGTAGGAGATCTCGTTGAAGGTGGGCGTCTCGGTGCCGCCGCCGGCCGAGGCATAGACCTGGGTGGCGGCGCTGATCTGGTGCTGCAGCGACAGCATGGGCAGCCAGCGCCGGTAGCGCGTGTCGCCGCTGCCGTCGCCATTGCCGGGGGCGATGTAGTGGTCGCGCGACTCGAACTTGACGTTGCTCCAGCGCAGCCCGGCATCGAGCCTCCAGCGCGGCGCAAACGACCAGCTGGCCTGCAGGTAGGGGTCGGCGTTGTTCAGCGTATTGCGCTCGTCGCGGCGCAGCGCGCCCTTGACGCCGAGCGCGCTGCCCAGGAAGTTGTTGTAGCCCTGCCGGTCTTCCTCGACCACGTTCACGGCCAGGCCGGCCACCAGGCTGAAGGGGCTGTCTGCCAAGCGCGTGTCATGCGCCCAGCGCAGATCCATGCCGCCATAGTCGCGCCCCAGGTCGATGACGCCGCCGGCACTGGTGGCGGGCGCCTGTGCCGCCCTGGGCGTGGACTGGTACTGGGTGATGTGGCGCTGGCCGGCATACACCATCAGGCGCAGGGCATTGCTGGCGTCCACGCGGTGGTCGTAGCTCAGGCCCACCTGGGTCTGGCGCATGCTCTTGCGCATGTTGTAGTCGATCGGCCCCTGGGCCACGGCGCGGGCATTGGCCTGCCAGTCGGCGGGCGTGACGCCGCCCGGGTCGAGCGCATCCACATCCACGTAGTTGGCCACCAGCATCAGGTGGCCGCTGTCGCCCGGGTTGGTGTCCAGGCGGGCGTTGAACATGTTCTTGTCGGCCGCGCTCTGCGCGCGCCAGCCGTCGGTCAGGTAGCGGCTGGCGCTCACCACATAGCCCACGCCGCTCTGCTCGCCCTGGGCCTTCAGGCCCAGGCGTTTCTGGCCGTTACTGCCGACGGCGAAGCTGCTGTCGATGCGCGGGCGGCCCTCGCCGCGCTCGGTGTAGGCGTTGATCACCCCGCCCGAGGCGTTGCCATACAGCGTGGAATAGGGTCCGCGCAGCACCTCGATGCGCTCGACCGACTGCAGGTCGATGTTGTTCGTCTGGCCCTGGCCGTCGGGCATGGTGGCGGGTATGCCGTCCACGAAGACCTGCACGCCGCGCACGCCGAAGGTCGAGCGTGCGCCATGGCCGCGTATCGACAGCTGCAGGTCCTGGGCGTAGTTCTGGCGGTTCTGCAGCAGCAGGCCGGGCGTGGTGGACAGCGACTCGGACAGATTCACCTGCCACTGGCGGTCGCGCACGCGCTCGCCATCGACGATGGTCACCGAGGCCGGCGAATACTCCAGCGGCGACTCCACCAGGGTGCTGCGCACCGTGACCTCGGGCAGGGCCGGGCTGGTTTGCGCCGCGGCGCCTTGCGCCAGGGCCATCAGGCCGCTCAAAGTGGCAATGCGCAGGGGCCAGCCGGCGCCTGCGCAAACGTGATCGAAATGCATGGAATGCTCCCTCCCTTGTTCTGACCAAAGAGGAGCGGGGCGCACCATCCCGCACTGCTTGCGCCCCGCGACATGGATGGCCCGGCCTGCCGTGCCGCGGCAGGCCGGGTGGACAGGCCTAGAAGAAGCCCAGCGCCTTGGGGTTGTAGCTCACCAGCAGGTTCTTGGTCTGCTGGTAGTTGGACAGGGCCAGCTTGTGCGTCTCGCGGCCGATGCCCGACTTCTTGTAGCCGCCGAAGGCCGCGTGCGCGGGGTAGAGGTGGTAGCAGTTGGTCCACACGCGGCCGGCCTGGATGGCGCGGCCCATGTGGTAGGCCACGGAGCCATTGCGGCTCCACACCCCGGCGCCCAGGCCGAACTCGGTGTCGTTGGCGATGCGCACGGCGTCCTGCACGTCCTTGAAGGTGGTCACCGAGGCCACGGGGCCGAAGATTTCCTCCTGGAACACGCGCATGTCATTCTGGCCATAGAGCAGCGTGGGCTTGATGAAGAAGCCGTCGTTGATCTCGCCGCCGGCGCGCAGGCGCTCGCCGCCGGTCAGGCATTTGGCGCCCTCGCCACGGCCGATGTCGATGTAGCCCAAGATGCGATCGAGCTGAGCTTGCGACACCTGCGCGCCGACCATGGTGCTCCTGTCCAGCGGGTGGCCCTGCTTCATGGCCTGCACACGGGCCACGGCGCGCTCCATGAAGCGCTCGTAGATGGATTCTTGCACCAGGATGCGCGACGGGCAGGTGCAGATCTCGCCCTGGTTCAGGGCAAACATGGAGAAGCCCTCCAGCGCCTTGTCAAAGAACTCGTCATCGGCGTCCATGACGTCGGCAAAGAAGATGTTCGGGCTCTTGCCGCCCAGCTCCACGGTGGAGGGGATCAGGTTGTCGGCCGCGGCGTGCAGGATGCGCTGGCCCACGGGGGTGGAGCCGGTGAAGGCGATCTTCGCGATGCGCTTGCTGGTGGCCAGGGCCTCGCCGGCTTCACGCCCGTAGCCGTTGACGATGTTCACCACGCCAGGCGGCAGCAGGTCGGCGATCAGCTCCATCAGCACCAGGATGGAGGCGGGGGTCTGCTCGGCCGGCTTCATGACGATGGAGCAGCCGGCGGCCAGGGCCGGGGCCAGCTTCCAGCAGGCCATCAGGATGGGGAAGTTCCAGGGAATGATCTGACCGACCACGCCCATGGGCTCGTGGAAATGGTAGGCCACGGTGTTGGCGTCGATCTCGGAAATCGTGCCTTCCTGGCCGCGGATGCAGCCGGCGAAGTAGCGGAAATGGTCAATGCCCAGCGGCAGGTCGGCGGCCATGGTCTCGCGCAGCGGCTTGCCGTTGTCAATGGTCTCGGCGATCGCCAGCAGCTCCAGGTTCTGCTCCATGCGGTCGGCAATCTTCAGCAGGATGCCCGAGCGCTCGGCCACCGAGGTCTTGCCCCACTTTTCCTGCGCGGCATGGGCGGCGTCCAGGGCCAGATTGATGTCGGTGGCGTCGGACTGCGCCACCTTGCAGAACGGCTTGCCGGTGATGGGCGAGACGTTGTCGAAATAGCGGCCGGCGGCCGGGGCCACCCATTTGCCGCCGATGAAGTTGTCGTACTGCTGGCGGTAGGGGAAGGAAAGGTCGAGGTTGAAGCGCTTGAATTCGAACATGTCCATGTTGGTCTCCTTGGGTGGTGGATGCCGGCGCACATGCGCACCGACTGCCTCAGGAGTAATCAAGCTTCGTGCCAGCCCGTTGCGTGCCGGGTGTGCCGACTTTTGTCACAGTCCATGGCGGTGGGTGTTCCAGATTGGCCCACTGGTGTGCAGGCTTGTGACACCGCAGCGCCCGGCATCAGGCCGGCCGCAGATCGGGCGACGGCGTGGGATCGACCGCCTGATCCAGCGCGGCCTGGTGCTGCGCCTGCAGCGCCCGCTGGAAGGCCGGCCTGGCCTGCATGCGCTGCCAGTAGTCGGCCACGGCCGGTGGAAACTGCGCCGCCAGCCCCAGGTGCTGTGCCAGGTGCAGGGCATAGGTCACGGCGACGTCGGCGGCAGTGAAGCGTCCGGCACACAGATATGGTTCGTGCTGCAATGCAGCATCCACCGCCCGCAGCCGCGCCAGGAACCAGCGTGCGTAGTCCGCCGCCACCTGTGGCTGCAGGCGGTCAGGCGGTTCGAAATAGCTATAGCGCAGTACCAGCGTTTGCGGAAAGGTCAGCGTCGCATCGCTCATGAACAGCCAGTTGAGATAGCTGCCATAGGCCGCGTCCGCCGGTGCCACATCCAGAACGCCCGCGCCGTAGCGCGTGGCCAGGTAATGGCACATCGCGGCCGACTCGGTCAGCCGCGTGGCCCCGTCCTCCAGCAGCGGCACCGTGCCCAGGGGGTTGCGCGCCAGATAGTCCCGTGCATGCACGCGTGGCGGGAAGGGCAGCATGTGCAGGCGGTAGGGGATGCCCAGCTCTTCCAGCAGCCATAGTGGGCGGAAGGATCGGGCGCTGACGCAGTGATGTAGGTCGATCATGGGGCGGTCTGTTGATGATGGGGTGGGCTGTGCGGCAGCATTCGGGTCGGGGGTGCCATCAGCCGCGGGATTGGCGCCGGAAGTCTGCCGGCGACTGCCCCGTCCAGCCGCGAAAGGCGCGCATGAAGCTCTTTTCGCTGGCAAAGCCCACGGCCTGGGCCACCTGCTTGATGGCTTGTGGCGAGCGCAGCAGCAGCTCGGTCGCGCGGCGCTGGCGCACCTCGTCCTTGAGCGCCTGCAGCGAGCTGCCTTCCTCCTGCAGCTGGCGGTGCAGCGTGCGCGTCGACACATGCAGCCGCGCGGCCAGCGTGCCGGCGTTGTGCGCGGCCTCGGGGGCGGCGGCCAGCAGCTGGCGCACGCGCTGCAGCAGCAGGCGGTCGCGCCGGTACTGGTGCACGATGAGGGGCAGGGCGTGCTGCAGCATCTGGTGCATGGCGGTCTCGTCGCGTGTGACGGGCAGGGCCAGGTAGCGCGCATCGAAATGCACCGCGGCTTGATGGGCGTCAAAGCGCGTCGGGCCGCTGAACAGCACGGCGTAGGCGCCGGCGTGTGGCGGTGCGGCGAACGGGAATTCGGCCGCCAGCACCGGCAGGCGCGAATCGACGAACCAGCTGGACACGCCCAGCGCGTTGCGCAGCGTGGTCACCAGGCAGAACTCGCGCAGGCGGCCCAGGTCGCGCCGCTCGCTGATCACCAGCCGGGCATGCTCGCCCTCTACCTGCAGCTGCAGCAGGATGTCGTCGGTCAGCAGCGCGTGGTGTCGGCACCAGCGCGCCAGCGCCAGCCCGAGGGTGGGCGCGCTCAGCGAGGCGCGCGCCAGCATCCCATAGCTGCCCCAGGGCAGGCGCCGGCTGAACCAGCCCAGGGCCTCATCGTCGAGCTCGCGCATCGCGGCGGCGGACAGGGCCTCCAGCTGCCCGCTGCTGATGCGCGCGTCGGAGTCGCGCAATTGTGTTGGCGTGATTTGTGCCTGCTCAAGAACCCGTGCGGGATCCATGGCGCGCGCCTGGTAGGCCTGCACGATGGCCTGTGCAAAGGCCATGGGTGTGGCGGCTGTGGGGCTGGACTGCCGAGCGGTTGGGGGGGCGATGCTGGCCATGGTCTTAGTCTGCGTTGTCGTGGCGTGATTTGCAACCTTCCTGGCCTGATCAAAGGTTGCCAACGGCGGCCTGCGGCGTATGCTGTGGGCCCATTGCGGGATGTGCGGCCATGCCTGCCCCGTGGCACAGGAGATGAATACATGGAACTCGCCAACCCATTGGCCAGCTATGCGCGTGGCAGCACCGATACCCCGCTGATCGAGGCCACGATAGGCGATTTTTTCGCCGACATGGCGCGGCGCCAGCCCGACAGCGAGGCCCTGGTCAGCCGCCACCAGGGCCTGCGCTACAGCTACGCCCAGCTGCACCAGCAGGCGCGCCGCCTGGCCAGCGCCCTGCTGGGCCTGGGCCTCACGCCGGGCGACCGCATAGGCATCTGGTCGCACAACAACGCCGAATGGGTGCTGATGCAGCTGGCCACGGCCCAGGTGGGCTTGATTCTGGTCAACATCAATCCGGCCTATCGCACGGCCGAGGTGGAATACGCCATGAACAAGGTCGGCTGCAAGGCGCTGGTGACCATGGCGCAGTTCAAGACCAGCGACTATCTGGGCATGCTGCGCGAGCTGGCGCCCGAGCTGGCCCTGTGCCGCCCCGGCCTGCTGGCATCCAAGTGCATGCCCGAGCTGCGCACGGTGGTCTGGATCGATGTGGCGGGCGAGGGCGAGGAGCAGCCCGGCATGTTGCGCTTTTCCGATCTGATGGCGCGTGGCGACGCGCAGGATGCGCGCATAGCCGCGATCGCCCCCAGCCTGAAGAACACCGACCCTATCAACATCCAGTTCACCAGCGGCACCACGGGCTTCCCCAAGGGCGCGACGCTGACGCACCGCAACATCCTGAACAACGGCTTCTTCATTGGCGAGTGCATGCGCCTGACCCCGGCCGACCGGCTGTGCATTCCCGTGCCGCTGTACCACTGCTTTGGCATGGTGCTGGGCAACTTGGCTTGCATCACGCATGGCAGCACCATCGTCTATCCGAACGACGGCTTTGACCCCTTGAGCGTGCTCGAGACCGTGCAGGCCGAGCGCTGCACCGGCCTGCATGGCGTGCCCACCATGTTCATCGCCGAGCTGGACCACCCGCGCTTCAAGGAGTTCGACCTGAGCAGCCTGCGCACCGGCATCATGGCCGGCAGCCCCTGCCCGATCGAGGTCATGAAGCGCGTGCAGGCGGACATGCACATGACCGAGGTGACCATTGCCTACGGCATGACGGAGACCAGCCCCGTCAGCTGCCAGAGCGACGCCGACACGCCCCTGGAAAAGCGCGTCTCCACCGTCGGCCGGGTGCAGCCGCACCTGGAGGTGAAGATCGTCGACCCGGAGACCGGCGCAGTCGTGGCGCGCGGCGAGCGCGGCGAGCTGTGCACGCGCGGCTACTCGGTCATGCATGGCTATTGGGGCGACGTGGAGAAAACGCGCGAGGCCATAGACCCCGAGGCCTGGATGCACACCGGCGACCTGGCCACCATGGACGATGAGGGCTATGTGAACATCGTCGGCCGCATCAAGGACATGGTGATACGCGGCGGCGAGAACCTCTACCCCCGCGAGATCGAAGAATTTTTGTACCGCCACCCCCAGGTGCAGGATGTGCAGGTGGTCGGCGTGCCGGACGAGAAATACGGCGAGGAGCTGTGCGCCTGGATCATCGCCAAGCCCGGCAGCAGCCCGACCGAGGACGACATCCGCGCCTTCTGCAAGGGCCAGATCGCGCACTACAAGGTGCCGCGCTACATCCGTTTTGTGCAAGCCTTCCCGATGACCGTGACCGGCAAGATCCAGAAGTTCAAGATCCGCGACGTGATGAAGGATGAGCTGGGCCTGCAGGAAAGCAAGACGGCATAAATCCAAACCTTTCGGAGCAACCATGATTCTCGAATCCCAGATCAATCCGCGCTCGGCGGAATTCCAGGCCAACGCCGCCGCCATGCGCGCCGTGGTCGATGACCTGCGCGCCCATGTCGAGCGCGTGGCCCAGGGCGGCGGCGAGACCGCGCGCGCCAAGCATGTGGCGCGCGGCAAGCTGCTGCCGCGCGAGCGCGTGGAGATGCTGCTCGACCCCGGCACGCCCTTTCTGGAGATCGCGCCGCTGGCCGCGCTCAACATGTATGGCAACGATGCGCCCGGCGCCGGCCTGATCGCCGGCATAGGCCGCGTCTCGGGCGTGGACTGCATGATCGTCTGCAACGACGCCACGGTGAAGGGCGGCACCTACTACCCCGTCACCGTCAAGAAGCATTTGCGCGCGCAGGAGATCGCGCAGCAGAACTGCCTGCCCTGCATCTACCTGGTGGACTCGGGCGGCGCCAATCTGCCCAACCAGGATGAGGTCTTCCCGGACCGCGACCACTTCGGCCGCATCTTCTACAACCAGGCCAACATGAGCGCCCAGGGCCTGGCGCAGATCGCCGTGGTCATGGGCAGCTGCACGGCCGGCGGCGCCTATGTGCCGGCGATGAGCGACGAGACCATCATCGTCAAGAACCAGGGCACCATCTTCCTGGGCGGCCCGCCGCTGGTGAAGGCCGCCACGGGCGAGGTGGTGACGAGCGAAGATTTAGGCGGCGGCGACGTGCACACGCGCCTCTCGGGCGTGGCCGACCATCTGGCGCAAAGCGACCTGCATGCGCTGGCGCTGGCCCGTTCCGCCGTGGCTAATTTGAATAGAAAACAGCCTGAAACGCAGGCGGATAATGCGCCAACAGCTCCTAAATATGAAGCAAGCGAGCTGTATGGCGTGATCCCTGTCGATACGCGCAAGCCCTTCGACGTGCGCGAGATCATCGCCCGCATCGTCGACGGCAGCGTTTTCGACGAGTTCAAGGCGCGCTACGGCAACACCCTGGTCTGCGGCTTTGCGCGCATCGAGGGGATGGCCGTGGGCATCATCGCCAACAACGGCATCCTGTTCAGCGAATCGGCGCAGAAGGGCGCGCACTTCATCGAGCTGTGCTGCCAGCGCAAGATACCGCTGGTGTTTTTGCAGAACATCACCGGCTTCATGGTCGGGCGCAAGTACGAGAACGAGGGCATCGCGCGCCACGGCGCGAAGATGGTCACGGCCGTGGCCACGGCGAATGTTCCGAAGTTCACCATCATCATCGGCGGCAGCTTTGGCGCCGGCAACTACGGCATGTGCGGACGCGCCTACAGTCCGCGCTTTTTGTGGATGTGGCCGAACGCGCGCATCTCGGTCATGGGCGGCGAGCAGGCGGCCAGCGTGCTCGCCACCGTCAAGCGCGACGGCATAGAGGGCAAGGGCGGCAAGTGGTCTGCCGAGGAAGAGGAGGCCTTCAAGGCCCCGATACGCGACCAGTACGAGAAGCAGGGCCACCCCTACTACGCCACGGCGCGCCTTTGGGACGACGGCATCATCGACCCGGCCGACACGCGCCGCGTGCTGGCCCTGGCCCTGGCCACCTCGCGCCACGCGCCGATTGAAGACGTGAAGTTCGGCGTGTTCCGCATGTAAGGAGACACCATGACAGCCTTGACGATTCGCTACGACGGCCCGCGTGCCACCATCACGCTGACCCAGCCCGAGATCCGCAACGCCTTCAGCGACGAGGTCATCGCCGAGATCACCGCCGCCTTCACCGAGGTGGGCGCACGCGCCGATGTGCGCGCCGTGGTGCTGGCGGCCGAGGGCCCGGCCTTCTGCGCCGGCGCCAACCTGAACTGGATGCGCCGCATGGCGGACTACACGCGCGAGCAGAACCTGGCGGACGCCGCCAAGCTCGCCGAGATGCTGCGCGTGATCTACGAGTGCCCGAAGCCGACGATTGCGCGCGTGCAGGGCGATGTGTACGCCGGCGGCACTGGCCTGGTGGCCGCCTGCGACATGGCCGTCAGCGTGGACACTGCGGGCTTCTGCCTGTCCGAGGTCAAGATAGGCCTGATCCCCGCCACCATCAGCCCCTACGTGATCCGTGCCATGGGTGCGCGCGCCGCGCACCGCTACTTCTTGACGGCCGAGCGCTTCGGCGCGCAGGAGGCGCTGCGCATCGGCTTTGTGCACGAGGTGGTGACGGCGGAGCAGCTCGACGCCAAGGTCGATGAGCTCGTCAAGGCATTGATCAGCGCCAGCCCGAACGCCGTGCGCGCCTGCAAAAAGCTGGTGCTGGACGTCGCCGAACGCGAAATCAACGCCGCCCTGATCGCCGCCACGGTGGAGGGCATTGCCGACATCCGCGCCAGTGACGAGGGCCGCGAGGGCGTGCAGTCCTTCCTGCAGAAGCGCAAGCCCAGCTGGCTGGCCTGATCGTTGCAATGGACGCGCTCTGGCTCCAGATCGTGCAATGGCTCCATACGGTGGGCCTGCACATCGACTCAGGCACTGCCCAGGCGGTGGCCGAGGGGGCCGCGCGCGCCACGCAGCAGCTGGACATGCCCGGCCTGCTGGCCCTGGCCGCGGCCCTGGGCTGGGCCAGCGGCATGCGCCTGTATGCGGTGGTGTTTCTGGTCGGCGGCATGGGCGCCCTGGGTTGGATCGCGCTGCCGCCGGCGCTGACGGTGCTGCAGCACCCGGTGGTGCTGATGGCCAGCGGCTTCATGCTGCTGGTCGAATTCTTTGCCGACAAGGTGCCGTGGCTGGACAGCGCCTGGGACGCGGTGCATGCCTTCATCCGCGTGCCGGCGGGTGCGCTGTTGGCTGCTGGCGTGTTCGGTGCCGACAACGCCAGCATGGCCGTGGCGGCAGGGTTGTTGGGCGGCACGCTGTCGGCCACGGCCCTGGCCACCAAGATGACGGCGCGCGCGGCGGCCAACACCTCGCCCGAGCCGTTTTCCAACTGGGGCCTGTCGTTCCTGGAGGACGGCCTGGTCGTCGCCACGGTCTGGCTGGCCACGCAGCACCCGCTGGCCTTCGGCGTTGCGCTGGTACTGGCGCTGGCCGTGTCGGCGCTGCTGCTGGTGATCTTGTTCAAGTTTCTGCGCGCCGTGCTGCGGCGTGTTTCTTCCCTGTTTTCTGCTTCTGCCAAGGTGGCCTGAATGTTTACAAAAATCCTGATTGCGAATCGTGGAGAGATCGCTTGCCGTGTTGCTGCGACCGCCAAACGCATGGGCGTGAAAACCGTCGCCGTGTATTCCGACGCCGACGCCAACGCCAAGCATGTCGCCGCCTGCGACGAGGCCGTGCACATTGGCGCCAGCGCGCCCAAGGACAGCTATCTGCGCTGGGAGCGCATCATCGAGGCGGCGCAGCAGACCGGCGCCCAGGCCATCCACCCCGGCTACGGTTTTTTGAGCGAGAACGAAGACTTCGCCCAGGCCTGCGCCAAGGCCGGTCTGGTGTTCATCGGCCCGCCGGCGTCGGCTATTTCAGCCATGGGCCTGAAGGCCGAGTCCAAGCGTCTGATGGCCAAGGCCAGCGTGCCGCTGGTGCCGGGCTACCAGGGCGAGGACCAAGACCCGCAACTGCTGCAGCGCGAGGCCGATGCCATCGGCTACCCCGTGCTCATCAAGGCCAGCGCCGGCGGCGGCGGCAAGGGCATGCGCCTGGTCGAGAAAAGCGAGGACTTTGCCGCCGCGCTGGAATCCTGCAAGCGTGAGGCCATCAACAGCTTTGGCAACGACGCCGTGCTGGTCGAGAAATACGTGCTGCGCCCGCGCCACATCGAGATCCAGGTGTTTGGCGATACGCACGGCAACTGCGTCTATCTGTTCGAGCGCGACTGCTCGGTGCAGCGGCGTCACCAGAAGGTGCTGGAAGAAGCCCCCGCTCCCGGCATGACGCCCGAGCTGCGCGCCCGGATGGGCCAGGCGGCCGTGGCCGCGGCCCAGGCCGTGGGCTATGTGGGCGCGGGCACGGTCGAATTCATCGTCGAGCAGCCGGGCGGCTACGACCAGCCCGAGGCCATGAAGTTCTACTTCATGGAGATGAACACCCGCCTGCAGGTGGAGCACCCGGTGACCGAGGCCATCACCGGCGAAGACCTGGTGGAGTGGCAGCTGCGCGTGGCCAGCGGCCAGCCTTTGCCCAAGCGCCAGGACGAGCTGCGCATCATCGGCCACGCCATCGAGGCGCGCATCTGCGCCGAGAACCCGGACAACAACTTCCTGCCCGCCACCGGGCGCCTGAATGTCTATCGCAAGCCGGTCTGCACCAGCTTCGAGAGAAGCCAGGTGCGCGTGGACGACGGCGTGCGCGAGGGCGACGCCATCAGCCCCTTCTACGACAGCATGATCGCCAAGCTCATCGTGCATGGCGACACGCGCGAACAAGCGCTGGCGCGGCTGGACGACGCACTGGCCCAGACCCACATCGTCGGCCTGGCGACCAATGTGCAGTTCTTGCGCCATGTGGTGCAAAGCGGCGCCTTCGCCCAGGCGCGGCTCGATACCGCGCTGATCCAGCGCGAGGAGGCGGTGCTGTTCCAGCAGGAGAAGGTTGGCCTGCCCCTGGCCGCCGCCGCCGCCGTGGCCAGCCAGCTGCTGCGCGAGCGCGCCGGGCAGGGCGCCAACCCCTTCAGCCGCACCGATGGCTGGCGTTCGCTCACCGCCTGCAAGCGCCGCTTCGAGTTCGACTTTGGCGGCCAGCACGCCAAGGCCTGGCTCAGCTATGAGCGCGATGGCAGCTACCGGCTGGCCATGGGCGAGGGCGAAGGCGCGGTCAGCGGCGCGCTCGCCTTTGCCCTCGCCCCCGGTGGCGCCATGGACCTGCAATACGCCGGCCAGCGCACCCAGGCCCTGGTCTACGCCCAGGGCGAAAGCGATCATGTTTTCACCCCGCGCGGCGCCACACGCATCGAGGCCCTGGATCTGCTCGCCCATGCGGGTGAGACGGCCGGCGAGGGCGGGCGCCTGACGGCACCCATGCCGGGCAAGGTGGTGTCGTTTGCCGTCCAGGCCGGCGACAAGGTCAGCAAGGGCCAGGCCCTGGCGGTGATGGAGGCCATGAAGATGGAGCACACGATTGCCGCCCCTGCCGACGGCGTGGTGGCCGAGCTGCTCTACGCGCCCGGCGACCAGGTGACGGAAGGCGCCGAGCTGCTCAGGCTTTCCGCCGTCTGAACACGCGCGCGGCGCCGTCGCGGTACGCTCGCAGGCCATGAAAATTACCTTTTGCTGTACCGACACCAAGGCCGAGCCCTGGCTCCAGGGCCTGGCCGCCGCCCTGCCGCAGGCCGACATCAGCCTTTGGCAACCCGGTGCGCCCCAGGCCGACTACGCCGTGGTCTGGGCTCCGCCGCAGCAGTTCATTGACGAGCAGGCGAGCCTGAAGGCCTTGTTCAACATCGGCGCCGGCGTGGATGCGCTGCTGAAACTACGTCTGCCGCCGGGTCTGCGCGTGGTACGGCTCGACGACGCCGGCATGGCCGTGCAGATGGCCGAGTATGTGTGCCACGCGCTGATCCGCCACTTCCGTGAATTCGACGACTACAAAGCCAGCGCCCGCGCCGGCCGCTGGAGCTACCGCAAGCCGCGCGAGCGGCGCGACTTTCCCGTGGGCGTGATGGGCCTGGGCGTGCTCGGCGAGCGCGTGGCGCGCGCCGTCGCGCAGTTCGATTTTCCGGTGCGCGGCTGGAGCCGCAGCCCGAAACAGGTGGCGGGCGTGCAATGCTTTCACGGCGCGCAGGGTTTCAACGCTTTTCTGGCCGCCAGCCGTGTGCTGGTGAACCTGCTACCGCTCACGCCCGAGACCCAGGACATCATGAACCGGGACACGCTCGCGCGTCTGATGCCCGGCGCCTATGTGATCAACGTGGCGCGTGGCGCGCATCTGGTCGATGACGACCTGCTGGCGCTACTGGATGGCGGCCATGTCGCCGGCGCCACGCTGGACGTGTTCCGCACCGAGCCGCTGCCCGCCGGGCACCCGTTCTGGAGTCACCCCCGGATCACGCTCACGCCCCACACCTCGGCGCGCACGCTGCGCGACGAGAGCATTGCCCAGATCGCGGGCAAGATCGCGGCCCTGGCACGCGGCGAGGCCATTGCCGGCGTCGTGAGCCTGGAGCGTGGTTATTGACCCGCACCCATTTCCTACTTCAAGAGACAAGCCATGCCCTATCCCTCCCGAGTCCGCATCATCGACGTAGGCCCGCGCGACGGCCTGCAGAACGAAAAGACCCCCGTGCCCGCCGACATCAAGATCGGCCTCGTGCAGCGCCTGCAGGACGCGGGCCTGCAGGAAATCGAGGTCACCAGCTATGTGTCACCCAAATGGGTGCCGCAGATGGCCGACAACCATGCGGTGATGAGCGGCATGGCGCGCAAGGCCGGCGTGCGCTACAGCGTGCTCACGCCCAACCTGAAGGGCTGGGAGGCGGCGGTGCTTGATAAGCCCGACGAGATCGTCGTCTTCGGCGCCGCCAGCGAGGCCTTCAGCCAGAAGAACATCAACTGCAGCATTGCCGAGAGCATCGAGCGCTTCGCCCCGGTGGTGGATGCCGCCCTGGCCGCAGGCGTGGCCGTGCGCGGCGCCATGAGCTGCACCGTGGGCTGCCCCTACGAGGGCGAGATCGCACCGGAGCGCGTGGCCTACCTGGCCGGCCTGATGCGCGGCATAGGCGTGCAGCGCGTGGACGTGGCCGACACCATAGGCGTGGGCACGCCGCTCAAGGTGCAGCGCGCCATAGAGGCCACGGCCCAGCATTTCGGCATCGACGATATCTCCGGCCATTTCCACGACACCTACGGCCAGGCCCTGTCCAACACCCTGGCGGCGTTGGAGCTCGGCGTGTGGAACTACCAATCCTCCATCGCCGGCCTGGGCGGCTGCCCCTACGCCAAGGGTGCCACCGGCAACGTGGCTACCGAGGATCTGGTCTACATGCTGCAGGGCATGGGCATTGAGACGGGCATCGACCTGGACGCTCTGGTCGATGCCGGGCAGTACATCAGCGATTTTCTGGGCCGCAAGCCCCAGTCGCGCGTGGCGGTGGCGCTGTTGAACAAGCGCGCGGGGTGATGAACAGCGGAACGCCACCGCTTGCATGCAGGCCTGCCCATGTATAAAGTAATGAATCCTTACGGTAAGGAATTCACTCCATGACGGCTGTCGCCAAGATCACCAGCAAGGGCCAGACCACGATTCCGGCCGATATCCGCGCCGCCCTGCAGGTCGGCCCGGGGGACAAGCTCGCCTGGGAGGTGTTGGAGGCGGGCGTGGTACAGGTGCGCCGCGTACAGCCGCTGGATATGGAGTTTCTCCAGGCCATGGAAGGCACACTGGACGAATGGGCCGGCGCCGCCGACGAAGAGGCCTACCGTGATCTATGAGCGCTGGCAGGTGGTGCGCGTGCCTTTTCCCTTTACCGACCGCCTTGCCAGCAAGAACCGCCCGGCACTGGTGCTTTCCGCCGCCGCGGCCTTCAACGCCCCGGCTGGGCATCTGGTGCTGGCCATGATCACGTCCGCCGGCAATGCCCCGTGGCCGCTGGACTGTGCCATCCAGGATCTTGCCGGTGCTGGTTTGCCGGCGCCGTCCGTGGTGCGCTGCAAGCTATTCACCCTGGATGCGCGCCTGGTTCGCGGCAGCCTCGGGCGCCTGGCGCCCCACGATGTGCAGGAGATCGAGCACAGTCTTGGCCGCCTGTTCGGCGCTGCCGTCTGACGCTCCTGATGCAACCTATTTGCTTATGAATCCCGCTGCCGTTTCCCCTCTCCCCGAAGCCGTACAACGCGTAGCCGCTGCCTTGCAGGCGGCCCGCCACCCGCATATGCCGATCATGCTGGACGACGCCGCGCGCACGGCGCAGCAGGCGGCCGACGCCTTGGGCGTGCAGCTGGGCCAGATCGCCAAGAGCATCATCTTCCGGCGCAAGAGCGACGACGCGGCGGTGCTGGTCATCACCTCGGGCGACCGGCGCGTGGATGAGAAAAAGGTGGATGCCCTGGTCGGCAAGACGGGCCGGGCCGACGCCGAGTTCGTCAAGGCCAGGACCGGCTTTTCCATCGGCGGTGTTTCGCCGCTGGCGCACGCGCAGGCGCCGGTCACGCTGATCGACCGCGAGCTGCTGCGCTTCGAGGTGATCTGGGCCGCGGCCGGCCATCCGCATGGCGTGTTCCAGCTGCGGCCGCAGGATCTGCAGGCCTTCACCGGCGCGCCGCTGGCCGATGTGGTGCAGGTAGTCGTGTCATGAAACTATCAACATTGATAGCTGCTCGCGCCCAACAGATAAGCGTTACGGGCCAATTTCATTCAAATTTCACGGGAGTGATCCCCTCGCCCTGCCTGTCCATCTGTCGCATGACGCGCGACGGCAGCCACTGCGAGGGCTGTTTTCGCACCCTCGATGAGATCCGCACCTGGTCGCAGGCGGGCGCTGCCCGGCGCCGGGCCATCTGGGCAGACTTGCTGCGGCGTGCCGGGGTTGCATTGCCCGAGGAACTGGCATGAAAGAGATCACCTGTTACCTGGACTTCGTCTCCCCCTACGCCTGGTTGGCCTTCGAGCGCCTGCCCCAGGCGCTGGAGGGGCTGTCCTACCGCCTGAGCTACCGTCCGGTGCTGCTGGGCGCGCTGCTGAACGCCCATGGCAATCCCGGGCCGGCCGGCATTGTCCCCAAGCGCGACTGGACCTACCGCCATGTCAGCTGGCTGGGCCACAGCCTGGGTGTGGGCCTGGACATGCCGGCGCGCCACCCGTTCCCGCCGCTGCCGCTGTTGCGCCTGGCGCTGGAGTGCAGCGACGATGGCCTGGTGAACCGCTTTGTCGCCGGCAGCATCCTGCGCCATGTCTGGCAGGGCGGGGCGGACGCGCTCGACCCGGCGCGCCTGGACGCGCTGCGCGCCCTGCTGGCCGAGCAGCTGCGCCCGGACGAGGCCGCGCCCGAACGCGCCAAGCAGCTGCTGCGCGCCAACACCGAGCTGGCGGCGCAGCGCGGCGTGTTCGGCGTGCCCATGTTCGAGGTCGATGGCCATTTGTTCTGGGGCCTGGACAGCCTGCCCATGCTGCGTGCCTATCTCGATGGGGATGGCTGGTTTGCGCAACACTGGCAGCGCTGTGCAAGCGTGCCGCAAGGCTTGCCGGGTTGAATTGGGCTCATGCCCAATGCCTTCAACTTCTCCGCCTCGCCGTTCGACTGCCTGACGGCCGAAGAACAGTCGCTGGTGCGCGACAACGTGGACATTGCCTACTACCCCGAAGGGGCGGTGGTGCTGGATGTGGGCAATGCGCCCGAGCATCTGTTCGTCATCATCAAGGGCTATGTCACGCAGACCGAAGGCGAGGAGGTGCTGGCTACCTACGGGCCAGAAGACTGTTTTGACGGCCGCGGCCTGGTGGCCGGGCGCGTCAGCAGCCGCTTCACCGTGGCCGAGGAGCTGGTGGCCTACCAGTTGGCGCGCAGCACCGTCAAGGATCTGATCGCGCGCAACCGCGGCTTTGGCGCGCTGCTCTTTTCCGACCTGGGCAACAAGCTCTCGGCCCTGGCGCAGCGCGCCGAACAGCACCAGATGCAGTCGCTGACGCTGGCGCGGGTCGATCAGGCCTTTCTGCGCCCGGCGCATGTGGTGGCCGCGGGCACCGACATCGTCTCCGTGGTGCGCATCTTTCAGGATCAGCGCACCACCAGCGTGCTGGTCAGCGGCCTGCCCGATGGGCTGGGGATTTTTTCCAACACCACGCTGCAGCGTGCCATCCTCGATGGCCGGCCCTTGGAGCGCATCACCGTGGGCGAGCTGGCCAGCAGCCCGGTGGTCACGGTGCGTGCTGCCGAGCAGATTGGCGACGCCATGGCGTTGCTCTTGCGCGCGCGCGTGCACCGCCTGGCGGTGCTGGGCGAGGACGGCCAGGTACTGGGCATCCTGGAGGCGCTGGACCTGTTCAGCTACCTGGCCAACCACTCGCACCTGATCACGGTGCAGATCGAGGAGGCGCGCGACCTGCCGGCGCTGGAGGCCGCCGCCGCGCAAATCACCCGCCTGGTGGCCGCCCTGCACCGCGGCGGCACGCGCATCGCCCTGGTGGCGCAGCTGGTGCAGCAGCTCAACGCGCGCCTGTTCGAGCGCGCCTGGCAGATGATTGCCCCGCCCGATCTGCTGGCCAACAGCTGTTTGTTCGTCATGGGCAGCGAGGGGCGCGGTGAGCAGCTCTTGAAGACCGACCAGGACAACGGCCTGCTGCTGAGTGACGGCTACGAGCCGCCGGCCGATCTGCAGGCCATTTGCGACCGCTTCTCACAGGCCCTGGCCGGTTTTGGCTACCCCGAATGCGCCGGGCGCATCATGCTCAACAACCCCGAGTGGCGCGGCACGGTGACCGGCTTTGGCGACAAGGTGCGCGGCTGGCTGCTGCAGCCCCAGGGCGAGAGCCTGATGTACCTGGCCATCTTCATGGACGCCCACGCCGTCGCTGGCAAGGCCCAGCTGCTGGCCGAGGTGCGCCAGCGCGTGATGCAGCTGGCCACCGACAACGATGCATTGGTGGCGCGCTTTGCCATGGCCATAGACGCCTTTGGCGGCGCCGCCGGCTGGTGGAACCGCCTGCTCAGCCTGGGCGGCGACGCCGACCTGGTGAACCTCAAGAAAGCCGGCATCTTCCCCATCGTGCATGGCGTGCGCAGCCTGGCGCTGGCGCGGCGCATCAAGGCCACCGGCACCGTCGAGCGCATTGCCGCACTGCAGGGCGAAGGCCAGCTGGACGAGGCCATGGCGCAGGAACTGGTGCAAGGCCTGCACTTTCTGATGGGCCTGCGCCTGCAGGCCGGCCTGGCCGAGCTGGAGCTGCAGCGGCCGGTGACCGGCAACGTCGATCCGCAGCGCCTGTCCAGCCTGGAGCGCGATCTGCTCAAGGACACGCTCTCGGCCGTCAAACGCTTCAAGGCCCTGCTGCACCAGCGCCTGCGCCTGGACGCCGTATGAGCCGCCACTACAGCCAGGCCGCCCCGCTGTGGTGGGAAAAGCTGCGCCGCTGGTGGCTGATCTATCACCTGGGCGAGCCCGAGTTCGCGCCCATGTTCGACCCGCCGCCGCACGATGAATGGGTGGCGCTCGACTGCGAGACCACCGGGCTGAACACGCGCAGCGACGAGATCATCTCCGTCGGCGCGGTGCGCATCGTCGGCGACCGCATCATGACCAGCGAGCGCCTGGAGCTGTTGATACGCCCCGAGAAAGGCGTGTCCGCCGACAGCGTGCGCATCCACCGCCTGCGCGAGCGCGACCTGGAGGGCGGCCTGCCGAAGGACGAGGCCATGCGCCGGCTGATGCGCTTCATAGGCAGCCGCCCGCTGGTGGGCTACTACCTGGAGTTCGACGTGGCCATGCTCAACCGCGCCATCTGGCCGCTGCTGGGCATGGGTCTGCCGCAGCCCAAGATCGAGGTCTCGGCCATGTACTACGACTACAAGTTCAAGCAGCTGCCGCCCTACCAGCAGCAGGCGACCACCGAGATCGACCTGCGCTTTGCCACCCTGATGCAGGATCTGGCCCTGCCTGAGCGCGAGGCACATGACGCGCTCAATGACGCAGTGATGGCCGCCATGGCCTTCATCAAGCTGCGCCGCTTGCGCGGGGAAGCATAAGCAAAAATTGGCATAAACCGCCTGTCTATCGGCGCAATAAGCTATTCTAAAGATAGCAAAAAACCGGGCCCTTGTGGGGCCCGGTTTCGTTGATGGGGGCTTCGCAGCCCCTCCCTCCTTGGAAATCGATCAGTGGCCGGATGCGCCGGAAGCGCCCAGGCCGGTTTCCGAGCGCACCTGCTGCGCCGGGAAGGCTGCGCGATCCTTGGCCGCGCGGGCGCTGCTGTCGGTGATCGAGAACAGCCACACGCCGACGAAGCCGATGGTCATGGAGAACAGCGCCGGCGACGAGTAGGGGAACAGGGCCGAACCGGCCGGGTTGCCCAGCGTGGCTTCCCACACCGAGGGCGAGACGACGGTCAGACCCACCGACGAGATCAGCCCCAGGAAGCCGCCGAACACCGCGCCGCGCGTGGTGCAGCCCTTCCACAGGATGGACAGGATCAGCGCCGGGAAGTTGGCCGAGGCGGCGATAGCGAAGGCCAGCGACACCATGAAGGCGATGTTCTGCTTCTCGAAGGCAATGCCCAGAATCACCGCGACGACGCCCAGAGCCAGGGTGGTCATGCGCGAGACTTTCAGTTCGGCCGCGCTGTCGGCCTTGCCCTTCTTGATGACCGTGGAGTACAGGTCATGCGACACGGCCGAGGCGCCCGACAGCGTCAGGCCGGCCACCACGGCCAGGATGGTGGCGAAGGCCACGGCCGAGATGAAGCCGTAGAAGATGTTGCCGCCCACGGCCTTGGCCACCAGCACCGCCGCCATGTTGGCCGTGCCCGCGCCGCCCTTGATCACGCCCTTGACCGTGTCGGCCATCTCGGGGTTCGTCAGCACCATGGTGATGGCGCCAAAGCCGATGATGAAGATCAGGATGTAGAAGTAGCCGATCCACACCGTGGCCCAGCCCACCGACTTGCGGGCTTCCTTGGCGTTGGGCACGGTGAAGAAGCGCATCAGGATGTGGGGCAGGCCGGCGGTGCCGAACATCAGCGCCATGCCGAAGGAGATGGCCGAGATCGGATCCTTGATGAAGCCGCCCGGGCCCATGATGGACAGGCCCTTCTTGGCTGCTTCTTCCGGCGTCAGGCCGGTGTTGGCGGCGATCTGCGTGCGCACTTCGACACCCTTGGCGAACAGCGCCTCGGGGCTGAAGCCGTAGTTGGCCAGCACCATGAAGGCCATGAAGGTCACGCCGCACAGCAGCAGCACGGCCTTGATGATCTGCACCCAGGTGGTGGCCGTCATGCCGCCGAACAGCACGTAGACCATCATCAGCGCGCCGACGATGACCACCGCGACCCAGTACTCCAGGCCGAACAGCAGCTTGATCAGCTGGCCCGCACCCACCATCTGCGCGATCAGGTAGAAGGCCACCACGATCAGCGTGCCGGATGCCGCGAACATGCGGATCGGCGCCTGCTCGAAGCGGTAGCCGGCCACGTCGGCAAAGGTGAACTTGCCCAGGTTGCGCAGCCGGTCGGCCATCAGGAAGGTGATGATGGGCCAGCCCACCAGGAAGCCGATGGAGTAGATCAGTCCGTCATAGCCCGAGGCCATCACGGCTGCCGAGATGCCCAGGAAGGAGGCGGCCGACATGTAGTCGCCGGCAATCGCCAGGCCGTTCTGGAAACCCGTGATGCCGCCGCCGGCGGTATAGAAGTCGGCGGCGGAGCGGGTCTTGGAGGCGGCCCATTTCGTGATCCACAGCGTGGCGACCACGAAGATGCCGAACATGATGATGGCCGTCCAGTTGGTCTCCTGCTTGGCGGCCTGACCTACGTCGCCACCGGCGGCGTAAGCAACATTGCTCGCCCACAGGGCGGCCAGGGCCAGCGCCGTGCTGGCGGTGTTTTGCAGGCGCTTCATTTGGTGACGTCCTTGAGGATTTCTTCGGTCAGCGCGTCGAACTTGTTGTTGGCGATGCGCACGTAGTAGACCGTGATGGCGATGGTGAACAGGATCACGCCCATGCCTATGGGCACGCCCAGCGTGGTCACGCCGGCGCCGATCGGCTTGGCCAGGAAGGCCTTGTCGAACGCGATCAGGCCGATGTAGCCAAAGTAAACGACCAGCATCAGGATGGTCAGGACGACACCCAGCGGGTTGCGCCTTGCGCGCAACTCCTGGTACTTGGGATGGCGTTGAATCTTTTCAACGACGGGGTCACTCATGCTTGTCTCCTTGAGGGATGAAACGCCGTGCATGCAATGGACGCAATACACAAACGGGGCGGATTCTGCGAAGCCGGGCTGACCAAACGCTTACGCGCTGCAATGCAGCAAAAACGCGGCATTTCGGCCGTTTTGGCCGGTTTTTCACATCAAAAAACGCCGCCTAAGGGTTTCTTCCGAACTTGTAAGTTTGTATTCAGCCAGTCGTCAGCTTGCGTAAGAAATGCGTCAGCACTCCGTCAGTAGCCGGGCAGATAGTGCAAACACAGGCATTTGTAAGCACCTGTGTTTCAAAACCAACTAGGAGACAAGCAATGGCAATCAGCGCTACGCAAGGCGCGGGCGGCAAGGCGGCGGCCCGCCCCATGACGCCCGAGGAACGCAAGGTGATCCTGGCGTCGTCCCTCGGCACGGTGTTCGAGTGGTACGACTTTTATCTATATGGCTCGCTCGCGGCGATCATCGCCAAGCAGTTCTTTGCCGGACTCGATCCCACATCGGCCTTCATCTTTGCCCTGCTGGCCTTTGCCGCGGGCTTCATCATCCGGCCCTTCGGCGCGCTGTTCTTCGGCCGCCTGGGCGACCTGATCGGGCGCAAGTACACCTTTCTGGTGACCATCCTGATCATGGGCATCTCGACCTTCATCGTCGGCATACTGCCCAACTACGCCAGCATAGGCGTGGCCGCGCCGGTGATCCTGATCTGCCTGCGCCTGCTGCAAGGCCTGGCGCTGGGCGGTGAATACGGCGGCGCCGCCACCTATGTGGCCGAGCATGCCCCCAATGGCAAGCGCGGCGCCTACACGGCGTGGATCCAGACCACCGCCACCATGGGCCTGTTCCTGTCGCTGCTGGTCATCCTGGGCACGCGCACGCTGATGGGCGAGCCGGCCTTCAACGACTGGGGCTGGCGCATTCCTTTCCTGGTGTCCATCCTGTTGCTGGCCATCTCGGTGTGGATCCGCATGCAGCTGTCCGAGTCGCCCGCCTTCCGCAAGATGAAGGCCGAGGGCAAGACCTCCAAGGCGCCCCTGGCCGAGTCCTTCGGTCAGTGGAAGAACCTGAAGATCGTGCTCATCGCGCTGTTCGGCCTGACCGCCGGCCAGGCCGTGGTCTGGTACACGGGCCAGTTCTATGCGCTGTTCTTCCTGACGCAGCAGCTCAAGGTGGACGCCGTCACGGCGAACCTGCTGATCGCCGCCGCGCTGCTGATCGGCACGCCCTTCTTCCTGATCTTTGGCTCGCTGTCCGACAAGATTGGCCGCAAGACCATCATCATGGCAGGCTGCGCCCTGGCCATCGTGTCCTACTTCCCGGCCTTCAAGGCCCTGACCCAGGCCGCCAACCCGGATCTGGCAGCGGCCCAGGCCAAGAGCCAGGTGTTCATCGTCGCCGACCCCAAGGAATGCTCGTTCCAGTTCAACCCCACGGGCACGACCAAGTTCACCAGCTCCTGCGACATCGCCAAGCAGGTGCTGGCCGCCAGCTCGGTCAGCTATGACAACGAGGAAGCCCCCGCCGGCACGCCCGCCGTCATCAAGATTGGCGACGATGTGATCCAGAGCTACTCCGCCAAGGGCCTGTCCGCGGCCGACGCCAAGGCCAAGGACGCAGAGTTCAAGAAGGCCGTGGCCGACACGCTCAAGGCTGACGGCTACCCCGCCAAGGCCGACCCGGCGAAGATGAACAAGGTGATGATGGTCGTCATCCTGACCTACCTGGTGATCCTGGTGACCATGGTCTACGGCCCCATCGCCGCCATGCTGGTGGAGCTGTTCCCCACGCGCATCCGCTACACCTCGATGAGCCTGCCCTACCACATCGGCAATGGCTGGTTCGGCGGCCTGCTGCCCACCATGTCGTTCGCCATCGTGGCCCAGACCGGCAACATGTACAACGGCCTGTGGTACCCGATCATCATCGCCGGCATGACGCTGGTGGTCGGCATGCTGTTCCTGCGCGAGACCAAGGACGTGGACATCTACGCCAACGACTGAGCCTTGCCGCCCCGAGCCGGCGTGACGGCCCCCTGACGACAGCCCCGCCCCGGCGGGGCTGTTGCGTTTAAACGTCAGATTGCAAACCGATTGCAAGGCTCCAAGGCTCCAGCTCCTAAAATCGGGGCTGTAGACGCACAAGGCGCTCACCGGCCATAGGCAGGCCGCAAGCGGTGCCTACTACCCCTGATAGACACAAACATTCAAGGAACCCATATGCAAAAGAAACACCTCCTGCTCGCCCTGGTTGCCGCAACTGGCGCCTCCACCGTCATGGCGCAAAGCAGCGTCACCCTGTATGGCCGCGTGAACACTACGGTGGAACGTCAAAAGGTTGGCGACGTTTCTACGACCGGTCTGTTTAACAACAATTCGCGCTGGGGTGTCCGTGGTACGGAAGACCTGGGTGGTGGTCTGAAGGCTGGCTTCCAGTTGGAAAGCGGTTTCGAGTCTGACACTGGTGCTGGCTCTTCTTCCACTGGTGGCATGACCTTTGGCCGCCAGAGTGAAGTGAATCTGTCGGGTGGCTTCGGCATGGTGCGCTTGGGTAACTTCTTCCCCGCTTCGTACTACGCCACGGCCGACTACGTGAGCATGCACAACCATGACACGGGTTCGTCATCTGACGCTCTGTACCGTGATCCGGTGTGGTTCAGCTCCCCGGCCAGTCTGGGCTCTGGCAACAAGATTGGCTATACCAGCCCCAACCTGGGTGGCCTGGTTCTAGAGGCCGCAGTATCGCTGCATGAAAAGGCTGGCGCGAAGAAGAACGGTTACGACCTGGCAGCTAACTACAACCTGGGTGCCCTGGCCCTGGGTGCCGGCTATAGCCAAGTCGACGACGACAAGCAACTGGGCCTGCGCGCCTTGTACACCTTCGGTCAGTTCACGGTTGGCGGCTACTACCAGCGCAACGACCAGGATGTGATCGGGACACGCAACAACTATCGCCTGTCGGGCATGTACACCCTGGGCGCTTCCGAGTTCCACGTGAACCTGGGTCGTGCGGCCAAGTGGAGCAAGGTGGCCGATAGCGCCGCCACGCAGTGGACTCTGGGCTACAACTACAACCTGAGCAAGCGCACCAAGGTTTACACCTACTACACCAAGGTGGACAACAAGGCTGGCGCCGATTACGTGACTGGTGCTGCTGGCGCTGACTTCAGCTCCTTCGCCCTGGGCGTGCGCCACAACTTCTGATCTCCCGCAGCGTAGGCTGCCTGCAACCCAGGCCTGATTCAATCGAGTCGGGCTTGGAGCCAGAGAGAACAGGCCTCACACATCCGTGTGGGGCCTTTTTTGTGGGCGGCCCGTTCTCACAACAACCATCAGGAGACAGGCATGTGGAAGCTGGTATTGGGATTCGTGCTGTTCGCGGCGCTATCGCTGTTCGTGATCATGCAGGCCGGGGACAAGGTGGACATGAGCGGGGAAAAGCATGGAGCGGACGCCGTGCATGCGCCCGAGCCGGCCGCGCCAACGGCCGCTGGTGCCGCCAAGTAGTGCCACCGCTTGCCAACAAAAAAACCCGCGCAGGCGGGTTTTTTTTACGGGCTGTGCGGGGCGCCTTCAGCGGCGGAACTTGCCGTCTGCGCCAATGATGGACAGATCGGCGAAGTCGAGACCTGTGTGATCCTTCTGGCCGTATGAAATCGGCAGGCCGCCCAGGTCGTACTGCTGTATGGCCTCCAGCGCCGCCTGTATCTTCTCGCGCGTGGGCTTGGGGCCGGCGCGGCGCAGGCCTTCCACCAGCACCTTGGCGGCGGCAAAGCCCTCCAGCATGGCGGGGCTGATGTCGCCCTGGCCGCCGGCCTTGCTCAGTTCCAGGGCTTCCTTGACCAGCGGATAGGCCAGGCTGCGCTCGTTCGGGAACACCTGGCTGACGATGACGCCGCGCGCCTGCTCGCCCAGGCTCTTGATGAAACCGCTGGAGGCGTTGTTCGACAGGGTGACCAGCTGCGCCGTGGAACCCGCCTTGCGCAGCGCCGCATAGCCGTCTGCCACCGTGGTGCCCGAGCCAATGATCAGCACCGCCTGGGCTTGCGCCTGGGCGATCCTGGCCGCCAGCGGAGCAAAGTCGGGTTGGGCGCGGTTGAACTTGTCCAGCACCACCGGCTGCAGCCTGGCTGCGTCCAGGCCTTTCTGGGCGCCGGCCACGCCGTCGGCGCCAAAGCTGTCGTCGGCATACAGCACGGCGATGCGGTTCATGCCCAGCGTGGCCAGATGGGTCATGGCCTTCTCGGCCTCGCGCTGGTAGGTGGCGCGCACGTTGAACACATGCTTGCGCACCGGCTGGTGCAGCACCATGGCGCCGGTGGAGGGCGCCACCAGGGCCACGCCATGCCTGTCCAGGTGCGGGATGATGGCCTCGGTGTGCGGCGTGCCGCGGGTGAGGAACATCACATCGACCTTTTTGTCCTCGATCAGCACGCGGGCGTTCTCGCCGGCGGTCTTGGGGTCGAACTTGTCGTCCAGCGAGATCAGCTCGATCTTCTGCCCATGTACGCCGCCCTTGGCGTTCACGGCGTCGATATAGAGCTTGGCGCCGGCGGCGGTTTCCTGCACGCCCGCGCCCACCACGCCCGAGAACCCCGCCGTCTGGCCCACCAGAATCTGCGCCTGTACGGTGCCGAGGGCCGCCCCCAGCATCAGGGTGCTACCCCATTTTTGCCATGTGCGCATGGTATCGCCTCCTTGCTTTTGTCAACAAATGTTTTGCGGTGCGGTGCAGTCTAACGGACACGACGCTCAATGGGCAATCCGAATCCCTAGAATGTTCCGCCTCACCGAACAAAGACCGGCCATGACCCAGGGACTGATACGCATCCACGGCGCGCGCCAGCACAACCTCAAGAACCTCGACCTGGACATACGCACGGGTGAACTGACCGTGGTCACCGGCCCCAGCGGCTCGGGCAAGTCCAGCCTGGTGTTCGACACCCTGTACGCCGAGGGCCAGCGTCGCTACGTGGAGACCTTCAGCGCCTACGCGCGCCAGTTCCTCGAGCGCATGGACAAGCCGGCCGTGGACAAGGTGGAGGGCGTGCCGCCGGCGATTGCCATCGACCAGACAAACCCGGTGCGCAGCTCGCGCTCCACCGTGGGCACGATGACCGAGCTGAACGACCACCTGAAACTGCTGTTCGCGCGCGCCGGCCAGCTGTTCGACCGCCAGACCGCGCAGGGCGTGCGCCACGACTCGCCGGACACGATTCATGCCGAGCTGCAGGCGCGCTGCGCGCAAGAGGGCGACCCGCGCATCGTGCTCACTTTCCCGGTGGAGCTGCCCGCCAGCATCACAGCCGAGCAGCTGGAGCAATGGCTGTCGGCCAGCGGCTTCACCAAGGTGCAGGCCGAGCGCGAACTGGGCGACAAAAAGCTGCTGGACGTGGTGGCCGACCGTTTTCGCATGGCAGGCGTGGAGCGCGCGCGCGTCATCGAGGCCATAGAGGTAGCGCTCAAGCGCGGCGGGGGGCGGCTCAACGTGTATCGCCTGCGCGATCAGGGCGAGCCGGAGTTGTGGAGGTTTTCCACGGGGCTGCACTGCCCCGACAGCGACCTGCGCTACGCCGAGCCCATCGCCTCGATGTTCTCGTTCAACTCGGCCGTGGGCGCCTGCGACAGCTGCCGCGGCTTTGGCCGGGTCATCGGTGTGGACTGGGGCCTGGTGATTCCGAACCACAGGCTGACGCTGCGCGCCGGCGCCATCAAGCCGATTCAGACGCCGGCCTGGAAGGAGTGCCAGGACGACCTGATGCGCTATGCCGAGGACGCCGGCATTCCGCGCGACACGCCCTGGTACAAGCTCACGGCCGAGCAGCGGCATTGGGTGATAGAGGGCACGCCGGGCTTCAAGGAGGGCAACTGGAACCGCCAGTGGTATGGCATCAGGCGCTTCTTCGCCTACCTGGAGACCAAGGCCTACAAGATGCACATCCGCGTGCTGCTGTCCAAGTACCGCAGCTACACGCCATGCCCCAGCTGCGCCGGCGCGCGCCTGAAGACCGAGAGCCTGCTATGGCGCGTGGGCGGCAAGCAGGATGCCGATGCGGTGCTGGAGCCCGCGCGGCGCTTCATGCCGCAGGGCGTGGATTGGAGCCGTGAGCAGCTGGAGGCGCTACCGGGGCTGTGTCTGCATGATTTGATGCTGCTGCCGATTGAGCGGCTGCGGCGGTTTTTTGCGGCGCTTCTCCCTCTCCCGCAGGCGGGAGAGGGCAGGGGTGAGGGTGGGCCCGCAGCTGGCGCTGCGCTCGATCTACCCCCTCACCCCCACCCTCTCCCCCAAGGGGGCGAGGGAGTAAATACCGGGGAGATACAGGCCCTGGCGCTGCTGCACGAAGAGATTGCCACCCGCCTCAAATACCTGTGCGACGTCGGCATCGGCTATCTCACGCTGGATCGGCAAAGCCGCACGCTGTCGGGCGGCGAGGTGCAGCGCATTAACCTGACCACGGCCCTGGGCACGTCCCTGGTCAACACCCTGTTCGTGCTCGACGAGCCCAGCATAGGCCTGCACCCGCGCGACATGCAGCGCATCAACCAGGCCATGCTGCGCCTGCGCGATGCCGGCAACACCCTGGTGGTGGTGGAGCATGACCCGGCGGTGATGCTGGCGGCCGACCGCATCATCGACATGGGCCCCGGCCCGGGCGAACGCGGCGGGCAGATCGTGTTCGACGGCAGCGTGGCCGCGCTGCGCCGGGCGGATACGCTGACCGGCCAATACCTGGGCGGGCACAGGCAGATAGGCACGGGCCTCAAGCGCATGGTCACCGAGGCCACGCCGCGCCTGATTCTCGAAGGCGCACGCCAGCACAACCTGCGGGACGTGACGGTGGAGTTCCCGCTGCAGCGCCTGGTCACCGTCACCGGCGTGTCGGGCTCGGGCAAGTCCACGCTGATCCAGGACATCCTGGCGCCCGCGCTGATGCGCCACTTCGGCAAGGCCACGGAGTCACCCGGCGCCCATGAGCGCCTGCTGGGCGCGGACCATTTGAGCGACGTGGTGTTCGTGGATCAGTCCCCCATTGGCAAGACGGCGCGTTCGAACCCCGTGAGCTATGTAGGCGCGTGGGACGCCATTCGCGAGATCTTCGCCACCGCGCCGCTGTCGCGCGAGCGCGGCTACACGGCCGCCAAGTTCAGCTTCAACTCGGGCGACGGGCGCTGCCCCACCTGCGGCGGCTCGGGCTTCGAGCATGTGGAGATGCAGTTCCTGTCGGACGTCTATCTGCGCTGCCCGGACTGCGACGGCCGGCGCTACCGGCCCGAGATCCTGGAGGTGCGCATAGAGCGCGGAGGGCGAACGATGAGTGTGGCCGATGTGCTGGAGCTGACCGTGCACGAGGCCGCCCAGCTGTTCGCCAAGGATCGCGAGGTGATCCGCGCCCTGCAGCCCATAGTGGACGTGGGCCTGGAGTACGTGCGCCTGGGCCAGCCCGTGCCCACGCTATCCGGGGGCGAGGCCCAGCGCCTGAAGCTCGCCGGCTTTCTGGCCGACGCCGCCAGGAGCCAGGCCAAGTCGCGCCAGCCGCTGGCGCGCAAGGGCACGCTGTTTTTGTTCGACGAGCCCACCACCGGCCTGCATTTCGACGACATCGCCAAGCTGATGCGCGCGCTGCGCAAGCTCATGGAAGCGGGCCATTCGCTGATTGTCATCGAGCACAACCTGGACGTGATCCGCGCCAGCGACTGGCTCATCGACCTGGGCCCCGAGGGCGGCGACGCCGGTGGCCAGCTGGTGGCCGAGGGCACGCCCGAGGACTTGCGCCGGCACGCCAGCTCGCACACCGGCGCGGCGCTGCGCGAGTATGAGCAGGCGCTGGGCGAGGGTGGCCATGCAGTCCACGACGGCGTGCCGCCCTATGACTCCCTCTCCCGCTTGCGGGAGAGGGCAGGGGTGAGGGGGGATGCCCAGGGCGCCGGCCCCCACCCCCACCCTCTACCAGAGGGAGAGGGTGCAGCAGCCAACGCCATTCAGATCATCAACGCCCGCGAGCACAACCTCAAGCATCTGAACGTCAACATCCCGCGCGGCAGGTTCAACGTCATCACCGGCGTCAGCGGCTCGGGCAAGTCCACGCTGGCCTTCGACATCCTGTTCAATGAGGGCCAGCGCCGCTATCTGGAGAGCCTGAACGCCTACGCGCGCAGCATCGTCCAGCCCGCGGGCCGGCCCGAGGTGGACGCCGTGTATGGCATACCGCCCACGGTGGCGATAGAGCAGCGCCTGTCGCGCGGCGGCAGAAAGAGCACCGTGGGCACGACCACCGAGGTCTGGCACTTTCTGCGCCTCTTGTACGTCAAGCTCGGCGTGCAGCACTGCGTGCACGACGGCGCGGCCGTGCAGCCGCAGACCAGCGAGAGCATCGCCGCGCAGCTGCTCACGCAGTTCCGCGACCAGCACATCGGCCTGCTGGCGCCCCTGGTGCTGAACCGCAAGGGCGTCTATACCGAGCTGGCCGACTGGGCGCGCCCGCGCGGTTACACGCATCTGCGCGTGGACGGCAACTTTCTGCCGACTACCGGCTTCCCGCGCCTGGACCGCTTCAAGGAACACACCATAGAGCTGCCCGTGGCCAGCCTGGATGTGTCGCCCGAGCACGAAGACGCCCTGCGCAGCGCGTTGTCCAAGGCACTGGAGCTGGGCAAGGGCGTGCTGCATGTGCTGAGCGGCCTGGACGGCCTGGAGCAGGCCATGGAAGAGGGCGCGCCCACGGCGCATATCGGCCGGCTGCAGGTGTTCTCCACCAAGCGCGCCTGCCCGGTCTGCGCCACCAGCTATGCCGAGCTGGACCCGCGCCTGTTCTCGTACAACAGCAAGCATGGCTGGTGCCCGGACTGCGTGGGCACGGGCGTGCGCCTGACGAAAGAGCAGCGCAAGGCCTTCGACGACTCCGTGCAGTCGGACGACCGCGGCCGCGAACAGATCTTTGCCGAGCCCGAGGTGGAAGACCTGGCCGACGCCGCCTGCCCCAGCTGCGCCGGCACGCGCCTGAACCCCGTGGCGCGCGCCGTGCGCTTTGCCGGCACGCCCATCACCGAGGTGGCGCGCCTGGCCGTGAGCGAGGTGCGGCAGTGGATAGAGGACCTGCGGCTGACCGGCCGTGAGGCCGAGATTGCGCGCGACCTGGTGCCCGAGATCAAAAGCCGGCTGGAGTTTCTGGAGGAGGTGGGCCTGTCCTACCTGACGCTGGACCGCGGCGCGCCCACGCTCAGCGGCGGCGAGGCCCAGCGCATACGCCTGGCGGCGCAGCTGGGCAGCAACCTGCAGGGCGTGTGCTATGTGCTGGACGAGCCGACGATTGGCCTGCACGCGCGCGACAACCAGATCCTGCTGAACGCCCTGAAAAGCCTGAGCGACAAGGGCAACACCCTGGTCGTCGTGGAGCATGACGAGGACACCATACGCCGCGCCGACCACCTCATCGACATAGGCCCCAGCGCCGGCAAGCGCGGCGGGTGCCTGGTGGCCCAGGGCCAGGTGGCCGACCTGCAGGCCGCCGCCGACTCGCAGACCGGCCGCTACCTGCTGCATGCCATGAGGCATCCGCTGCAGGCGCGGCGTGCGGTATTTCTCCCTCCCCTCCCGGGGGAGGGCAGGGGTGGGGGCCAGTCTCTCTTAGATGAAAAATATGAGCAAAATAAGCCTCAAACGCTTGATGGTAAAGCGCAAATAGCTATCAATTTAGATGTTGCCGACCCTTACCTCCACCCTCCCCCAGAGGGGGAGGGAGTGAATACCGCCGCGGCTGCTACTCCCTCTCCCCCCGCAGGGGGAGAGGGCAGGGGTGAGGGGGTATCCGCCCCGGCACCGCACTGGCTCACCGTCCTCGGCGCCCACCTGCACAACCTGCAGGCCGTGGATCTGCGCCTGCCACTGAAACGCCTGGTGGCCGTCACGGGGGTCAGCGGCTCGGGCAAGTCCACGCTGGCGCGCGACGTGCTGCTGGCCAATGTGGCTGCCTGGGTCGGCCAGCGCGCCACCAAGGCCGGGCGCGAGGCCATGGATGCCGGCAAGGCGCCCGCGCTCGTGGGCTGCGCCGGCCTGCAGGGCTTCGAGAGCGTGGATCGCGTGCTCGAGGTCGATCAAACCCCCATAGGCAAGACCCCGCGCAGCTGCCCCGCCACCTACATCGGCTTCTGGGACACCATACGCAAGCTGTTCGCCGAAACCCTGGAGGCCAAGGCGCGCGGCTACGCCCCCGGGCGCTTCAGTTTCAACACCGGCGAGGGCCGCTGCCCCGGCTGCGAGGGCCAGGGCCTGCGCACCATCGTCATGAGCTTTCTGCCCGACGTCAAGGTGGCCTGCGAGCGCTGCCACGGCGCGCGCTTCAACCCCGAGACCCTGGCCGTCACCTGGCGCGGCAAGAACATTGGCGATGTGCTGCAGATGGAGGTGGACGAGGCCGTCGAGTTCTTCGCCAGCATGCCCAGCATTGCCCACCCGCTGCAGCTCTTGAAGGACGTGGGCCTGGGCTACCTCACGCTGGGCCAACCCTCGCCCACGCTCTCCGGCGGCGAGGCCCAGCGCATCAAGCTGGTGACGGAGCTGACCAAGGTGCGCGACGAGGTCGGCCGGCGCGGGCAAAAGGCACCACACACGCTGTATGTGCTGGACGAGCCCACCGTGGGCCTGCACATGGCCGACGTGCACAAGCTGATCCAGGTGCTGCACCGCCTGGTCGACGGCGGCCACAGCGTGGTCGTCATCGAGCACGACCTGGACGTGATCGCCGAGGCCGACTGGGTCATCGACCTGGGGCCCGAGGGCGGCAAGGACGGCGGCCGCATCGTCGCCGCCGGCACGCCCGAGGAGCTGGTGCGACTGGCCACGCATACCGGGGTGGCGCTGGCGCCAGTGCTGGCGCGCGGTTGAGGTATTGGCTCCCTCTCCCGCACGCGGGAGAGGGAGAAACAGCCAAAAACCATCGCCCACGCTGCACAACACGCTATAAAAATGTGTGCGCGCAAATCTTTGTGCGGTGGCGGTACCGGGAGCGCCGGCGTCTCGCCGGCATGTACCCGCCGCGCGGTTCAGCCCTTGTGCCCCGCCATCGTGTCTATCGCCAGCGCCGAATGCGCATAGGCGCCGCCCGCGCGCATCTCGGCCGCGACCCAGATGGCCTCCATGATTTGCGCCTCGCTGGCGCCGGCCTTGAGCGCGCCCTCGGTGTGGCCGCGAATGCAGTACGGGCACTGCGTGACATGGGCCACGGCCACGGCGATCAGTTGCTTGGTGCGCGCGTCCAGCTCGCCTTCGGCAAACGCCGCCGCGCTGAACTGGCGGAAGGCCTCCAGCTGCTTGGGCGCCAGCTCGCGGCGCTTGCGTGCGATGTCGGCACTGCTGGCCGGGTACATGGCTTGGTCCATGGTGCTGTCCTCCGGTAGTCAACTGTGGTGCTGGGGTTGGTAGGTTCCGGCCGGCGTGCGGAACGCGATCGACAGCCGGTTCCAGCCGTTGATGGCGACGATGGCCAGCGTCAGGTCCACCAGCGCCTTGTCGTCGAAATGCTCGCGCGCCGCGTGGTACTGGGCGTCGCCCACCTCCCGGTCTTTCAACAGCGTCACCGCCTCGGCCCAGGCCAGGGCGGCGCGCTCGCGCGTCGAGTAGCAGGGCGCCTCGCGCCAGGCGGCCAGCAGATACAGGCGCTGCTCGTCCTCGCCGGCGGCGCGCGCGTCCTTGCTGTGCATGTCCAGGCAGAAGGCGCAGCCGTTGATCTGCGAGACGCGCGTCTTCACCAGCTCCAGCAGCGCGTGATCCAGCCCGCTGCTGCGCGCGTGCTGCTCCAGCCCCAGCATGGCGGCAAAGCCCTTGGGCGATGCCTGCTTGTAGTCCAGTCGTTGGGTCATTGAATACCTCCGGTTGCCGTCATTGCGCCGCATCCAGCCCGCCGGGCTGCAGCAAAAAATCGCGCATGGCGACGGCGTTGTTCACCGCCTCGTCATGCGCCGAATACACCAGCGTCACCACGCCATGGCGGGCGCGCTCGCGCAGCTGCGCCCAGGCCTCGGGCTGCTGGCGCAACTCCGCGGCGTAGCGGCGGCGGAATTCGTCCCACAGTGCGGGGTCGTGGTTGAACCACTGGCGCAGCTCGGTACTTGGCGCCAGCGGCTTGGCCCATTCGGCAAGCAGCAGCGCCTCCTTCTTCACGCCGCGCGGCCACAGCCGGTCAATCAGGATGCGTGCGCCGTCCGCTGGCGTGGGGGCCTCGTAGGCGCGCTTGATGCGCACATGGGAGGCGGGGATGGTCTTGTTCATGGCATGGCCTTGCTGTTGCAACCCGACACCGGGGCAGGATACGCCCGCCCCGGCCTGCAGCCACCAGCAGGGGTATTGGCCGCTGGGCCGATGGGACAATCGCCCCACCACCACCGGCCGCATCACTGGCCACACAAGGAGTGCACATGGTCTTTGTCCTGCAAGTCGATTTCTCCATGGACGGCCCCTTTGGCGCCGACATGGTCCAGGCCTTCGAGGGCCTGGCGCGCAGCATCAATCAGGAGCCCGGCATGCGCTGGAAGATCTGGACCGAGGACGCCCAGGCCCGCGAGGCCGGCGGCATCTACCTGTTCGATACGCGGGAGCACGCCCAGCGCTACCTGGACATGCACGCACAGCGCCTCACGCAGGCCGGCGTGCGCAACATCCGCAGCCGCATCTACGCCGTCAACGCTGCGCTCACGGCCATCAACCAGGGGCCGGTGGCGTAGCGCATGCCTCAGCCGCCCCTGCCCGCCGGCTGGCAGCGCGTGCACTGGCAGCCCCAGGCACCCGCCAAGCCCGCGCTGGGCCAACCCTGCAACGGCTGCGGCCTGTGCTGCCTGGCCGAGCCCTGCCCGCTTGGCATCTGGGCATCGCGCCGGCGCAGCGGCCCCTGCGCGGCACTGCGCTGGGACACGGGGCAGGGGCGCTACCTCTGCGGCGTGCTGGCCGACGCCACGCAGGCCGCAGCCACCCAGGGCGGCTGGCGCCGCCGGCTCTGGCTGGCCCTGGTGCGGCGCTGGATTGCCGAGGGCCAGGGCTGCGATGCCGATTTGCAGGTGCTGGATGTACTTGGAGAAAAGGCAAAACGACCTTGACTCGGGCTTGTGCGCTACATGCAACGACCCTATCATGTTGCATGTAACGCCAGATCTTCAAGAGCACCCAATGTCCACATCCACCAGCAATGCCCGCGTGCAGCGCCATCGTGACGCGCTGCGCCAGGCCGGGCTGCGCCCGGTACAGCTGTGGGTGCCCGATACCCGCCGCCCCGATTTTGCCCAGGAATGCCGCCGCCAAAGCCTGCTGGCCTCTCAGGCCGACGCGGCCGATGCCGCGCTGGTGCCGCTGATGGATGCCGCCCTGGCCGATGTGGACGGCTGGACGGATTGATGCGCGGCGACCTGGTGACCATTGCCTTGCAGGGCGATTTTGGCAAACCCCGGCCCGCGCTCGTCATCCAGGCCGATTTGTTTGATGCGCACGCCAGCGTCACGCTGTTGCCCATCACCAGCACCTTGGTGGCCGCGCCGCTGCTGCGCGTGCCGCTCACGCCCAGCGCAGGCAACGGCTTGCAAAAGCCCTCGCAGGTCATGGTGGACAAGGCCATGACGGTGTCGCGCGACAAGCTCGGCCCCAGCATTGGCCGCATCGACCCCGACAAACTGGTGGAGGTGGAGCGCTGCCTGGCGGTTTTCTTGGGGATTGCCAAGTGATGTCTTGGATGCCCGCAGAACAGCAACGCAGGACTTGAAGCCTTCGTTTGGGGCGAGAGTTTTGGTGGGAGGAGGGGCGTCTTCGGCTTCTTGAATATGCCGGCAAGGCTCGCTACTTGATCAGCGCGGTAAAGGCACTGTCTGAATGGGACAATCGCCGGTATGACCGCCACCACGAACACCCTCACCATCACCCGCCCCGACGACTGGCACCTGCATGTGCGCGACGGCGAGCCTTTGCTGACCGTCGTGCCGCACACGGCCGCGCAGTTCGGTCGCGCCATCATCATGCCCAACCTGCGCCCGCCCGTGACCACGGCGGCCCAGGCGCTGGAGTACAAGCAGCGCATCCTGGCGGCCGTGCCCGCCGGCGTGCAGTTCGAGCCGTTGATGACGCTGTATCTGACCGACAACCTGGCGCCCGATGAAATCGCCCGTGCCAAGGATGCGGGCGTGGTGGCCCTCAAGCTCTACCCGGCCGGCGCCACCACCAACAGCGACGCCGGCGTGACCGATATCCGCAAGACCTACAAAACGCTGGAGGCCATGCAAAGGGCCGGCCTGCTGCTCTTGGTGCATGGCGAGGTGACCAGCCCCGACATCGACCTGTTCGACCGCGAGGCGGTGTTCATAGAGCAGCAGCTGATCCCGCTGCGCCGCGACTTCCCCGAGCTGAAGATCGTCTTCGAGCACATCACCACGTGCGAGGCCGCGCAGTATGTGATGGGCAGCGATGCGTACACCGCCGCCACCATCACCGCCCATCACCTGCTGTACAACCGCAACGCCATCTTCACCGGCGGCATACGCCCGCACTACTACTGCCTGCCGGTCCTGAAGCGCGAACTGCATCGCCAGGCGTTGGTGCAGGCGGCCACCAGCGGCAGCGCCAAGTTCTTCCTGGGCACTGACAGCGCACCCCACCCCGCGCACCTGAAGGAGCACGCCACGGGCTGCGCCGGCTGCTACACCGCGCACGCCGCCATCGAGATGTATGCCGAGGCCTTCGACAACGCCGGCGCGCTCGACAGGCTGGAAGGTTTCGCCAGCTTCCACGGCCCGGCCTTCTACGGCCTGCCGCGCAACCCGGGGCAGATCACGCTGCGCCGCGAAAGCTGGACGCCGCCCGACAGCTTCGTTTTCGGCGAGGCCGAGCTCAAGCCTCTGCGCGCGGGCGAGGCGCTGCCGTGGCGGCTGGTGGCCTAGGCGCCATTGACTGGCACGCCCCCTGGCTGGCCCCTCTGGCCCCTCTGGGGCGCCGGGCGACCCAGCGCGTGCAGGCCGGCGCCAGCGTGGCCACTGCGCTGAATGCGCTGGTCGACGAGGGCGCAGTCCCGGCGCCCGGCGTGCGCTTCGTGCCGCAGGCGGCACTGCCGGCGGGCATGGCTTACGAGCAGTTCATCCACGACCGGCGCAGCGTGCCCACGCGCGACAACCTGCATGACTTTTTCAACGGTCTGGTGTGGCTGCGCTACCCAGCCACCAAGCGGCGCTTCAACCAGTTGCAGGCGCAGGCGCTTGCCCAAGATGGCGTGGGGGCCGTGCGCGGGCCGGTGCGCGATGCGCTCACGGTGTTCGACGAGAACGGTGCCTTGCTGTTGGCGCCGCCTGAGCTGCATGCCGCGCTGGCTGCGCGCCAATGGCGCCGGCTGTGCGTGGAGCTGCGCCCGCTGTGGCGCCAGGCGCGGCTGTTGCTTCTGGGCCATGCGCTGCTGGAAAAACTGATTTCGCCAAGAAAATCGATCACGGCCCATGTGTATCAAGCACAAACAGCTATTGATAATGTAGTGAATCTGGACGATGCTCTGGCCCGCGACCTGACGGCACCATGGCTGGCCGCCAAACCCTTTTGCCCGCTGCCGGTGCTGGGCGTGCCCGGCTGGTGGCCCGAGAACGAGAACTTTTGCTTTTATGATGACTCTGTCGTTTTCCGTGGCGCACGACAGCTGACACAGGCGCAACCCAACGCTTGAAGCGCCGCGCACCGTCCCCATCTTGTTTTCTGCCCAAGGCGGCCTGCCGCGGGCCCACCCGAACCCTTCACCTGAGAACATTCTCGATGAAACGCATTGCGCTCTTTTTGTTGACCAACATCGCCGTGGTGGCAGTGCTGGGCATAGTCGCCAGCCTGCTGGGCGTGAACCGCTACCTGACGGCCAACGGCCTGAACCTGGGGGCGCTGCTGGGCTTTGCCTTCATCATGGGCTTTGGCGGCGCCATCATTTCGCTGCTGATGAGCAAGCCCATGGCCAAGATGAGCATGGGCGTGCAAATCATCAACGAGCCGCGCAACCAGGATGAGGCCTGGATCGTCGAGACCGTGCGCGGCTTTGCCGACAAGGCCGGCATACAGATGCCCGAGGTCGGCATCTACGAGGGCGACCCGAACGCCTTTGCCACCGGCGCCTTCAAGAACTCGGCCCTGGTGGCCGTGTCCACCGGCCTCTTGCAGGGCATGACGCGCGAGGAGGTCGAGGCCGTCATCGGCCACGAGGTGGCCCACGTGGCCAATGGCGACATGGTCACCATGGCGCTTATCCAGGGGGTGATGAATACCTTCGTCGTTTTCCTGTCGCGGGTCATCGGCTACGCGGTGGACAGCTTTCTGCGCAAGAACGATGAGCAAAGCTCGGGCCCGGGCATCGGCTATATGGTCACCACCATCGTGCTGGACATCCTGCTGGGCTTTCTGGCGGCCATCATCGTGGCCTGGTTCTCGCGCCAGCGCGAGTTCCGCGCCGACGCCGGCGCCGCCCAGCTCATGGGCCGCAAGCAGCCCATGATCAACGCCCTGTACCGCCTGGGCGGCATGCACCCCGGCGAGATGCCCAAGAGCCTGCAGGCCATGGGCATCGCCGGCGGCATTGGCAAGCTGTTCTCCTCGCACCCGCCCATCGAGGAGCGCGTGGCCGCGCTGCAGCAGGGCTGATCTTTACCTCGGCTTCACAAGCCCCTGTCAACAAGCGACAGGGGCTTTTTCGTTGTGGGAGCATGTGCATGTGCATTGCATGCCAGGAGAGCAACATGATCCTCACGTCCACTTTCACCACCGGCCTGCGCCGCACGCTGCCGGCCCTGGCGCTGGCCGCATCGGGCCTGGCGCTGACCGGCTGCGTGGTGGCGCCGGCCTATCCGGGCGACGTGGTGTATGCGCCCAGCGCGCCGCCGCCGCTGCAGACCGAGGTGATTCCCGTGGCGCCGTCGCCGGTGCATGTGTGGATCAACCGCTACTGGGGCTGGGGTGGTGCCAGCTATGCCTGGCGCCCCGGCCACTGGGCCATGCCGCCGCGGCCGGGCTATATGTGGCACCAGCCCCGCTGGAACCATGGGCCGCGCGGCTGGAGCCAGCATGGCGGGGGCTGGGGGCCACGCCGCCATTGATGTCACTGTGGCGCCTCCTCCGGGACGGGCGCCATGCCATGCCCGGCCTTGGCCAGCAGAAAGTCTATGCAGGTGCGCACGGCGCGGGTCTGGTGGCGGCCGGGCAGGTACATCAGGTACATGTGGCTGCCAAAGATGCTGAGCCGGTATTCCTGCAGCGCCAGCAGCACCTCGCCGCGGGCCACCTCGGGCTGCACCACGTAGTCGGGCACCAGGCCCAGGCCCAGGCCGGCCAGGATGCCCTGGCGCAGGAACGGAAAGTGGTCCGAGATCAGCGTCGGCTCCAGCATCACCTCCTGGCGCTCCTCGCCCTGGTAGGCCGCCAGGCGCAGCTGGCGCCCCTGCACGCCCGAGGTGATGATGGCGCTGTTGCGCAGCTCGTACAGCGTGGCCGGCAGACCGTGCTGCTGCACATAGGCGCGTGAGGCGCAGGCCACGTAGTGCACCGGGCCCAGGCTGCGCGCGATCACCGACAGCGGCGGCTCGGAGATCACGCGGATGGCGATGTCCACCTCGTCGCGCAGGTGGTCGGTGCGGTTCTCGAACAGCACGTCGAGCACGATGCCGGGGTAGAGCCGCTTGAACTCGATCAGCCAGTCGCTCATCACGATCTGCCCGTAGCCGCTGGGCACGCTGATGCCCACGCGCCCCAGCAGCTCCTGGCCCAGGCTGGTGATGGTCTCGCGCGCGGCGGCCAGCTCGTTGCGTATGTTGCGGCCATGCTCGTACAGGCGCAGGCCCACCTCGGTGGGCTCGGCGCGGCGCGTGGTGCGCTTGATGAGCTGCACGCCCAGCGACTTTTCCAGCTGCGTAAGGTGGTAGCTGACGTTGGCGCGGGTCATCTTCAGCTTGCGCGCGGCCTGGCTCAGGTTGCCGGTGTCCACGATCTCGACCAGCAGGCTTAGCGCATTGGTGTCCATGGATCCTCCTTAATCCTTGGTAATTGTCTAAAATGATTTGACAGTCTGTCAATGCTTCATGGGATTGTCAAACCGCGCTCGCGTTCCCACAATGCCAATCTTCACCAGACCCTCGGAGACACAAGCGCATGAACGCACAAGCATTGGTACAGACCCAGCAACAAGGCCCGGTGCTGGTTGTCAGCATCAACAACCCTCCCGTCAACGCCCTGGGCCAGGGCGTGCGTGCCGGCCTGCTGGCGGCTGTGGAGCAGCTGGAGCAGGACGCGGCGCTCAAGGCCATGCTCATCGTCGGCCAGGGCAAGGCCTTCATCGCCGGCGCCGACATCCGCGAGTTCGGCAAGCCGCCCATGGCGCCCGCGCTGCCCGATGTGCTCAATCGCATGGAGACGGGCTCCAAGCTGGTGGTCGCCGCCATCCACGGCCCGGCCCTGGGCGGTGGGCTCGAAGTCGCCATGGCCACGCATTTCCGTGTCGCCCTGGCCGGTGCCAAACTGGGCCTGCCCGAGGTGAATCTGGGCCTGCTGCCCGGCGCCGGCGGCACGCAGCGCTCGCCGCGCCTGATGGGCGTGAAGGCCGCGACCGAGCTGATGCTCAGCGGCCAGCACCTGTCGGCCAAGGCAGCCCTGGCCGCCGGCCTGGTGGACAAGCTGGCCGAGGGCGACGACCCGCTGGTCGCCGGCCTGGCCTATGTGAACGAGCTGCTGGCGCGCGGCGTGCCGCCCCGGCGCACGCGCGACCTTGCCATTGCCGACAAGGCCGCGGCCCTGGCCGAGCTGGACGCCATCGCTCTTGAAAGCGTCAAGAAGACGCGCGGCCTGTTCTCGCCCGCCAAGATCATCGAATGCGTGCGCGCGGCCGTCGAGCTGCCTTTCGAGCAGGGCCTCAAGCGTGAGCGCGAACTGTTTCTGGAATGCCTGAACAGCCCGCAGCGCCAGGGCCTGGTGCATGCCTTCTTCGCCGAGCGCGAGACCGCCAAGATTCCCGAAGCCAAGGCCGCTGCGCCGCGTGCGCTGGCCAGCATCGCCGTGATCGGCGGCGGCACCATGGGCGCGGGCATCACCGTCTCGGCGCTGGATGCCGGCCTGTCCGTGGTGATGGTGGAGCGCGATGCCGAGTCCATCGCACGCGGCCAGAAAAACGTGGAGAAGGTCTACGACGGCCTGATCGCCAGGGGCCGCATGACGGCGGAGGCCAAGGCCGCCACCATGGCGCGCTACACGCCCAGCACCAGCTACGACGCCATCAAGCATGTGGACTTGGTGATCGAGGCTGTGTTCGAGGACATCGAGGTGAAGAAGGCGGTGTTCAAGGAACTCGACCGCGTCTGCAAGAGCGGCGCCGTGCTGGCCACCAACACCTCGTACCTGGACATAGACGCCATCGCCGCGGTGACCAGTCGCCCGCAGGACGTGATCGGCCTGCATTTCTTCAGCCCGGCCAACATCATGAAGCTGCTGGAGATCGTCGTGCCATCGAAGGTGGCGCCCGACGTGGTGGTGACCTCGTTCGAGCTGGCCAAGCGCATGAAGAAGGTGCCGGTGCGCGCCGGCGTGTGCGACGGCTTCATCGGCAACCGCATCCTGTCGGTCTACCGCGAGGCGGCCAACTACGTGCTGGAGGACGGCGCCAGCCCCTACGACATCGACGCCGCGGTGCGCGGCTTTGGCTACCCCATGGGGCCGTTCCAGGTGAGCGATCTGGCCGGCGGCGACATTGGCTGGGCCACGCGCAAGCGCAAGGCCGCCACGCGCGACCCCAAGGCGCGCTACGTCGAGGTGGCCGACCGCATCGCCGAGCGCGGCTGGTATGGCCAGAAGACCGGGCGCGGCTGGTACCTGTACCCTGAAGGAGCACGCACCGGCCAGGACGACCCCGAGGTGCTGGCCATCGTCGATGCCGAGCGGAAAAAGAAGGGCATCACGCCGCGCGCCTTCAGCCATGACGAAATCATGCGCCGCTATATGGCGGCCATGGTCAACGAGGGCGCCAAGGTGCTGGAGGAGGGCATTGCCCTGCGCCCGCTGGATATCGACGTGACCTTTTTGTTTGGCTACGGCTTCCCGCGCTGGCGCGGCGGCCCGATGAAATGGGCCGACATGCAGGGCCTGGACAAGGTTTTGGCCGACATCCAGGAATTTGCCAAGGAAGACGCGCTGTTCTGGCAACCGGCCGCACTGCTGCAAAAGCTGGTGGCCGAGGGCAAGAACTTCGACAGCCTGAACCAGCGCTGACCCTCGCCAACTCCCTCTCCCCCTTGGGGGAGAGGGAGAAAAAGCCTCAAGCGCCCGTACACACTGCGCAAGCAGCTATTGATTCCATAAAGACAAACCGTTCCAAAGGAGCACCCCATGCGTGAAGCCGTCATTGTTTCCACAGCCCGCACGCCTATGACCAAGTCGCACCGCGGCGAATTCAACGTGACCCCTGCCGCCCAGCTGGCGGCCTTCTCGGTCAGGGCCGCGGTCGAGCGCTCGGGCGTCGATCCGGCCATGATCGAGGACTTGATCCTGGGCTGCGGCAACCCCGACGGTTTCCAGGGCCGCAACCTGGGCCGCCAGGCCGTGCTGCGCGCCGAGCTGCCCCTCACCATCGCCGGCACCACCATCACCCGCTACTGCGCCTCGGGCCTGCAGGCGATTGCCGCCGCCACCGGCCGCATCGTGGCCGAGGGCGTGGACGCCATGATCGCCGGCGGGGTGGAGACCATCTCGGGCCTGCGCCCGGGCAACAACCTGCCCACCGACATGGACCCCTGGCTGGTCGAGCACAAGCCTGCGCTGTACATGGCCATGATTGACACGGCGGACATCGTGGCCAAGCGCTATGCCATCAGCCGCGAGGATCAGGATGCGTTTGCGCTGCAAAGCCAGCAGCGCACCGCCGCCGCCCAGGCCGCCGACCTGTTCAAGGACGAGATCATCCCCTGCGCCACGCGCATGGCCGAGAAGAACAAGGACACCGGCGAGGTCACCCACCGCGACGTGGTGGCCACGCACGACAACTGCAACCGCGCCTCGACCACGCTCGAAGGCCTGGCCAAGCTGGAGCCGGTCAAGGGCGCGGGCAACTTCATCACCGCGGGCAATGCCTCGCAGCTGTCCGATGGCTCCTCGTCCTGCGTGCTGGTCGAGGCCCGGCAGGCCGAGCGCCTGGGCCTGCAGGCCCTGGGCGCGTTGCGCGGCTTTGCCGTGGCCGGGTGCGAGCCGGATGAAATGGGCATAGGCCCGGTGTTCGCCGTGCCCAAGCTGCTCAAGCGCCATGGTCTGACCGTGGACGACATAGACCTGTGGGAGCTGAACGAGGCCTTTGCCTCGCAGGCCCTGTACTGCCAGCGCCAGCTGGGTATTCCGAACGAACGCCTGAATGTCAATGGCGGCGCCATCTCCATCGGCCACCCCTTCGGCATGACGGGTGCGCGCCTGGCCGGCCACATCCTGCTGGAAGGCCAGCGCCGCAAGGCCAAGGACCCGTCCGTGAAGTGGGGCGTGGTGACCATGTGCATCGGCGGCGGCCAGGGCGCGGCCGGACTGTTCGAGATTTTCTGAAAACCGAAACCTTGTGCGACAGGCCCAAAAATTGCAGCGCAATTTTTGCCCTGTCCCCAACTGACTAGAGGCAAGACATGGATTTGCAATTCACCCCTGAGGAGCAGGCCTTCCGCGAGGAAGTGCGTGCGTTTCTGAAGGACTACCTGCCCGCGGCGCTCTCCGCCAAGGTCAAGGCCGGGCAGCGCCTGACGCGCCAGGACCAAGAGGGCTGGCACGCCATCCTGAACCGCAAGGGCTGGCTGGCCTATCACTGGCCCAAGGAGCATGGCGGCACCGGCTGGAGCGCCATCCAGAAATTCATCTTCGACGACGAGTGCGCCATGGCCGGCGGCCCGCGTCTGGTGCCGTTCGGCCTGTCCATGCTCGGCCCGGTGCTGATCAAGTACGGCGACGAGGCGCAGAAAAAACACTGGCTGCCGCGCATCCTCAATGGCGACGACTGGTGGTGCCAGGGCTATTCCGAGCCGGGCGCCGGCTCTGACCTGGCCAGCCTCAAGACCACCGCCGTGCGCCAGGGTGACCACTACATCGTCAACGGCCAGAAGACCTGGACCACCCAGGGCCAGCACGCCAACATGATGTTCTGTCTGGTGCGCACCGACCGCCAGGCCAAGGCGCAGTCGGGCATCAGCTTCCTGCTCATCGACATGAACCAGCCCGGCGTCGAGGTGCGCCCGATCCGCACGCTGGACGGCGACAAGGAGGTCAACGAGGTCTTCCTCACCGACGTGAAGGTGCCGTTGGAGAACCTGGTCGGCGAGGAGAACAAGGGCTGGACCTACGCCAAGTACCTGCTGACCTACGAGCGCACCGGCATCGCCGGCGTGGGCTTCTCGATGGCCGCGCTGGAAAAGCTCAAGGTGATTGCCAGCCGCGTGCAAAGGAACGGCAAGCCTTTGAGCCAGGACCCGCAGTTCGCCACCCGCATGGCGCAGGTGGAGATCGACCTGAACAACATGGCCACGACCAACCTGCGCGTCATTGCGTCGGTGCAGGGCGGGGGCGTGCCGGGCGCCGAGAGCTCCATGCTCAAGATCCGCGGCACGGTGATCCGCCAGGAGCTGTTGTCGCTGATCCGCCGCGCCATGGGGCCGTACGCGCTGCCCTACATCGAGGAGGCGCAGTTCGCCGAATACCAGGAGGCGCCGGTGGGCCCGCCCGAGGCCGCCACGGCCGCGGCCGCCTATTTCAACTACCGCAAGCTGTCGATCTTCGGCGGCTCCAACGAGATCCAGCGCAACATCATCTCCAAGATGATCCTGGGGCTGTAAGGGAATCGCCATGAACTTTGAGCACAACGAAGACCGCCGCATGCTGGCGGACGCGCTGAACCGCTACTTGGGCGAGCAGTACCCCGCCGAATACCGCAACAAGGTGGCCTACGACCAGGCCGGCTACAGCGCCGAGACCTACGCCAAACTGGCCGAGATCGGCGCCATCGGCGCGCTGTTCAAGGAGGCCGATGGCGGCTTCGGCGGCCAGGGTCCCGACATCGCCCTGGTGTTCGAGGCCCTGGGCAATCACCTGGTGACCGAGCCCCTGCTGGGCGCGCTGCTGGTGGGCCGGGCGCTGAGCGAGGCCGGCACCGACGCGCAGAAGGCGCAGCTCGAAGGCATCATCGCCGGCACCCTGCTTGCGGCCCTGGCGCATGACGAGCCGGCCAGCCATTACGAGCTGAACCGCGTCGCCACCACCGCAACGAGAGACGGCGCAGGCTGGGTGCTGAACGGCGCCAAGGCTGTCGTGCTGTTTGGCGACCAGGCGCAGCTGCTGCTGGTGAGCGCGCGCACTTCGGGCGCGGTGGGCGACGAGGCCGGCATTTCGCTGTTCCTGGTGCCGGGCGACGCGGCCGGCGTCTCGGCGCGCGGCTATGGCCGCATCGACGGCGGCCATGCGGCCGAGCTGACCCTGTCCAACGTCAAGGTCGGTGCCGACGCGCTGCTGGGCGCCGAGGGCGCCGGCCATGCGCTGCTGGAGCGCGTGGTGGGCTTCGGCCTGCTGGCGCTGTCGGCGGAGAGCCTGGGCGCCATGGACAAGGCCAAGGACGACACGCTGGAATACCTGCGCACGCGCAAGCAGTTCGGCGTGGTGATCGGCAGCTTCCAGGCCCTGCAGCACCGCATGGCCGACATGCTGCTGGAGGTGGAGCAGGCGCGCTCGGCAGTGATCAACGCCGCTGCCGCCATTGATGATGGTGACCGCGTGGCGCGCGAGAAGGCCCTGAGCGCCGGCAAGTACAGCGTGGGCAAGATCGGTGCGCTGATCGCCGAGGAGGCGATCCAGATGCACGGCGGCATCGGCGTGACCTGGGAGCTGCCGCTGGCCCACTACGCCAAGCGCCTGGTGATGATCGACCACCAGCTCGGCGACATGGACCACCACCTTGCGCGCTGGATGGCGTTGTAACTCCCTCGCCCCCTTGGGGGAGAGGGCAGGGGTGAGGGGGTAGTTGGGGCGCTGTGCTTGCACGGCAAGCACCCTCACCCCCACCCTCTCCCGCACGCGGGAGAGGGAGTTAAAGCAAAAACAGGCCTTGGCGCTTATCCATCAAGCGCCACCAGCTATCAAAACAAAAGCACACAGCAGGAGACATAAATGACCGACACCGCCCTGATCACCCGCCGCGAAGGCGCGGTGCTCATCCTGTCCAACAACAACCCGGCCGCGCGCAACGCGCTCACGCCGGGCTTCTATAACGGCCTGACGGCGGCCCTGGGCGCCGCGGCCTGCGACCCGACCGTGGGCGCCGTGGTGCTCACCGGCGAGGGCGGGCATTTCTGCTCCGGCGGCGACCTGCGCCAGCTCATCCACAGGCGCGAGCTGCCCCTGGCCGAGCGGCGCCTGAAGCTCGAAAGCCTGCACAACCTGGTGCGCGCGCTGCGCGACTGCCCCAAGCCCGTGATCATGGCGGTGGAGGGCGCGGCCGCCGGTGCCGGCCTGTCGCTGGCGCTGGCCGGCGACCTGCTGGTGGCCGCGAAGAACGCGCAGTTCTCGGTGGCCTACGTCAAGGTGGGCCTCACGCCCGACGGCGGCGCCACGGCGCTGCTGTCCGAATTCGTCTCGCGCCAGGTCTTGACCGAGCTGTGCCTGACCGGCGAACGCGTGAGCGGCGAGCGCATGCACCAACTGGGCGTGGTGAATCGCCTCGTCGAGCCCGGCCAGGCGCTGGCCGCGGCTTTGGCGCTGGCGCAGCAGGTGGCCGCCGGCCCCGAGCTGGCCACCGCGCGCATCAAGCACCTGTGCCGCGTGGCGCCGCGCAACACGCTGGAGCAGCAGCTGGAGCTGGAGGCGCTGTACATGCCGCTGTCGCAAGAGACCGAGGAGTCGCGCGAGGGCATCAACGCCTTCCTGGAAAAGCGCGCGCCCGATTTTGCCAAGCTGCGCAGCAGCAAGCCGGGCTGAGCGCCGGTGCGCCTTGCATAAGGAGGGATGGACGTATGAGCCGATCCATTGAAGACGCGCGACGGGTTCTGGACGCGCAGCCGTTCAGTCGCCTGGTCCGGGCAGAAATGACGCAGTACACGACGCAGGTGGTGGAGCTGCGTGTGCCCATCACCGAACAGATCCAGCAGCAACACGGCTTTGTGCATGGCGGTGTGGTCTCGTACCTGGCGGATAACGCGCTCACCTTTGCAGGAGGCATGGCACTGGGGCCTGGTGTGGTGACCTCGGAATACAAGATCAACTATGTGCGTCCCGCCGTCGGCGATTGGCTTGCCGCACGCGCCACGGCGGTGCATGCAGGCCGTACACAGGCTGTCTGCCGTTGCGATGTCTATGTGCTCGCTGGCGGCACTGAAAAGCTGTGCGCTGTCGCACAGGGAACGATTGCCCTGATGGGCGCGAAGAAAACCGACTGACTTGAGCAACAAAGGAATGCGAGCCATGGCATCGACCCATCCGTCCGACCAAGACTTACCCCTGCAAGGCGTGCGCGTGCTGGATCTCTCGCGCGTGTTTGCCGGCCCCATGTGCGCCATGGTGCTGGCCGACTTCGGCGCCGAGGTCATCAAGGTGGAGCACCCCGGCCGCGGCGACGACACGCGCGACTGGGGCCTGCGCATCGGCCAGACCGAGACCACCTACTACAACAGCATGAACCGCAACAAGCGGTCCATCACCATCGACCTGCAGACGCCCGAGGGGCTGAAGATCATCCACGACCTGGTGCCCCAGTGCGACGTGGTTATCCACAACTTCAAGACCGGCGGCCCCGAGAAGCTGGGCCTGGGCTACGAGCAGCTCAAGGCCATCAAGCCAGACCTGATCTACTGCGCCGTGGCCGGCTACGACGTGACCGGCCCCGAGGCCAGCCGCCCCGGCTACGACCTGGTGATCCAGGGCGAGGCCGGGCTGATGGCGCTCAATGGCGAGGCCAACACCCCGCCGCTGAAGTTCGGCGTGGCCGTGGTCGATCTGATGACCGGCATGTATGCCGCCCAGGCGGTGTTGGCGGCGCTGTTCAGAAAGGAGCGCACCGGCCAGGGCCAGCTGATTCAGATGGCGCTGTACGACTGCGGCCTGACGGTGACGGGCTACTACGGGCTGGATGCGCTCAAGCTCGGCCACGACCCCGAGCGCTACGGCAACGCCCACCCCTCCATCGTGCCCTACGGCATGTACGAGGCCAGCGACGGCCCCTTGATCATCGCCGTGGGCAACAACGCCCAGTTCGACAAGTTCTGCCGCCAGGTGATAGAGCGCCCCGACATCGTCGAAGACCCGCGCTTTGCCACCAACGTCGAGCGCGCCAAGAATCGGCTGGAGCTGGGCCCGCTGCTCAAGGAGCTGATCCGCGGCTTCCCGCGCGATCTGCTGCTCGAACGCCTGACCAGCGCCGGCATCCCCTGCGGCCGCGTCGCCGGCCTGCACGAGGCATTGAGCAGCGAGCGCACGCGCCGTGGTCGCATGGTGCAGGACATGCCGCACCCGGTCGTCGGCACCACGCCGGTGTTTGCCCCGCCGTACCGCCTGGACGGCGAGCGCCTGCCGATCCGCATGGCCCCGCCCACGCTGGGCGAAGGCACGCGCGCCGTGCTGCAGCAGCTGCTGGCGCTGAGCGACGACGAACTGCAGGCCCTGCAGGCGCAGGGCGTGCTCACGCTGCCGCAGCAGTGAATATCAAAAACGATAGCTGCTTGCGCTTTGCAGATAAGCGGTACAGCCATATTTGACTATGTATATGTCGCAGATGCCCCTCACCCCTCCCGGGGGCGACAGCGAGACACTGTCGCTCTTCAGGCTGTCCAGTTCCGCGCAGGCGGAACTGGAGCCGCAGCCTTCAGCCCCAAAGGGGCGAGGGCGACCGGTTGCGCCGGTTTTACTCCCTCTCCCTTTGGGAGAGGGCGGGTGTGAGGGCTCGCGGCCTGGCCTGAGGCATGTCGCTCATCAGGCTTATTTGCTCCAGGAGATCCATATGAAACCCAACGCCATCCATCGCCGCGCCGCCCTGGCCCTGGCCGCCGCGCCGCTGCTCGCCGGCATTTGCGGCGGCGCCCTGGCCCAGGCTGCCTGGCCCGACAAGATGATCAAGCTCATCGTGCCCTTCCCCGCCGGCGGCCCCACCGACACGGCCTCGCGCATCGTGGGTCAGAAGCTCGCCGAGCGCCTGAAGCAGCCCGTGGTGGTGGAAAATCGCCCCGGAGCCTCGGGCTCCATCGCCGCCGTGCAGGTAGCCAAGAGCGCGCCCGACGGCTACACGCTGATGATGCTGGCCACGCCCACGCTGCTGGCGCCGCACCTGTACAAGAAGGCCGGCTACGACACGGTGAAGGACTTCGCGCCCGTGGCCACGGTGTACGACCTGCCCATCGTCATCGTGGTGAACCCCAGGCTGCTGCCCGATGTGACCGACCTCAAGGGCTTGATAGCCCACGCCAAGGCGCAAAAGACGCCGATCAACTACACCAGCTCGGGTGCCGGCAGCTTCGGCCACCTGAGCATGGAGCTGCTCAAGCAGATGGCGGGTTTTGACATGCAGCACATCCCCTACAAGGGCGGCGTGCCGGCCATCACCGACACCATAGGCGGCCAGGTGCCCATCATGTATGCCGACCTGGTGGCGGCCTTGCCGCACATCAAGGCCGGCAAGCTGCGCGCCATCGCCGTGGGCTCGCCCCAGCGCGTGGTGATGCTGCCCGAGGTGAAGACCATCGCCGAGCAGGGTGTGAAGGGCTACGACGCCGTTTCCTGGGGCGGCCTGCTGGCGCCGCAGGGCACGCCCAAGGCAGTGGTGGATCGCATCGCCACCGAGGTGCAGCAGATCCTGGCCGACAAGGAGGTGCAGGAGCGCCTGTTGGGCGCGGGCGCCATCGCCCGCTTCGAAGATCCCGCGCAAATGGGCCAGCGCATCGCGCAGGACTACCAGCGCTGGGGCCAGATCATCCGCGACAAGGGCATTTCGCCGGAGTAAACAGCATATGAAGACCCGCATCACAGAGCTCTTCGGCATAGAGCACCCCATCATCCAGGGCGGCATGCATTACGTGGGCTACGCCGAGCTGGCATCGGCCGTGTCCAACGCCGGCGGCCTGGGCCTGATCACGGCGCTGACGCAAAAGACGCCCGCGCTGCTGGCGCAGGAAATCGCGCGCTGCCGCGAGATGACCGACAAGCCCTTTGGCGTGAATCTGACCTTTCTGCCAGCGGTGAACGCGCCGGACTATCCGGGCTATGTCAAGGCCATCATCGAAGGCGGCGTGAAGATCGTCGAGACGGCCGGCAACAACCCGCAAAAGTGGCTGCCGACATTGAAGGATGCCGGCATCAAGGTGATCCACAAATGCACCTCGGTGCGCCATGCGCTCAAGGCCGAATCGATTGGTTGCGACGCCATCAGCGTGGACGGCTTTGAATGCGCCGGCCACCCGGGCGAGGACGATATCCCCAACTTCATCCTGCTGCCGCGCGCGGCCGAGGAGCTGAAGATTCCCTTCGTCGCCTCCGGCGGCATGGCCGACGGCCGCAGCCTGGTGGCCGCGCTGGCCCTGGGGGCCGAGGGCATCAACATGGGCACGCGCTTCATCGCCACGAAAGAGGCGCCGGTGCACCAGAACGTCAAGGACACCATCGTCGCCGCCAGCGAGCTGGACACGCGCCTGATCATGCGCGGCCTGCGCAACACCGAGCGCGTGCTGATCAGCCATGCCACCGAGCGTGTGATGGCCAAGGAGCGCGAGCTGGGCAGCGCCATCACCTTTGCCGACATCGCCCCCGAGCTCGCCGGCGTCTATCCGCGCATCATGCAGCAGGGCGACATGGAGGCGGGCGTGTGGTCCTGCGGCATGGTGGCCGGCCTGATCCGCGACGTGCCCAGCGTGCAGGAGCTCATCACCCGCATCATGGCCGAGGCCGAATCCATCATTGCCAGCCGCCTCGCCGGCCTGCTGCGCTGACCTTTTTTTGTTAGGAGCAACTTATGAAAATCCTCGTCCCCGTCAAACGCGTGGTGGACTACAACGTGAAGGTCCGCGTGAAATCGGACGGCACGGGTGTGGACATCGCCAACGTCAAGATGAGCATGAACCCCTTTGACGAAATCGCCGTCGAAGAGGCCGTGCGCCTGAAAGAAAAGGGCGTCGTCACCGAAGTCATCGCGGTGAGCTGCGGCGTGGCCCAATGCCAGGAAACCCTGCGCACCGCCATGGCCATCGGCGCCGACCGCGCCATCCTGGTCGAAACCAACGAAGAACTGCAGCCCCTGGCCGTGGCCAAGCTGCTCAAGGCCCTGGTGGACAAGGAACAGCCCGGCCTCGTCATCCTGGGCAAGCAGGCCATCGACGACGACGCCAACCAGACCGGCCAGATGCTCGCCGCGCTGGCCGACCTGCCCCAGGCCACGTTCGCCAGCAAGGTCGAAGTGGCCGGCGACAAGGTGAACGTCACGCGCGAGGTCGACGGCGGCCTGGAAACCCTGCAGCTGTCCACCCCGGCGGTCATCACCACCGACCTGCGCCTCAATGAGCCGCGCTACGTCACGCTGCCCAACATCATGAAGGCCAAGAAAAAGCCGCTCGATACGCTCAAGCCCGAGGACCTGGGCGTCGATGTGGCCCCGCGCCTGAAGACCCTCAAGGTGGTCGAACCCGCCAAACGCGGCGCCGGCATCAAGGTGCCAGACGTGGCGACCCTGGTCGCCAAACTCAAGAACGAAGCCAAAGTAATCTGAATGTTTTGCGGGACAGCCCAAGATTTGCGAAGCAAATTTGCTCTGTCCCCAACCGATAAGGAACTGATTTCATGACCGCACTCGTTATTGCAGAACACGACAACGCCTCCATCAAGGCCGCCACGCTCAACACCGTCACGGCCGCCGCTGCCTGCGGTGGCGACGTGCATGTGCTGGTCGCCGGCGAAGGCGCAGCCGCCGCCGCAGCCGCCGCCGCACAGATCACCGGCGTCGCCAAGGTACTCCACGCCGACGGCGCGTCCCTGAAGGACGGCCTGGCCGAGAACCTGGCCGCGCAAGTCCTGGCGATTGCATCCAGCTACAGCCACATCCTGTTCCCCGCCACCGCATCGGGCAAGAACGTCGCCCCGCGCGTGGCCGCCAAGCTCGACGTGGCGCAGATCAGCGACATCACCAAGGTGGTGGCCGCCGACAGCTTCGAGCGCCCGATCTACGCCGGCAACGCCATCGCCACCGTGCAGTCCGCCGACGCGGTGAAGGTGATCACCGTGCGCGGCACCGGCTTTGACGCCGCCGCCGCCAGCGGTGGCAGCGCCGCCGTGGACAGCGTGGCCGCCGTGCAGGATGCCGGCAAGAGCAGCTTCGTCGGCCGCGAGGTCACCAAGAGCGACCGGCCCGAGCTCACGGCCGCCAAGATCATCGTCTCGGGCGGCCGCGCGCTGGGCAGCGCCGAGAAGTTCAACGAGGTCATCACCCCGCTGGCCGACAAGCTGGGCGCGGCCATCGGAGCCAGCCGCGCCGCGGTGGACGCGGGCTACGCCCCGAACGACCTGCAGGTGGGCCAGACGGGCAAGATCGTCGCGCCCCAGCTGTACATCGCCTGCGGCATCTCCGGGGCCATCCAGCACCTGGCCGGCATGAAGGACAGCAAGGTCATCGTGGCCATCAACAAGGACCCCGAGGCGCCTATCTTCTCCGTGGCCGACTACGGGCTGGAGGCCGATCTGTTCACGGCGGTGCCGGAGCTGGTCAACGCGCTCTGACCACTCGCCACCGTACCGGGGTATCGCGTGCGATGCCCTTTTTTCAGCTTCAAGGAGGAACGCATGAGCCGTACATTCCACCGTCGCCACTGGCTGGCCCTGGCCGCTGCCACGCTGGCTGCCACCGGCATGCCCGCCTGGACCCAGGCGCAGAACTTTCCAGCCAAGCCCATCACGCTGATCGTGCCCTTCCCGGCGGGTGGCTCCACCGACCGCCACATGCGCCTGCTGGCCGAGCTGGCCGGCAAGCAGCTGGGCCAGCCCATCATCGTGGACAACAAGCCCGGCGCGGGCGGAACGCTGGCGCCCGGCGCCATGGCGCGCACGGCCAAGGCCGACGGCTACACCATCACGCAGTTCCCCATGTCCATGCTGCGCATGGCGCATATGCAGAAGACGGCCTGGAACCCGCTCACCGACTTCAGCTACATCATCGGTGTGTCGGGCTACACCTTTGGCTTCACGGTGCGCAGCGACTCGCCCTACAAGAGCTTCAACGACTACATCGCCGCCGCGCGCAAAAGCCCCGGCGCGGTGGACTATGGCTCCACGGGCGCGGGCACTTCGCCACACCTCTTGATGGAGGAACTGGCCGAGAACGCCAAGGTCCAGCTCAACCATGTGCCCTTCAAGGGCAACGCCGACCTGCAGCAGGCGCTGCTGGGCGGCCATGTGTCGGCGCAAAGCGATGCCACGGGCTGGGACAAATATGTGGACGGCGGCCAGATGCGATTGCTGCTGACCTTTGGCGAGAAGCGCACCCAGCGCTGGCCCGAGGTGCCCACCGCCAAGGAGCTGGGCTATGGCGTTGTCTCCACCTCGCCCTATGGCCTGGCCGGCCCCAAGGGCATGGACCCGGCCGTGGTGCAGAAGCTGCACGACGCCTTCAAGAAGGCCATGGACGACCCGCGCCACGCCGAGCTGATGCTGCAGCTGAACCAGGACGCCTGGTACCGCTCGGGCGCGGACTTTGCGCAATGGGCCCGCGAGGCCTTTGCCAAGGACAGGCTGCTGATCGAGCGCCTGGGCCTGGCAGCCAAGTAGCCCTGGAGGCGGGCGGGGTTGCTGAACTGCGACGCACAGACATACACAAAAGCAATCGTTGCAGTCGATTTGGGTATTGGACGTGGCCGCCGACCCCGTCCCACAATGGCAGGCACAACTATTCATTCCAAGGAGACAAAAGCACATGACCAACCTTTCCCGCCGTCAATGGATGAGCCACGGCCTGGCCGTGGCTGGCGCGCTGGCAGCGCCGCAATGGGCGCTGGCACAGGCCAAGTACCCGGCCAAGCCGGTGCGCGTCATCGTGCCCTTTGCGGCCGGCGGCACGACCGACGTGGTGGCGCGCCTGGTGCTGCAAAAGCTCGGCGAGCTGATGGGCCAGTCCTTCATCGTGGACAACAAGGGGGGTGCCAACGGCATGATCGGCACGGCCGAGGTGGCGCGCGCCGCGCCCGACGGCTACACCCTGCTGCTGAACACCGCCGGCGCCCAGACCCTGAGCCCGGTGATCTACAAGGCCGGCTACGAGGCCCTGGCCAGCTTCGAGCCCATCACGCATATCTGCGATGTGAGCTTCGTGGTGATTGCGCGCAAGGATCTGCCGGTGAACAACATGCAAGAGCTGATCAAGCTGGCGCAGGGCAAGCCTCTGTCCATGTCCTCGGGCAGCGCCATGATCAACCTGATGAGCGAGGAGTTCAAGCGCCTGATCAAGGCGCCGCAGACCATCAACGCCCAGTACAAGGGCACGGCGCCGCAGATGCAGGCCGTGGTGGCCGGCGAGGTGGATTTCTCGCTGGACTCGTTTGCCTCTGTGGAGATGATCCGCGCCGGCCGCGTGAAGGCGCTGGGCGTGCTGTCGTCGCAGCGCGCGGCCTCATTCCCCGACGTGCCCACACTCAAGGAGCAGGGCGTGGACGGCATGGAGTTCGCGTCCTGGGCCGGCCTGCTGGCGCCCAAGGGCACACCCAAGGACATCGTCGATCAGCTGGCCCAGCAGATGGACAAGGTCATGCAGATGCCCGATGTGATCGCCAAGCTCAAGTCCTACGACTACATCCCGCGCCACACCACGCGCGAGGAGTTCGCCCGGCTGATCGACGCGGACAACAAGCGCTGGAAGCGCATCGTGGCCGAGACCGGGTTCAAGATCAATTGATGTCGGGCTGGGTCGGGCCCGCCCGAGGACGGCCGCGCCAGGCCCGGCATGGCGCGGGCCTTGATGCCATTGCCAGCGTCCGAGCGCTCAGTCGACGGTGATGTGGTTGGTCTTCACCACCTGCGCCCAGCGCGCGCGCTCGGCCGCCACAAAGGCGGAGAACTGCGCCGCGCCGCTGCCCACGGGCGTGAGCCCGAGTTTTTCCAGGCCGCTCTTGGTGTCGGGCAGCGCCAGGGCCTTCTGCACCAGCTCCTGCAGCCGGGCGACGGTGGCGGCAGGCGTGCCCGCGGGCACGAAGAAGCCGTTCCATTCCTCGACCTCGAAGTCTTTGATGCCCGATTCGCGCACCGTGGGCACGCTGGGCAGCTCGGGCATTCTTGCGCGGGAGGACACGGCCAGGGCCTTGAGCTTGCCGGCCTTGACGTAGCCCAGGCTCGATGCCGCGTTGGCGAAATACACGTCCACCTGGCCGCCCATCACATCGACGATGGCCGGCGCGCCGCCCTTGTAGGGCACATGGACTGCGTCGATCTTGGCGCCGATCTTGAGCAGCTCTCCCGCCATCTGTGCCAGGCTGCCCGGCCCGTACGAGGCATAGGTGTGCCTGCCGGGCTGGGCCTGGGCGGCGCGCACGAAGTCCGACAGGTTGTTGTAGGGCGCGGCCGGCGCGGCCACCAGGATGTTGGGCACGCGTATGGCCTGGGATACCGGGATGAAGTCCTTCGCCGGGTCGTAGGGCAGCTTGCGCAGCGCCGGGTTGATGGCGAACGAGGATGCGTCGTACAGCACGGTGTAGCCGTCGGGCTTGGCGCGGGCCACGGCGGTCGCGCCTATGGAGCCGCTGGCGCCGGCCCGGTTGTCGATCACCACGCTTTGGCCCGACACCTGGCTGATGCCCTGGGCAATGATGCGGGCCGCATTGTCCGCGCCGCCGCCGGCGGCAAACGGCACCACCACGGTGATGGTCTGTTCGGGGTAGCCGGCGGCATGCGCGCCGCCATGCGCCAGGGCCAGGGCGGCCAGCAGCAAACCAGTCTTTTTCATCTTCCTCACCTTTTCCTTTGCAAGATCAATCATCGAATCCATAGAGTGCGGCCGCATTCGCGGCCAGCACGCGCGCGCGCGTGGCGGTGTCGGGTATCCAGCGGCCCAGCAGGACCAGCAGCATCGCGGTGTCGGGCGGATTGGCCGTTTCGGTCACATGCGGCCAGTCGCTGCCCCAGACCAGGCGCTCGGGCGCCTCGCTCACCCAGGCGTGGGCCAGTGCGTCGCTGTCGGCGTAGCCGGTGGCCAGACCCGTGGCGCTGTTCAGGTAGGGGCCCGAGAGCTTGACCCAGGCGCGGCCCCGCTGCACCAGGCCGCGCACCACGTCGAAGGCCGGGTGGCCCGTGCCTTCGCGCAGTGGCAGCCGCGCCATGTGGTCGAAGACCAGGGTGCAGGGCAGGCGCTGCAGCAGCTCGCGCTGGTCCGCGATCTGGTCGGCGCGCCAGTGCAGCTGCACATGCCAGCCCAGCGCGGCCACGCGCCGCGCCAGCGGCTCCAGCATGTCCAGGCGCACCATGGCGTCGCGCTCGGTGTAGAGGGAGAAGCGGATGCCGCGAATGCCGCCGTCGTGCAGCGACTGCAGCATGGCGTCGTCCACATCGGGCCGCAGCACCGCGATGCCGCGCGTCTGCCGTGGCCCGAGCACGCGGATGGCGTCCAGCGTGACGCGGTTGTCCGTGCCATGGGCGCGCGGCTGCACGATCACCGCGCGCTCAAGCCCCAGGCGCTGGCGCAGCGCCAGGTAGTCGGCCGCGGTGGCACCCGTGCGCATGGCGTGCGGCGCCGCGGCCGGAAAGCGCGGGTCGAAGACGTGCAGGTGCGCGTCGCAGGCGCCGGCCGGCAGCCGGGGCGGGGCCGGGGTCACGAGGCTGCACCCGAGGCGGTGGGTTCCTTCAATGCCGCCGTGTGCTGCCCCAGCGTGGGCGCCGCAAAGGGCGCGGGGCCGGGCGTGCGGCTGAAGTCCAGCGGGCCGGCAAAGCCGCGGTAGCTGCCAAGCGTGGGGTGCTCGAAGCGCGCTATCAGGCCCTCGGCCAGCACCTGCGGGTGCTCGAACATGTCTTCGACGGCGCGCGCCGCGGCGCAGGGCACTTCCTCGCCGAACAGGGCCTCCCATTCGAGCGCCGTGCGCGCGGCCAGCGCCTGGCGCAGCAGCGGCACCAGTTCGGCATGGTGCTGGGCGCGCTTGCGCACGCTGTCGTAGCGCTCGTTGCCGGCCAGCTCGGGCAGGCCCACCTTGTGGCACAGCGCGGACCAGAAATGCTGGGTGTTGGCCGACAGGTAGATGTGGCCCTGCCGGGTGGGGTGGATGCCGGTGATGCCGCCCGAGCGCATGTCGCGCCCGCCGACGTCGCGCGGCTCGCCCTCGGCCCAGACCAGGCGGGCCGACTGCATGGTGAGCGCGGCGCGCAGCAGCGACACGCCCACATGCTGGCCCAGGCCGCTTTTCTCGCGCTCGTACAGGGCCGAGGCCACGCCGCCGGCCACGAGGGCGGCGGCGTAGTAATCGACCACCGAGCCGTAGAGGATCTCGGGCGGGCCGCCGGCCTTGCCCTGCATGGCGCACATGCCGGTCATGGTCTGCAGCACCTGGTCGTAGCCGGCCTTGGCCTTCAGCGGGCCCTTCTGGCCGTAGCCGGTCACGCTGCAGTAGATGAGGCGCGGGTGCAGCGCGATGAGCTGCTCGAAGCCTATGCCCAGCCGCTCGGGCACGCCGGGGCGGAAGTTGTGCACCAGCACGTCGGCCTCGCGCACCAGGCGCATCAGCGCGGCGTGGTCGGCCTCCTGCTTGAGGTCCAGCACCATGCCCCATTTGCTGCGGTTCACGCCGACGAAGGCGCGGCTTTCGGCCTCCAGCGTCGAGGGGTACTTGCGCAGGTTGTCGCCCACGGGCGGCTCGATCTTGATGACCTCGGCCCCCTGGTCGGCGAGCAGCGAGCAGCCGTAGGGTCCGGCGATATAGGCGCTGAGGTCTAGCACGCGCACGCCGCTCAAGGGGCCGCGCGGGCCCTGGCGCTGGATGGTTGATGGATTCATTTTTCAGTCAAATTCCCTGGTTAGCTATATGCCTCAGACCGATCCGCAAGCCCTCACCCCTGCCCTCTCCCAGAGGGAGAGGGAGTAAAACCGGCGCAACCAGTCGCCCTCGCCCCTCTGGGGAGAGGGAGGGGTGAGGGGCGTCTGCGACATGTGCATAGTCAGGTCAGATTGGCATATAACGTAGGCGCAGAAAGCGCGGGTAGCTATGGTTTTTAAGTCATCAATCGGCGGTGATATTGCGTTCCTTGGCCAGCGCCTGCCAGCGCTTCACGTCCTGCTGGATGGTGTCGGCAAACTGCGCGGGCGTGACGGGGTTGGCGATGGCGCCTTCGCGCAGGAAGCCGGCCTTGATCTCGGGCTTGGCCAGCACCTGGTTCACGGCCTGGTTGAGCTGGTTCACGATGGCCGGCGGCGTGCCCGCGGGCGCCAGCAGCCCCCACCACAGGCCGAATTCGTAGCCCGGCACGGCCGTGGCCATGGGCGTGAGGTCCGGCGCGATGGGGCTGGGCGTGAGGCTGGTGATGCCTATGGCGCGCAGCTTGCCGCCGCGCACCATGGGCAGGATCGACGGGCCGCTGGAGATCATCATCTGCACCTGGTTGCCGATCACGTCCGTCACCGCCGGGCCCTGGCCCTTGTAGGGCACATGGGTGATGTCCAGGCCCGGCACCATGGAGCGCAGCAGCTCGGTGGCGAAATGGTTCACGCTGCCGGTGCCCGAGCTGGCGTAGTTGTACTGGCCGGGGTGGGCCTTGATCTCGCGCACCAGCTCGGCGGGCGTTTTGGCCGGAAAGTCCTTGTTCACCGCCACCACGAACGGCCCCTTGGCGAACATGGCCACGGGGGCGAAGCTCTTCACCGGGTCGAACGGCAGCCTGGTCTGCACGGCGGCGTTGGTGGTCATGCTCGACGACACGGCGACCAGGGTGTAGCCGTCCGGCGCGGCCTTGGCGACATAGCCGGTGCCGGTGTTGCCGCTGGCGCCGGGGCGGTTGTCCACCACGATGGGCTGCTTGAGCAGGTCGCCCAGCTCCTTGGCCACCTGGCGCGCGAACACGTCGTTGGAGCCGCCGGGCGGGTAGGGCACGACCATGGTGATGGGCCTGGCGGGGTAGGACACGTCGGCGGCGTGGGCCAGGCCCGAGAGCGCGGCGAGCGCGGCGGTGGCGGCGAGGGCGGCAACGGCGAATTGGCGGCGCGATGGCGTCATGGGTGTGTCTCCTGGAGTTGCTTGAGGGTCGGTCGGAAATCAGTCGGCAATCAGTCCGGCGGCGCGTGCGCTGGCCACGATGGCTTCGGCGCGCAGCACGAAGGGGCGGTCCACCATCTTGCCGTCCACCATGTAGGCGCCCACGGCGTTGGCGTCGGCCTCCCGCGCGGCCTGCAGCACGCGCTGGGCCTGGGTGATTTCGGCCTCGGTGGGCTGGTAGACGCCGTTGGCCAGCGCGATCTGGCTGGGGTGGATGCAGCTCTTGCCGATGAAGCCCAGGCGGCGCGAGAGCTCGGCCTCGGCGCGGAAGCCCTCGGCATCGCGGACGTCGGCAAAGGCGCCGTCGTAGGCGAACACGCCGGCCTCGGCGGCCGCCATGCGCACGGCGAACAGGGCCTGCTGCACGGCACTGGGCTCGCGCCGGTGCACGCCATAGGGCTCGAACAGGTCGCCCAGGCCCAGCTGCAGGCCGGCCACGGACGGGTGGGCGCAGGCCAGCGCGGCGGCGCGGCGCAGGGCCTTGGGGGTTTCGATGTTCAGCAGCAGGCGCGGTGGCTCCTGCACGCCGTTGGCCCGGGCCGCCTCGGCGATGCGGGCGGCGGCCTCGGCCACGGCCTCGGGGCCGTCGGGCTTGGGCAGGTTCAGCAGGTGCAGGCCGGGCCGGACCACTGCGGCGACGTCGGCGGCGAAGTGCGGCGTGTCCATGGCGTTCACGCGCACGATCAGCGTCTTGCGCGTGGCCAGGGCCTCGGGGCTTTGCAGGAAGGCGCCGAGCAGCGCGCGGGCCTCGGCCTTGCGCGGCTCGGCCACGGCGTCTTCCAGGTCGAACGACAGCGCGTCGGCCGCGCCGGCCAGGGCCTTGGCGAACAGCTCGGGGCGGGAGGCGGGAACGAACAATTTGCTTCTCATGCGGCCATTGTGGGGCACAAGTAAGCAAAGAAAAACACGGTTAATATTGCTTCAAACGATAGAAAAACTATGGAAACGGCATATCTGGAGAGCTTTTTGCTGGTGGTGGAGACCGGCTCCATGGCCGAGGCGGCGCGGCGCCTGAACATCACCGCGGCGGCGGTGGCGCAGCAGATCCACGGCCTGGAGCGCGAATTCCACGCTCCGCTGCTGGCGCGCGCCGGCCGTACGGTGCAGCCCACGCCGGCGGGCCACCGCCTGGCGCACAGCGCCCCGGCGCTGCTGCGCGAACTGGCCAACGCCAAGACCCAGGTGAACGCGGCCGGCGCGGCGGGCGAGCTGCTGATAGGCACCATCAACACCGCGCTGCACAGCCTGCTGCCGGACATCCTGTCGGGCTTCGTCGCCCGCTGCCCGGACGCCAAGGTATTCCTCGAATCGGGCACCACGCGCCAGCTCTACCAGGCGGTGCAGCAGGGCCGGCTCGATGCCGCCGTGTGCCTGTATCCCTCGTTCGCGCTGGCCAAGACCTTCGACTGGGCGCTGCTGCGCGAGGAGCCGCTGGTGCTGCTGGCGCCGCGCAGCCTGGCGCACCTGGAGCCACACGCGCTGCTGCGCGGCCAGCCTTTGATCCGCTATGACCGCCAGCTGGGCGGCGGCCAGATGGTGGAACGCTACCTGCGCGCGGCGCAGATCGCCCCGCGCGAGCGCTTCGAGCTCAGCTCGCTGGTGGCGATTGCGATGATGGTGGACAAGGGCCTGGGCGTGGCCCTGGTGCCCGACACCGCGCTGGCCTGGCCCGACGGCCAGGGCGTGGTGCGGCTGGCCTTGCCCATGCAGCAGGCGGAGGTACGGCGCTTTGGCGTGCTCTGGCTGCGCGCATCGGCGCGGCTGCCGCTGATCCATCACCTGGTGGACTGCGCCCGCGCCGTGGTCGCCGAGCGCGGCGGGCCGCAGGCACCTCCCAGATGAAAAGGGAGCAGGCGTGTGGCCCGCCGTTCGATGGGGATGTCACGGCTTCGCCTGCTCCATGCCGAAGGCTGCCGGCGGCGGCGTGCGGCCCAGTTCCTTGAGCACCTTCAGCGCAATGGCCATGCCGGTATTGCCCGCAGGCACACCGGCGTAAACCGCCGTTTGCAGCAGCACTTCCTTGATGGTGTCCACGTCCAGCGGCGCGGCCTCGGGATCGTCCGGGTCGGCCAGCAGGCCGGTGCGGATATGCAGTTCGAACTCCTCCCAGCGGCCCATGGCGGCGGTGATGGCCAGCACCATGATGCGGCGGGTGCGCCTGTCCAGCCCCGGACGGCTCCAGATGCCGTCCCAGGCATAGCTGGTGATCATGCGCTGGAACTCCGCGTTCAGCGCATTCGCGCGGGCGATGGATTGCTCCACCCACTCGTCGCCCAGTACGCGGCGGCGATTGTCCAGGCCACGTCGCAGGCTGTCCTCAGGGGTATCGGTCATGGGCTTGGTGCTCCTTGGTTGTCCTATCTTGCAACAGCGTCTCGCAGATGCCTCGGCGTCCGTAGCCCCGTCAAACGTTCTGCATGCGTGTCTTATGCCGCGCCGCCCGAGCCGCGCGTGCCCGAGGATGGAATCGGCAGCCCCAGCATGGCGCAGGCGACGGCCTCGCCGACCTTGATGCCGTCCACGCCGGCCGAGAGGATGCCTCCGGCGTAGCCCGCGCCCTCGCCTGCGGGGTACAGGCCCTCCGTGTTCAGGCTTTGAAAGTCGTCGCCGCGGTCGATGCGAAGCGGGGCCGAGGTGCGCGTCTCCACGCCCGTGAGCACGGCATCCGCCATGTCGTAGCCGCGGATCTTGCGCGCGAACGCCGGCAGGGCCTCGCGCATGGCGGCGGTGGCGTAGGCGGGCAGGGCGTCGTGCATGTCGATCAGGGTCACGCCGGGCTGGTACGAGGGCTGCACCTCGCCCAGCGCCGTGGACGCGCGCCGCGCGAGGAAGTCGCCCACGCGCTGGGCCGGGGCGTTGTAGTCGCCGCCGCCGAGCACGAAGGCGCGCGATTCGAGTTGGCGCTGCAGCACGATGCCGGCCAGTGGGTGCGTCTGGCCTGCTGCCAGGGCCTCCACGCCATGGGTGGCGCCCAGGGCGGCCTCGAAGGCAGCGGGGTCGCGCGGGTAGTCGGCCGGCTCCACGCCCACCACCATGCCGGCGTTGGCGTTGCGCTCGGCGCGCGAATACTGGCTCATGCCGTTGGTCACCACGCGGCCGGGCTCGCTGGTGGCGGCGACCACCGTGCCGCCGGGGCACATGCAGAAGCTGTAGACGGTGCGGCCGCTTGCCAGTCCGTTCTTCGCGTGGTGCACCAGCTTGTAGTCGGCCGCGCCCAGCAGCGGGTGGCCCGCGTGCCTGCCCCAGCGCGCGCGGTCGATCACGCCTTGCGGGTGTTCTATGCGCACGCCGATGGAGAACGGCTTGGCCTGCATGGCCACGCCGCGTTGGTGCAGCATGGCGAAGCTGTCGCGCGCGCTGTGGCCCAGGGCGATGACGGCGTGCGACGTGGCCAGCTCGTACTCCTGCCCCGTGTCCAGGTCGAGCACGCGCAGGGCGCGCAGGCGCCGGTCCTGCAACACCACGTCCCTCACGCGCTGCTGAAAGCGCACCTCGCCGCCCAGGGCGATGATCTGCGCGCGCAGCTCCTGCACCATCTTCACCAGGCGGAAGGTGCCGATATGCGGGTGGGCGGTGTACAGGATTTCGGGCGGGGCGCCGGCGGCGACGAACTCCTGCAGCACCTTGCGCCCCAGGTGGCGCGGGTCCTTGATCTGGCTGTAGAGCTTGCCGTCGGAAAACGTGCCGGCGCCGCCCTCGCCAAACTGCACGTTGGACTCGGGATTGAGCTCGCGCCTGCGCCACAGGCCCCAGGTGTCCTGGGTGCGCTCGCGCACGGCCTTGCCGCGCTCCAGGACTATGGGTTTGAAGCCCATCTGCGCCAGCACCAGCGCGGCAAAGATGCCGCAGGGGCCAAAGCCCACCACCACCGGGCGTTCTTGAAAGCCTGCCGGCGCCTGGCCCACGGGGCGCCAGGCCATGTCGGGCGTGGGCTGGATATGCGGGTGGCCGGCGTGCTGCGCCAGCAGGGCGGATTCCTGCGCGGCATCGGCCAGGGCTACATCGACGATGTACACGGCCAGCAGCTCGGCCTTGCGCGCGTCAAAGCTGCGCTTGTGCACCCGCAGCGTGGCGATGGCCTCGGGCGCCAGGCCCAGGGTCTGGGCGGCCAGGGCGTGCAGGGCGGTGTCGGGGTGCTGCTCGGGATCGAGCGGCAGGGCGGCCAGGGGCAGGCGCAGTTCGGACAGGCGGATCATGGCTTGGGTCTATCAAGCAAAAGGGGGCGCCATGGTAGCACCATGGCCCCGATAAATTTGAATCAAATATGGCTGTAGCGCTTTGTGGGTAAGCGTAAACAGCTATCAAATAAATAGTAAAACGGATGCTGTCAAAACCACGGGTCGAAATCGTCCTGCTGCTTTTGCAGCTGTCGCTCGGCCTTGATCCAGTCCTTGATGGCGGCCGGGTCGGCGCGCAGCCCGTTCAGCTCCCTGGTCAGGCGCAGGTTTTCGCGCTCCAGCACCTGCAGATCGGCGCGCAGATCGCGCATCAGGCCCGCGGGCTTGAGGCGCTGGTAGGGGTCGAGCCCGAACTCCATCATGAAATGGCCCTCCACCTCGTTCACCTCCTGCTGCAGCTCCTTGAGCTGCTCGGCCAGCACGCGGTTGTAGTGTTTCAGGCGCTCCTCGCTCAGGCCGGCGATGTGCTCGGGGTCGATCTGCTCTATCTCCAGCTGCAGTTGCAGCAGGTCGAGCAGCTTGTTGTTGGCGTAGGCCTGGTTGACGCGCTGCATTAGTGCCGTCTTGCGCTCGCGCTCGGCGGGGTCGGTTTCGCGGTCCGGGTGCAGGCTGCTGGCGAGCTTGCGGTAGATCTCGCGCACCGACTGCGTGGCCTGGGCGGCCTCTTCCTGCGCCTTGCGCTCGCGTGCGTTGGGCTTGGCACGGCGCTTGGCCTGGTGTGCCTCGCGCTGCTGCTCGGCCTGGGCGCGCTGGGCCTGCATCTGTTGTTCTATGCGGCGCAGCAGGTCCTCGGGCGACTCCGTGTCCTTGCCCTGCAGATCCAGATCCACGCCAAACAGGTCGCGCACCATGGCCTGGGCCATCTCCTTGGCCACCTCGTTGTCCTCGGCCTCTTCGGCGTCGTAGTCGCCGCCGCTGTGGCGGTTGTAGATGTCCTTGAGGCCGGCGCGCGTGGCCTCGTCGGGCACGGCGTCGATCAGATCGGCGACACGGTCGGTGATGCCCTCGCTCAGCGTGCGGCGCGCGGCCTTGCTGAGCTTTTTGTCATCGCTGGCCGCGTCCAGGTGCTGCACCAGCTCGACCAGCAGGGCGATATGCGAGCCCCGCAGCGGCACGACTTCGCGCGCATGGCGCTCGCGGTAGGCCGCGATGGCCTCCTGCCAGGCGCTGAGCAGCGCACGCTCCTCGTTGATGCGCTCGATATGGCGATTGAACTTCTTTTGCTGCGCCGAGAGTGGCGCTGCACTGGGAGTTTGCGGGATGCGGACAGGGGTGTGGCGTGGCGCGGTCATGGTGGGGCGATTGTGCCTATGCGCCATCGCCCCGGCGCCATCGCGACCTCATGCGGTGGGCAAAAAGCCCTCCACCGACAGGTAACGCTCGCCGGTGTCGTAGTTGAAGCCCAGCACGCGGCTGCCGGCGGGCAGCTCGGGCAGTTTTTGCGCAATCGCCGCCAGCGTGGCGCCGCTGGAGATGCCCACCAGCAGCCCTTCCTCGCGTGCGGCGCGGCGGGCGTATTCGCGCGCCGGCTCGGCGTCCATCTGGATCACGCCGTCCAGCAGGCTGGTGTCCAGGTTCTTGGGGATGAAGCCCGCGCCCAGGCCCTGGATGGGGTGGGGGCCGGGCTGGCCGCCGGAGATCACGGGCGACAGCGCGGGCTCCACGGCAAACACTTTGAGCTGTGGGAAGCGCTCTTTCAGCACGCGCGCGCAGCCCGTCAGGTGCCCACCCGTGCCGACGCCGGTGATGAGCACGTCCAGCCCATCGGGGAAGTCGGCCAGGATCTCCTGCGCTGTGGTACGTGCATGGATGTCGGCGTTCGCCGGGTTGTCGAACTGCTGCGGAATCCAGGCGCCGGGCGTCTGCGCCTTGAGCTCCTCGGCGCGGGCGATGGCGCCCTTCATGCCTTTCTCTTTGGGCGTCAGATCAAACTGCGCGCCGTAGGCCAGCATCAGGCGGCGGCGCTCGATGCTCATGCTGTCGGGCATCACCAGGATCAGCTGGTAGCCCTTGACGGCGGCCACCAGCGCCAGGCCGATGCCGGTGTTGCCGCTGGTGGGTTCGATGATGGTGCCGCCGGGTTGCAGGGCGCCGGACTTTTCGGCGTCCTCCACCATGGCCAGCGCGATGCGATCCTTGATCGAGCCGCCGGGGTTGGCGCGCTCGGACTTGATCCACACGTTGGCCCCGGGGCCGAACAGGCGGTTGATGCGGATATGGGGCGTGTTGCCAATGGTTTGCAGGACGTTGTCGGCGCGCATGGGGTCTCCGATGGGTGAGGGGCGGAATGCCTGGCCGCTGATTGTGAAGCAGTTGTTGCGACGCGTCGCGATAACGATATGCCCTGGCCGCCATATGCCGCCGGTGCGCCCTTGCGCGCGGCAGCGCTGGGCAATGGACGCGTCGCCCCTGGTAGGCTATGCCCCATGACCCTATTGCAGTCCACCATGCTCATGCTCACCATCAGCTGCGCGCTGATGCTCGTTGGCTTTTCGGCACGCGAGTCGCGCTGGGGCCCGGCGCTGATGATGCTGGGCATAGTCGGCGCGCTGCTGCTCATTGCCTACAACATCTATGAGGTGTTGCACGGAGGGTGAGACAATCACCCCCGTGAAGCCCACCAGACCGCCGCTGGTGCAATCTGGGAAACCAGGCACTGGAGGAACGTCCGGACTGCACAGGGCAGCGTAGCAGCTAACGGCTGTCCACCGTGAGGTGAGGATCAGAGCAACAGAGACGAGTCCGATCGGGCATGGCCACCGGAGGTGTTCTGTGAGGCGCCAGCGCAAGCTGGCGAGAGGACAGCGCAAGCTGTCCGAACCCGGCGCAAGCCGGGTCCGAACAGCCACCCCGAGCGGGCACGCCCGCTCGGGGTGAAACGGGCAATCTCTACGCGCAGCAACACCAAGTAGGCACATGTTGACGGGGCCCCCGGAGTGTGCGGGTAGGTGGCATCGAGCCGGTGGGGCGACCCCCGGCCCAGAGTAATGGCGGTCACATGCGGGCAACCGTATGCACAGAATCCGGCTTATCGGTGGGCTTCACACTTTTCATCTGGCGGCGCCGCCTGCCGGTAGAAGGCGTCGATCGCCTCCACCATTTGCGTCAGGCCCGGCTGCTCCAGCGGGTAGTGGCCGGCGCCCTCCAGCATCACGGTGCTGACCGGCACGCGGGTGATGCGCCGCAGGAATGGCTGGCTCAGGTGCAGCGGCGTCCAGCGGTCGGCCGCGGGCTGGGTCAGCAGCACCGGGCAGCAGTCGAAATCCTCGGGCGCGGTTTCGGGCCCGAAGTTCAGGTAGGAGCTCAGAAACGCCAGCGTCATGGCGTTGCCGGCCGAGCGCCTGTCGCGCAGCCAGACCCTGAGCGCCGCCGGGTCGTTGACCAGGGCGTGCATCTTGCTCGCCAGCCTCATCGGCAGGCGCAGGCGCTTGAGTGGGCTGCGTGCGCCCCGCTGCACCAGCGCGCCGCCGACGCGGCTCATCAGCACATTGAGCGCCGTCTCGTCGCGCACCTGCTGCGATTGCTGGTCCAGAAAGGTCATGCCGACGATGGCCCGCACCTGCTTGCTGCGCTGGGCGATATGCCAGGCCAGCATGCGCCAGCGCGGCGACGGCGCGCACGATGAGCTGGTGTTCGAGCCGCCCGATGATCTGGAGCCCGCTTTGCAGCGCTTTGTCGTCGAGCGCGCCATGGGCGCCTGCGCGCGCCTGTTGCGCGACGTGCTGGGCAGCGGCCTGGAGCTGGCCGGCTGCACGCTGCGCTACGGCGCGCCGCCGCCGGGCGCGGCACCCGCGCGACTGCTGGGCGCGCCGGTGCGCTACCACGCACAAGACAATATCCTGCGCCTGGCGCATGCCCATCTGCTGCAGCCCCTGCCGCAGGCGAATGCGGTGACCGCCGCCATGTGCGAGCGCCTGTGCGCGCAGCTGCTGCAGCGCCGGCGCACCCGCATCGACACCACCGCGCTGGTGCGCGAACACCTGGCGGGCCTGCCGCCCGGCCAGGCGCCCGACCTGGCGGCGCTGGCGCGGCTGCTGGGCGTGAGCGACCGCACCCTCAAACGCCGGCTGCAGCAAGAGGGCAGCTCGTTTCGTGCCCTGGCCCAGGCGGCGCGTCATGCCCGCGCGCAGGCGCTGCTGGAGGCCGGGCACCTGAGCCTGACCGAGATCGCCGCCGAGTTGGGGTTTGCCGACCTGTCCTCGTTCTCGCAGGCGTTCAAGCGCTGGAGCGGGGCGGCGCCCAGCGCGCGTTGAGACTGGACTAAAACCGCTCCCAGGGCTGCAGGTAGCGCCACTGCCCCTCGGGCAGCTTGGCCAGCGGCAGGCGGCCTATGCGTATGCGCTTGAGGGCCACGACGCGCAGGCCGACGGCCTCGCACATGGACGGCACTTGCCCCGGGCGTATGCCCTTCAGGGCAAAGCGCAGCCGGTTCTCGTTCTGCCAGCTGACCTTGATGGGCGGCAGCGGCCGGCCGTTGAAGGACAGGCCATGGCACAGCAGGGGCAGCCCGCCCTCGGCGATCTGGCCCGCCACCTCGACAATGCATTCCTGCTCCAGCGTCTCGATGTCCTCGTGCAGCTTGCGCGCGATGCGCCGGTCCTGCGTGTAGACCACCAGCCCGCTGGCCTCGGTGGGCAGGGGCGTGAAGCATTCCAGCTGTTTGAAGTGGCGCTGCAGCACGCGGATGCCCGATGCATCATCTGGCAGGTGTGATGCGGTGTTCAGCAGCGTGGCGGCCTGTGGCGCGCCCTGGCTGCGACTGCCCTGCGGGCCAGCGCCGCCGCCCAGGCCGGCCTCGAAGCCCGGCGGCTTGTGCAGCAGCAGCGTGACGGGTGTCAGTGCCAGCGGGCTGGCATCGGGCGCCACGGCGACGTCCTGATCCGGGCGCACGCGGGCGCCAGGGGCCTCCACGACCTGGCCGCCGACGCTGACAAAGCCGCCTTCGATGTACTGCTCCGCCGTGCTGCGTGAGCAATGCAGCTGCTCGGCCACGCGCTTGGCAAGACGAATGTGCTCAGTCATTGCCGGGTTCGAGCATGCGTATGCGCTCCACATGCGCCAGCAGCGAGCGCTGCGCCACCGGCCACATGCGCTCGGGCACGTCGTCGTAGGCCAGGCGCACCCAGTCTTCCATGCTGCCATCGGGCTGGGCCTGCATGGCGGCCAGCACCTTGGCCTCGCGCGCCAGGCGGTGGGCCTTCAGGCGGGCGATGGCGGCGCGCGCCTCGCCCAGCACATAGCCGTGGGCCGGGGCGATGAAGTCCACGTCATGCTCGGCGCACAGCGCATCCAGGCGGTCGAGCGAATCCAGGTAGTCGGCCATGTTGCCGTCCGGCGGGTCTATGACCGTGGTGCTGCCGTTGAGGATGTGGTCGCCCGAGAACAGCAGGCCGTCCTCGACCAGCAGCAGGCACACGTGGTTGGCCGCGTGGCCGGGCGTGTGCACCACCTGCAGGGTATGGGTAATTTTGCCATCTGGCCCTTGTCCTTCAAGCGTGAGCAGCTCATCATTTTGTAGTGAACGGTCGGGTGTGAACTGGCTGGCGGCGCGCGCCGTGGGGGCTGACGGCAGGCCCAGCACGGGCGGCTGCGGGCGCCCGGCGGCCGCCACCATGGTTTGCAGCGGCGCGGCGCCCGGGGAATGGTCGGGGTGCGAATGCGTGCAGACGATCATGCGAATGTCGCCGCCCGCGGCGCGCCACAGCCGCTCCAGATGCGCCTTGTCGGCCGGGCCGGGGTCGATGGCGATGTAGCCCGTGCCGGGGTCGCCCACCAGGTAGCTGTTGGTGCCCGGGCCGGTCATCACGCCGGGGTTGGCGGCGGTCAGGCGCTGCAGGTTTTTCAGGAGCTGCACCGGGGTTTCGCTCTGCCAGTCCAGCACATGCTCGCCGCGGCCGTTGGGTGTGACCAGGGCCAGCTCGCCATAGGGCGCCTCATGCTCCATGAAGCGCGCCTCCTTGCCCGCCAGCAGGCCCGAGCGCGGGCTGCTGGCCCACAGCGGCTGCTCGCCCGCGACGGCGGCCAGCACGGCATCCACGTCGGCAAACTGCGCCAGGCGCTGCAGCGTGCGTATGGTCGGGAAGATCATGAAGAACTGCCCGGCCTCGTGCCGCGCCAGGGCGTCTGCTGGGCGCACCCAGACGGGCTCGAACTGCTCGGACTCGTCGGCCACCGGCTCCTGCCCTTCGGGCATGCGCGCCACCAGAAAGGGCACGGCGAAGCGCTTCGGTAAATTGCGGTCGGCAGTCCAATGCGCCAGCTGGTAGACCTTGTCGGCCGCCAGGCGCAGGCCGCGCGCGGCGCATGCGGCGGCAAACGTCGTCTCCGGCGGCAGCTTGCGCGCAATGGCGGCAATGTCGGCGGCGTCGGCCCAGCTGCCATCGGCGCGGCGCGCCAGCAGCACGCCCAGCTCTTCAAAGCTCTCGCGGATGGCGGCCATGGCGTCGGTCAGGCGCGCGTCGGTCTGCGTGGGGCGGCGGTCGGCCAGCGCGTGGCTGGCGCCGTCGCCGTCCTGGGCCTCGATGCCGCCGCCGGGAAAGACATAGGCGCCGGGGACAAAGCTGGCCTTGTCCGATCGGCGCGTCATCAAGACCTCCAGCACCGTGCCGCCGGCGACGGGGGCATCGCGCAGCAGCAGCACGGTGGCGGCATTCAGGGGCGTGACGGGTTCACGGTGGGGGTGGAGTTGTTGGCTGAGGCGTGGCATCGGCGCATTATGGGCAAGCCAGGGTGATCGCGCCGATGCGGCGCGGATAATCGCGCCCCATGCACATCCGCTTTACCAAGATGCAAGGCGCGGGCAACGACTTTGTGGTGCTCGACGAGACGCAGGAAATCCTGGGTCTGACGCGCGCGCAATACCGCTTTCTGGCGGACCGCCATTTCGGCGTGGGCGCCGACCAGATCCTCAGCGTGCGCCCCTCGCCCGCCCAGGGCATCGATTTTGAATACCTGATCCACAACGCCGACGGCGGCCAGGTGGAGCAGTGCGGCAACGGTGCGCGCTGCTTTGCGCGCTTTGTGCGCGACAAGGGGCTGACCCACAAGGACGAGATCCGCGTGCAGACCATGGCCGGCGTGATCGCGCCCAGGCTGGAGGCCGACGGCCGCGTGACAGTGGACATGGGGCGCCCGGTGCTGGAGCCGGAGCGGGTGCCTTTCGATGCCACCGGTCTGCAGCCCGTGACCCAGGGTTTCACACAAAAATGGCCTCTGACGTTTGATGGTCAAGCGCATGAAGCTACTGTTTTTATAGTGCCGATATCCATGGGCAACCCGCATGCCGTGCAGCTGGTGGATGACGTGGACACCGCCCCTGTGGCCCAGACCGGCCCGCTGATCGAAAACCACCCGCGCTTTGCGCAGCGCGTGAACGCGGGTTACTTGCAGATCATCAGCCGCGCCGAGGTGCGCCTGCGCGTGTACGAGCGCGGCGCCGGCGAGACCCTGGCCTGCGGCACCGGCGCCTGCGCTGCGGTGGTGGCCGGCATTGGCCTGGGCCTGCTGGACGGACGCGTTGACGTGCACACACGCGGCGGCCTCTTGAGCATTGCCTGGGCCGGCGGCGTGCAAGACCCGGTGCTGATGACCGGCCCCGCCGTGACTGTTTTTGAAGGCCAGATAGCCATTCCAGACCTACCATGAACCATTCTTCCGTCACCCCCATCACCGAAGACGACATTGCCGATTTCCTGGTCAACACGCCGGGTTTTTTCGAGCGCCACGCCGAGCTGCTGTCGGCCGTCACCATCTCCAGCCCGCATGGCCAGCGCGCCGTGAGCCTGCACGAGCGCCAGGCCGAGATGCTGCGCGAGAAGATCAAGGGGCTGGAGCACCGCGTCATGGACATGGTGCGCCACGGCCACGAGAACACCGCCATCACGCACAAGATCCACCAATGGTCACGCGAGCTGCTGGCGGTGCAGGACGTGGCCGAGTTGCCGCAGGCCGTGGAGCAGGGTATTCACCGGCTGTTCGACGTGCCGCAGGTTGCGCTGCGCCTGTGGGGCACGGCTGGCATGCATGCCGATGCGCCTTTCACCCACGGCGCGAGCGAGGATGTGCGCTCCTTCGCCTCGTCGCTGACCATGCCGTTCTGCGGCCCCAACCTGGGCTTCGAGGCCACGGCCTGGCTGCCCCAGGCGGGCCAGGCGCAGTCGCTGGCGCTGCTGCCGCTGCGCCGCGGCGCCATCGACAGCGCCGATGAGCCGGCCTTTGGCCTGCTGGTGCTGGGCTCGCCCGACCCGCACCGCTTTGAGGCCACCATGGGCACGGACTACCTGGCGCGCATTGCCGAGCTGGCGAGTGCCGGGTTGACACGCCTGCTCTGAAAAAGAGAGTTGTCAGCGCTGATGTAGAGCGGGTTATCAGGGGTTTTGTATCTGAAATCATTGCATGAAAAGCGCAACAAGCTATGAAACCCATAGTGGTTGAACCCGGCCCGCAGCTGCCGCCCGAGGCGCTGCGCTACCTGGAGCATGCGCGCGTCGAAAAGCGCCTGGCCGCGCGCACCCTCACGCTCTACACCCTGGACCTGCAGCGCCTGGTGGCCTTTGCCGCGGGTGTGGATCTGCCGCTGTTGCGCCTGCAAAGCGCGCATATCCGCCGCTTTGTCGCGCAAATGCACGCCGGCGGGCGCAGCGGGCGCGGCATCGCGCTCATCCTCTCGGGCTGGCGTGGCTTTTTCACCTGGGCCGCGCGCCAGGGCCTGGTGCCGCACAACCCGGTGCAGGACGTGCGCGCGCCCAAGGCGCCCAAGCCGTTGCCCAAGGCCCTGGGCGTGGACGACGCCGTGCGCCTGGCCGAGCATGCGGCGACCCGCGCCGACCCCTGGCTGGAGGCGCGTGACGCGGCCATGGTGGAGCTGCTCTACGGCTGCGGCCTGCGCGTGGGCGAGCTGGTCGGCCTGGACCTCGTGCCCAGCCCGGCGGCGCACAGCCAGGGGCGCGGCTGGATCGATCTGCAGGCGCGTGAGGCCCATGTCTTCGGCAAGGGTTCCAAGCGCCGCAGCCTGCCCGTGGGCCAGGCGGCAGCCCGGGCGCTGGCGCACTGGCTGGCACTGCGCGAGCAGCCCTTTGGCCCAGCCGGCGCGGCGCGGCTGGATGGCGCGCTGTTCCTGGGCCGGCGCGGCGCACGCATCACGGCGCAGACCGTCTGGCTGCGGCTGCGCCAGCGCAGCCAGGGCGCGGGGCTGACCACGCCCGTGCACCCGCACATGCTGCGCCACTCGTTCGCCAGCCATCTGCTGCAGTCCAGCGGCGACCTGCGCGCCGTGCAGGAGCTGCTGGGCCACGCCAGCATCACCACCACCCAGGTCTATACGCGGCTCGACTTCCAGCACCTGGCCAAGGTGTATGACCAGGCGCATCCGCGGGCGCGCAAAAAGCCCGAGTCTTGACCAGGGTTTGCGCATGCCGGGCGCCGCCGTGGGATAGTGCCCGTTTTTCAACAAGGAGAACCCCACCATGGCAGACGCTTGGCTTACCACCTTGATCACCGACACGCCCCAGCAGGGTTTCGAGCTGGCCATCGCCCTGAGCCGGCGCGGCGTGAAATACACCCAGCCCGACGCCGAGGTGCTGCACAAGCTGCGCCCCGAGTACTCCACCAGTTCGCACGAGCTGACGGCCGCCTCGCAGGTGATCGCCATCAACTTCCAGACCGTGGCCGCGGCCAACAATTACTGGCGCAAGTAATGGCTTGACAGGCTGGCTACACTGAAGACCTGGTTTGTTTCGCGGCGGCCATCCGGTCGCCGTTTGCTTTTGTCGACGGAAATACCTGTATGTCTTTAATCCCCGCCACCATCCTCACCGGCTTTCTTGGCTCGGGCAAGACCACGCTGCTCAAGCGCGTGCTCACCGAGGCCCATGGCCAGAAGATCGCCGTCATCGAAAACGAGTTTGGCGAGGAAAACATCGACAACGACATCCTGGTCACCGACAGCCAGGAGCAGATCGTGCAGATGAGCAACGGCTGCATCTGCTGCACCATCCGCGAAGACCTGCGCGAGACCCTGCAGCTGCTGGCCGCCAAGCGCCGCAAGGGCCTGCTGCAGTTCGACCGCATCGTCATCGAGACCACCGGCCTGGCCGACCCCGGCCCCGTGGCCCAGACCTTCTTCATGGACGATGAGATCGCCGAAACCTATCTCATCGACTCCATCATCACCCTGGTGGACGCCAAGCATGCCCAGCAGCAACTGGACGAGCGCCAGGAGGCGCGCCGCCAGGTGGGCTTTGCCGACCAGATCTTCCTGTCCAAGACCGACCTGGTGAGCGAGGGCGAGAAGGACGCGCTGATTCACCGCATCAAGCACATGAACCCGCGCGCGCCGATACGCGCCGTGCACTTTGGCGAGGTGCCCCTGAGCGAGGTGCTGGATCTGCGTGGTTTCAACCTCAATGCCAAGCTCGACATCGACCCCGACTTCCTCAAGGAGGACGACGAGCACGGCCACGAGCATGTGCACGACGAGCATTGCGGCCATGAGCACCATGACCATGACCATGGCGAGCATTGCAGCCACCCGCACCACCACCGCCATGACGACGATGTGAAGAGCTTCGTCTACCGTGCCGAGCGCGCCTTCGATCCGGCCAAGCTGGAGGACTTCCTGGGCGCCATCGTCAACATCTACGGCCCGCGCATGCTGCGCTACAAGGGTGTGCTGCACATGAAGGGGACGGAGCGCAAGGTCATCTTCCAGGGTGTGCATCAGCTCATGGGCAGCGACCTGGGGCCGCAGTGGGCCGATGGCGAAAAGCGCCTGAGCAAGATGGTGTTCATCGGCATCGACCTGCCCCAGGACATCTTCCTGCAGGGGCTGGAGCAATGCCTGGTGCCTTGAAACGCAATTTTTGTAGGGGATCTGCAACGGTTTGGCCACGGGCGGCCCGGCTCTATACAATCGCGCCCCGGCAAAAATGCCATGCCATCCGCGCCGTGCCGCTTCAGGGGTTGGGCCCCATGAGCAGCCGGATCCGTACGAATTGCCAGGAGCGAGCCAGTGACCATCGACTCCAGCCAGACCAGGGGCGCGACTTGCTATAGTCCCCAGGTTTGGGCTTGCCCGCAATTGACCGTACCATCACCGGCCCGTACGCAGGTGCCGATACCTGCATAGCCAGCTTTATTTAGACCATGACTACGACCCTGCAAACCTCTGTGGCGGCCGCCAAGAAAGATCCCAAGCTGGCCAACAACTGGAAGACCAAGTCCGCCGAAGAGCTGTCGGACGCGGAAGTGCTGTCCATGCCCGACAGCGAGTACATGAACGACAAGCAGATGGCGTTCTTCCGCCACAAGCTGGTGCTGCTCAAGCGGGACATGCATGCCAATGCCGGCGAGACCACCGAGCATCTGCGCGAGGACACCGTGGTCGTGCCCGATCCGGCCGACCGCGCCACCATCGAGGAAGAGCATGCCCTGGAGCTGCGCACGCGCGACCGCGAACGCAAGCTGCTCAAGAAGATCGAGCAATCCATCGCCCGCATCGACGCCGGCGACTATGGCTACTGCGACGAGACCGGCGAGGCCATAGGCGTGGGCCGCCTGATCGCCCGGCCCACGGCCACGCTGTCGCTGGAGGCGCAGCAGCGCCGCGAGCTCAAGCAAAAGATGTTTGGCGATTGATGTGAATCACACCCCCCTGAGGCGCTGCGCGCCTTCCCCCCGCTCTCGCGGCGCTGCGCGCCGCGGGCAGGGGGACGCCGCCCGTGCGGCGGGGCGGCCCTTGCACGGCGGCCCTGGCCTGGGGCACGCCAGTTTCATGCCGGCCTGCACCATGGAGCAGCGCGCGCTTGAGGGCGCATAAAGGCGCACCACTTCAAACCATGAGCAAGGACGACACCCCGGCACCTGGTGGACTGCTGTCCAAGATGGTGAAGTTCGTGCGCAACCCCACGGTCAACTGGTCTGACCTGGACTCGCTCGAAACCGACCGCGACAGCCAGTACAGCAAGCAGATGCTCAAGGAGATGATCGAGCGCAAGCGGCGCAACGACTTCGTGCGCAAGCGCGAGTTCGATCAGCTGCGCAAGCTGCGCCAGCGCGAGGCCCAGGGCGGCCGGCGCCTGGACGATGCCTTGGCGCGCGCCTCGTTCTTCTCGACCAGCATGACCTCGCCCGACGAGCGTGCCGGCACGCTCAAGAAGATCGATGAGATCGAAGCCCAGATGTCGCAGCAATGGTGGAAGGGCAAGGAGCAGGGCGCTCCCGCCCCCCAGACGGCCAGCCAGCAGGGCGCGGCACCCGAGTCGCAGCGCATGGTCGTCGCGCCGCCCATCGTGCCGCCAAGGCCAGCCGTGGTGTTGGCAGCGCAAGCGGCGCTTGGAGACCAGGTGCACGCCTTTGCGCCCACCGCCCCGATGAGCATGCCCGCATCCCTGGGGCAGGGGGCTTTGCAGGTTCCGCCAGCGGCCGACGCCGCGATGGCAGCCGCGGTGCCCTCGCTCGTGGCCGATGCCGAGCCGTTCGAGCATGACCTCGACCTCGAAGAGGCCGCCATCCGTTTCGCCAGCGGCGACTTCGAGGGTGCCGAGGCCGGGCTCAGGGAGATCCTGACGCAGCCCCCGCAGGACGGAGCGCGGCCGGACGAGGTCTGGCTGGCGCTGTTCGACCTGTACCGCGCCACCGGTCAGCAGGATCCGTTCGACATGCTGGCCATTGAGTTTGCCGCGCGCTTTGGGCGCTCGGCGCCGCTGTGGTTCTCGCTGCCCGAGCAGCTGGGCATGCAGGCAGCCGTGGATCCGGCAACGCCCGCCGCGGCACAGTTCGAGCATGGCTGGAGCGCGCCGACCCTGCTGACGCAGCAGTCGGTGGCCGCGCTGCAGGCCTCGCTGGCGCGCGCCGCGCCACCCTGGACGCTGAGCTGGACGCGCCTGACCGAGATCGAGCCGCCGGCCATCGCCGCGCTGGCCCAGCAGTTCGAGGACTGGGCCGGGCGCGCGGTGCAGATCCGGTTTGCCGGCGTGCAGGCGCTGCAGGGCCTGCTGCAGGCAAATACCCCATCGGGCGACCGCAGCCGCGAGCCTGCCTGGTGGCGCCTGCGCATGGCGGCGCTGCGCCTGATGGGCCAGCATGACGAGTTCGAGCTGGTGGCCCTGGACTATTGCGTGACCTATGAGGTCTCGCCACCGTCCTGGCTGTCGCCGCATTGCGCCTTTAGCGGCGACGATGGCGCCGCGCCTGCGGCGCTGGAGGGCGCGCCGGACAGCGATCTGTTCATGTCGGGTTTTGCCCTGTCCCAGCCGGCGCGCACGGACGATGGCCCGGTGGCGGCATTGCAGGGCCAGATCGATGGCGATGCCACGCCGCTGCTGCAGCCGCTGGAGGCCATGGCGCCTGCGGGTGCGCCGCTGGTCGTGTCCTGCGAGCGGCTGATCCGCATCGACTTTGCCGCCGTGGGCTCGGTGCTCAACTGGGCGGCCGAGCAACAGGCCCAGGGCCGGGCGGTGCATTTCACGCAGCTGCACCGGCTGGTGGCCGTGCTGTTCAACGTGATCGGCATCAACGAGCACGCGCGCGTCGTGCTGCGCAAAAACTGATTTTTGTCCCCCACGGGCGTGGGTGCGGCTTGCAAACGGGCGCCTGCGCCCTCATATGGCATTCCCATGGAACAGTACCACGGCACCACCATTCTCAGCGTCCGGCGCCAGACGGCGAACGGCATCCAGGTTGCTCTTGGCGGCGACGGCCAGGTCACCCTGGGCAACATCGTCGTCAAGGGCACGGCGCGCAAGGTGCGCAAGCTCTACCAGGGGCGTGTGCTGGCCGGCTTTGCCGGCGCCACGGCGGACGCCTTCACGCTGTTTGAGCGCTTCGAGGCCAAGCTGGAGAAGCACCAGGGCCAGCTGACGCGCGCGGCCATCGAGCTCACCAAGGACTGGCGCACCGACCGCGTGCTACGTCGCCTGGAGGCCATGCTGGCCGTGGCCGATCATTCGGCCTCGCTCATCATCACCGGCAACGGCGACGTGCTCGAGCCCGAGGAGGGCATAGTCGCCATCGGTTCGGGCGGCGCCTACGCGCATTCGGCCGCCAAGGCGCTGCTGCACAACACCGATCTGCCGGCCGTGGACATCGTGAAGAAGTCGCTCGCGATCGCCGGTGAGCTGTGCATCTATACCAACATGCACCACACCATAGAGACGCTGTAGGCGTTTCGCTATTGTATTAATAGCTTCTGGCGCTTATCTGTAAAGCGCTGGAGCCAGAAATGGTCTAAAAATGTCCTCCATGACCCCCCAGGAAATCGTCTCCGAGCTCGACCGCCACATCGTCGGCCAGCAGGGGGCCAAGCGTGCCGTGGCCATCGCCCTGCGTAACCGCTGGCGCCGCCAGCAGGTCGATAGCAGCCTGCGCCAGGAGATCACGCCCAAGAACATCCTGATGATCGGCCCCACGGGCGTCGGCAAGACCGAGATTGCGCGTCGCCTGGCGCGCCTGGCCGATGCGCCCTTCATCAAGGTCGAGGCCACCAAGTTCACCGAGGTGGGCTATGTCGGCAAGGATGTGGACTCCATCGTGCGCGACCTGGTCGAGGTGGCCGTGAAGCAGACGCGCGAGCAGGACATGAAGAAGGTGCGCGTGCGCGCCGAAGACGCGGCCGAGGAGCGCATTCTCGATGTGTTGATCCCCCCGGCACGCACCGGCGAAGCGGCACCCGACAGCACGGCGCGCCAGGTGTTCCGCAAGAAGCTGCGCCAGGGCGAACTGGACGACAAGGAGATAGAGATCGACCTGGCGGACGCGCGCCCGCAGCTGGAGATCATGGGCCCGCAGGGCATGGAAGAGATGGCCGAGCAACTGCGTGGCATGTTCAGCCAGATGGGCCAGGAGCGGCGCAAGACGCGCAAGCTGAAGATCGCCGAGGCGCTCAAGCTGCTGACCGACGAGGAGGCTGCCAAGCTGGTGAACGAGGAAGAGGTCAAGGCCCATGCCCTGCATAACGCCGAGCAGAACGGCATCGTCTTCATCGACGAGATCGACAAGGTGGCCTCGCGCCAGGAGAGCGGCGGCGCCGAGGTCTCGCGCCAGGGCGTGCAGCGCGACCTGCTGCCGCTGGTGGAGGGCACGACGGTGTCCACCAAGTACGGCATGGTCAAGACCGACCATATCCTGTTCATCGCCTCGGGCGCCTTCCACTTGGCCAAGCCCAGCGACCTGATCCCCGAGCTGCAGGGGCGCTTTCCGATCCGCGTGGAGCTCACCTCGCTGTCGGTGCAGGACTTCGAGGCCATCCTGACGCAGACCCATGCCAGCCTGGTCAAGCAGTACCAGGCGTTGCTGGCCACCGAGGGCGTGGCGCTGGAATTCACCCCCGAGGGCATCACGCGCCTGGCGCATATTGCCTATGACGTGAACGAGCGCACCGAGAACATCGGCGCACGCCGGCTGTCCACGGTGATGGAGCGGCTGCTCGACGAGGTCAGCTTCGACGCCGCCCGCCTGTCGGGCCAGACGGTGGTAGTGGACGCCGACTACGTGAACGCGCGTCTGCAGGCGCTGAGCCAGGACGAAGACCTGTCGCGCTACATCCTGTGAGGGTCGGGGTGACATCGCCCCGGGCTTCATAAAGCACTTGCATACCCGCATCTAAGTGCTTAATCAATAAAGGGTTTTGCCTGATTTTTGCATGCAAATCGGGTTCTAAGCCCTTGATTTCATTACAAATTTTTGACGACTCCCCTGTTGTTGGGTGTGCTTTTCCTGCTACAGTGCAAAAAAGTGCAATTAAGTGGTGAAAAGTGCCTTTCGAGCCCAAAACGGCGCCGAAAGGTGGGTGGATCAAGCAGGGGTTCGATTCGTGTTCCAAGGGGCGTCATCGCTGAGTCTCGATGCCAAGGGGCGGCTATCTGTGCCGACCCGGCATCGTGACGCCCTGACGGAGCAGGCCGGCGGCCAGCTGACCATCACCAAGCACCCCGACGGCTGCCTGATGGTGTTTCCGCGCCCGGAGTGGGAGAAGTTCCGCGAGCGCATCGCCCAACTGCCCATGTCGGCGCAGTGGTGGAAGCGCATCTTCCTGGGCAACGCCATGGACGTGGAGATGGATGGCACGGGGCGCGTGCTCGTCTCGCCCGAGTTGCGCGAGGCCGCGGGCCTGACCAGGGAGGCCGTGCTGCTTGGCATGGGCAGCCACTTCGAGCTCTGGGACAAGGCGACGCACGACGCCAAGGAGGCCGCCGCCATGCAGGCCGGCATGCCCGATGTCCTCAAGGACTTTTCTTTCTAGGGGCCGCGTGTGAACCAGCCCCTGCAACACACCACGGTCTTGCTCGACGAGGCGGTCAATGCCCTGCTGGGCGGCGGCGGTGACGCCGCGCCGGCGGGCTGCTTCGTCGACGGCACCTTTGGCCGCGGAGGGCATTCGCGGCTCATATTGCAGCGGCTGGGCGCTGCGGGGCGGCTGCTGGCCTTCGACAAGGACCCGGCAGCCATCCAGGAAGCGGCGCGCATCGAGGATGCGCGCTTTGCCATTCGGCACCAGGGCTTTTCGCTGCTGGGCGAGCTGCCTGCGGCCAGCGTGGCCGGTGTGTTGCTGGACCTGGGCGTGAGCTCGCCGCAGATCGACGACCCCGGGCGCGGTTTCAGTTTTCGATTCGACGGCCCGCTGGACATGCGCATGGACACCACGCGCGGCCAGAGCGTGGCCGATTGGCTGGCAGATGCCGAGGTGGCACAGATTGCGGAGGTGATACGTGACTACGGCGAAGAACGGTTTGCTGGCCCCATTGCAAAGGCGATTGTTGCTTGGCGCACGCAGCGCGGCCCCATTGGCAGCACTGCCGAGCTGGCCGACATCGTGGCTGGCGCGGTCAAGACCCGCGAGCCGGGCCAGAACCCTGCGACGCGCACATTTCAGGCGCTCCGGATTTTCATCAACGCCGAGCTTGAGGAGCTGCAGCGCGCGCTAGGGGCCAGCCTGCGCGTGCTGGCACCGGGCGGCCGCCTGGTGGTGATCAGTTTTCACTCGCTGGAAGATCGCATCGTCAAGCAGTTCATCGCCCAGCATTCGAAAGAGGTGTTCGACCGCCGCGCGCCGTTCGCCGCGCCCCAGCCCATGCGCCTGAAGGCCGTCGCCCGCATCAAGCCGGGCGCCGCCGAGGTGGCCGCCAACCCGCGTGCGCGCAGCGCCGTGATGCGCGTGGCCGAGCGCACGGAGGTGCCAGGATGACCCGTATCAGCCTGGTGCTGCTGCTGGCGGTGATGGCCAGCGCCATGTATCTGGTGCACACGCAGTACCAGTCACGCCGGCTGTACACCGAGCTCGACCGCGCGGTGGCCGAATCGCGCCGCCTGGAAACCGAGCACCAGCGCCTGCAGGTGGAAAAGCGTGCCCAGGCCACGCCGCTGCGCGTGGAGCGCCTGGCGCGCGACAAGCTGCACATGCGCACGGCCACGCCGGCCATCACCCACTACGTGACGGCCGACGGCAAGCCCGTTGCCGCGCCACTGGCCGCACCCGCGGCAGCAGGGGGCAGGCGATGAGCCGGCGCAGCGTCAACTACACCTCCAGCCCCTTGCTGGCCAGCAAGACGCCGCTGTGGCGCAGCCAGTTCATCGTGGCCCTGGTGGCCCTGGGCTTTCTGGCCCTGATCGGGCGCGCGGCCTATGTGCAGGTGTTCGGCAACGCCTTCTTCCAGCGCCAGGGCGAGGTGCGCTTTGCACGCACGCTGGAGCTGCCGGCCAACCGTGGCCGCATTCTGGACCGCAACGGCCTGATCCTCGCGTCCAGCGTGCCGGCGGCCAGCATCTGGGCCATTCCCGAGGACGTGGAGACCGACAACCCGGAGGTGAAGCCCAAACTCAAGCAGCTGGCGCGCCTGATGGGCATGCCCCTGCCGGCACTCATGGCCAAGCTGGCGGATGAAGACAAGACCTTCGTCTGGATCAAGCGCCAGCTCGACTGGGATGTGGGCCAGCAGATCCAGGCCCTGGGCATCAAGGGCATCTACCAGCGCAAGGAATACAAGCGCCAGTACCCCGAGGGCGAGGCGGCCGCCCATGTGGTCGGCTTCACCAACGTGGAAGACCATGGCCAGGAGGGCATGGAGCTGGCGTTTGACAAGGAGCTGGCCGGCAAGCCCGGTTCGCGCCGCGTGATCAAGGACCGCCTGGGCCGTGTGGTCGAGGGCGTGGGCGCCGAGGTGCCGCCCGTCGATGGGCGCGACATGCAGCTGTCCATCGACAGCAAGGTGCAGTTCTTCGCATACCAGAAGCTGCGCGACACCGTGGCCGAGCACAAGGCCAAGGCCGGCAGCGTGGTCGTGCTGGACGCCCATACTGGCGAGGTGCTGGCCCTGGCCAACTACCCCAGCTACGACCCCGGCAGCCGCGGCAGGCTGACCGGCGAGCAGCTGCGCAACCGCGCCATCACCGACACCTTCGAGCCCGGCTCGACCATGAAGCCCATCACCATAGGCCTGGCGCTCAACAGCGGCCGCGTGCGGCCCGAGACCGTGATCGACACCAGCCCCGGGCGACTGACCATTACCGGCTCCACCATCAGCGACACGCACAGCTACGGTGCGTTGACCGTCGAGGGCGTGGTGCAGAAGTCGAGCAACGTGGGTACGACAAAAATCGCCATGCAGATGCCGGCGCGCGAGATGTGGGAGACCTTCTCCGCCGTCGGCTTCGGGCAGAAGCCGCAGATCGCCTTCCCCGGTGCGGTCAGCGGGCGGCTGCGCCCCTACAAGAGCTGGCGCCCCATCGAGCAGGCCACCATGTCCTACGGCTATGGCCTGTCGGCCAGCCTGTTCCAGATGGCGCGCTCCTACACCGTGTTCGCCAATGGCGGCAAGGTCATCCCGGCCACCATGCTCAAGACCGATGAGCCCGCCGTGGGCGTGCCGGTGTTCTCCGAGCGCACGGCGAACCAGGTGCGCAAGATGCTGCAGATGGCCGCCGGCCCCGGCGGCACGGGCCAGAAGGCGCAGACCGTGGGTTACTCGGTGGGTGGCAAGTCGGGCACGGCGCGTAAGCAGGTGGGCAAGAGCTATGCCACGGGCAAGTACCGCGCCTGGTTCACCGGCCTGGCGCCGGTGGACAAGCCGCGCATCATCGTCGCCGTGATGATCGACGAGCCGAGCAACGGCGTGATCTACGGCGGTGCCGTGGCCGCCCCGGTGTTCAGCGAGGTGGTGCAGCAGACGCTGCGCATGATGAGCGTGGCGCCCGACATGGCCGTGCAGCCGCTGATCGTCACCAACGCCGTGGAGGAGTCGCTGTGAGCCGGCCGCGCCCCCTGGCATCCGTAGCCGAGGCTGTTGCCTGGCTGCGCGCGCGCGTCACCGGAACCTTGCAGACCGACAGCCGCCTGATCCAGAGTGGCGACGCCTTCATCGCCTGGCCCGGCGCCGCCACCGACGGCCGCGCCCATGTGGCCGACGCCCTGGCGCGCGGCGCCGTCGCCTGCCTGGTGGAGCAGCAGGGGGTGGAGGCCTTCGCCCTGGCCGGTGTGCATGTCGCGGCGCTGCCGGGCCTCAAGGCCGCCACCGGCCTGATCGCCGCCGAATGGTTTGGCCGGCCCAGCGAGCGCCTGCAGGTGCTGGCCGTGACCGGCACCAATGGCAAGACCAGCACCGCCTGGTGGCTGGCAGATGCGCTCAATCAACTATCAGCACAAGAGCTGCCTGCGCTTGATGGGTGCGCCTTGGTAGGTACTTTGGGTATTGGTGTGCCGCCGGAGCTGAACAGCACCGGCATGACCACGCCCGACCCCGTGCGCCTGCAGCGTGCGTTTGCGCAGTTTGCCGATGCGGGGCTCTCGGCCTGCGCCATCGAAGCCTCGTCCATAGGTCTGGCCGAACACCGGCTGGATGGAACGCAGGTGCGCGTGGCGCTGTTCACCAACTTCACCCAGGACCACCTGGACTACCACCACGACATGGCCGCCTACTGGCAGGCCAAGCGCGTGCTGTTCGACTGGCCGGGGCTGCGCGCTGCCGTCATCAACATCGACGACGCCCAGGGCGCCGCCCTGCATGCCGAGCTGCAGGGCCGCGCGCTGGACCTGTGGAGCGTGTCCATCCAGGGTCCGGCGCGGCTGGCCGCACAGGACATCGTGCATCGCGGCGCGGGCCTGGCCTTCGCCGTGGTCGAGGGCGGGCAGGCGCTGCCGCTGCAGACCCAGCTGATCGGCCTGTACAACGTGTCGAACGTGCTGGGCGTGATCGCCTGCATGCGCGCGCTGGGCGTGCCTTTGGCGCAGGCCCTGGCCGCCTGCGCGCGCCTGGCACCCGTGCCGGGGCGCATGCAGCAGCTGGCCTTTGCCGGCCAACCCCTGGTTGCCGTGGACTATGCCCACACGCCGGACGCGCTGCACCAGGCGCTGACGGCGCTGCGTCCCATGGCGGCGCAGCGCGGTGGCCGGCTGTGGTGCGTGTTCGGCTGTGGCGGCAACCGCGACGCCACCAAGCGCCCGCTGATGGGCGCCGTGGCGCAGCGCGAGGCCGACCGCGTCATCGTCACCAGCGACAACCCGCGTGGCGAGGAGCCGCGCGCCATCATTCACCAGATCCTGCAGGGCATGATTGCCTCCACCCATGTGGGCGCAGAAGGTGACCGTGCCGCAGCCATAGCCCGGGCCGTGGCCGAGGCCGGCGCCAACGACGTGGTGCTGATCGCCGGCAAGGGTCACGAGGATTACCAGGAGACGGCCGGCCAGCGCCAGCCGTTCTCCGACATGGCGCAGGCGCGTGACGCGCTGGCGCGTCGAGGAGCCGTGGCATGAGCCACACCAACCACCCCCCCATGATGACGCTGCAGCAGGCCTTCGAGCTGCTGCGCGCCCGCATCCCGGCCGCGGGCCTGGTGGGCGACGGCGCCACGCCGCTGGCGCGCGTGCACACCGACACCCGCACGCTGCAGGCCGGCGACCTGTTCGTGGCCCTGAAGGGCGAGCGTTTCGACGCCAACACCTTTCTGCCCCAGGCCGGCGCGGCCGGCGCCGCCGCCGCCATTGCCCATGGCGGGTTGCAGGCGGCGGGCCTGCCCGGCATCGAGGTGCCCGACACCCTGGCGGCCCTGGGCGCGCTGGCGGCCGGCTGGCGCGCTCAGTTTGATCTGCCGCTGATAGCCGTGACCGGCAGCAACGGCAAGACCACCGTCACGCAGATGCTGGCCGCCGTGCTGCGCGCCTACAAGGGCGATGCGGCCCTGGCCACGCAGGGCAACTTCAACAACGACGTGGGCCTGCCGCTGACGCTGCTGCGCCTCGCCGCCACGCATCAGGCGGCGGTGGTCGAGCTGGGCATGAACCACCCGGGCGAGATCGCCTACCTGGCCGACATCACCCGCCCCAGCGTGGCCCTGGTGAACAACGCCCAGCGCGAGCATCTGGAATTCATGCACACGGTGGACGCGGTGGCGCGCGAGAACGGCAGCGTCATCAGCGCCCTGGCGCAGGACGGTGTGGCGGTGTTTCCGGCCGGCGACGAGTACACGCCGCTGTGGCGCGCGCTGGCGGGTGAGCGCTGCTGCCTGTGCTTTGGCGCGCAGGGCGATGTGCGCTGCGAGACCGCGCAGTGGAACGAGGGCGCCTGGACCGTGCGCATTGCCACGCCCCTGGGCGCATTCGACACGCGCCTGCATATCGCCGGCTTGCACAACGTCACCAACGCCATGGCGGCCACTGCCTGCGCCGTGGCCGCGGGCGTGCCGCTGGCCGCCATTGCCGCCGGCCTGGCGGCGTTCGAGCCGGTCAAGGGCCGCTCGCGCGCGCTGGCCCTGCATTGCCAGGGCCGGGCCATTACCGTGGTGGACGACAGCTACAACGCCAACCCCGACTCGGTGCGCGCCGCCATAGCCGTGCTGGCCGATCTGCCCGGCCCGCGCCTGCTGGTGCTGGGCGACATGGGCGAGGTGGGCAACCAGGGGCCGCAGTTCCATGCCGAGGCCGGCGCGCATGCGCACCAAAGCGGCATAGAGCAGCTGTTTGCCTTGGGCGCCTTGAGCGTCCATGCCGCCCAGGCCTGCGGGCCGGCGGCGCGGCATTTCGAGGACATGGCATCGCTGCTGGCAGCGGTGCAGGAGGCCCTGCCCGGCGTGGGCAGCGTGCTGGTGAAGGGGTCGCGCTTCATGAAGATGGAACAGGTGGTGCAGGCCATGGAGGGCGCATGCTCCTGATCCTGTCGCAATGGCTGCAAGGCCTGTCGCCGGACTTCGGCTTTCTGCGCGTGTTCCAGTACATCACCTTCCGTGCGGTGATGGCGGCGCTGACGGCGCTGCTCATCGGCCTGGCGGCCGGCCCCAAGGTGATACGCATACTCACGGCGCTGAAGATCGGCCAGCCTATCCGCGGCTACGCCATGCAGTCGCACCTGTCCAAGAGCGGCACGCCCACCATGGGCGGGGTGCTGATCCTGCTGTGCATCGCCATCTCCACGCTGCTGTGGTTCGACCTGTCCAACCGCTTTGTCTGGATCGTGCTCATCGTCACGCTGGGCTTTGGCGCAATCGGCTGGGCCGACGACTGGCGCAAGGTGGTGAACAAGGATCCCGAGGGCATGCGCTCGCGCGAGAAATACCTCTGGCAATCGGTGATCGGCCTGGCCGCAGCGCTGTACCTGGTGTTCTGCATCTCCGAGAACTCGAACGCACGCGTGTTCGAGCTGTTTGTCGCCTGGATCAAGTCGGGCTTTACGCTCGATCTGCCGCCGCAGGCCGGCCTGCTGGTGCCCTTCTTCAAGGAGGTCAGCTACCCGCTGGGCGTGCTGGGCTTCGTGATCCTGACCTACCTGGTGATCGTGGGCGCGAGCAACGCCGTGAACCTGACCGATGGCCTGGACGGCCTGGCCATCATGCCGGTGATCATGGTGGGCGCGTCGCTGGGCATCTTTGCCTATGTGACGGGCAATGCCGGCTTTGCCAAGTACCTGCTGTTTCCCTACATCGCCGGCTCGGGCGAACTGCTGATCTTCTGCGCCGCCATGGCCGGTGCCGGCCTGGCCTTTCTGTGGTTCAACGCCCATCCGGCCCAGGTGTTCATGGGCGACGTGGGCGCGCTGGCGCTGGGTGGCGCCCTGGGCACCATCGCCGTCATCGTGCGCCAGGAGATCGTGCTGGCCATCATGGGCGGCATCTTCGTCGTCGAGGCGCTGTCGGTGATGCTGCAGGTGAGCTGGTTCAAGTTCACCAAGCGCCGCTACGGCGAGGGCCGGCGCCTGCTGAAGATGGCGCCGCTGCACCACCATTTCGAAAAGAGCGGCTGGAAGGAGACGCAGGTCGTCGTGCGCTTCTGGATCATCACCATGCTGCTGTGCCTGATGGGCCTGTCCACGCTGAAACTGCGATGAACCCAGAGCACCACGATCCCCTGCTGCCGGCCGAGGCCTCCATGCCCGAAGCCGCGCCAGGCGCCGCGCCGGTTGCTGCACCGGCCCCGGCGGCCGCGCCCGCTCTCGACTGGCAGGCGCCGCCCGTTTCTGCCGCCGAGCAGGCCCGGGAGTTCGTCGCGCGCATCTTTGCCGACGTGGGCGCCGCCGACGAACCCGAGGCCGCCGCGCCCGTGGCCGAGACCGAGCCCGCCGCGGCTGCAGAACTACCCGCCGCCGCACCCACCACCCGCCCCGGCGAGGGCCTGGCGCCGCTGGCCGACCAGCGCGTGCTGGTGCTGGGCCTGGGCGCCTCCGGCCTGGCCATGGCGCGCTGGTGTGTGCGCTGCGGTGCCCAGGTCATCGTGGCCGACACGCGCGAAGCCCCGCCGCAACTCGCCCTGCTGCAGGCCGAGCTGCCCCAGGTGGAGTTCATCGCCGGGCCCTTGGCCGCTAGCCTGGTCGAGGGCCGCGCGTTGCATGCCGTGTACCGCTCGCCGGGCCTGAGTCCGGCTGATATTGCTCCCGTTACAGTAGCTGCTGGCGCTTGCCAGATAAGAGTTGCAGGCGAATTGGACCTGTATGCCATGGCGCTGCGCGAACTGCGCGCCAGCCATGGCTATGCGCCGGCCGTGCTCGCCGTCACCGGCACCAACGGCAAGACGACGGTGACATCGCTGACCACCCTGCTGGTGCAGCAGGCGGGCAAGAGCGTGGCCGTGGCCGGCAATATCGGCCCGACGCTGCTCGACACCCTGGGCCAGCGCCTGGACGCGGCCGATCTGCCTGAGGTCTGGGTGCTGGAGCTGTCGAGCTTTCAACTGGATGGCGTGCAGGGTTTCGAGCCCACGGCCGCCGCCGTGCTCAACATCAGCCAGGACCACCTGGACTGGCATGGCAGCCTGCAGGCCTACGCCGAGGCCAAGGCGCGCATCTTTGGCAACAGCGCGCTGATGGTGCTCAACCGCGAGGACGCCGCCGTCATGGCCATGCTGCCGCCGCCGGTGCGCGTCAAGCTGCAAAAGCCCCAGCCGCGCGCCCATGTGACCTTTGGCGCCGACATGCCGCAGCGCCCCGGCGACTTCGGCATCGAGGTGGTCAGCGGCATGGCCTGGCTGGTGCGCGCGCATGAGGCTGACGAGACCGCCAGGCGCGGCCGCAATGCCCAGGAGGCCGAGCTCTACGTCCAGCGCCTGATGCCCGCCGACGCCCTGCGCATACGCGGCCGCCACAACGCCTGCAACGCCCTGGCCGCGCTGGCCCTGGCCCAGGCCGCAGGCTGCCCGCTGGCGCCCATGCTCTACGCCCTGCGCGAATACCGCGGCGAGCCGCACCGCGTCGAGCCTGTCGGCATGCTGCGCGAGGTGGAGTACTTCGACGACAGCAAGGGCACCAACGTCGGCGCCACCGTGGCCGCCCTCACCGGCCTGGGCGCGGACAGGCGCCTGGTGGTCATCCTGGGCGGCGACGGCAAGGGCCAGGACTTCTCGCCGCTGGCCGCGCCGATTGCGCGCTATGCGCGTGCGGTGCTGCTGATAGGGCGTGACGCGCCGCAGATCCGCGCCGCTTTGGCTGGCAGCGGTGTGCCGCTGCTGGATGCCGCCACCCTGCCCGAGGCCGTGCAGCTGGCCAGCCAGCGCGCCCATGCGGGCGACGCCGTGCTGCTGTCGCCGGCCTGCGCCAGCCTGGACATGTTCGACAACTACGCCCACCGCGCGCGCGTGTTCGTGGATGCGGTGCACGCCCTGGCCGAAGATGCGGGCCAGAGCCTGGATGGAGGTCTGGCATGAGCGCCGCCGCACGTCCCAATGCCGGCCCCGGCCTGTGGCAGCGCCTGCGCGCGCTGGCGGGTGCGCGCCCGCCAGAGTCCGCCGACGTGCTGCCGGTGCGCGTGGGCGGCACCGAATACCGCCGCACCACGGCCACGCCGGCGCATGTGCTGGGTTTTGACCAGGCGCTGTGCTGGGTGGTGGTGCTGCTGCTGGCCTTCAGCGTGGTGATGGTGTATTCGGCCTCGATTGCCATGCCGGACAACCCACGCTTTGGCAACATCGCGCCCCACCATTTCGTGCTGCGCCATGCGATCGCCATCGGTGTGGGCTTTGTCGGCGCGCTGCTGGCCTTCCAGGTGTCCATGAACACCTGGGAGCGCATGGCGCCCTGGCTCTTCGTAGTCTCCATCCTGCTGCTGATCGCGGTGCTGATCCCGCATGTGGGCGTGGTGGTCAATGGCGCGCGGCGCTGGCTGTCCCTGGGCATCATGAACTTCCAGCCGTCGGAGCTCGCCAAGTTCGCCGTGCTGATCTACGCCGCCGACTACATGGTGCGCAAGATGGAGGTCAAGGAGCGGTTCTTTCGCGCCGTGCTGCCCATGGTCGTGGCCGTGGGCGTGGTGGGCGCGCTGCTGCTGGCCGAGCCCGACATGGGCGCCTTCATGGTGATCGCCGTGATCGCCATGGGCATTTTGTTTCTGGGCGGGGTGAACGCGCGCATGTTCTTCCTGATCGCCGCCGTGCTGGTGGCGGCGTTTGCCATGATGGTCATGACCAGCCCCTGGCGGCGCGAGCGCATCTTTGCCTACCTGGATCCATTCAGCGAGGCGCATGCGCTGGGCAAGGGCTACCAGCTGTCACATTCGCTGATCGCCATCGGGCGCGGCGAGATCTTCGGCGTGGGCCTGGGGGGCAGCGTGGAAAAGCTGCACTGGCTGCCCGAGGCGCACACCGACTTCCTGCTGGCGGTGATCGGCGAGGAGTTCGGCCTGGTGGGCGTGCTGGTGCTCATCCTGCTGTTCCTGTGGCTCACGCGCCGCATCATGCAGATCGGCCGCCAGGCCATCGCGCTGGACCGCGTGTTCTCGGGCCTGGTGGCCCAGGGCGTGGGCGTGTGGATGGGCTTTCAGGCCTTCATCAACATGGGCGTGAACCTGGGCGCGTTGCCCACCAAGGGGCTGACGCTGCCTTTGATGAGCTTTGGCGGATCGGCCATTCTGATGAACCTGGTGGCCATTGCCGTTGTTTTGCGTGTTGACTATGAGAACAAACTCTTGATGCGAGGTGGCAGGGTATGAGCAGCCCCAAGACCGCCCTCATCATGGCCGGCGGCACCGGCGGCCATATCTTCCCCGGCCTGGCCGTGGCCGAGGAGCTCACGGCACGGGGCTGGCGCGTGCACTGGCTGGGTACGCCCGGCAGCATGGAATCGCGCATCGTGCCGCAGCATGGCCTGCCGCTGGAGACCATCGACTTTTCCGGCGTGCGCGGCAAGGGCGTGATCACGCTGGCACTGCTGCCGCTGAATTTGCTGCGCGCCTTCTGGCAGGCGCTGGCCGTGGTGCGGCGCGTGCGGCCCGATGTCGTCATCGGCATGGGCGGCTATGTCACCTTCCCCGGCGGCGTGATGGCCGTGGCGGCGGGCAAACCGCTGCTGCTGCACGAGCAGAACTCGGTGGCCGGCATGGCCAACCGGGTGCTGGCCAGCATGGCGGATCGCATCTTCACGGCCTTCCCCGGCGTGTTCAAAAAAGGCCACTGGGTGGGCAACCCGCTGCGCGCGGCCTTCACGCGGCAGGCCGGCCCGGCCGAGCGCTTTGCCGGCCGCACCGGGCCACTCAAACTGCTGGTGGTGGGCGGCAGCCTGGGCGCGCGCGCGCTCAACGACATCGTGCCCCAGGCGCTGGCGCTGCTGCCCGAGGCGCAGCGCCCCCAGGTCATACACCAGAGCGGCCAAGGTGTGAATGGAGGGCAGATCGAGCAGCTGCGCGCCAATTACCAGGCCGCCGGCGTGCAGGCCGAGCTGACGCCCTTCATCGACGACACGGCCGCGGCGTTCGCCGAGGCCGACGTCATCGTCTGCCGCGCCGGCGCCAGCACCGTCACCGAGATCGCGGCCGTGGGCGCGGCCGCGGTGTTCGTGCCGTTTCCGCATGCGGTGGACGACCACCAGAGCACGAACGCCCGCTTTCTCGTCGATGCGGGCGGCGGCTGGCTGGTGCAGCAGGCCGACCTGACGCCGCGCGGCTTGGCTGATATGCTATTAAATATGGAGCGTTCCGCGCTTTTGGAGCGGGCGCTGAAGGCAAAAAACATGCAAAAAACCCAGGCCACCCGCGAGGTGGTGTCCGCCTGCGAGGAGTTGGCATGAAACACGCCATTCATCACATCCACTTCGTCGGCATCGGCGGCTCGGGCATGTGCGGCATTGCCGAGGTGCTGCACAACCTGGGCTACAAGGTGTCGGGCTCGGATCTGGCCGACAGCGCCACGCTGGCGCGCCTGCGCACGCTGGGCGTGGCCACCCATGTGGGCCACGCGGCCGCGCATATCGCGGGCGCGGACGCCGTGGTTACCTCCACGGCGGTGCAGCAGGACAACCCCGAGGTGCTGGCCGCGCGCGAGCGCAAGATCCCCATCGTGCCGCGCGCCGTGATGCTGGCCGAGCTGATGCGCCTGCGCCGCGGCATCGCCATTGCCGGCGCCCATGGCAAGACCACCACCACCAGCCTGGTGGCCAGCGTGCTGGCCGAGGGCGGGCTCGATCCCACCTTCGTCATCGGCGGGCGCCTGAACAGCGCCGGCACGAATGCCAAGCTGGGCGGGGGCGAGTACATCGTGGTCGAGGCGGATGAATCCGACGCCTCGTTCCTGAACCTGCTGCCGGTGATGGCGGTCGTCACCAACATCGATGCCGACCATATGGAGACCTATGGCCATGACTTTGGCCGGCTCAAGCAGGCCTTCGTGGACTTTCTTCACCGCATGCCGTTCTACGGCACGGCCATCCTGTGCGTGGACAACCCGGCCATACGCGACATCCTGCCGCGCGTGACCTGTCCGGTGACCAGCTACGGCCTGGCCGAGGATGCCGAGGTGCGCGCCGTCGACGTGCGCGCCGTGGGCACGCAGATGCAATTCACCGTGCTGCGGCGCAACGGCGTCACGCTGCCCGACCTGCAGGTAGAGCTGAACCTGCCCGGCGAGCACAACGTGCTCAACGCCCTGGCGACGATCGCCGTGGCCACCGAACTCAACGTGCCCGACGAGGCCGTGCTGCGCGCCCTGGCCGGCTTCACCGGCGTGGGCCGGCGCTTTCAAAGCCATGGCGAGCAGCGCACCCAGGACGGCGGGCGCTTCACCCTCATCGAGGACTATGGCCACCATCCCGTGGAGATGGCCGCCACCATGGCCGCCGCGCGCGGCGCCTACCCGGGCCGGCGCCTGGTGCTGGCCTTCCAGCCGCACCGCTACAGCCGCACGCGCGACTGCTTCGAGGACTTCGTCAAGGTGCTGGGTGGCGCCGACGCCGTGCTGCTGACCGAGGTCTATGCCGCCGGCGAGGCGCCCATCGTCGCCGCCGACGGCCGCGCCCTGGCGCGCGCGCTGCGCGTGGCCGGCAGCGTGGAGCCGGTGTTCATCGACGACATCGCCGATCTGCCCCAGCGCATCGCCAGCGCCGCCAGGGATGGCGACGTGGTGCTGTGCATGGGCGCGGGCTCGATCGGCGGCGTACCCGCGAAGATCGTTGAATTACTACAAAAAAGCGAGCTGTCAGCGCAGGAAGGACGGGCGCAATGAGCCAAAAAAACTTGGAGATCAACCCGCCCGCGCTGGGCAAGGTCGCGGTGCTCATGGGCGGCACCTCGGCCGAGCGCGAGGTCTCGCTGATGTCCGGCGGTGGCGTGCTGCAGGCGCTGCGCGCGCGCGGTGTCGATGCCCATGCCTTCGATCCGGCGCATGCCGACCTGTCCGAGCTGAAAACCCACGGCTACAACCGCTGCTTCATCGCCCTGCATGGCCGCCACGGCGAGGACGGCACGGTGCAGGGCGCGCTGGAGCTCCTGGGCATTCCCTACACCGGCCCCGGCGTCATGGCCTCGGCCATTGCCATGGACAAGATCATGACCAAGCGCATCTGGCGCTTCGAGGGTCTGCCCACGCCCGACTGGCGCCTGGTGGCCAGCAGTGCCGAGACGGCACAGGCCTTTGCCGAGCTGGGTGCGCCCATGATCGTCAAGCCCTCGCGCGAGGGCTCGACCATTGGCCTGACCAAGGTCACGTCCCTCGGCCAGTGCGAGCAGGCCTATCTGCTGGCCGCCCAGCATGACCCCGAGGTGCTGTGCGAGCAGTTCATAGACGGCGACGAAACCACCTGCCCGGTGCTGGGCCAGGGCGACGCCGCGCGCGCGCTGCCGGTGATCCGCATCGTGGCCCCCGATGGCAACTACGACTACCAGAACAAGTACTTCACCGACGTCACGCAATACCACTGCCCCAGCGGATTGAGCGAGGCCGAGGAGCGCGAGATCCAGCGCATCGTGGTGCAGGCCTACCGCACTCTGGGTTGCCGTGGCTGGGCGCGCGCCGACATCATGATCCGCAAGGGCGACCGCAAGCCCTTCCTGCTGGAGATCAACACCTCGCCCGGCATGACCGGCCATTCGCTGGTGCCCATGTCGGCCAAGGCCAGCGGCATCAGCTATCCCGACCTGTGCCTGCGCATTCTGGCCAGCGCCTCGCTGGATGCGCTGCAGGGCCGTGCTGGCGCGCCGGGAGCCCAGGAGCACGCATGAACGCCACGCTGCCCGTACCGCTGGACGTCAAGCTCATGAACATGACCGCCACGGTCATGTTCCTGGGCTGCGCCGCCGGCGTGCTGGCGGCGGGCGGGGCCTGGCTGCTGCGCCAGCCAGCGTTTTCCATAGCGCATATCGCCGTCGAGGGCGATGTGGCGCACACCAGCGCCATGAGCCTGCGCGCCAACGTGGCGCCGCAACTCAAGGGCAACTTCTTCACCGTCGATCTGGAGGCTGCGCGCCGCGCCTTCGAGCAGGTGCCCTGGGTGCAAAGCGCCCAGGTGCGGCGCGAATTCCCCAGCGGCCTGCGCGTGCATCTGCAGGAGCATGACGTGGCCGCCTACTGGGGCGCCGAGGGCAGCGCCACGCTGGTCAACAGCCAGGGCCAGGTCTTCGAGGCCGATGCCGACGAGGTGGAAGAGGACGGCCTGCCGCGCCTGCTGGCAGCGACGCCCGAGCGCGCGGCCGAAATGCTGGACATGGCGCGGCGCCTGGCGCCGCTGCTGGCGCCGCTGGGAGCCGGCCTGGAGACGCTGGAGCTCACCGGCAACAGCGGCTGGCGCGTGCTGCTGGCCAGCGGCGCCGTGCTGCAGCTGGGCGGCGGCAAGCCCGATGAGGTGCTGGAGCGCGTGCGTCGCCTGGCCGGCACGCTGGCCGGCGTGGCGCAGCAGCAGGGGCGCGGTGTGGAGGCTCTGGAATACGCCGACCTGCGCCACGACGGTGGTTACGCGCTGCGCCTGCGCGGCGTGACCACGGTGGCCAACGAGGCGCAGCGTGTTGCCGCGCAGCGCGCGGCCGAGCGTGCGGCGGCAGCGGCGGCGCGTGCCGCGCAAGCGGCGCAGCGGGCAGAGGCCAAGGCGCGTGCGGCGGCAAAGAACAACTGAGGGCAGGACGAAAGAACTATGGCAAGAGAGTACAAAGACGTGGTCGTGGGGCTGGACATCGGCACCGCCAAGGTCATGGCCGTGGTGGCCGAGGTGTTGCCCGGTGGCGAGCTCAAGCTCGCCGGTCTTGGTGTGGCGCCTTCCAATGGCTTGAAGCGCGGCGTGGTGGTGAACATCGACGCCACGGTGCAGAGCATCCAGCAGGCGCTGAAGGAGGCCGAGCTGATGGCCGACTGCAAGATCCAGCGCGTCTACACCGGCATCACCGGCAGCCATATCCGCGGGCTCAACTCCAGCGGCATGGTGGCGGTGAAGGACAAGGAGGTCACGCCGGCCGACGTGGCGCGCGTGGTCGAGACGGCCAAGGCCATCAACATCTCCAGCGACCAGCGCCTGCTGCTGGTCGAGCCGCAGGAGTTCATCATCGACGGCCAGGACGTGCGCGAGCCCATCGGCATGAGCGGCATGCGCCTGGAGGCCAAGATCCACATCGTCACCGGCGCGCAGAGCGCGGCCGAGAACATCATCAAATGCGTGCGCCGCTGCGGCCTGGAGGTCGAGCAGCTGATGCTCAACCCCCTGGCCAGCAGCCAGGCCGTGCTGACCGATGATGAACGCGAGCTGGGCGTGGCCGTGGTCGATATCGGCGCCGGCACCACCGACGTGGCCATCTTCACCGGCGGCGCCATTCGCCACACGGCCGTGCTGCCGATTGCTGGCGACCTGATCACCAGCGACATCGCCATGGCGCTGCGCACACCGACCAAGGACGCCGAGGACATCAAGGTGGAGAGCGGCTTTGCCAAGCAGCTGCTGGCCGACCCCGAGGCCCAGGTGGAGGTGCCGGGCCTGGGCGACCGCAGCCCGCGCATGCTCAGCAAGCAGGCGCTGGCCGGCGTCATCGAGCCGCGCGTGGAGGAGATTTTCTCGCTGGTGCAGCAGGTGATACGCGAGTCGGGCTACGAGGAAGTGCTGTCGTCGGGCATCGTGCTCACCGGCGGCAGCTGCGTCATGCCCGGCATGGTGGAGCTGGGCGAGGACATCTTTTTGAAGCCCGTGCGCCGCGGCCTGCCGAAGTATTCCAGCTCGCTGGCCGACATGATTGCCCAGCCGCGCGCGGCCACCGTCATGGGCCTGTTGGAAGAAGCGCGCCTGGCGCGCCTGCGCGGCTTCAAGGTGGCGGCCAAGAGCGGCTCGGTGAAGACGGCGTTTGGCCGCTTCAAGGACTTCATCGTGGGGAACTTCTGACATGACGGCCGCATTGCTTTGGCTGGCCCGCGCCGGGCCGCCGCGTCGAAAGCGGGGCCGATGGCGAAGTACGGCCCCGCCCCCTGACGGCATCACGCGTCACAACAACAAGTATCGATTTTTGGCAATTGCACATCACAACGTAGTTACAGGAGCAGCATCATGACCATCGAAATGATCGAGTCCGAAGAGTTCAACCAGGGCACGCAGATCAAGGTGATCGGTGTCGGCGGCGGCGGCGGCAACGCCGTGCAGCACATGATCTCGCGCAACGTGCAGGGCGTGGAGTTCATCAGCGCCAACACGGATGCACAGGCGCTGACGCGCAGCACCGCGCACCGCACCATCCAGCTGGGCACCAACGGCCTGGGCGCGGGCAGCAAGCCCGAGAAGGCACGCGAGGCCGCCGAGGCCGCCGAGGAAGATATCCGCCAGGCGATTGCCGGCGCGCACATGCTGTTCATCACCGCCGGCATGGGCGGCGGAACCGGCACGGGCGCGGCGCCGGTGATCGCCAAGGTGGCCAAGGAGATGGGCATTCTCACCGTCGGCGTGGTCACCAAGCCCTTCGACTGGGAGGGTGGCCGCCGCATGAAGAATGCCGACGAAGGCCTGGCCGAACTGGAGGCGAACGTCGATTCGCTGATCGTGGTGCTGAACGAAAAGCTGCTCGACGTGCTGGGCGACGACATCACCCAGGACGAGGCCTTTGCCCACGCCAACGATGTGCTGAAGAACGCCGTCGGCGGCATCGCCGAAATCATCAACGAGTACGGCCAGGTCAACGTGGACTTTGAAGACGTGCGCACCGTGATGGGTGAGCCCGGCAAGGCCATGATGGGCACGGCCACCGCCAACGGCCCGGATCGCGCCCGCATCGCCGCCGAGCAGGCCGTGGCCTGCCCGCTGCTGGAGGGCATAGACCTGTCTGGCGCCAAGGGCGTGCTGGTGCTGGTGACGGCCAGCAAGGGCAGCCTGAAGCTGTCCGAATCGCGCCTGGCGATGAACACCATCAACGCCTACGCCTCGCCCGATGCGCATGTCATCTTCGGCGCCGCGTATGACGACAGCCTGGGCGACGATATCCGCGTCACCGTGGTCGCCACCGGCCTGTCGCGCGCCAACGCGCGCCGCCAGACCATGCAGGTGGTGCAGGGCTCCTTGCGCACCGGCACCGACAACGTGGCCTACCAGATGCCCATGGCCGGCGCCGCCCTGGGCGTGCCCGGCGGCGTGCTCGGCGGCGCAGCGGTCCAGGCCGAATACGGCAACATGCAGGTGCCTAGCGTCTGGCGCACCAACCGCACGGCTGCCACGGCGCGCGTGGATGCGCTGTCCTCGGGCGGCATGGACGAGCTGGAGATCCCGGCTTTTCTGCGCAAGCAGGCGGATTGACCGCAAGACGCACCTGCGTCTGAGACTCAAAAAAACCGGTGCATGGCACCGGTTTTTTGTTGGGCAGTAGCTTCGAAGCTCAGGCCTTGGGCTGGGGTGCAAAGGCTTTCAACAACTCCCGGCTGATGATGAGCTTTTGCACTTCCGTCGCGCCTTCATAGATCCGCAGTGAGCGTATGTCTCTATACAGCCGCTCCAGCGGGTTGCCTACTGTCACGCCCTTGCCACCGAACATTTGCAGTGTGCGGTCTATCACCTGTTGAGCAGATTCAGTGGCCGCCATCTTGGCCATTGCCGTCTCTGCGGTGGCGGGACGCTTTTGCACATCCCGCACCCAGGCTGCTCGGTAGGTGAGTAAAGCGCTTTGGTCTATGGCGGTGGCCATGTCTCCGAACGCCGCCTGGGTGAGTTGGAAGTCGGCTAGCGTCTGGCCAAACATCTTGCGCTGCGTGGCGTGTTGCAAGCCCTCCTGCAAGGCCTGGCGTGCAAAACCAATGGCTGCGGCTGCGACCGAGGATCGGAAAATATCCAGCGATCGCATGGCCAGCTTGAATCCCTGGTTTGGGGCGCCCAGCATGCAACTCTGTGGAACTCTGCAGTTCTCGAATAGAAGCGTGGCCAGTGGATGGGGTGACATGACGTTGATCGTTTCCTCTACCTTAAGTCCCGGTGTGTCAGCCTCTACTATGAAGGCAGAAATGCCGCGTGAACCTGCATTGGCATCGGTGCGCGCAAACACGCAGTAAAAATCCGCAAGCCCCCCGTTGGAAACCCAGGTCTTGCGGCCATTTAGGACATAGTTGTCGCCATCGGCCTCGGCCTTGCACGACAGTGCCGCCACGTCCGATCCGGCGTCGGGTTCAGACAACGCGAAGGCGCCGATTTTCGCGCCCTTGGCAACTGCGGGTAGGTAGGCTGCCTTTTGCCCGTCATTGCCAGCCAGGGAGATGGATCCACTGCCCAGCCCTTGCATGGCGAACGCGAAGTCCGCCAGGGCATGGTGACGCGCCAGGGTTTCCCGGATGATGCACAGGCTGCGGGAGTCTAGTTCGGCAGCCTGGCCGCCAAATTGACCTTTGTCGCCCGCAATGACGCTGTACCGCAGCCAGCCACCTTGTCCGAGTGCGAAGACCAAATCACGGCATGCAGTGTGCAGATTGGCTTCGTCAATGTGCTGCAAGTGTTGCTGGCACCAGGTGTCCAGTTCCACGGCGAGTTGGCGGTGACTATCGTCGAAAAATGGCCACTCCAGCCAGGTTGAGCTGTGGGGGTGTTGAGCGCTCATCGACTCATTCCTTGTTGGCAAATTGTTTGAGCAGTGGTGTCCAACTGCTTAGGGTGTCTTTCAAGAAGACTCCAAAGGTCGAGGCGTCCTTGAAGTCGGGCTTCAGGCCGAACTGGTCGGCACAGCTTTGAAATTCAGCCGTCTGGCTCGCCTTGTGAAACGCGTCTTGCAATTTCTTGACGATGGCGGCATCCATCTTCGCCGGGCCAGCGATACCCAGGATGCTGGGAGCAACAAGGTCGTAACCCAATTCTTTGAGGGTCGGCGCATCAAAGCCCTTGATGCGTTCGTCGGTAAACACAGACAGCAGGCGCAGGCGCCCGTCGCGCACATATGGCACCCATTCAGCGGTCTGTGCCATGAAATCGACGTCGCCGCGTATGAGCGCGGTAATCGCTTCCGGGCCGCTCTTATACGGTGCATGCACCCATTGCGCAGCGATCTTTTGCGCGAGCCGCTCTGCTGTCAGATGTTGCGGTGTTCCTATACCTGCCGTGCTGTAGGTCAGTTGCTTCTTGGCACTTTGGGACGCGCCGATCAGGTCGGCCATAGTTTTATATGGTGAATCTGCGCGAACCAAGACACCCACCTGATATTGGGCGACCATGGCGATGGGGGTGAGGTCTTTCGTGACGTCGTACTTGATATTCGGCGAAAGCACCTGGTTGAGTACGGCGCCCGTGGATAGTGATGCGATGCTGTAGCCGTCTGGTCGCTGTCGAATGATGAAGCTGATCGACAGGGAGGAGCCAGCTCCTGGTTTGTTATCAACCACCACAGGCTGGCCCAACTGCTTGCCAACGTCCAGCGCTAACACACGATTGCAGACGTCTGTGCTGCCACCGGCACCGTAACCTACGACGAGTGTGATGGGGCTCTTGGGGTAGTCCTCGGCCGCGAAAGCCGGTACCGCCAAGGCAGAGATGCACGCCAGGGTGGCTGTGTGTTTGAGTTTAGAAGGCTGCATGGATGTTTGTCTCCTGTGTTCAGGGAGGAACGGGTGCATCAAGCGCTGTCGGTGCCAGCCGGCAGGTTGCGAAGGGTCAGTTTTTTTTCACCAACGGACAGGCAGATTCACTCAATGGAATGAAGGCCTTGTCGGCAGGTACCGAGCCCAGAACCTTGTAGTAATCCCATGCATACTTGGACTCCGCTGGAGACTTGACCTGGAAGAGATACATGTCATGCACCATCATTCCATCGGAGCGCAGTTTTCCGTTCTTGACGAAAACGTCATTGATCGGCATTTCTTGCATCTTGGTCATCACCGCGTTGGAGTCAGTGGAGCCGGCAGCCTCCATGGCTTTGAGGTAATGCTTGACCGAGGAATACACCCCCATCTGGCTCATGTTGGGCATGGCGTTCATCTTGGAAAAGAATTTCTTGGCAAACGCCCTGGTCTCATCGTTCATGTCCCAGTAGAACGCTTCTGACAGCAGCATGCCTTGCGCGGTCTTGAGGCCCAGCGAGTGCACATCGGTGATGTACATCAGCAGGCTGGCCAGTTTTTGTTTGCCGTCGGGTTTGATGCCGAACTCGCGCGCTGCCTTGATGGAGTTCACTAGATCATTGCCGAAATTGGCCAAACCAATGACGTCGGCTTTAGTGGACTGCGCCTGCACTACGGCTGAGGAAAAATCGGATGCGTTCAGCGGGTGTTTGGCCTCGCCTATGACCTTGCCGCCGACGGTGGCGATGGCCTGGGTCGTGGCCTTGACCACATCCTGGCCGCCAGAGTAATCGGCGGCAATAAAGAACCAGTTCTTGCCAAAACGCTCGGCCGCCGCCTTGCCAACGGTGTTCGCCAGCGCATAGGAGTTGTAGGCCCAATGCGCGACGGTGGGTGCGCACATGTCACCCGTGATGCGGTCGCTGGCTGGGCCGCTCATCACCAGCACCTTGTTCTTTTCTTTGGCTACGGTCAGCACCGCCAGTGCCGCGGCAGAGCCGCTCGCCTCGTGGATGGCATCGATGCCGTTGTCATACCACTCCCTGGCTTTCGATGCGGCGGAGTCGGCCTTGCTTTGGTGATCGAAGTTCAGTAGCTCAATGGGGCGCCCGAGCACCTTGCCACCATGTTCTTCGATCGCCATCTGGGCACCGGTGATGCTGCCCTTGCCCGTCGCGGCGGAGTAGACGCTGGACTGATCGACGATCAGGCCGATGCGCACGGGTTGATTGCCTTGGGCCTGTACGGCCGTGCACAGCAGTGTTGCAATGGCCAGTGCGCAATGGTGTTTGATAAACATGATGTCGTCTCCTTTGGTGGGTTGTAATGAATGGCTGTCGCGAGAGGATTGGGTGCGCTTTCGGGCCTTACAGCCTGGTGGTGCTGATGGTCAGGCCACCGTCGATATGCAAGGTCTGTCCGGTCATATATCCACTGAGTGGATGCAGCAAAAAACCGATGGCATGGGCGATTTCTTCCGGCTCCGATACACGTTGCAGCGGCACTGCAGCCAGCAGGGCGCGGGTTTGCTCAGCGTCTGGAGGGCTGGCTTGTTTGAACAGCTCCGTAGCTACTGGTCCGGGGGCGATCACGTTGACCGTGATGTTGTGCGGCGCCAGCTCTAGTGCCCAGGTGCGGCTCATGCCAATCAGGGCTGCCTTGGTTGCGCTATATGCCGTGCGATTTGGTTTGCCCAACGCGGCACGTGAAGAGATATTCACCACCCGGCCGATGCCCGCCTGCTGCATGCCGGGCATCAAGGCCTGCAGGCAGACCAGTGCTGCATTCACGTTCAAGGTCATGGCCTGGTTCATGTCGGCTATGCGTGTGTCGGCGATGCTCGTGGTGTGGGCAATGGCAGCGTTGTTGACCAGCCCATAGAAAGCTCCCTCCCGGGCCAGGCTTTCGACTATCCGACGTGCGGACTCCAGATCCGCCAGATCGCACTGCACAAAGCACTCGCCTGACTGGGCATCACTAGGTGCGTGGCGTGCCAAGCCTACGACCTGGTAGCCCGCATGGGCAAGATAGCGCATGGCGGCTCGGCCAATGCCACGGCTGGCGCCCGTGATGAGAATGCGCTGGTTGGCGTTGGTGGTCGTCATGCCATGCCTTTCAGCTAATCCGGGGCGCCAATAGGTCTGCACACTGAAGGCACAGAGCTGCCGGGCATGACACAGGGTGTTGGCAAAGGATCCAACTCGGCTTCACTTTGAAGCCTCCTGTGCAAGCAGTGTCTGTGCGAGATCCCGCAACTCATTGCGTTTCACCTTCATGCCGTTGGGTCCCATGGTGTAGGGAAAGCTCTCTACGGTGAGGATGCGAATCGGCACCTTGTAGCGCGCTATCTGTTGCTGCAGTTGGGTCTTGATGGCGTCTTCGTCAATGGCACTGCCCGTATCAAGAACGACAAACGCTACCGGCCGTGAACTGCCTGCCGCATTTACTGCAACCACTTGGCAGGCATTGGCACCACTGGCGCTGAGCACGGCCTCTTCAATCTCCGCAGGGTCAACCAAAAAACCCCCGATGCGCAGCACATCGCCCAGGCGCGAGACATGGGTGAATCCGCCATCGCCATTGACATAACCCAGATCGCCAGAGCGCAGAAAACCGTCGTCAGTGAATGCCTTGGCTGTGGCCTCGGCGTTGCCCAGGTAGCCCTGCATCATGTAGGGTCCGCGAAATTCCAGCTCCCCCGGCTCCATAGGGGCAGCCAGCTCACCTGTCTCAACCAGGCGGGCGCGCACCTGGGCTGTGGCTGTGACGGGAATACCGCCAGCCTGGGCACGGCGTTCCAGGGGGGCGGCCGGATCCTGGTGGGCGAACAGCGCCAGGATTTCGCTCATACCAAAGCAACCCACCATGGGTATGCCCAGGCGCTGGGCTTGTGCGGGCAGCTCATCGAGACCAGGCACGAAGTTGGCATGGCCGAAAAATCGCAGAGCTTTGGGCTGCCAGCCTGCGGTCAGAGGGGCGATCATTTTGTCCACCATGTCGTTGGTACCGAACATGTGTGTGATGGCGAGTTGCTGCAGGGTGACCGCTGCCTGCGCGGGCTGGAAGACTTCATGCAGCACCAGCGTGGCACCGGCTGCCAGCGTCATCATCGCCGCGGTGTAGCCAAAGGCGCCGCATATGGGCAACGCCAGCAAGGTGCTGCAACTGGCATCGGCCCCGAAGGCAGGCGCTGCATCCTGCGCATGCAGGGCGACATTGGACTGGCTGTGAACAATCAGCTTGGGCATGCTGGTTGTCCCGGACGATGACAGGATGATGCAGGGCCTTTGTGCAAGAGTTGCCGAATCGTCCGCTACCGTAGCAACGGGTGTTGTCTCCAAGGATGTCCAAGCGGCCCACATGGGCGTGCAGTGCGTGACACTGGGAATCTGCTCGGCCAATGCCGGCCAACCAGGAGCATTAACAGCCGCCGTGTTCACCGTCGCATCAACCAACCAGCGTAACGAGCCAGCATGTTGTTGCCACACCTGCGCCAGGCTGTTACCAGCCAAAAAGGCAGCGTTGTGCGCAGCTTGTGCATCATTGACTGGTGCGTGCGCGTTCACGATGTCGCGGTCAAACGCCAAGGCTTTGCATTGGGAGCGGTCTATGAAGCTGACAAGCTCCTTCACTCCGAGTTTGAGATTCAGGCTGAGGCTGGCCACGCCCAGTGAGGCGCAGGCCAGGTGCAGGATCAGCCAACGTGGTGTGTTGGGCAGCCAGATACCCAACACGTCGCCGGCTTGCAACCCTTGTTGGCGCAGGCCACTGGCCATGTGCGCCACCTGATCGCGCAACTCGTCGTAGGTAAGCGTTTGACCTTCAAAGGTCAGTGCAATCGCATCGCCGGGGGCCGAGGCCAGCATGCCGCTCAGGGTGGCGGGGCGCGTAGCCATGGGGGTTGTTGCTGCGCTCTTGGTCATGGATGCCATCCTCATACCGTGGCGACCGGCGTCACTGGAGATCCCACCGCGCCGGGCAAGCGCAAGGCGGGAGCGGTAAGCATGAAACGGTAGCGCCCTTTATTTTCAAGCCATCGCGCCAGCTCGTGTAGGTACCACAACTCCCCAAACGGCATGCCCAGCTTGAACAGGCACAGTTCATGCAGAGGCAGGAAGGCGCAGGAACCGTCCATGGGGCGGCCGGGAACGGCTTCGATGCCATAGTTGTCTGCCACCAGGCAAGCGATGTGGCTGTCGATGATCCATTGCTGCAGCTCCGGGTCGCGGCCGTCGAGTACCGCGCAGACAGTCTCGGCCATGTCGGCGCGGGGCTGCCCGTTGCAGGCTATGAGCAGCTCGGAAAAGCCGGTGTACAGCGCCACGATGTCACCCTTACTGATCTCAATGCCGTCACGCTCCAGTACCTGCTTGAGCATCTTGCCGGTGACCAGGGTGTGACCATCACCAAAATGCTTGCGCAGATTGACCAATACCCCGCGGCCCTGGATGGCCTGCTCGGCCAGGCGCTCCACGCCCAGCGCCTTGGCACGTGACTGGCCATCCATGCCGGGCAAGTCCTTGGGCGCCAGAATGTCGATGCCCGCCTGAAAGCCGTTGTAATAGACCAGTTCGTCGATGCCGTCGCTATTGATATCGAAATGGCTGCCGACATGCGACAGAGCATCCCATTGGGTCGAGTACTGCAGGTAAATTTGTGCGTAGTCGTCACTTACCACGTCGGTGTAGTTTGGGTTTTCTTGTGACAACGCAAAATTCATTCCGGGGCCCAGCGGGCGCATGGAGGGCTTGATGACGGGGGGGTGGCGGCGTGGATTGAGGGCATTGCCGCCGGGCAGGTTCAACGGTAGGCTCAGACAGAAACGCTGCCCGGTCTGGATTTCTTGCGCGGCTTGCTTCACCTTTTCCGCGTCCAGGTAGTTCAGGCGGCCATATTGATCTTCCGGGCCAAAGTCTCCCCAGTTCGACTGCGGGGGGCGCCGTGTCCAGCGGGGCGCTTTCCCATCGTCAACGACGGGTGGTATGTGGGGGGTGTGTACGGGCCGGTAAGTGCTCATCTCATACTCCTGCTGACGGGTGCCATGTTTTCTGAAGCTGTATTGACGCCCCGGGGACAACGGGGCTGACCAATGCACTATGGGCCGGGACAATGCACTATGGGCCGGGAGCGCTGGGATGACAAAGGTAGACGGGCAGCTTGTTCACGATATGAACTCAGGTTTTCCCGGAGCGCAAAGCCCCGCGCGCCTGGTTGCTGTCTTGCGCTTGATTGCCTGCCACCACGTCCAAGGCTTGGCCATCAATGAATTGGCGCAGCTGTCCGGTCTCAATAGAACGACAGCAAGGCGGCTGCTGATGGTGTTGACCGAGTCAGGGTTTGCCGCGAGGGATGAACACAGCGGCCGCTATCGGCTAGGTGTGGAGGCCATGTTCACCGGCATGGCGGCCATGACAAAACCACCCATCTTCGAGGCGTGCCGCCCGGCGATGAAACGTATAGCCAGTCGCACTGGAGATTCGGTATTTCTCATCGTCCGCATCGGCGATTTTGCGCATTGCCTGCATGTGGAAGTAGGCGACCACCCATTGCACGCACATAGTCTGATGACGGGCCAGATCCGCCTGTTGGGGCAGGGCACGGCCAGCCTGGCGCTTGCCGCCACCCTGCGCGACAAAGAACTCGAGCAGATATACCAACGCCGCAGTCTTGACTACGAGGCGGCAGGAATCTCAGAGGAGCGCTTGCGGCAGATGGTGGTGCATACGCGGAGACTGCGCCGCTCCGAGACCGTGAACCTGCTTACGACAGGTGCGATCGGCGTTGGTGTCGCCATCTGTGTGCAAGCCAACCATGTTGCAGCCATCAGCGTGGCGAGCCATGCCTCCAAGATGACGGCCCAGCACAAAGCGGCCGTGCTCAAGCTGCTGGAAGAAGAGCTGGTGAGTCCGCAGGTGGTTTTATTCAAGTACTGAAATTCAAGCACTCAAGTCAAGCATCGAGGGGAAAGCCCCAAGGCGGCAGCAAGACTGAGGAGCGCCGACTAAAATCGCAAGGTTATGCTCCAGCAACGCACCATCAAGACCCTGACCCGTGCCGTCGGCGTGGGTCTGCACAGCGGCCAGCGGGTCGAGCTGACGTTGCGCCCGGCTCAAGCAGACACGGGCATCGTGTTCCGCCGCGTCGATCTGCCCGAGCCGGTGGACATTGCCATCAACGCCCAGGCGGTGGTGGATACGCGCATGGCTTCCACCATCGGCGCGGGCGGGGCCAAGGTGCATACCGTGGAGCATTTGATGTCGGCCTGCGCCGGCCTGGGGCTGGACAACCTGTACATCGACATCACGGCCGAGGAGGTGCCCATCCTCGATGGCTCCTCGGCCTCGTTCGTGTTCCTGCTGCAAAGCGCCGGCGTGGAGCTGCAGAACGCGCCCAAGCGCTTCATCCGCGTCAAGCGCGCGGTGGAGGTGCGCGAGGGCCAGGGCGACCAGCTGAAATGGGCTCGCCTGGAGCCCTACCACGGCTTCAAGCTGCGCTTCGAGATCGACTTTGCCCATCCGGCGGTCGATTCCACCGGGCAGTGCGTGGAGTTTGATCTGGGTAGCGGCAACTACGCCCGCGACATCGCGCGCGCGCGCACCTTCGGCTTCACCAAGGACGTGGAGATGCTGCGCTCCAGTGGCCTGGCGCTGGGCGGTGGGCTGGACAACGCCATCGTCATGGACGACTACAAGGTGCTGAACGCCGACGGCCTGCGCTACGACGCCGAGTTCGCCCGGCACAAGATCCTGGACGCAATGGGCGACCTGTACCTGGTGGGTAAGCCGCTGCTGGCGGCCTACAGCGCGTTTCGCAGCGGCCACGGCATGAACAATCAGCTGCTGCGCGCGCTGCTGGCGCAGGAAGACGCCTGGGAGATCGTCAGCTTTGACAGCGAGCGCCAGGCACCCGCGGGCTTTGCCCAGCCGGCGCGCGCCTGGTGAGTCGCCGGCCATGCTGATCATGCGCTGGGCCGTGATGCTGCTGCTGCTCGCGGCTGGCGTCGCATTCGCTTATTTCGCCGCCACGGGCCAGCAGCGCTACAAGCGCTTCGGGCTGGTGATCATCAAGTGGATCGCCATCGCGGCGGCCATGTTCTTCCTGGTGTTGATACTGGAACGCATATAGTGCGCGGCGCGCCAGGCCGTATACTGCGCCTTGCTCCGGGGTGCACGTTTGGGCGTGCTGAGATGGTGGGCCAACCCGCCAAAACCGCGAACTTGATCTGGTTAGTACCAGCGTAAGAAGAGCTGCAGTGGGATGGGGGAGTGCGCCGTAGAGCGCGCCTTCGTCCCGCCGATTGCGGAGCATTCCATCCCCCAGCCTTTGAGGAATGCCCGCCATGAACGCCCCTGACAGCTTCGCCACCTTGCTCGCCCGCACGCGCGAGTCCTTTCCCGCCTCCACCAAGTCCTTCATCACCGGCAGCCGCGCGGATCTGCGTGTGCCGGTGCGCGACATTGCCCTCACCAACGGCGAGGTCGTCAGCGTCTATGACACCTCCGGCCCCTACACCGACCCCGCCGCCATCATCGACGTGAAGCAGGGCCTGCAAAGCGTGCGCGGCGCCTGGATTGCCGAGCGCGGCGACACCGAGCGGTATGAGGGCCGCAAACCCGTGGCGCTGGACGATGGCAGCAAGAGCGAGGACGCCGCCCGCCTGGCCCAGCTGCGCCAAGAGGCCGCGGCCCTGCAACGCCAGCCCCTGCGCGCCAAGGCCGGCGCCAACGTCACGCAGATGCACTACGCGAAGAAGGGCATCATCACTCCCGAGATGGAATACGTGGCGCTGCGCGAAAACGGCAAGCGCGAGTGGATGGCGCAGTACATGGCAGACGCCGCGCGCGAAAAGCGCCTGGCCGGCAACCCCATGGGCGCGCTGATCCCGAAGATCATCACCCCCGAATTCGTGCGCGACGAGGTGGCGCGGGGCCGCGCCATCATCCCGGCCAACATCAACCACCCCGAGGTGGAGCCGATGGCCATTGGCCGCAACTTCCTCGTCAAGATCAACGCCAACATCGGCAATTCCGCCGTCACGTCCAGCATCGAGGAAGAGGTGGAAAAACTGGTCTGGGCCATTCGCTGGGGCGCAGACAACGTGATGGATCTCTCGACCGGCAAGAACATCCACACCACGCGCGACTGGATCGTGCGCAACTCGCCCGTGCCGATCGGCACCGTGCCCATCTACCAGGCGCTGGAAAAGGTGGGCGGCATTGCCGAAGACCTGAGCTGGGAAATCTTCCGCGACACGCTGATCGAGCAGGCCGAGCAGGGCGTGGACTACTTCACCATCCACGCGGGCGTGCGCCTGGCCTATATCCACCTGACGGCGCAGCGGCGCACCGGCATCGTCTCGCGCGGCGGCTCCATCATGGCCAAGTGGTGCATGGCGCACCACCGCGAGAGCTTCCTCTACACGCACTTCGAGGACATCTGCGACATCATGAAGGCGTACGACGTGTCGTTCAGCCTGGGCGACGGCCTGCGCCCCGGCTGCGCCAGCGACGCCAATGACGAGGCGCAGTTTGCCGAGCTGCACACCCTGGGCGAGCTGACGCAAATCGCCTGGAAGCACGACGTGCAGACCATGATCGAAGGCCCCGGCCATGTGCCCATGCACATGATCCAGGCCAACATGACGGAGCAGCTGAAAACCTGCCACGAGGCGCCGTTCTACACCCTCGGCCCCTTGACCATCGACATCGCCCCCGGCTACGACCACATCGCCAGTGCCATTGGTGCCGCCATGATCGGCTGGATGGGCACGGCCATGCTGTGCTACGTGACGCCCAAGGAGCACCTGGGCCTGCCCGACCGCGACGACGTCAAGCAGGGCATCATCGCCTACAAGATCGCCGCGCATGCCGCCGACGTTGCCAAGGGCCACCCGGGGGCGCGCGCGCGTGACGATGCGCTTAGCCAGGCGCGCTTCGACTTCCGCTGGCAAGACCAGTTCAACCTGGGTCTGGACCCTGAAACCGCGCAGGAATACCACGACGAAACATTACCGAAGGACGCCGCCAAGGTGGCGCATTTCTGCAGCATGTGCGGGCCCAAGTTCTGCTCCATGAAGATCACGCAAGAGGTGCGCGAATTTGCCGCCGCCAAGGGCGTGGCCGAGGGCGACGCGCTGGCCCAGGGCATGGCGCAAAAGGCCGAGGAATTCAACCGCGCGGGCGGGGAGTTCTACATTCCTATCCAGCCGGTGTGATACCGACACTTCCCCTCTGGGTATGGGTGCCTACATATTTCAGTAGCGCAAAACGCTGATTTGACGCGGGTCTCAACTCCCTCTCCCCCTTGGGGGAGAGGGTAGGGGTGAGGGAGAAGCAGCCTCGAGGCTGCGCACATCCTCAGGGGGGAGGGAGAGCTCGTCAACCCTCGGCCACCGGCTGGCCGTTGACCCGCGTCTGCCCGGCCTTGTTGTACACCGTCAGGTTGGCCTCGTACCAGGTCAGCGTGGGGCGCGCGCCGAACAGGGTGGTGTACTCCTGCAGCTTGGCCTCGGTAAACCAGGCCTCGGCTGCGGCGCGGCTTTCCCATACGTACAGGCCGCCGGCGCCATGCTCGTTGCGCACGTAGTCCTTGCTGATCAGGCCTATTGAGCCGAGCTTGCGGAACTTGGGCGCCGACTGTTTGGCGATCTGATCTGGATGAACTGCTCTTCGGTGGGAGCGGGCAGGGCGAAGTGCCACAGGACGACGCAGGGGGCCATGGCGTGGGACTCCAAAAAGGCTAAGGGGAAATCATTGTAGGCAGCGCCAGCACTCCCCGGACAAGGGCCCAAGCCGCCAGGCGAAGGTGGCAACTGACGCGGTTTCAGTAACTGCGCCCGCCCTTGTACATGGCGTGCTGGCGCCGCGAGAGTTGCGTCACCTGCCCCACGCGCGCCATGGCCGTGCCGGCGTGGGCATGGGTAATGGCCAGCCCCAGCGCATCGGCCGCGTCGGTGCCCGGCAGGCCGGGCAGGGTGAGCAGGCGGCGCACCATCTCCTGCACCTGCGACTTCGCCGCGCGGCCGTGGCCGACCACGGCCTTCTTCATCTGCAGGGCCGTGTATTCGGCCACGGGCAGGTCGGCGTTGACCAGCGCAGTGAGCGCCGCGCCGCGCGCCTGGCCCAGCAGCAGGGTGGACTGGGGGTTGACGTTGACGAACACGATCTCCACCGCCGCCACATCGGGCCGGTAGCGCGCGGCGACCTCGGTGATGCCGTCGAACAGCAGCTTGAGCCGCCCCGGCAGGTCGCCCAGCGCGAGGCCCGTGGTGCGTATGGTGCCGCTGGCCACGTAGGCCAGGCGCTGGCCCTCGACGTCCACCACGCCGAAGCCGGTGGTCTGCAGGCCGGGGTCGATGCCGAGGATTCTCATTGCTATTAAAAATAGAGCTGTTGGGGCTTTATGTACAAACGTCAGGAGGCAAATTGAATCAAAGTAACCTGCCCTGGGCCATAGACCCGCGCAGGCCAAGGTTGGGCATCGGCGTCGAGCATGAGCAGTCGGACAGGGTGGTGGTATTCCGCCTTTGCCGCAGCCAGAGTCTGCAGCGTCTGCGCCAGACTGTCGCCCCGCAGCGTGCTGGCGATGATCAGCGTAGGCCGGCGCGGCCTGAAGCGTGCCAGCCGATCTGGTGCCGCGGGGTCTGGCGCGAGGTAGCCGCAGTCCCAGGGCTGGCGCGGGTGCCGCTTGCGCCACCACCTTAGCTCGTGCCACTTCACGGCGAGTTTGAGCTGCCAGCCCTTGAGCCTTGAAGCCGCGGACAGCGCGGCGAGTTCATCGTCTCGGTCGAGATGCCGCGCAAAGGCCGCGGCCAGGTGGGATGCGCCATCACAGTCCCGTCCCGCCATGACGGCCAGGCCGAGGCGCTCGGGTATATCGGGCAGCCGCCAGGGGTGCCAGAACGGCTTGCGCCCGTCCCCTGTGCCTGCCTGGCACCAGGATTCAAGGGCCGCCCACGCGCGCTGCTGTGCCGCATCCAGCGTTGGTGCCTGCCGCAATCCCGGTTCCGCGGCAGGGGGCGGCTGCAGCGCTTGGTCGTCATAACGGGCGATCAGGGTGGGGCCGATGCGTGCGCCCGCCCAAAGACATGGAACGAAAAGCAGGGATGCGTACACGGCCGCATTGCGCCAAGGGGCGGGCAATATGGCGGCCAGTAGCGCGCCCAGTAGCAGCGCGGGCGGCAGCGCCACGGCGAGGGCGGCCACCCAGTTGCGCAGGCGAGCGTCGCCGTGGCGGGTTTCGATGGCCAGGGGCATCTTTGGACCCGTGCTCATGGCAATTCGGCGCTTGCCATGCGCGCCATGATGGTGCGCGTGCGCCCCGCCAGATACGCCGAATTCGGCGTTTTCTCAAAGCGCTTGGGTGCCGGCAGCATCACGGCCAGGCGGGCGGCCTCGGGGGCGGTGAGCTGGCGCGCGCTCTTTCGGTAGTAATGCTGGGCGGCGGCCTCGGCGCCGAAGATGCCGGCGCCCCATTCCACGTTGTTCAGGTAGATCTCCAGGATGCGCTGCTTGGATAGAAATTGCTCCAGCGCCAGCGTGAGCACGAATTCCTGGCCCTTGCGCACCAGGTTGCGTTCGCCCGACAGCAACAAGTTCTTGGCCAGCTGCTGGGTGATGGTGGAGCCGCCACGGATTTTGGGTGCGCGGGCGTTGGGCCGGGCGGCGGCCTGGGCCTCGGCGCGGGCGTTGCGCTCCCAGGCCTTTTCTATGGCGTCCCATTCCACACCGTCGTGGTTGACGAAGTTGTCGTCCTCGGAGGCGATCACGGCGCGCTTCAGGTGGTCGGAGATCTGCGCGTAGGGCAGCCATTGCTGGCGCCAGTGCAGGCCGCCGTCCTGGCGCAGCTGCGCCCAGGCCTCGGAGCGCTGGAAGCTGGTGGATTCGGGGTCAAGCCAGGCCATGGCGGCGATGCGCGCCACGAAGAACAGCTGCAGCGCCACAAAGGCCAGCAGCACCAGGGCGATCCAGCGCAGCACGCCCCGCATTTCAGTAATCCACGGCGCTGCGCAGTACCCGCTGCCCATGCAACTGGCGCAACCCAGGCTGGGGCAGCCGAGCAAGGGCCGCCCCGCAGCGAGGGCTGCGTCCCCCTTCCCGCAGCGCGCAGCGGTGCGAGAGAAGGGGGAAGCGGCGCAGCCGCACAGGGGGTTGTTGCTTCATTTTGCGATGGCCGCGCGCAGCTCTTGCAGCACCTGGGCGGCGGGCGGGCGCTGGCCGCGCCAGAGCTGGAAGGCCTCGGCCGCCTGTTCCACCAGCATTCCCAGGCCGTCGCGCGCCTGGGCGCCGTGCTGGGTCGCCCAGTCCAGAAAGCCCTGGGCGGCGGGGCCATACATCATGTCGTAGGCCAGGCTGCCGGCGCGCAGCACGCTGGCGGGCACGGGCACGGCGCCGCCGGCCAGGCTGCTGGCCGTGGCGTTGATGATGACATCAAAATCGGCCTCCGGCGCTTGTATATCAAGCGCAAGTAGCTCTGTTTTGTGCAGCACTGCCAGCGCCGTGTGGCTGGCCACCAGGGCCTGGGCGCGCGCGCTCGTGCGGTTCACGACGGCAATGCGCCGGGGCTGGCGTTCGATCAGCGGCGCCAGCGCGCCGGCGGCGGCGCCGCCCGCGCCGACCAGCAGCAGGTCGCGCCCGGCCAGCGCCACGCCGGCATTGCGCTCTATGTCGGCCACCAGGCCCAGGCCATCGGTGTTGTCGGCGTGGATCTGGCCGTTGGCAAAGACCAGGGTGTTGGCCGCGCCGGCCAGTTGCACGCGCGCGCTGCGCGTGTCGGCAAGGTCTGCGGCCTGCAGCTTGAAGGGCACGGTGATGTTGCAGCCGCGCCCGCCGGCGGCGGCAAAGTCGCGCAGCGCCTGGGCAAAGCCGTCCAGCGCCACCAGGCGGCGTTCGTAGTGCAGCTGCTGGCCCGTCAGCTCGGCAAAGCGCGCGTGTATCCAGGGCGAGCGGCTGTGGGCGATGGGGTTGCCCATCACGCAGTACAGGTCGGGGGTGGTGCTCATCGGTATTAGTTTCTCATCGCACTTTGCGTAACCCGCTACGCATGAAACTGGCGCCACCCAAGCCAGGGCCGCCGCGCAAGGGCCACCCCGCCGCGCTGGCGGCGTCCCCCTGCCCGCATTGCGCAGCAATGCGAGAGCGGGGGCTGAGGGCCGCGGCTCCAAGCCTGCCTGCGCAGGCTTGGACGGCCCCGAAGGGCTGCCGCCTCTGGCGGCTGCACGGAGCGGCGTAGCCGCACAGGGGGGTGTTGTTTCACTTTAGCGCACGGCGGTTTCCAGGGTCTGGTCGTGCGTGAACTTGAAGCGCGAGACCACGGCGATCTGGTCGGCCTTGGCGCGCATGGCCGGGCCGAAGTGACCAAACGGCCCGGCTGCGCGGGCAATGGCCTCGGCGCGGCGATCGAGCAGGCGATTGCCCGAGCCCTGCACGACCTCGGTCTCCAGCACGCGACCGTCGTGGTTCACGGTCAGGATCATGATCAGCTCGCCGTAGAGCTTCTTGCCGCCCTGCTCGGGAAAGTTCTGCGTGCCCTTGTCCTCGACCTTGCGGCGCAGCCCGTCGTAGTACACGGCGTACACCTCCTCGCGCGTGGCGGGGCTGATGTAGCGCTTGCGCGGGCGGGCGTTTTCGTCGTTGATGCGCTTTTCTATCTCGGCCAGCAGCTTGACCAGCTGGCGGCGCCGTTCTTCCTGCTGTTCCTGGGCGCTGCTTTCGCTGGCCTTGCGCGGGTCGGGCTGGGGCAATATGGCCAGCTGCTGGCGCACCTGGGCCAGCAGCTGGGTTTGCTGCTCCAGCATCTGATCCATCTTGCGCTGGGCTTCCTCCAGGTCGTCGCCAATGGAGGTCAGGGCCGAGTAGGGCAGGGGGCTGGTGGCGCGGCCCTTGGCCGCCTCGCCCCCGCCGGCCAGCGAGGCCTGGGCGATGGCCTGGGCCTTGTCCGGGCGTTCGCTGGTCTTGGCGTTGACCAGGATGACCTCGAGCGGCGTGTCCTCGAACACGCGGTTGAAGCGCTCCGGGTCGATGAAGCGCACCGAGAGCAGCAGCGCGTGCAGGGCGATCGATACGCCCAGCGCGATCTGCAGCGTGGAGAGGCGCAGGAGGAAGGGGGGGACTTTCATCGCCGGGCCGCCCCAAGATGAAAGAGCGGCCCCCTCGGGGGGCAGCGACCCGCGAAGCGGTGGAGCGTGGGGGTGAGGTTCACGGGGGGCGATTATCCCGGCTGGCCGGTGCCAGGCTCGCTGCCCGCCCCATCGGTTTCGTTGATGTCCACGGCAATGGCGATAGGGCCGGCCACGGTGTCTTCCTCGTCCTCGTCCACGGGGCCGTCGTCGCTGGCATCCAGCGGGTCGTCCAGGCGCGCGATCAGCGTGCCGTTCACGTCCAGCGTGATCTCGTCGATCTCGCCCAGCTTCACGCGCACGCGCGCGCCGCGCGCCAGGCCCTGGGCGCCGAGCACCGGCAGCACCAGCGGCAGGCTGTCGGCGCGCACCAGAAAGCCGCCGTGCATGCCCTCCTTGATGACGGTGGCGTCCAGCTCGGTGATGGCGTTTTGCTGCAGGTATTTCAGCGTCCAGAAGCGCTCCATGCCGGCCTGGTAGCCGTTGTAGGCGCCGTAGGTGGCGTCAAAGCTGCTGATGATGGAGAACAGCTCGGCGTCCTTCGGCTTGAACGGCGCGGCCAGTGCGGCCGTCTTGCCATGGCGCGCGCAGGCAATGATCTGCCACTGGTTCACCAGATCCACATAGCGGCGCAGCGGTGATGTGGCCCAGGCGTAGCTCTTGACGCCAATGCCGGCGTGCGGCAGCGCCTTGGTCCCCATGCGTACCTTGATGCCGGGGGCCAGGCTGGCCTGGCTGCGGTAGATGCCGGGCACGCCATGCTCGGCCAGCATCTGGCCCCAATGGCTGTTGGCGACGATGGCGGCCTCGGCCACGATCAAATCGAGCGGCGCGCCGCGCTGGCGCGTGCTGATCTGCACCGTCTCGCTGCCCTGGGGCTCGGCCTTGCCGTTGCAAGGCTGGACGCCCCCCACGCTTGCCGCTGCGCTGGCTGCGCTGCCCCCCTGGGGGGCGTTCGCGCCTTCGGGCGGCCGTGCGGCGCTCAAGCGGAAGTTGTAGTCCGGCCGGTTGAAGGTCTCGGGCTTGCCGCGCACCTGTTCGCGCCCGGCCTTGAGCTGTTTTGCCAGACGATATAAAAAAGATAGCTGTTCACGCAGTTCCAGCAAGGCCTGCGGCGTATTTTCATGCTGAATGCTTGCATCGCCCAGCCATGCTTCGGTGACGATGTGGTCGAGCTGGTCGTGGCGCAGGTTCACGGTGACCGGCACGCGCTCCAGGCGCGTCTCGGTGGCGGTGATGGCCAGCGTCGCCTCGTCGATGGTCGCGTACAGCGACACGGCCGGGTTGGCGCGGCCCTCGTCCAGGGTGTAGATCTGCACCACCTCGTCGGGCAGCATGGTGATCTTGTAGCCCGGCATGTAGACCGTGGACAGGCGCTGGCGGCCCAGCTTGTCCAGGTCGCCGCCGGGCTGTATCGCCAGGCCGGGCGCGGCAATGTGTATGCCCACGGTGACCTGCCCCGTGCCCAGGCCGCGCACCGACAGGGCGTCGTCGATCTCGGTGGTTTGCGAGTCGTCGATGGAATAGGCCTGCACATCGGCCAGCGGCAGGTCCTGTGGCGGCTGCGGCGCGGCAAGTGGTGGGAAGGCCGTGCCCTTGGGGAAGTTCTCGAACAGAAAGCGCTTCCAGTGGAACTGGTAGGGCGAGTCGATGGCGCCCGCGGCCTGCAGCAGATCGAGCGGCGCCCTGTGCGCGGCGCGGCTGGCCTCGACCACGGCCTTGTACTCGGGCGTGTTCTTGTCCGGGCGGAACAGGATCTTGTAGAGCTGCTCGCGTATCGGCTGCGGGCAGCTGCCGGCCGCAAGTTCTGCGGCCCAGCCGTCGATCTGCGCCTGGAGCTGCTTCTTCTTCTCGATGCCCGCCAGCGCCTGGGCCAGGATGTCGGCCGGGGCCTTCTTGAAGCGGCCCTTGCCCGCGCGCCTGAAGTAATGCGGCGCATCAAACAGAGCCAGCAGCATGCCGGCCTGCTCGGTCACCGGGCAGTTGGCAGAGAAGTACTCGCGCGCCAGATCCGCAAAGCCGAACTCGTCCTCGGGGGCGAATTCCCAGGCCAGTGGCAGCTCGATGCCGGCGGCGATGTCGCGCGCCTGCGCCAGCAGCTCGGCGGGGGCCGGCTTGTCGAACTTCAAAAGGATGTTGGCGCCCTTGGCCTTGACGCGTTTGCCGGAGTCCAGCTCGATCTGCGCCGAGCTGTCGGTTTCGGAGAGGATGCGGCCGGCGAGGAATTTGCCGGCGTCGTCGAACAGTGCATGCATAGCCGGCGATTTTCCCATGCCGGCGTGCCGGCCCCGGGGACTGTCACCGCCGGCGGGTCGATCCTGCAGGGTCTACGGGGCCAGGTCGCAGAAGCGCAGCACCTCGGCCAGCTGCTGGGGGAAGCTGCTCAGCGCATGGTCGCCACCCTCCAGCACGCGCTGCTGCGCCTGCGGGTAGCGCGCCACCATCTCGCGCCAGTCCAGCAGTTCGTCGCCCTGGGCGGCGATCAGCAGCTCGGGCGCGGCCGGGGGCAGGTGGCTCACGTCCAGCGCCTGCAACTCGTCCACGAATTCGGGGCGGAAGAAAAAGCGTTCCTCCGGGTCATGCCAGCTGGTCTGCTCGCCAATATGGCGCGCCAGGTCGCGCGCCGGCTGCACGGCGGGGTTGAGCAGCACGCTCTTGCAGCGTGCCTGGCTTGCCACCCAGCTGGCGTAGTAGCCGCCCAGCGACGAGCCGATCACCGCCATGCCCGTGCCCTGGGGCCAATGGGCGATGCTGGCCGCCACCAGCGCCATGGCCGCGCGCGGCGAAGGCGGCAGCTGCGGGCACCAGAAGAACACGCCTGGGTGTTGGGCGGCCACGCGCTCGGCCGTCAGGCGGGCCTTGGCGGACTGGGGTGAGGAGCGAAAGCCGTGCAGGTAGAGCAGATGGGTGGTGGTCATGGGGGATTATGTGGCCGCCGATAATTGCGCCCCATGTCCACTTCCGCCTTCGACACGCCGTCCCTGCCGCAGCGCATCCTGCCCCTGTTCCGTGGCTTCGACTGGCCGCTGATCGGGCTGCTGCTGCTGCTGTCGGGCATAGGCCTGGTGGCCATGTACTCCTCGGGTTTTGACCATGGCACGCGCTTTTATGACCATGGGCGCAACATGCTGCTGGCGGCGGGCATTCTGTTCGTGGTGGCGCAGGTGCCGCCGCAGCGCCTGATGGTGCTGGCCGTGCCGCTGTATGCGCTGGGCGTGGCGCTGCTGGTGGCGGTGGCGCTGTTCGGCATCACCAAGAAGGGCGCCACGCGCTGGATCAACGTGGGCGTGGTGATACAGCCGAGTGAAATCATGAAGATCGCCATGCCGCTGATGCTGGCCTGGTGGTTCCAGAAGCGCGAGGGGCAGCTGCGCGCGGCGGAGTTCATCGTCGCCGGCGTGCTGCTGCTGATACCCGTGGGGCTGATCATGAAGCAGCCGGATCTGGGCACCTCGCTGCTGGTCATGGCCGCCGGCCTGTCGGTGATCTTCTTTGCCGGCCTGCCCTGGAAGCTGGTGGCGCCGCCGGTGCTGCTGGGCGCGCTGGGCATTGCGCTCATCGTCTGGTATGAACCCCAGCTGTGCGCCGACGGCGTGCGCTGGTCGGTGCTGCGCGACTACCAGCAGCAACGCATCTGCACCCTGCTGGACCCCACGCGCGACCCGCTGGGCAAGGGCTTTCACATCATCCAGGGCATGATCGCCATAGGCTCGGGCGGGGTCTGGGGCAAGGGCTTCATGTCGGGCACGCAGACGCATCTGGAGTTCATACCCGAGCGCACCACCGACTTCATCTTCGCCGCCTTCTCCGAAGAGTTCGGCCTGGCGGGCAACCTGGTGCTGATCTGCTGCTTCATCCTGCTGGTGTGGCGCGCCCTGGTGATCGCCGCCCACGCCGGCACGCTGTTTGGCCGCCTGATGGCCGGCGCCGTGGCGGTGATCTTCTTTGTCTACTCGTTCGTGAACATGGGCATGGTCAGCGGCATCCTGCCCGTGGTTGGTGTGCCATTGCCGTTTGTCAGCTATGGCGGCACGGCCATGGTCACGCTGGGGCTGGCGCTAGGGGTGCTGATGTCGGTGGCGCGCGCCCAGCACCAGCCCGACGAGGATCCGCCAGACACCTTCCAGGGCGGGCTGTAGCCGCCGGCCCAGACCGGGCGTAGGGTTGGCGGCGCCTGCCTACAATCGCCCCATGATCTCCCGCGAACCCACCATAGAACGCCTGGCCCTGGCCCGCGAGCTGCTGCTCACGCCCTTCGGCCTGGATGAATCCCACCTCTCCCGCGCGCTGGCGGAAATCCGCGCGCACCAGGTTGACGACGCCGACCTGTACTTTCAGTACACGCGCGCCGAGGGCTGGAGCCTGGAGGAGGGCATCGTCAAGACCGGGTCGTTTTCCATCGACCAGGGCGTGGGCGTACGCGCCGTCAGCGGCGAGAAGACGGCCTTTGCGTATTCCGACGACATCTCCCAGGCCTCGCTGCTCGATGCTGCCCGCACCGTGCGGTCAATTTCGGCTGCAGCCAAGGGTGGGAGAGCGCGAGTAGCTTCTAAAAAAATAGCTAAAAGCCGCTCCCTCTATCCGCATCTCGACCCCATCGCCAGCATGGACAGCACGGCCAAGGTGCAGTTGCTGGAGCGCGCCGAGCAGCGCGCCCGCGCCAAGGATCCGCGCGTGGTGCAGGTCATGGCGGGCCTGGCCAGCGAGTACGACGTGGTGCTGGTGGCGCGCGCCGACGGCCTGCTGGCGGCGGACGTGCGCCCGCTGGTGCGCCTGTCGATCACCGTGATCGCCGAGCAGGGCGGTCGGCGCGAGGTGGGCTCGGCCGGCGGCGGCGGGCGCTTCGGCCTGGCCTATTTCAGCGACGAGCAGATCGGCAAATATGTGGATGAGGCCGTCAACGCCGCCCTGGTGAACCTGGAATCGCGCCCCGCGCCGGCCGGCGAGATGACCGTGGTGCTGGGCCCGGGCTGGCCCGGCGTGCTGCTGCACGAGGCCGTGGGCCATGGGCTGGAGGGCGACTTCAACCGCAAGGGTTCGTCGGCGTTTTCCGGCCGCATTGGCCAGCGCGTGGCGGCCAAGGGCGTCACGGTGCTGGACGACGGCACCATTGCCGACCGGCGCGGCTCGCTCAACGTGGACGACGAAGGCCACGCCACGCAGCGCAATGTGTTGATCGAGGATGGCATCCTGAAGGGCTATATCCAGGACGCAATGAACGCGCGCCTGATGGGCGCCCAGCCCACCGGCAACGGCCGGCGCGAGAGCTATGCCCACATTCCCATGCCGCGCATGACCAACACCTACATGCTGGCCGGCGACAAGGATCCGCAGGAAATCGTCGCCAGCATCAAGAAGGGGCTGTACGCCACCAATTTTGGCGGCGGCCAGGTGGACATCACCAGCGGCAAGTTCGTGTTCTCGGCCAGCGAGGCCTATTGGGTGGAAAACGGCAAGATTCTCTACCCCGTCAAGGGCGCCACAATAGTCGGCAGCGGCCCCGAGTCGCTGAAAAAAGTGAGCATGATCGGCAACGACATGCGCCTTGACAGCGGCGTTGGCACCTGCGGCAAGGAGGGGCAGAGCGTGCCCGTGGGCGTGGGCCAGCCCACGCTGCGCATCGACGGCATCACCGTCGGGGGCACGGCCTGATGCCAAAACCTGTGGCGCCATGGCTACACCATGGTTTTGTTGCAGTGCCGCAAATCATGCTACATTGAAAGCCATGCCAGTCAACAGCGCGTTTTACTTTTACTTTTGGTTCTCTGTCCATGGCGGATGAGAGAGGTAGACGCGCACCCTGACCGAGCCCCCTTCTCACAAGAACCGCCGAAGCTGCAAAGCCCGGCGGTTTTTTTTGTTTTCAAACCTGTCCCGACCTACGCCCTATCCACCCACAAGGATCGCCCCATGACCGCATCTGCCTCGAGCCACGAAGCCTGGTATCCCAACGTCGAGAAAACCAGCCAGACCGACGACCAACGCATCGAGGACATCACCGTGCTCCCCCCTCCCGAACATCTGATCCGCTTCTTCCCCATTCGCGGCACCGAGGTCGAATCGCTGATTGGCGACACGCGCCGCAACATCCAGCGCATCATGAGCGGCGAGGACGACCGCCTGCTGGTCATCCTCGGCCCCTGCTCCATCCACAACCCCCAGGCGGCGCTGGAATACGCGCAAAAGCTCAAGGCGGTGCGCGCGCAGTACAAGGATCAGCTCGAGGTGGTGATGCGCGTCTACTTCGAGAAGCCGCGCACCACTGTGGGCTGGAAGGGCCTGATCAACGACCCCTACCTGGATGGCAGCTACCGCATCGACGAGGGCCTGCGCATCGCGCGCCAGCTGCTGATCGACATCAACCGCATGGGCGTGCCGGCAGCGAGCGAGTTTCTGGACGTGATCAGTCCGCAGTACATCGGCGACCTGATCAGCTGGGGCGCCATCGGCGCGCGCACCACCGAAAGCCAGGTGCATCGCGAGCTGGCCTCCGGCATCTCGGCGCCCATCGGCTTCAAGAATGGCACCGACGGCAACATCCGCATCGCCACCGACGCCATCCAGTCCGCCAGCCGCGGCCACCATTTCCTGTCGGTGCACAAGAACGGCCAGGTGGCCATCGTGCGCACCGCCGGCAACAAGGATTGCCATGTCATCCTGCGCGGTGGCAAGGCGCCCAACTACGACGCCGAGAGCGTGGCCATCGCCTGCAAGGATCTGGCGGCTGCCGGCCTGCCGGCTTCGCTGATGGTGGACTGCAGCCACGCCAACAGCAGCAAGCAGCATGAGCGCCAGCGCGACGTGGCGCATGACATCGCCGGCCAGATCGCCGGCGGCTCGCGTAGCGTGTTCGGCGTCATGATCGAGGGCCATCTGCAGGCCGGCGCGCAGAAGTTCACACCGGGCAAGGACGACCCTGCAAAGCTGGAGTACGGCAAGAGCATCACCGATGCCTGCCTGGGTTGGGACGATTCCGTGGCCTGCCTGGCCGAGCTGGCGTCCGCCGTGCAGGCGCGCCGTTCGGTGTAAGCTGCACTGGCACATCACCACCCATCTCAAGAAAGACGAGCTATGCAGAGCGAAGTATTGGTCACCCTCTCGCCCGGACAGGAATTCCGCCTGAGTACCGAAGGCCCAACCCTCAGCAACGAGCAAGCCCGCCGCTGGCTGGATGACGAGTTCACGCGCCTGGACTGCGAACCCCTGCGCGCCAGCGGCAAGGTGTTGCTGGCCGACAAGGTGCTCACCGTGGCCCAGGCCGCGGGCGCCACGCTGCTGGCCGACCGCCAGTGGTCCAGCCAGTTTGCCCGCGCCACCGTCGCGGCGCTGACCCGTCCCGTGGTGCGGGTGGACGTGGCGGCCATGGCCGTCACGTTCTGACACTCTGAAAATTCGGATGAAATAGGCTGTTTGCGCTTGATGGATAAGCGCCAACAGCTATTAATTTGATAGTTTATTGAGCAGCTTGGCGTGTATGCCGCCAAAGCTGCCATTGCTCATGCAGACGATGTGGTCGCCCGGTCGCGCCTGCGCCACCAGGTCGGTCGCCAGTTGGTCAACGTCTGCCGCCGTGCTGGCCCGCGCGCCCATCGGCGCCAGGGCTTCGGCGGCATCCCAGTCCAGCCCGGCGGTGTGGCAAAAGGCCAGGTCGGCCGAGGCCAAGGCCCAGGGCAGCTGCGCCTTCATGGTGCCCAGCTTCATGGTGTTGCTGCGCGGCTCGAAGGCCGCGAGGATGCGCGCCTCGGGGCCCACGCGCCGGCGCAGGCCATCGAGCGTGGTGCGCAGGGCCGTGGGGTGATGGGCAAAGTCGTCATAGACGCTGATACCGCGCACCTGGCCGCGCAGCTCCATGCGGCGCTTCACGTTCTCGAAGCGCGCCAGCGCCTGGGCCGCCTGGTCGGGGGCCACGCCCACATGCTCGGCGGCAGCAATCGCCGCCAGGGCATTGAGCTGGTTGTGTGTGCCGCTCAACCCCCACCGCACACGCGCCACCGGTTCGCCGCGCTGCAGCACCTCGAAATCATGCGGCTCGCCGCGTGCGCTGAAGTCGCTCACGGCCGCCCCAAAGCTGGCTACCGCGCTCCAGCAGCCGGCGTGCAGCACGCGCGCCAGGCTTTCCTCCAGCCCGTTGAACACCACCCGGCCCGAGGGCGGCACGGTGCGCACCAGATGGTGGAATTGCCGCTCGATCGCCGCCAGATCGTCAAAGATGTCGGCGTGATCGAACTCCAGGTTGTTCAGCACGGCGGTGCGCGGGCGGTAGTGCACGAACTTGCTGCGTTTGTCGAAGAAGGCGGTGTCGTACTCGTCGGCCTCAATCACGAACAGTGGCCGCTCCTGTCCCGCCGCCAGCGACCCCAGGCGCGCCGAGATGCCGAAGTTCATGGGCACGCCGCCGACCAGAAAGCCGGGCGCCAGGCCCGCGCATTCCAGAATCCAGGCCAGCATCGAGGTGGTGGTGGTCTTGCCATGCGTGCCGGCCACGGCCAGCACATGGCGGCCGGTCAGCACCTGCTCGGCCAGCCATTGCGGGCCGCTGGTATAGGGCGCGCCCGCGTCCAGAATGGCCTCCATCAGCGGGAATTTCGGGCTGCCATCGGCCAGCCGGGCGCGGCTGACCACGTTGCCGACGACGAACATGTCGGGCGCCAGCGCCAGCTGCTCGGCGCCATAGCCCTCGATCAGCTCTATGCCCAGCGCGCGCAGCTGGTCGCTCATCGGCGGGTAGACGCCGCTGTCGCAGCCGGTGACGCGGTGACCCGCCTCGCGCGCCAGGGCGGCCAGGCCGCCCATGAAAGTGCCGCAAATGCCTAGGATATGTATGTGCATGGGGCGTGATTCTAGGGAGCTGGCGTCTGGTTATGGATTTTGAACAAAAATGGCCATTGATGCTTGTGCAATCAGCGCAAATAGCTATCGAATTAGGAGTATTCTTTGGGGGTGTCAGCAAACCCGGTGTGTCGTGCACGGGGTATTCCCTGTCTTGGCCTGGGCTTGACGCCACAATGGAGGCCCGTGTCCGGGATTGTCGCCACCATGGAAAACGCCCTCGCTACCGAAATTGCCAACTCCGCAGCCCGCCTGGTGGTCGAGGAGGGGTTGGACTGGGGGCCGGCCAAGCGCCGCGCCGTCAAGGTGCTGGGCCTGCCCGCGCGCACGCCCTTGCCCGACAACGAGCAGGTCGAGGATGCGGTGCGCGCCTACATAGAGCTGTTCTGTGCCGACACCCAGCCGCGCGAGTTGCGCGCTCTGCGCGAGCTGGCCCTGTTGTGGATGGAGCGCATGCAGGCCTTTCGCCCCTATCTGGGCGGCGCGGTCTGGCATGGCACGGCCACGCGCCTGTCCGACATTTTCATTGCGCTGTTCTGCGACGATCCCAAGTCTGCGGAAATCGCGCTGATAGACCACCGTGTGAACTATGAGCCGGGCAGCACCAAGGGCATGCGCGGCGAGCAGGTCGAGGTGCTCAGCCTGAGCAGCCACAGCCGCGAGCTGAACGAGGAGATCGGTGTGCACTTGTTGATCTATGACCTGGACGATCTGCGCGGCGCGTTGCGTCCCGATGGGCGTGGCCGCACGCCGCGGGGCGACATCGATGCTGTTCGCCGGTTGCTGCAGCAATCCCCTACTTCCTTGGTGCATCCATGAGCCATTCATCCGTCGAGCCTGGTGTTGATTCGTCGCAGGCGCTGCAGGCCTCGCGTCGTCGCTTGTTCCTGTGGGGGGCCGGCGCGGCGGCCGGCCTGGCCGGGGCGGGCCTGGCCGCGTGGCGCTTGCGGGTCGCCGACGCGCAGGCGGATCAGCCGCAGGCCCTGTGGGACGCCAGCTTCGAGGGGGTTGGCGGCGAGACGTTGCAGATGGCCTCCATGCGTGGCCGCCCCTTGCTGTTGAACTTCTGGGCCACCTGGTGCCCGCCCTGCGTGCAGGAGCTGCCCCTGCTGAACGCCTTTTACGGCGAACACCGCGCCAAAGGCTGGCAGGTGCTTGGCCTGGCTATCGATCAGCCGGCCAATGTGCAAAAATTCCTGCAACGCATGCCGCTGGACTTTCCCGTGGTGTTGGGCGGCCTCGGCGGAGCCGAGCTGTCGCGTGGCTTGGGCAACGACAAGGGAGGGCTGCCATTTACGGTGATGTTTGCCGCAGATGGCAGCATATCGAAGCGTAAAATAGGCCAGTTGACGGAGAAAGATCTGGAAAGCTGGTTCAAGAGCGTGTAACCCCGGTCCTCTGCATGAGAAAGTGGATTTTTGGGGTTGTTTCGGTGAAATAGACCGAAATTAGGGTAAATTCGCCCCCCCATTCCGTTTCTAGCCGTTGGAGCTCCCATGGATTTGCGAAAACTCAAAACCCTCATTGATCTGGTCTCCGAGTCGAATGTTTCCGAACTCGAGATCACCGAAGCCGAGGGCAAGGTGCGTATCGTCAAGAGCGGTACGGCCGTGGTGCAGCAGTTTGTCGCCGCTCCCGTGCAACAGGCGCCGGTGGCTGCCGCCGCGGCAGCTGTCGCGGCGCCCGTGGCCGAATTGCCGGCCCCGGCTGCTGCGGCCATGCCCGCGGGCCACACGGTCAAGTCGCCCATGGTAGGCACGTTCTACCGTGCCTCCAGCCCTGGTGCCAAGCCTTTTGTCGAGGTAGGCAGCCAGGTCAAGGAAGGCGAAACCATCTGCATCATCGAGGCCATGAAGATCCTCAACGAGATCGAGGCCGACAAGTCGGGCACCGTCACGCGCATCCTGGGCGAGAACGGCCAGGCGGTCGAATACGGTCAACCGCTGTTCATCATCGAATAAAGCGGGTCTGCGCTTATGTTCAAAAAAATCCTCGTCGCCAATCGTGGTGAGATAGCGCTTCGGATTCAGCGCGCCTGCCGCGAGCTGGGCATCAAGGCGGTGATGGTCTATTCCGAGGCCGACCGGGATGCCAAGTACGTCAAGCTGGCCGATGAGGCGGTGTGCATTGGCCCGGCGCCTTCGCCGCTGTCCTACCTGAACATGCCGGCCATCATTTCGGCGGCCGAGGTCACCGATGCCGAGGCCATCCATCCCGGCTATGGTTTTCTGTCGGAGAACGCCGACTTTGCCGAGCGGGTCGAAAAAAGCGGTTTCCAGTTCATTGGCCCGACGCCCGAGAACATCCGCACCATGGGCGACAAGGTGTCGGCCAAACAGGCCATGATCAAGGCCGGCGTACCCTGCGTGCCGGGCTCGGACGGCGAGCTGCCCGAGGATCCGGTGCAGATCCGCCGCATCGCCAAGAGCATCGGCTATCCGGTGATCATCAAGGCCGCCGGCGGCGGCGGCGGGCGCGGCATGCGCGTGGTGCACACCGAGGCGGCGCTGGTGAACGCGGTGCAGATGACCAAGGCGGAAGCGGGCGCGGCCTTTGGCAACCCGGCCGTGTACATGGAAAAGTTCCTGCAGAACCCGCGCCACATCGAGATCCAGGTGCTGGCCGACAAGCACCGTAACGCCGTCTACCTGGGCGAGCGTGACTGCTCCATGCAGCGGCGCCACCAGAAGGTCATCGAAGAGGCGCCGGCCCCGGGCATTCCGCGCAAGCTCATCGAACGCATCGGCGATCGTTGCGTCGCGGCCTGCAAGAAGATCGGCTACCGCGGCGCGGGCACCTTCGAGTTCCTGTACGAAAACGGCGAGTTCTACTTCATCGAGATGAACACCCGCGTGCAGGTCGAGCACCCGGTCACCGAGTGGATCACCGGCGTGGACATCGTGCGCACCCAGATCATGGTGGCGGCCGGCGAGAAGCTGCCCTTCACCCAGCGCCAGATCCAGATCCAGGGCCACGCCATCGAATGCCGCGTGAATGCCGAGGATCCATACCGGTTCATTCCCTCGCCGGGCCGCATCACCATGTGGCATGCACCGGGTGGCCCGGGTGTGCGCGTGGACTCGCATGCCTACACCAACTACTACGTGCCGCCGAATTACGACTCCATGATCGGCAAGATCATCGTGCATGGCGACACGCGGGAGCAGGCCCTGGCGCGCATGCGCACGGCGCTGTCCGAGACGGTGATCGAGGGCATCAACACCAATGTGGATCTGCACCGCGAGCTGCTGGTGGACGCCAAGTTCGTCGCCGGCGGCACCAACATCCACTACCTTGAGGAGTGGCTGGCGCAGCGCAAGCGCTGATGGCCCGCCCCATTCACGGCAATGCCGGCTTCTGGCGACAGATGCCGGCATTTTTTTTCTTGATTGCACGACGCGAAGGTGTGCCCCATGTTTGAACTGAGCCTGCTATGCCCCGAAGACCGGGTGGAGACCCTGAGCGAGGCCTTTGATGCGCTGGAGGCGCTGAGCGTGTCGGTGGAGGACGCCGACGCCCAGACCGATGCCGAGCAGGCGCTGTTCGGCGAGCCCGGCATGCCCGCGCCGCGCGAGGGCTGGCAGCGCAGCCGCATCACGGCGTTGTTTGCCACCCGGCAGGCGGCCGATGAGGCCGTGCAGCTGCTGCAGGTGCAGGATTTCTTCGCCGGCTGCAGCGTGCTGGGTATCGCAGCCGTGCAGGAGCAGGACTGGGTGCGGCTGACGCAGTCGCAGTTCGAGCCGGTGGAGATCACGCCGGACTTCTGGATCGTCCCGACCTGGCACGAGCTGCCCGCAGCCGCACTGCGCAGCATTCGGCTGGATCCGGGCTTGGCCTTCGGCACCGGCACCCATCCCACGACACGCATGTGCCTGCGCTGGATTGCGCGCCAGGGTGGTGCTGATGGAGTTCGGGCGCTCGGGCGCGTGCTCGACTATGGCTGTGGCTCCGGCATTCTGGCCATGGGTGCTGCCAAGTTTGGCGCCTCCGACATCGATGCCGTGGACATTGATGCCGCGGCCGTGGAAGCCACGCGCCAGAACGCCCAGGCCAATGGCGTGCAGCTGAACGCCGGCCTGCCGGATCAGGCGCGGGGCGAATATCAAACGGTACTGGCCAATATTCTTGCCACGCCGCTGAAGGTGCTGGCGCCCTTGTTGTGCGCGCATGTGGCGCGTGGCGGGCATTTGGTGCTGGCTGGCATTCTGGAACGCCAGGCCGAGGAGCTGCAGCAGGCTTACGCACCATGGCTGCCGCTGCAGGTGGCAGACAGCGAGGACGGCTGGATTCTGATGACCGCGCGGCGCTGAGCGGCAGGCGCGCGCGCCTCGCGTGGGCCTCTGGTCGCCACCTACAATCCACAGCCGATGAGCCAGATCACCCGCTGCCCCCACTGCGCAACAGCCTTCAAGGTGGTTGCCGATCAGCTGCGGATATCTGACGGCTGGGTGCGCTGCGGGCAATGCAAGGAGGTGTTCGACGCGTCCGAGCATTTGCTGATGGACGAATCCGAACCCCTGTTGCCCGAGATGCCGCTGCACGGCCTGCATGCACCCCAGCAGAGCGGCGCCCTAACGCCGGACAGCGTTCATGTCTGGGGCAGTGCCCGAGGGACTGAACCATCGGCCACGCCCGAAGGGCCGCCCGCGGATCTGGCGCCACCGCAGGCAGCGGAAGGGCAGGAACTTAATCAACCGTCTGTCATGACAGGCGCCGTACCGGAGGGTGCGGACACGCCGCGGTACGCCGAGGTGCGGGCCCATGCCGGTACGCCCGCCCATGCTGACGACACACATGAACCCATTGTGCTGTCGTCCCTGCTCAGGCAGGAATCGTCGGCGCAAGCTCTGATGGCACCTGCAGCACCGCTGCAGGAGATCCAGGGTTATGAACTGCCCGGTGCGCAGCAGAGTGATTCCGGGTGGCCGGAGGACACCGTCGCTGAGGCACCCGTGGCGCCCGAGGCCGGTGCAGAGGGCGCGCCCACGCCGTTGCCGCAGGAGCCCACCGCAGCGGCTTCCGAGAACAGTGATGAGCAGCCTGCACAAGCTGAACAGCCCGATCTGCAGGTGCTGGAGCCTGTGCAGCCCGAGCCCCTGCTGGCCGAAGAGGCGGCGCTGATGCCGACCGTCGCTCTTGCCGACCCCGACCCCGCGCACGCCGAGACAGCAGCATTGCCCGAAGAACCCGGCTTTGTTGCGACGGCGCGGCGCAAGGCGTTCTGGCGCCAGCCCGTGGTGCGAGCTGCCTTGGTGATGCTGGGATTGGTATTTTTGCTGGCGCTGAGCCTGCAGATGACGCTGCAAGAGCGCGAACTGATCGCTGCACGCAACCCGGCAATGCGCACCTTGCTCGAGCAGCTGTGCCAGCCCCTGGGGTGCACCCTGGACGCGCCACAGCGCATCGAGGCCGTGGTGATCGACAGCTCGTCCTTTCTGAAGCCGCGCCACGACGATGCGAGCTACGAGTTGCAAATGGCCATCAAGAACAATGCGACGTTTGCAGTGGCCATGCCCGCACTGGAGCTGACATTGACCGATGCACAGGATCAGACCTTGCTGCGTCGTGTGTTGCTGCGTGACGAATTGGGCGCTCCAGCCCAGTTGGCGCCCGGCGCCACATGGAGCGCCTCTGTGCCCATGCAGGTCATGCAGGGTGCGGCGCAGGTGGCCGGTTATCGCTTGCTGGCCTTTTACCCCTGAGTTTTTTTACTTCCCACCCCTGACCCTATGGCTGCCCTGATCTGCGGTTCCCTGGCATTTGACAGCATCATGACCTTCGAGGGGCGCTTTGCCGAGCAAATATTGCCCGCGCAATTGCATATCCTGAACGTGTCCTTCCTTGTGCCCACACTGCGCCGTGACTTTGGTGGCTGTGCCGGCAATATTGCCTACAGCCTTAAGCTGCTGGGCGGAGATCCCCAGCCCATGGCCATGTTGGGCGCCGATGGCGGCGAGTATCTGGCGCGCCTGCAACAGCTGGGCATAGATACCCGCTACGTTGGCCAGGCAGGCGACACCTATACGGCGCAGGCCATGATCATGACCGACCGTGACAACAACCAGATCACCGCCTTCCATCCGGGCGCCATGATGCAGGCGCACGCCAACCGCATCGGGCCGGATGCCGGCGCACGAATCGGCATCATCGCCCCCGATGGACGCGATGCCATGCTCCAGCATGCGGCGCAGTTTGTCGAGGCGGGCATCCCCTTCGTGTTCGATCCGGGCCAGGGTCTGCCCATGTTCGATGGCGACGAGCTGCGCCGTTTCGTTGCGCAGGCCGGGTGGATTGCCGTCAACGACTACGAGGGCAAGATGTTGTGCGACCGCACGGGCTGGTCTCTGGCAGAACTGTCGCAGCAGGTGACCGGGCTCGTCGTCACGCTGGGCGCCGAGGGTTGCGAGGTCTGGGAGCAAGGCGCCAGAACCAAGGTCGATCCCGTGACACCCGCGCAGGTCGTGGACCCTACGGGTTGCGGGGACGCCTGGCGCGGTGGCCTGCTGTATGGCCTGGAAAAGGGCTGGCCCCTGGTGCGCTGCGCCGAGCTGGGCAATCGCCTTGGGGCGCTGAAGATTGCGCAGCGCGGCCCACAGAACTATCAGCTCGACTTCACGCCGGATTGACGTAAAAAAACCCGGTGCAGGCACCGGGTCGTGGCGTGGGCCGGCCGTGGCTTACGGCTTGCCGCCCGTGGGGAAGGGCCATGCCGCCTGAGGGCTCAGCGTGGTCTGCGCTGCGGGCGCAGGTGCTGCCGCGGGTGCCTTGGCGGCAGCCTTCTTCGCGGCGGGGGCCTTCTTCACGGCAGGAGCCTTCTTGGCGGGTGCCGCAGCCTTCTTTGCGGGCGCGGCTGCTTTCTTGGCCACTACGGCCTTCTTGGCGGGCGCTGCGGCTTTCTTGGCCGGCGCAGCGGCCTTCTTCGCCGGCGCGGCAGCCTTCTTGGCCACTACGGCCTTCTTGGCGGGTGCTGCGGCTTTCTTGGCCGGCGCAGCAACCTTCTTCGCCGGCGCGGCTGCCTTCTTGGCCGGCGCAGCAGCCTTCTTCGCCGGTGCGGCTGCCTTCTTGGCCACTACGGCCTTCTTGGCCGGTGCTGCGGCTTTCTTGGCCGGCGCAGCAGCCTTCTTCGCCGGTGCGGCTGCCTTCTTGGCCACTACGGCCTTCTTGGCGGGCGCTGCGGCTTTCTTGGCTGGTGCAGCGGCTTTCTTCGCGGGAGCTGCCTTCTTGGCGGCGGGTTTCTTCGCAGTTGCCATCATTTTCTCCTTGGGTCGATTTGCAAAGAGCACTGAGCGCCTGCATTGGGCGCGCAGCGATCCATGGCAACGACACATTGCTCGTCACCACGAATGCGGGGACGCACCGGCGCCGCAACGCTGGAGCGCGCTGGGTGCGAGGAGCGTGATTGAAAAATCATGGCCTGGACAATGGGGTTCAATCCCAGGACAGGGCCCCGCCGGTCTGGTACTCGATGACGCGCGTCTCGAAGAAGTTGCGTTCCTTCTTCAGGTCGATCATCTCGCTCATCCAGGGGAAGGGGTTTTCTTCGTTGGGGAACAGCGCCTCCAGCCCGATCTGTGTGGCGCGGCGGTTGGCGATGTAGCGCAGGTAGCCCTTGAACATGGAGGCATTCATGCCCAGCACGCCGCGCGGCATGGTGTCCTCGGCATAGCGGTATTCCAGATCCACGGCCTTGTGGAACAGGGCGGTGATTTCTTCCTTGAATGCGGCCGTCCACAGCTGCGGGTTCTCGAGCTTGAGCTGGTTGATCAGGTCGATGCCGAAGTTGCAGTGCATGGACTCGTCCCGCAGGATGTACTGGTACTGCTCGGCGGCGCCGGTCATCTTGTTCTGGCGGCCCAGGGCCAGGATCTGCGTGAAACCCACGTAGAAGAACAGGCCCTCCATCAGGCAGGCGAACACGATCAGGCTTTTCAGCAGCGTCTGGTCGTTCTCAGGAGAGCCGGTCTTGAAGCCCGGATCCATGATCGCCTCGATGAAGGGGATCAGGAACTCGTCCTTCTCACGGATGGACTGGATCTCGTTGTAGGCGTTGAAGATCTCGCCCTCGTCCAGGCCCAGCGACTCGACGATGTACTGGTAGGCGTGGGTGTGGATGGCTTCCTCAAAGGCCTGGCGCAGCAGAAACTGGCGGCACTCGGGCGCCGTGATGTGGCGGTAGGTGCCGAGCACGATGTTGTTGGCCGCCAGCGAGTCGGCGGTGACGAAGAAGCCCAGGTTGCGCTTGACGATGCGGCGCTCGTCCTCGGTCAGGCCGTTCGGGTCTTTCCAGAGCGCGATGTCGCGCGTCATGTTGATCTCCTGCGGCATCCAGTGGTTGGCGCAGGTGGCCAGGTATTTCTCCCAGGCCCATTTGTACTTGAACGGCACCAGCTGATTGACATCGGTCTGGCCGTTGATGATGCGCTTGTCCACAGCGGACACGCGGCGGTGCTGTGCCGCGGCGGCAGTGGGCACGTGTGCCATGGTGCCAGTGGCGCGTTGCAGTGTCTGGGCCGCCAAGGCGGTTGGCGACGGCTCTGCGGCGCGGCTGCTTGCGAGAGCGCCGTCGAAGAGGTTTTGCGATGAGGGCTTGACTTCGTCGTCCCAGGTGAGCATAGGATTTCCCGTGTGTGGATTATGAAAGCAGTGCTCCAAAATGAAAAGCACTGAAGCGTTGCTGCGCCGTGTTTTGTTGCTTCACTGCACTCGGAATGCGCCTGCGCGCATCCGCTGGCGGTTGATGTCACTGGCAGGCTTCGCAGCCCGGGTCGTCGATGGCGCAGAACTTCACGTCGGTGGCTGGTATTGCAGCATCCGCATCGAGAGTGCGTGATGGATGATCGGCGCCCGATGAAACCGCATTGAGCTGGCGCGTGTTCACGGTGCTCATCTCCACATGCGTGGCGCTTTGCGTGCGCAGGTAATAGGTGGTCTTCAGGCCGCGCAGCCAGGCCAACTTATAGGTCTCATCGAGTTTCTTGCCCGATGCGCCCGCCATGTAGATGTTCAGGCTCTGCGCCTGGTCTATCCATTTCTGGCGCCGCGCGGCCGCCTCCACCAGCCAGGTGGGGGCGACCTCGAAGGCTGTCGAATACAAGGCTTTCACGTCTGCAGGTACGCGGTCTATGGCATGCAGCGAGCCCTTGAAATGCTTCAGATCCATGAGCATCACGTCGTCCCACAGGCCCAGTGTTTTCAGATCCCGCACCAGGTATTGGTTGATGACGGTGAACTCGCCCGACAGGTTGGACTTGACCGAGAGGTTGCCGAACGAGGGCTCGATGGAGGCGTCCACGCCCACGATGTTGGAGATGGTGGCCGTGGGCGCTATGGCCACGCAGTTGGAATTGCGCATGCCATCGCGCGCGATCTTCTGGCGCAGGGCATCCCAGTCCAGACGCGTGCTGGTGTCCACCTCAACATGGCCGCCGCGTTCCTGCGCCAGCAGCCCGAGCGAATCCAGCGGCAGCACGCCCCGGTCCCACAGCGAGCCCTGGAAGGTGGAGTAGCTACCGCGCTCGCGCGCCAGCTCGGTCGAGGCCCAGTAGGCGTAGTAACAGATGGCCTCCATGGAAGCGTCGGCAAATTCCATGGCGGCGTCGCTGGCGTAGGGCATGCGCAGCTCATACAGCGCGTCCTGAAAGCCCATCAGCCCCAAGCCCACGGGGCGGTGGCGCAGGTTGGAGTCGCGCGCCTTGTCAACGGCGTAGTAGTTGATGTCGATGACGTTGTCCAGCATGCGCATGGCCGTGGTCACGGTTCTGCGGAGCTTGTCATGATCGATCGCGCCATCCTTGAGGTGCTGCGCCAGGTTCACCGAGCCCAGGTTGCACACGGCCGTCTCGCTATCGCTGGTGTTGAGCGTGATCTCGGTGCACAGGTTGCTGGAATGCACCACGCCCACATGCTGCTGCGGCGAGCGGATGTTGCATGGGTCCTTGAAGGTGATCCAGGGATGGCCGGTCTCGAACAGCATGGAGAGCATCTTGCGCCACAGATCCACGGCGGGCAGGCGCTTGAAGAGCTTGAGTTCACCGCTCTCGGTTTTGGCCTCGTAGGCGGCATAGGCGCTCTCGAAGGCCTGGCCGTACAGGTCGTGCAGATCGGGTACGTCCGACGGTGAGAACAGCGTCCACTGACCCTTTCCCATGACGCGTTTCATGAACAGGTCGGGAATCCAGTTGGCGGTGTTCATGTCATGCGTGCGCCTGCGGTCGTCGCCGGTGTTCTTGCGCAGTTCCAGGAACTCCTCGATGTCCAGGTGCCAGCTCTCCAGGTAGGTGCAGACCGCGCCCTTGCGCTTGCCGCCCTGGTTCACGGCCACGGCCGTGTCGTTGACTACCTTCAGGAAGGGCACCACCCCCTGCGATTCGCCATTCGTGCCCTTGATGTGCGCGCCCAGGGCGCGCACGCGTGTCCAGTCATTGCCCAGGCCGCCGGCAAACTTGGACAGCAGGGCGTTTTCCTTGATCGACTCGTAGATCCCGCCCAGCTCGTCGGGCACCGTGGTCAGGTAGCAGCTGGACAGCTGTGAGCGCAGCGTGCCGCTGTTGAACAGCGTGGGTGTGCTGCTCATGAAGTCAAAAGACGACAGCAGCTCGTAAAACTCGATGGCGCGCGCGTTGCGGTCATCTTCGCGCAGCGCCAGGCCCATGGCCACGCGCATGAAGAAGCTCTGGGGCAACTCGATGCGTGCCTTGTTCACATGTAGGAAGTAGCGGTCGTACAGCGTTTGCAGGCCCAGATAGTCGAACTGCTGGTCGCGCTCGGCCCGCAAAGCGGCGGCCAGGCGCGGCAGGTCGAAGCTCAGCAGGTCGGGGTTGAGTAGTTCGTTGTCCACCCCTTTTTGGACAAAGGCTGGGAAGTGGTCCATGTATGCGGCCTGCATCTCGCCGGGCTGCACGCCACGCCCCAGCACCTCGCGCACGATGGTGTGCAGCAGCAGGCGCGCCGTGGCGTAGCTGTAGCCAGGGTCTTTTTCGATCAGTGTGCGCGCGGCCAGGATGGAGGCCTTGTAGACCTCCTCCATGGGTACGCCGTCATACAGGTTGCGAAGAGTCTCGGCGGCAATCGGCGCGGCCTTTACATCGGTGCCCAGGTTGGCGCAGGCAGACTCGATCAGAGCCTGTAGGCGCAGCAGATCCAGCTCCACGCGCTGGCCCCGATCCTGCACGTACAGCGCGGGAATCTGAGGGTGCAGCTGCTCCTTCTTGCGCGCGCGCTCCTGGGCGCGGCGCTCGCGGTACAGCACATAGGCGCGCGCGACTTCGTGGTGGCTGCCGCGCATCAGGCCCAGCTCCACCTGATCCTGCACGTCCTCGATATGGAAGGTGCCGCCACTGGGGCGCGAGCGCATCAGGGCGCGCACCACCGTCTGTGTCAGCTCATCCACCACCTGGCGCACGCTGGCCGAGGCCGCGCCCTGCGTGCCGTGCACGGCCAGGAAGGCCTTCATCATGGCGACGGCAATCTTTTGCGGCTCGAAGTGCACTACGGCGCCGTTGCGTCGGATGATCTGGTAATGGCTCAATGTGTCGGCCATGCTGGCCGGGGTGGATGTGTCCGCGGCATCGATTTGGAGCTGCGAAAAGCTGTCGGCGTGAACGGATGCGGTTTGCATGGCTTGCCCTTGGGAGTGATGTTGGGGGAGAAGTTGGGAAGTGAGGTCGGCCCGGAAAAAGCGCTTGCGGGTCGGCATGAAAAATCAGCGGCATATCGATACCGTGCACTATATATATGGTGTGCTTTCAATTCAACACGCTACATATAGTGTATATCCGGACTTTCGGGTGTTGTCGAAAACGCTGTCAGAAAGCGCACGAGCGGTGCCACGCCAGGCGGTTGGGGTTTGCGGGCGTGGGGTGCAGCAGAGATGTGCGCAGGCAGGGCTTCTGGCCTGCAGAGGCCCGTCAGGCTGGCTGTGCCGCAGGCGGAAACAGGATGCCCGACCCCGCAAAGGCCGAGCGCAGGTGGCGCCAGTCAAAGCCCGGTCCGGGATCGTTCTTGCGCCCGGGGGCGATATGTTCGTGGCCGGCGACATAGCCGATGGGGTGGTGCCGCACCAGCGCCGCGCACAGCCGGGTCAAGGCGGCGTACTGTGCCTCTTCGAAGGTGTGGCCCTCCAGCCCCTCGAGCTCAATGCCGATCGAGTCGTCATTGCAGCCATCGCGCCCACGGTAGTGGGATCGGCCCGCATGCCAGGCGCGCCGGTCCGTGGCCACGAACTGCCAGAGCTGGCCCAGGCGGGTGATGAAGAAATGGCTCGACACCTCCAGCCCGTGGATCTGCTGAAAGTAGGGGTGGGCGTCCCAGTCAAGGCGGTTGGTGAACAGTTCCTGCACCTGGTTGCCACCATATTCGCCGGGCGGCAGGCTGATGGAGTGCACCACGATCAGATCCACCACGGCGCCAGCCGGCCGCGCCCCATGGTTGGGCGATGGCAGGCGCCGCGCCGGCAGGTACCAGCCGGCGCGCCACTGTGGCCTATTGCCCGGCGCCATGGCTGTCGCCAGGGTTGGGTATGGCGATGTTCAGCCGCTCGATGCGGTAGCGCATCTGGCGCTGGCTGACTCCCAGGCGGGCGGCCGTGGCCACCGGGTCGAAGCTCGTTTCGTGCAGGGTTTGCATGAGCAGGCCGCGCTCACGCTGATCCAGCCAGGCCTGCAGGTCGCCGGCTGGTGGGGCCGTGGTGGGTTCAGGCGTTGGCGCTTGGGCGACAAGCTTGGCGGCCGGCGGCGGCGGCGGCGGCGGGGGGGGAGGCGGCGCCGCATCGCCAGCGCTGCTGGCTTGCGTCGGGCCATCGACATGCAGCTCATGCCCGTCGCTCAGGGCCACGGCGCGGTGCAGCAGGTTTTCCAGCTCGCGCACATTGCCCGTCAGCGGGTGCTGGGCAATGCGCTGCAGCGCCGCCTCGCTCAGCTGCGGCACGGGGATGCCGGACTCTTGCTGGATACGCTCCAGCAGCGCGTGGCACAGCGCCGGCAGATCTTCGCGCCGCTCGCGCAGCGGCGGTATCAACAGCTCGATCACGTTCAGGCGGTAGTACAGATCCTGGCGGAAGCGCCCGGCCTGCACATCGGCCGCCAGGTCGCGGTGCGTGGCGCTGACGATGCGCACGTCCACCGTCTCTTCCTGTGTGGAGCCCAGCGGGCGCACGCTGCGCTCCTGTATGGCGCGCAGCAGTTTGGACTGCATGGCCAGCGGCAGATCACCGATCTCGTCGAGGAACAGCGTGCCGCCGCGCGCGGCCTGAAAGTAGCCCTCGCGGTCGCTGGCGGCGCCGGTGTAGGAGCCCTTGCGCGCGCCGAAGAACTCGGCCTCGAGCAGGTTCTCGGGAATGGCGCCGCAGTTCACCGCCACCAGCGGGCCGCCCGCGCGCTGGCTGCTGGCGTGCAGGGCGCGTGCCACCAGCTCCTTGCCCGTGCCCGACTCGCCATGGATCAGCACCGGGGCCATGCTGCGCGCCACCTTGGCAATGCGCTGCTTGACGCCGCGCATGGCTTCGGACTCGCCTATCAGGCGCGCCAGAACCGGGTTGTCATCACCTTTGCCGGGCGCGGTGCTGCGGCCGGGTTTTGCGGATGCCAGCACCCCTGCCGCCCCCTGGATGGCAGAGGCCACGACAGAGCGGAACTGTTTCAGATCCACTGGCTTGGTCAGGTAGTCGAAGGCGCCCGAGCGCAGCGCCTCTACGGCGTTCTCGGCCGAGCCGTAGGCCGTCATCACCACGCAACGCTCGCCGCGCTGCTGCGCACGCAGCTCGTGCAGCAGCTCCATGCCCAGCCCATCGGGCAGGCGCATGTCGGTGATCACGGCATCGAAGGTCTGGTTTTGCAGTTGCTCGCGTGCCTCGCCCACGCTGCCGGCGGTCTGCACGCGATAGCCCTCGCGCAGCAAGGTCAGCTCGTAGAGCGTGCGCAGGTCGGGCTCATCGTCTACGACAAGAATGGTGGCGGCGGTGGCGTTCATGGATGTCGGTCGCTTAGACCACGATGATGTCGAACAGTGAGTCGGTTTCAAAGGGGCGGGTGGCGCTGCGGAAACTGACGGTAAAGGCATTGCCCATCACCGTGCCGCGGTCGAGCATGCGTGTGCTGCGCTGGTAGCTGATGGCCGCGCCATGGCGCTGGCACAGCTGGCGGCAAATGTACAGGCCCAGGCCGCTGGAGCGGCTCTCGGACGAGAAAAACGGCTCGAACAAATGCCGCTCCACCGATTTGTCCAGTGGCGCACCATCGCTCCAGACCTGTATGCCGATTTGCCCGCTGGCTGTGGCACGTGTGCTCAGTTGCAGTGAGTCGGCGTACGGACCCTTGTAGCGCTGGGCGTTGTCCAGCAGGTTCACCAGCACGCGGCGCAGGTGCTCGGGGTCGAACTCCACCGGTACCTCGCCCGCCCCCAGCAACAGCTGCCCCTGGCGACCCGCGGGGTCATGGGCCTGCCAGTCATGCCAGGTCTGTGCCACCGTGGCATTCAGCGCCAGCGTGGAGGACGGGGTCTGGCCTATCTGGTGCTGTACCCGGGCGATGTCCAGCACATCTTCGGTGATGCGCACCAGGCGATCCGCGTTCTGCCCGATCATGTGGCTCAGGCGCTTCTGCCCGGGTTCTTGCAGATCCTCGGCCAGCAGCTCGTTGGCCTGCACGATGGCCGCCAGCGGGTTGCGTATCTCATGCGCCACCGCGGCCGACATGCGGCCCATCGAGGCCAGCTTCTCGGTGCGCAGGCGCGCCTCCATCTCGCGCAGGTCGTGCAGAAACATCACGCACAGGGGCTCCTCATCCACTGCCCCCAAGGCGCCGGGCGCGTGCGTCAGCCAGGTGCGTATGCGCAGGCCCATGGGGCTATGCCCCTCGTGCAGGATGTTCACGTCGGCATGCTGGGGCTGTGCCTGCTCGAACGATGCCTGCGCCAGTTCCATCAGCGGACTCCAGGCCTGCGTATGGGTCAGCATGAACGGGGTGCTGGTTCTGGCGTCCGGGCCCAGCAGCAGCAGGGCGGCCGGGTTGGCCAGGCGCACCTGGCCCTGGCGGTTGAGCACCAGCACGCCGTCGGCCACATGCTGCATCACCAGTGCGCTCACGGCCTTTTGCGTGCGCGCATTCATCTGGCTGCGCCGCGCCACCAGTTGCTCGCGGCTCAGGCGGACGGCCAGCTGATGCACCAGATAGGCAATGAAGAAATAGCCCGTGCCAGTCAGCGCCGTTTGCAGGTAGCGCTGCGCGGCGTCGCCCCCGCCCTGGTCGCCCAGCCACCAGGCCCAGGCCAGCAGCAGCAGGGTGGCCCCCGCCGTGGTGCCCAGGGCCAGCGTCAGCGTGCCCAGCACCGCGGCCATGAGGATGGGCAGGCCAAACAGCGGCGTGAAGTTCATGCTGCCCGACTGGTGCAGCATCTGCAGCAAGGCAATGAGGACGAGATCCACGCCAATGGAGGGCAGCCAGTGCAGGCCCGGTCGCGGATCCGGTGGCATGCGTGCGCCAAATACCAGCAGCAATGACGTGGCCAGCAAGTAGCCCAGTGCCACGCCCAGCGGCGCCAGCACACCCGTCTGGTTCAGCGCCATGGCCAGCAGCTGCAGCAACAGCAGCGCCAGCGCCACCATCAGGCGGGCCGTCAGGAACGCCTTCCACAGGCGCTGGAAGGAGGGGTGGCTGGCCTGGAGTGCGGGCATGGGGGATCGCCTCTCACCCTCTTAGGGGGGGCCCAGATCCTGGTGCGCGCGGCTGCAATAGCTGTGCCCGCCCTGGTGCAAGGCCTCACCCTTGGGCAGGTGCACGCCACAATGCGCGCAGCACACCATGTCCTGGGGCTGCGCAGGGTTCTGGCGCGGTGCGCTCCCCCGGTTGGGCGGTACCTGGCGCTGGCTGCGCCACAGGGCGTAGACCACGGCAATCACCGCCAGCACGATGAGGTACTTCATGTCGTGCGCCCCAGCACCACTTCAAGCACGAAGCGCGAGCCCACATAGGCCAGCAGCAGCAGCATGGCGCCCGCATACAGCACGCGCACGGCGTTGCGGCCGCGCCAGCCAAAGCGTGCGCGCCCCAGCAGCAGCACGGCAAAGGTGACCCAGGCCAGCACCGAGAACACCGCCTTGTGATCCCACAGCCAGGCGCGGCCGTAGAGCTGCTCGCTGAACAGCCAGCCCGCCACCAGCGTGGCCGACAGCAGCGCAAAGCCCCAGCGCACGAAGCGAAAGGTCAGGCGCTCCAGCGTGAGCAGCGGCAGGCTGCTGTGCAGTTGGGTGGCCTGGCGCATCTGCCGCTCCGCGCGGCTCATCAGCCAGGCATGGGCCACGGCGGCGGCAAACAGGCCATAGCAGGCAATGCCCAGGGTCAGGTGCAGCGGCATCCAGGGTGATGCCGTGGCCTGCAGTGGCCGGCCCGGAAACAGCGCCGCCAGCAGCACGGCCACGCCGCCCAGCGCGCCCAGCGCCCAGCGCGTGCGCATCTGCGGAAACAGCTCGCGCTCCAGCGCGTAGATGGTCAGCACCAGCCAGGCCGTCATCGACAGCGCGGCGGCAAATCCGAAGTGGGGCGCACCGCCCAGCTGGCTCCAGCCAATGGCGCCGGCATGCAACGCCCAGGCCGGCGCCATCGCCAGGTGGCTGCGGCTGGCCTGGCTGCGCGAGGCCACGGCCGCGCCAATCGCATAGGCGGCGGCCGTCACCAGGGCCAGCAGCCATGTTGACGGGGAAGCACTGGGTAAAATCATGGGATTGAAGTTTAGCCCCTTGCCCCTGGTTCCCAGGGCCGGGCCACCGGCAGCCGGCAAGCCCAGCGCCGATACCACTGGAGCACTTGGCGCAATGGCCTCCGCACTCACCGACAAACTCACCCGTCTCGTCAAGGAGATGCGCGGCCAGGCCCGCATCACCGAATCCAACGTCCAGGACATGCTGCGCGAGGTGCGCATGGCGCTGCTGGAGGCCGACGTGGCCCTGCCCGTGGTGCGCGACTTCATCGCCCGCGTCAAGGACAAGGCCCTGGGTCAGGAGGTGCTGGGCAGCCTCAAGCCCGGCCAGGCGCTGGTGGGCATAGTCAACAAGGAACTGGCCGCCACCATGGGCGACGGCGTGGCCGACATCAATCTGGCCGCCCAGCCCCCCGCCGTCATCCTGATGGCCGGCCTGCAGGGCGCGGGCAAGACCACCACCACGGCAAAACTGGCCAAGCACCTGATAGAGAAGCGCAAGAAGAAGGTGCTCACCGTCTCGGGCGACGTGTACCGCCCGGCGGCCATAGAGCAGCTCAAGACCGTCAGCAAGCAGGCCGGCGCCGAGTGGTTTGCCAGCACGCCCGACCAGAAGCCGCGCGACATCGCCCTGGCCGCGCTGGACTACGCCAAAAAGCATTACTTCGACGTGCTGCTGGTCGATACCGCCGGCCGCCTGGCCATCGATGAACTGTTGATGCAGGAGATCAAGGACCTGCATGCCGTGCTGAACCCGGTCGAGACCCTGTTCGTGGTGGATGCCATGCAGGGCCAGGACGCGGTGAATACCGCCCGCGCCTTCAAAGAGGCGCTGCCGCTCACCGGCATCGTGCTGACAAAACTGGACGGCGACTCGCGCGGCGGCGCGGCGCTGTCGGTGCGCCAGGTGACGGGCGCGCCCATCAAGTTCGCCGGCGTGTCCGAGAAGATCGACGGCCTGGAGGTCTTCGACGCCGAGCGCCACGCCGGCCGCATCCTGGGCATGGGCGACATCGTGGCCCTGGTCGAGCAGGTGACGGCCGGGGTGGACATGGAGGCGGCGCAAAAGCTCGCCGCCAAGGTCAAGAGCGGCGACGGCTTCGACCTAAACGACTTTCTGGCCCAGCTGCAGCAGATGAAGCAGATGGGCGGGCTGTCGAGCCTGATGGACAAGCTGCCCGCCCAGCTGACTGCCAAGGCCGGCCAGGTGGACATGGACAAGGCCGAGCGCGACATCCGCCGCAAGGAGGGCATCATCTGCAGCATGACCGCCCAGGAGCGCCGCAAGCCCGAACTCATCAAGGCCACGCGCAAGAAGCGCATCGCCATGGGCGCCGGCGTGCAGGTGCAGGAGGTCAACCGCCTGCTCAATGAGTTCGATCAGATGCAGGGCATGATGAAGAAGATGAAGGGCGGCGGCCTGATGAAGCTGATGAAGAAGATGGGCGGCATGAAGGGCATGAAAGGCATGCCCGGCATGCCTTTCTAGCCGGTGGCCAGCCGGCATCAATGCAAAAACAATAGCTGCTTGCGCTTGCTGGTAAAGCGCTAGAGCTATTTTTTTGTTTTTTTGACTAGAACGCGGTGCAAGCTGGCGCCACCGCGTTTCAGGCCTGGCCCATGGCCTGGGGCTGCAGCTTCAAGCCCAGTGCGTGCATCACCTTCAGGATGGTGCCAAAACTCGGGTTGCCCTCGCCCGACAGTGCCTTGTACAGGCTCTCGCGCCCCAGGCCCGTTTCCTTCGCGAGCTGGCTCATGCCCTTGGCGCGGGCAATGTCGCCCAGGGCAGCCGCGATGAAGGCGGCGTCATCGCCGGCTTCCTCCATGCAGGCTTGCAGGTACAGCACCATGTCCTCCTCAGTCTTGAGATGCTCGGCACTGTCCCATTTACGCAGTTTCAGGGTTCCCATGGTGGCTTCTCCTTACAGTTGCCGCGCCAGCCCCAGCGCGGTCTTGATGTCCTTGGTCTGGGTGGACTTGTCGCCACCGGCCAGCAGGATCACGATCTCCATGCCGCGCTGTGTGAAATACACGCGATAGCCCGGCCCGTAGTGAATCCGCATTTCCGATATGCCTTCGCCAACCGGTGCGTAATCACCGAAGTTGCCCAACTCCGCCCGGCGAATTCGTGCCTGTATGCGTTTTTCGGCGTGCTTGTCCCGCAGTCCCGCAAACCAGTCACCGAATGTCTCGGTGGTGTGGATGGTTCGCATGCGTCAATTGTATAAAACAAGATACAAATAATCCAGCATCCGGCTAAACCATCATGGAAACATGGAAGGCCTGCACCATTGCGCTGAGCGGTTGCGCCGGTTTTACCCCCTCTCCCTCTGGGAGAGGGCAGGGGTGAGGGCAGGCAACCGTATTTGATGCGTATTGCAAATCGGACAAAAACCGCCTCAACCCATGCAGATTAAGCGCAACCAGCTATCGTTTTTAAACCGCTGCCGCTGCCGGCAGCAAACCCGCCAGCTGCCGCGCCGCAATCGCATGCCCGTGCGCTGCGGCCCGGGCCACCCACATCAGCGCCAGGGCGTCGCCGTCGCCGGACTCGCCCAACCCGGCGGCGTGCAGCAGGCCCAGCCAGTGCATGGCGTCCGCCTCGCCCTGCTCGGCGGCCCGCGTGAGAAAGTGCAGCGCGGGCATGGCGCTGCCCCCTCCCAGATTGGAGGGCGCGGCTGCCTTGGCGTCGCGCAGGGCCGCCAGTGCGAATAGCGCGCCCACCTCGGCCTGGGCCCGGGCGTCGCCCTGGTCGGCGCGCACCAGCAGCTCCACCTCGGCCTCGTCCAGCCGCAGCGCCAGCGCCGGCCGCACCGCATCCCACGCCACCAGCGCCCGCCCGCGCTCGTCTCCCAGGCGCGGCACCAGCCCCTCCTCTATGCGCCGCTGCCAGGTGCGCACGCTGCGCCCGGAGAGCACGGCGGCGGTGTTCAGGCTGATGCAGGGGGCGGGAAGTACGGACATGCGCCGATTCTATGGGGCGTTCCCCATGGGTCGTGTCGCGCAAAATTTGCGACAAAAAGTGTGCAGGTGTCGCTGGATGGCGGCGACGTAACTTTACGTGTCTATGTGTTACGGCGACAGGGCGCCGCTTTTTGCCGTTTTTGCCCCGTTTTCAGGCTGGCACGCCGCTTGCGCTAGGTACTTCGCCCAGGCCTGGTGCCTGTTTTTTCTGAATGAGGGACTTGTGATGAAAGCAACTTTGCAAAAGGGTTTCACCCTGATCGAACTGATGATCGTGGTGGCGATCATTGGCATTTTGGCGGCCGTGGCGCTGCCGGCTTATCAGGATTACACGGTGCGTGCCCGTGTGTCGGAAGCATTGACCCTTGTAACACCAGCAAAGATCAACGTGGCCGACTTCTTGGGCGGTGGAAACCCCGGAGCTTTGGGCACTGGTTACAACACCGGCTACACCGCACCCACCGCGGCGACGAAAGGGGTGGCCGCTAACTCTCCCACGATTGTGCCTGCCACCGGAATCATCACCATTACTACGACCGCAGCCGCTGGTAACGGAACGCTGACCTTTACACCGAACGCACCTATTGGTACAGCTTTGCCCACTGGTACCGCTGCCTTCACGCCGCCCAGTCAGCCCGTATCTTGGCGTTGTGCAGCGGTTGGTGCAGCTGCAGGCGGATTTGTCGGTGTGGTTGCTGGTACTTTGCCCGCTCGTTACGCACCCTCCGAGTGCCGTTGATTCCGTTTGTGGAGTCGTGCTGTAGTTGAAAAGACCGCTGCAGCGGTCTTTTCCTTTGTGCTGGAAAGTCGTGATTTATGTCGATTCGAGGGCGCATGGGGCCGGCACTGGGTGCGGCGGCCAAGCATCTGGGTGCAAGTGCCGTCGTGGCGGCGGTGGTGGCATGGTTGGTGTTCGGACTCTGGTACCCCGCTCCGTATGCCGCGCTTGCAGGGGGCTTTGCCCTGTTTGGGCTAGTGGTGATGGTGGACGCGGTGTGCGGGCCGTTGATGACACTTGTGGTGTTTGATCGGCGCAAGCCGTGTTCCGAACTGGCGCGCGACATCGGCATCATCGTCACGCTGCAATTTGCAGCGCTGGCCTACGGCCTGTACAGCTTGGCCGCGGCGCGACCGATCTTCCTGTCGTATGAGGGCAACCGCTTTCGCGTTGTTAGCATGTCCGATGTGGATGTGGACAAGTGGCCCGAAACCCGGCCTGAATTCCGCTCGCCGGGTTACGGCGGACCGCGCATGGTGGGCGCCAAGCTGACAGAAGCGACCGATCCGAACTTTCCGCAAAGCGTGACAGCGTCGCTGCAGGGCCTGCACCCGTCCTTCCGCCCCGATCGCTGGGTGCCCTATGAGTCGCAGAAGACCACCTTGCAAGCAGAGCTGAAACCCATGGCCACACTCAAGGCCAAGCACCCGCAGGCTGCGGCATCGATTGATGCGACGCTCACGCTCAAGGGCTTGACCGACGACAGCGCCGGCTACCTGCCGCTGGACGCCGAAAAGGCCAGCCCGGCGGACTGGGTGGTGATCGTGGAGCGGGCATCAGGCCAGCCGCGCGCATTCTTGCCGCTGGATGGGTGGTGATGAGCGTTGCCTGCGGAAGATTGAGAGCGGAAAATCGGGGGGTCAGATTCCCATTGAATCAATTCCGTGGCTGCGCAGCTTGTCCTCGGCCAGTCGGCAAAGAGTATCGGCTTGCTGCAGGCATTCTTGCAGGGCTTGCCCCGTCACCGTCTCCCCCTCGTAGTCACTGAGGTTGCGTTGCTTGCGCAGGGCGTCGAGTACGCGCACGACGGTGGGGATACGTCCAGGGTGTGCACCAGTCATTGAATGGTGGTCTGGTGGTGGCCGGGCTTGCCGGTGGAGGAGCGCCAGCCTTTGGCGTGCAGGGCGGCATCGGTTACGGCGCGGATGGCGGGGGTAATTGGGGTCAGACTCCAATTGTTTGCTGAAAACTGGCCATAAGGCTTGCTGTTTGGGCGGTAGTAGCTCTTCTTTTTGATGTGATTGGCCGTGTTTTGCTCCAGCGGGCGAGGTGGCGTTAGACCTCGCCAAGATCAGACGCCACCCATGCGGTTGGGTTTCGGGACTGCATGGCGGCCGATCGGGCGTAGACTGCAGCGCATGCGAGGAAAGGGGTTCCCATGACGGTATCGAGCCCACCCAGGCATTTCATTGGCGAGCAGGAGTATCTGGATGGCGAGCGGCACAGCGAGCTGCGCCATGAGTACATCGACGGGCAGGTGTATGCGATGACCGGGGCCAGCGACCGGCATGGCCTGATCCTGAATGCCCTGGCCTACTCGATGACGCCGGCGGCGCGGCGCAAGGGCTGCCAGCTGTTCACGTCCGACATGAAGCTGCGGCTGGAGATTGGCGGCAAGACCTGTTTTTATTACCCGGATCTGCTGCTGTCCTGCGACCCGCAGGATCGGGATCCGTATTTCAGGCGCTCGCCCTGCCTGATCGTCGAGGTGCTGTCGGAATCTACCGCGCGCATCGATCGGCGCGAAAAGCTGCTGGCCTACCAGAGCCTGCCCAGCCTGCAGGCGTATCTGCTGGTGGAGCAGGAGGCGCGGCGCGTGGAGCTGTACCGCCGCGCCACCGACTGGCGCGTGGAGTACCACGACGCGGGCGAGATCTGGCTGGACTGCCTGGAGCTGGCGCTGCCACTGGCCGAGGTGTATGCGGATGTGTGATGTTTTTGGGGTCAGTACCTCTCAGTTAACAGGTTTGTAGGAGCGGCTTCAGCCGCGAATGACGCCGTTCGCGGCTGAAGCCGCTCCTACACACAGATGGCATCGGTTGCTGTCTGAAAAGTATTGTTTAGTGCGCAAGCACAGACAGTGCAATCGCCTAATGCTGCGTCTTTTATAGTGCCTGACCCGACTCCTGCATCACCACCTCGCCGCGCAGGGTGTAGGTGCGTGCCTCGGTGATCTTCACGTCTATCAGTTGGCCTATCAGGCGTTCGTGGCCGGGGAAGTTGACCACGCGGTTGCATTCGGTGCGGCCCATGAGCTCGTTGCCGTCGCGTTTGGAGAGGCCCTCGACCAGCAGGCGCTGCACCGTGCCCACGCGTTCCTGGCTGATTTCCAGGATGTTGCGGTTGATGACGGCCTGCAGTTCTTGCAGGCGGCGCAGTTTCACGTCGTGCGGCGTGTCGTCGGCCAGGTTGGCGGCGGGGGTGCCGGGGCGGGGGCTGAAGATGAAGCTGAAGGAGTTGTCGAAGCGCACGTCGTGAATGAGCTTCATCATTTTCTGGAAGTCTTCCTCGGTCTCGCCGGGAAAGCCGACGATGAAGTCGCTGCTCATGGCCATGTCGGGGCGTATGGCCTTGAGCTTTCTCACCGTGCTCTTGTACTCCATAGCGGTGTAGCCGCGCTTCATGGCCATCAGGATGCGGTCGCTGCCATGCTGCACGGGCAGGTGCAGGTGGCTGACCAGCTTCGGGATTTTGGCGTAGGCCTCGATCAGGCGCGGCGTGAACTCGTTGGGGTGGCTGGTGGTGTAGCGGATGCGCTCTATGCCGGGTATCTCGGCCACGTATTCCAGCAGCAGGGCAAAGTCGGCTGTGTCTTGCGTGTCGCCCATCTTGCCCAGGTAGGCGTTGACGTTCTGGCCCAGGAGTGTGACCTCCTTTACGCCCTGGTCGGCAAGACCCGCGACCTCGACCAGCAGGTCCTCGAACGGGCGGCTGACCTCCTCGCCGCGCGTGTAGGGCACCACGCAGTAGCTGCAGTATTTGGAGCAGCCCTCCATGATGGAGACGAAGGCGCTTGCGCCCTCGACGCGCGCGGGCGGCAGGTGGTCGAACTTCTCGATCTCGGGGAAGCTGATGTCCACCTGGGGTTTGTGTTGCTTCTGGCGCGCGTTCAGCAGGTCGGGCAGGCGGTGAAGGGTCTGCGGGCCGAAGACCACGTCCACGAAGGGTGCGCGCTTGATGATCTCCTCGCCCTCCTGGCTGGCGACGCAGCCGCCCACGCCGATGAGCACGCCTTTTTCCTTGAGGTGCTTGACGCGGCCCAGGTCGCTGAAGACTTTTTCTTGCGCCTTCTCGCGGACCGAGCAGGTGTTGAAGAGGATCAGGTCGGCCTCTTCGGGGTTGCTGGTTTCCACATAGTCCTGCGCTGCGCCCAGAACGTCGGCCATCTTGGCCGAGTCGTACTCGTTCATCTGGCAGCCAAAGGTTTTGATGAAGACTTTTTTGCGCATGATCCGACCTTCAGCGTGCGGTTTGCGGGGTGTGGGACTCGGTGCGGATGTTGTTCTGCACGCCGTCGCTGCCCTTGCGCGGCTGCCTGGCTTCGTCCTCGGTCAGGATCCAGGCCGTGAGCAGCATGCCGGTGCTGGCCTCGATCACGTAATTCACCTTGAGCGGCTGGTTGATCAGGCTGTGCGCAAACACCAGCGCGTTGCTGGTGTTGAAGATGCGCAGGCCTGGCGCCAGGCGCACTGACTGGTTGTTCAGGCGCGCCTCGGCGCTGCTGTGAATGGTCAGCTGACCGCGCAGCGCGGCCTCGGGAAAGTGGCGCTGGCCGGCGGGCGTGGGCTGCGCGTGGACGGCCACGGGCAGGGCCAGCATGGCGGCGATGGCCAATGCGGGGAGGGTGCAGCGTTGCATGGTGTGTATCCAGGGGCTGTTGCTATCAATGCAAAAAACCCACAGCACCTGAGGCACTGCGGGTTTTTCTTGTGTGGTGGTGGTACCGGGACTTGAACCTGGGACATCAGCATTATGAATGCTGCGCTCTAACCAACTGAGCTATACCACCGAAGCCATGAATTATAGAACGAAAATTTGGCGTGCCATCACTGGTGCGTGAAATTTGCCGCGCGCTTGTTCACGAAGGCGTCCATGCCTTCCTTCTGGTCTTGTGTGGCGAACAGCGCGTGGAACAGGCGGCGCTCAAACATCACGCCGTCGGCCAGCGTGCCTTCGAACGCGCGGTTCACTGACTCCTTGGCGGCCATGACGGCGATCTGCGAGAAGCCGCTGATGATCAGGGCGGCGCCCAGGGCCTCGTCCATCATCTTGTCCAGCGGCACGACGCGGCTGACCAGGCCGGCGCGTTCGGCCTCTTGGGCGTCCATCATGCGGGCGGTCAGGCACATGTCCATGGCCTTGGATTTGCCCACGGCGCGCGGCAGGCGCTGCGTGCCGCCCGCGCCGGGGATGACGCCCAGCTTGATCTCGGGCTGGCCGAACTTGGCGTTGTCGGCGGCGATGATGAAGTCGCACATCATGGCCAGCTCGCAACCGCCGCCCAGGGCAAAGCCGCTGACGGCGGCGATCACCGGCTTCCTGATGCTGCGGATGGCCTCCCAGTTGCGCGTGATGTAGTCGCCCTTGTAGGCGTCGGCAAAGCTGTACTTGGCCATGGCGCCGATGTCGGCGCCGGCGGCGAAGGCCTTCTCGCTGCCGGTGAGGATGATGCAGCCGATGGACTCGTCGGCATCAAAGGCCTGCAGGGCCTGGCCCAGCTCGTTCATGAGCTGGTCGTTCAGGGCGTTGAGCTGCTTGGGGCGGTTCAGCGTGATGACGCCGACCTTCTCGCCCTCGGTGCGGACGGTGATGCATTCGTAGGCCATGGGGATCTCCGGTATGGGTGGGTTGAACCGGTTGACTATAACCAAGCTACCAAGCTGCCAAGATCAATTGCTGTTGTCCCCGGCCCGTGAAAGCAAAGGCACAGACCCGGGGTCGGGTCCGTGCCTCCATGGGAGACGCGCCTTGCGCTTACTGTTGCTTGACGCTGTAGCGGATGTCCGCCGGCGCGCCCGCCGTCAGGTCACCGGGCTTGACATTGCGGAAGGCGTTCTCGGCATCGGCGCCGCTTTTCGCGGCCAAGGCGACCTTGGCCAGGAAGTCTGCCGCCGTCATGCCGGCGCTGGCGCTGAGCCTGACCGCGAAGCTGCCATCCGAGGCAATGCTGTTGACCGAATTGCCGCCGCTCAGGTAGGCCACCGAATAGGAGCCCGTGGGCATGCTTTTCTGTAGCTCGATCACGGCGCGGGCGGCGGCATGCAGGGCGCTGGTACGCCCGTAGTTGCCGCTGCTGTGCCCGCCCGGGCCCTGGAATTCGACCAGGAGGACGGAGGTGCTTTGCGCCTGGGCCAGGCCGCCCATCAGGCAGGAGGCGGCGAACAGGGTGATTGCGAAGGTCTTGGTCATGGTGTCACCTCGTACTTGAGTTCGCGGCTGCGCTTGCCGATGGGGGCCACCGAGGGGGCGACCACCGTGCTGTCGGACAGGTGGTAGCCGGAGGTGGTCAGGATGGCGGTCATGGCGCGCTTCAGGCGCTGCACCTCCAGCTTGGGGTCGCCCTTGGTGCCCCATTCCCAGAAGGCATGGCCACCGCCGCCGGCTGCATTAGAAGCCAGGGTCCAGTTGTAGGTGGGCACGCCGGTGTTGGCCGGAACGTTGTCGTTCAGGCTGCTGGAGCCCGTGGGCACCTTGGCCTGCTTGTCCACGTCGACGATCTGCGCCGTGACCCAGCCCGCCTGCAGCGCGATGTTGGCCTGGTCACCATTGACGAACGCCGGGCGCAGGCCGTACCAGACCTGCTCCAGCGTCGCGGCGTCGACGGCGTTCTCGGCCTTGCCGTAGCGTGCGTTTTCGGCATTCAGGCCGGCCTTGAACAGGGGTTCTATGCTGGCACGCACCTCGTTGAGGGTGTCGGTGCGCTCCGAGCGCATGTCCACCAGCAGGGTGCAGCTGGGCACCACATCGCTGCCCGCTGCGGGTGCTTTGCAGCTGGCCTGGCCCACGGTGTAGGTGGTCTTGACCACGCCCGGGCGCAGCTCGGACGGCGTCTTGACATCGGCAATCCTGGCAATGGTGGCGGCCATGGCCTCGACCGCGCTGGGCTGGCCCGCCGCGGGGTGGGTGGGCGCCTTGAACTTCATCTCGAAGCGGTGGCTGCCGGTCAGGTTGACGGCGCCGCCGCCCTCGGAGCCAAAGTTGGCCACGAAGTTGAGCGGGTTGGAGCCCGTCCCCAGGTTCTGGTCAAAGCCGAACAGCTGCTTCATGCCGGCCAGGTTGCCCTTGCCTTCTTCGCCGGCCGTGCCGCAGATCCACAGGTCGTACACCGGCTTGATGTTGTTCTTCTTGAACAGGCGTGCCAGCGTGAACAGGCTGGAGGTGTTGCCCATGGCGTCCGAATAGCCCGGCACGTAGATGCGCACGCCACCGCCGTCCTTGGCCGTGGCCTCGGTGGCAAACCAGCGGCTGGCCAGCGCGTAGTTGGCGTCTTCGATGATGCGGCCGGAGCCGTCAAACGCCAGCTCGGTGCCGATGGCGGCCAGCTGCTCGGGTGAGGTCACCACGGCATCCTTCAGCGACTGCAGCTTGATCGGCTGGTAGGGGGCGCTGTCGGGGGGCAGCACCTCGGGGTTGACCACGTCGATGTGCGATTCGACCAGCACCTTGGGGAACTGGCCCTTGTAGGACTGGGCGTTGGGCGAGCTGGAGTAGCTGCCCTTGATCTCCACGCAGGCGTTGTAGACCGGCAGGCCGTCGACGATTTGCACGTCCGAGCCTGACAGGTTGCCGTCGGCGCGGGTCTTGACCTCGGATGCCAGATAGCCCCATTCATTGACCATGCGCCGGTGCACCTCGGCGGCCATGCGGCTTTCGTAGCGCGAGGGCGAGGCAATGCGCACCAGTTCCATGTGCTGGTTGAAGCGCGCCTTCTCGCTGGCAGCGGTGCTCAGCTCGGCCACGATGTCTTGCAGCTTTTTGTCTGCCATGACCTTTTTGGCCGACTCGGCGATCGCGGGGTCGATCTCGGGCACGCCGTTGACGATGGCCGTGGGCTTGGGCAGCGGTGCTTCGGCGTCGCCATCACTGTTGCCGCCGCAGGCGGCCAGCAGCACGGCGGCCGACACGGTCGCCAGCAGCGGTGCGGAACTCGGGACATGGTGGGGTTTCATCGTGCACTGCCTCCTGGATCATGGTTCAAATTGAAACGGACACGGGGAGATGCTTGATGTGTGGCACCCGCGTAACAAGGCCACCGCATGAAGCGGGTGCAAACTTACAATGACTGCCGCAGTCTGTCGCGCCAGCTGGCGCCGCCACGCGGCGGTGGCTTGTGGCCTGGCGCTATGCGGTGGCCGCCTGGGCGGCGCCCAGCCAGCGCTGTGCCGCGGCGGCGTCCTGCACGTCCAGGCGCACGGTGTCTGCCGATGGGCCGGCGGCAGGCAGGGCCAGCGGCAGGCGCAGCAGGCGCCGGTCGCGGGCGACGATGGCCGTGACCTCGGTGGCGCCGTCGGCATAGAGCGCCAGTTCGTCCAGCCGGTGCAGGCGCCAGGCCTGGCCCTGGGCCTCCAGCGCCAGCCATTCGTCGCCGGCCATGAAGCCCGCCGCCTCGGCCGCTCCGCCGTGGAGCACGGTCTTGACCTGTATGCCGCCGTTTTCTGCCACGCGCAGGCCCAGGCGCTGGGCGGTCTGCGCGGGCTCGGCCTGCAGCGTGATGCCGTGGGCGCCGAGCAGCTCGGCCAGCGGCAGCTCTTCGGTGCCATGCACCCATTGCGCGATCTCGCCCGCCCAGTCACGGCCCGAGAGCTGCTGCAGCACGGCCAGCAGATCGGCCTCGGCCATGGGGCCGCCATCGCAGCGTTGCCACAGCGCGCGCATCACCTCGTCCAGCTGGGTGCGGCCGTCCCGGCGCAGCGCCAGATCCAGGCACAGGGCGACGAGCGCGCCCTTGGTGTAGTAGCTGACCGTGGCGTTGGGCGTGTTCTCGTCCTGGCGGTAGTACTTGACCCAGGCGTCAAAACTGGCCTGGGCCACGGACTGCACCCGGCGCCCGGGGGTCTGCAGCACCTGGTTGATGGTCTTGGTCAGCAGCTTCAGGTAGCCGGCGTGGTCCAGCAGGCCGGCGCGGCGCAGCAGCAGGTCGTCGTAGTAGCTGGTGAAGCCCTCGAAGAACCAGAGCAGCTCGGTGTAGTTCTCGCGCGCATAGTCGTAGCGCGCGAACTCGGCCGGGCGCAGGCGCTTGACGTTCCAGGTGTGAAAGTACTCGTGGCTGATCAGGCCCAGCAGGGTGGTGTATCCCTCGCTGGCCTGGATCTCCTTGTCGCTCTGACCCAGGCGCGGCAGGTCGCGCCGGGCGCAGATCAGCGCCGTGCTGTTGCGGTGCTCCAGGCCGCCGTAGCCGTCGTGCACGGCGTTGAGCATGAACAGGTAGCCGTCGAATGGCGGGCGCTCCTCGCCATGCCAGAAGCGGATGGCCTCTTCGCAGATGCGCTGCGCGTCGCGCACCAGCCGCGCGCCGTCGAACGAGGGCGCGGCGCCGGCGACGATGAAGCGATGTGGCACGCCGCCGGCGCTGAAGCTGGCGCTCCAGAACGCGCCCATTTCCACCGGGCAGTCGGCCAGCTCGTCGTAGTCACGCGCGCGGTAGCGGCCAAAGCCGGCGGCGTTGACCTGCTCGGGCGCCAGGCCCGTAGCCAGCGACCAGTGGGCCAGGGCGGGTGGTTGCAGCACCTCCAGCACATGCGCCTCATCCTCCTGGCCCAGCACGCGCAGGCACAGGCTGGTGGCGTTGAAGAAGCCGCGCGCTCCGTCCAGCCAGGCGGTGCGCACCGAGTTGTCGTAGGCGGCGACCTCATAGGTCAGCACCAGGGGCGTGCCGCTCTGGCATTGCGCCAGCCAGCGGTGTTTGTCGAGCTGAGCGAGCGCGACCGCCTTGTCGCCCTGGCTGGCGCGCAGCGACTGCAGGTTCTTGGAGAACTCGCGCATCAGGTAGCTGCCGGCTATCCACACGGGCAGCGACAGCTCCTGGCCGGCGGCCGGCGCGGCCACGGTCAGCGTGACCTGGTACAGGCGCGCATGGGTTTGCGCGGGGTCGATGCGGTAGTGGATGGCGGCTGTGGCGGTGGCGGCGGAGGGCATTGCGGAATCTATAAAAAAGATAGCTGTTTGCGCTTGGTATTCATCGTTTTCAGTTTAATAACTTATGAAAGCGACCTGAATACAAGCGCAAACAGCTCATGTATCAATAGCAAACCCGGCGCATTGCCGGTAGCGCTTACTTGGTGCCGTTGCCGGCCTCGGCCAGGCGCTTTTCCACCTCTTGCGCACCCACGGCGCCGGGCACGCGCGAACCGTCGGCAAAGATCAGCGTGGGCGTGCCGGTGATCTTGTGCTTGCGTCCCAGCGCCAGGTTGCGCTGCAGCGCGGCCGTGTCGCAGCTGGCGGCGGCCGGGGTCTTGTCGCGCAGCATGAAGTCCTGCCAGGCGCCGGCCCGGTCCTTGGCGCACCAGATGTTGCGCGACTTCTCGGCCGAGTCGGGGCTGAGGATGGGGTAGAGGAACAGGTAGACGGTGACGTTGTCCACGTTCTGCATGTCTTTCTCGAAGCGCTTGCAGTAGCCGCAGTTGGGGTCTTCAAACACCGCCAGCTTGCGCTCGCCCTTGCCATGCACGATGGTGAAGGCGTCCTGCAGCGGCAGGGCCTGGAAGTCCACGGCGGTGAGTTTGTTCAGGCGATCCTCGGTCAGGTTGCGCCGCGCCTTGGTGTCGATCAGCTCGCCCTGGATCAGGTAGTTGCCCTGGGCGTCGGTGTAGAACAGGTCCGTGCCTATGCGCACCTCGTACAGCCCCTTCATGGGCGTGGGGCGCACCTCGTCGATCTGCTGCAGCTGCGGAATGCGCTCGGCCAGGGTCTTGCGTATCGTGCTGTCCTGCGCCAATGCGTTCAAGCCCAGGCACAGGGCGCTGGCGCCCAGCAGGGTGGGGACAAGTTTCATTGCGTCGTTCCGTTCTTTCATCTCATTGTTCAATCGGTGCCCATGGCGCGGCGCGCCACCCAGGCTTTCAGCGGGCCGCTGTGCTCAAAGCCCTTCATGCCCCAGTTGCGCAGCGCGGCCAGCGCGCTCTCGCGCCGGGCAAACAGTTGCTGCAGGCCATCCATGGCCATGCCCATGGGCAGCAGCGCGGCCTTGCGTTCGCGTTCGTAGCGGCGCAGCAGGCGCAGATCGCCCACACCGCGCCACGGGGCGCGCTGGTGCAGCACCCGCGCCAGCGCGCCGGCATCGCCCAGCCCCAGGTTCAAGCCCTGGCCCGCCAGCGGATGCACGTTGTGCGCCGCGTCACCGGCCAGCGCCCACCCCCGGCCGGGCTGGCCGGGCAGGGCGCCGCACCAGTGGCGTGCCTGCGCCTGCTGCAGCGGCCAGCTGGCGCGCGGCCCGCTTTGTTGCAGCGCGCCCAGGGCGCCGCGGCTGGCCTCGTGCAGATGCTGCGTGAACTCTTGCTCGTCGGCCTGCAGCCAATGCGCCACGTGCTCCTGTGGAACAGACCAGACCACAGCCACGGAGTTCCCCTGCGCTCCGCCCAGCGGCAAAAACGCCAGGATGGAGCCATCGGGCGCAAACCACTGGCGTGCCACCTGGCCATGCGGGCGCTCGCACGCCAGGCGCGTGGCGATGGCGTGCTGGGCGTAGGGGGTGATGTCGAACTCCACGCCGAACTCGGCGCGCGTGCGGCTGGCGCGGCCCTCGCAGACCACGGTCAGCGCCGCGGCCACGGGTTCGGTGACCTGCTCGACCAGCGGCTGGTAGCGGATGGCCTCTTGCAGCCGCTCCTGCAGCGCCGGCACGTCCACGATCCAGGTCAGCGCGTCGCAGCCCTGCTGCGCGGCGTCAAAGCGCACCATGCCGTCCTGGTCGGCCTGCACCTGCATTTGCAGCACGGCCGTGGCATGTGCCTCGTCGGGCCACGCGCGCACCGATTCGAGCAGCGCGCGCGAGGCGGCGTTGAGCGCGTAGGCACGCACATCGGCCACCTGCGGTGCGCCCGCTGGTGGCGTGACCAGGGCCACGCGCAGGCGCTCGCGCGCCAGCAAAAGAGCCAGGGTGCGGCCCACCACGCCCGCACCACGGATACATACGTCAAAAGTCTGCGCCATGTGCGAATTGTAGGGATGCGCCCGCCGCCCCTGGCGCCGCGATGGTCGGCCCGGCCGTGGCGGCGGCGAAAACCCTTGGCGCGCGGGATTTGTCCGCGCTCTTAAAATGGCGGGTTTGTCTCGCTACCTTACGAAAGCCCTGCCATGAGCCTGCAATGCGGCATCGTGGGCCTGCCCAATGTGGGCAAGTCCACCCTCTTCAACGCCCTCACCAAGGCCGGCATCGCCGCCGAGAACTACCCCTTCTGCACCATAGAGCCGAACACCGGCGTGGTCGAGGTGCCCGATCCGCGCCTGGCCCAGCTGGCCGACATCATCACGCCCGAGCGCGTGGTGCCGGCCATCGTCGAGTTTGTGGACATCGCCGGCCTGGTGGCCGGCGCCAGCAAGGGCGAGGGCCTGGGCAACCAGTTCCTGGCCCATATCCGCGAGACCGACGCCATCGTCAACGTGGTGCGCTGCTTTGAAGACCCGAACGTGATCCACGTGGCGGGCAAGGTCGATCCCATCTCCGACATCGAGGTCATCCAGACCGAACTCTGTCTGGCCGACCTGGCCACGGTGGAGAAGGCTTTGAACCGCTACAGCAAGGCCGCCAAGAGCGGCAACGACAAGGAGGCGGCCAAGCTGGTGTCGTTGCTGACGCCCATCCAGGCCGCGCTCAACGAGGGCAAGCCGGCGCGCGCCATAGCGGTCAGCAAGGAAGACGCGCCGCTCTTGAAGCAGTTCTGCCTGATCACCGCCAAGCCGGCGATGTTTGTCGGCAACGTGGCCGAGGACGGCTTCGAGAACAACCCGCTGCTGGACAAGCTGAAGGAATACGCGGCCGCGCAGAACGCGCCCGTGGTCGCCATTTGCGCAAAAATAGAGGCCGAAATGGCCGAGATGAGCGACGAAGACCGCGACATGTTCCTCGCCGAGATGGGCCAGGACGAGCCCGGCCTGAACCGCCTGATCCGCGCCGGCTTCAAGCTCTTGGGCCTGCAGACCTATTTCACCGCCGGCGTGAAGGAGGTGCGTGCCTGGACCATCCACGTCGGCGACACCGCGCCCCAGGCGGCCGGCGTGATCCACGGCGACTTCGAGCGCGGCTTCATTCGCGCCCAGACCATCGCCTTCGACGACTTCATCCAGTTCAAGGGCGAGCAAGGCGCCAAGGACGCCGGCAAGATGCGCGCCGAGGGCAAGGAATATGTCGTCAAGGATGGCGATGTGATGAACTTCCTGTTCAACGTCTAACCTCAACGGGCGGCCCTAACCGCCCGTTTTGCCCTATGCATCGCGGCATCGTCTATGCCAGCCTGGCCTACGTGGTCTGGGGGCTGTTCCCGCTGTATTTCCAGCTGCTCACCGCCGTGTCGCCGGTGGAGATCATTGCGCACCGCACGCTGTGGTCCTTGCTGTTCCTGCTGGGTCTGCTGGTCGTGCGGCGGCAGCTGGCCTGGGTGCGGCAGGTGGTGCGCCAGCCGCGCGTGCTGAGGGTGTTCGCGCTCTCGGCGCTGCTGCTGGCCGGCAACTGGCTGGTCTATGTCTGGGCCGTGACGAATGGCCAGGTGCTCGAGTCCAGCCTGGGCTATTTCATGCTGCCCCTGGTCAGCGTGGCGCTGGGCACGGTGTTTTTGCACGAGCGGCCCCGGCCCGGCCAGTGGCTGGCCGTGGGCATTGCCGCGGCGGGCGTGGCCTGGCTCACCTGGCAGACCGGGCGCCTGCCCTGGGCGGCGCTGGCGTTGGCGCTGAGCTTTGGCTTCTACGGCCTGCTGCGCAAGACGGCCACGCTGGGCGCGCTGGAGGGTCTGTCGCTAGAGACAGCGTTGCTGGTGCCGCTGGCGCTCGCCTATCTGGCCTGGACGGGGCAGGGCGGCCAGGCGGCCTGGACGCATGCCGGCCCCGGCTTGCTGGCCAGCCTGCTGGCCGTGGGGCCGATCACGGCCGTGCCGCTGCTGCTGTTCGCCGCCGGCGCGCGGCGCATTCCGCTGGCCACGCTGGGGCTGCTGCAGTACATCTCGCCCATGCTGCAGTTTCTGCTGGGTGTGTGGCTGCTGGGCGAGACGGCCTCGCCCGCGCGGCTGGTGGGTTTTGGTCTGATCTGGGCGGCGCTGCTGTGCTACTCGGTGGAAGGCCTGTGGTGGCAGCGCATGGCCAAGGCCACATATTGATCAAAATGGCCTGTAGCGCCCGCCAATAGGGCGCAGCAGCTATCAAATCAGGTGCGCAAGAATGGCAGGGGTACATCCCCCGGTATCGGGCACTCATAGGGCTTGCCCTGGCGGCGCTCCAGCAGCTCCGCCTGGGCCTGGGCGATGAGTTCGGGCCGGTTCACCAGTTCGATGGCCGTGGCCGTGAGCACGCGCGCGGCGCGCACCATGCCGGCATGGGCCAGGGCGGATTGGCCCTGCGACACCATCTGCCAGGAGTGCATGGGCGTGCCGAAGGCGTAGCAGGCCACCCAGGCCTGGACTGTGGGCGTGATCCAGCTCACGTCGGCCACGTCGGTGGAGCCGAACAGGATCTCGTTGACCGCCGGGTCGTAGGGTGCCACGCCCTCGAACACGGCGGGCACCTGACCGCGCAGCACGCTGGCCAGCGGCCGGCTTACCGCATCCAGGTCGTTCTTGCTCAGCGTGGCCTGGAAGCGCCCGGCCTGGCCCTGCTCGCCGGCGTCCACGGTGAGCGCGCCCTCGGCCAGCAGCTTGGCGTACAGCACCTGGTTCAGCGTGCGGTTCTGCAGCAGGTTGGAGCAGGCCTTGTCGAAGACGATGTCCACCTTGCAGTCGGTCATCAGCGCCGCGCCGCGGGCCACGTTCTGCACGCGCTCGTACAGCTCGGCGGCCTCGTGGTTCTGCGCCGCGCGTATCAGGTACAGCACCTCGGCGCGCGCCTGCACCACGTTGGGCGACAGGCCGCCCGAGTCGGTCACGGCGTAGTGCACGCGCGCGTCGGACGGCATGTGCTCGCGCAGGTAGTTCACGCCCACGTTCATCAGCTCCACCGCGTCCAGCGCGCTGCGCCCCAGGTGCGGCGAATGCGCGGCGTGCGAGGCCTTGCCGTGGAAGATGAACTTGGCCTGGATGTTGGCCAGCGTGGTCTGGCTGAACACGCTGGTGAAGCTGCCCGGGTGCCAGGTCAGGGCCACATCCACGTCGTCGAACACGCCGGCGCGCGCCATGAAGGTCTTGCCCGAGCCGCCCTCCTCGGCCGGGCAGCCGTAGTAGCGCACGCGCGCCTTTTGGCCGCTGGCCAGCAGATGCGCCTGCAGCGCGACCGCCGCAAAGTGCGCCGAGGTGCCCAGCAGGTGGTGGCCGCAGCCGTGGCCCGCCAGGCCCGGGCTGTCCACGGATGGCGTGCACACCAGGGCGCCGCTTTGCTGGTTCAGCCCCGACAGGGCGTCGTACTCGCCCAGAAAGGCGATCACCGGGCCCGAGTCGCCCCACTCGGCCATGAAGGCCGTGGGAATGCCGGCCACATCCGGCGTGACGCGAAAGCCCGAGGCGGCCAGCGCGTCCATGTGCAGCCGGGCCGATGCCGTCTCGGCATAGCGCAGCTCGGCCAGCGACCAGATCTGGTCGGCCAGCGCGGCCATGCGCGGCGTCTCGCGCGTGAAGAATTCCTGCAGTTGTTCCATGCTTGCCTCGCTCACTCGGGCTTCACGCCGATCTTCTCGAGCAGCGCCTTGTTGCGCTGCGACTCGCGCGCGATCTGGGCCGGGAACTGGCCCTGATCCATGTCGCTGGCATTGGCGCCCACGGTCTTCAGGCGCTGTTGCACCTCGGGCAGATGCGTGGCCTTGACGGCCGCCTCCTGCAGGCGCTTGACGATGGGCGCGGGCGTGTTCTTGGGCACGACGATGCCAAACCAGCTGATGCCCAGCTGGTTCAGGCCCTCATAGCCCAGCTCCTTGAAGGTGGGCACGTTGGGCAGGTCGGGCGAGCGGCCGTCGGAGGCCTGGACAAAAGGAATCAGCTTGCCGCTCTTGATGTGCGGCATGGCGGACGGCAGCTGGTCGGGCATGAGCTGCACCTGGCCGGCCAGCGCGTCGTTCAGCGCCGGGCCGGCGCCGCGGTAGGGCACGATCTGGATCTCGGTCTTCAGCGTGTCGTTGAACGAGGCCAGCAGCAGATGGCCCAGCGTGCCCAGGCCGGGCACGGCGCCGCTGATCTTGCCGGGCTCGGCCCGGGCCTTGGCGACGAAGGCGTCAAAGGTCTTCACGCCCAGGCTGGGGTGCACCATGTAGACGGCCGGTATGGTGACCAGATTCGCCACCGGCGTCAGCTTGGCCGGCAGGCCCTCGGCGCGCGTGAACAGGAAGGGGTTGATGGTCATGGTGCTCACCGTGGCCATGCCCACGGTGTAGCCGTCCGGCGCGGCCTGGGCCACGGCCTCGGTGCCGATCACGCCGCCCGCGCCGGCCTTGTTGTCCACCACGATGGCCTGGCCCAGGGTGCTGCGCAGCCCCTCGGCCACGATGCGCGCCACGATGTCGGTGGAGCCGCCGGCGGCAAAGGGCACGATGAGCTTGATGGGCTTGTTCGGGTAGCCGTCACCGCCCTGGGCCCAGGCCTGGGGCAGGGCGGCGCAGGCGGCCAGCACGGCGATGGCCACCGCCTTCAGGCCCAGGCGGCTGGTATAGGTGGTCTCTTGCGGGTTGGCTTGCAGGGTGGGCATGGTTTGTCTCCTTGAATGGGTTGTCTTGGGCGACCGCCTGGCGTTGGGCGGCGCCGCCCGGGTGTGTGGCGCCACTGTAGGCAAAAGTTGTCCGGCCGGGTTGCCGATTTTTCCCTTAGGTATAAGCAATGCCGATGGCATCATGCGCGTCGCCCTGGTAAACAACTGCATAGATAGGGAGAGTAATGAACAAACCCAATACCTTGCCGGAGAGCCGGGTGCTCTTCTCACGACTGCTGCGCCATGGCCGCCTGCGCCAGCTGCAGCTGCTGGTGACGCTGCAGCACAGCGGCTCGCTGATGAAGGCCGCGCAGCACCTGGACATGAGCCAGTCCGCGGCCACGCAGGCGCTGGCCGAGCTCGAGCGCGTGCTGGATCTGCGCCTGTTCGAGCGCCATGCGCGCGGCATGCGCGCCACGCCCGCCGGTCAGGCCCTGACAGATGCGGCGCGCGGCGTGATGAGCGAGCTGGAGGATGTTGCCGAGACGCTGGCCGCCATCCGCCTGGGTGCCAGCGCCGCACTGCGCCTGGGCTCGATTCCGGCAGCGGCGCACGTCATCCTGGGGCCGCTGCTGGCGCGCTTTTATGTCCGGCACCCGCAGGTGCATGTGGACGTGCAGGAGGGCGAGGGCGCGCGCCTGTTGCCGCTGCTCATCGCCGGCGCGCTGGATGCGGTGTTCTGCCGCCGCCCCGCGCTGTTGCCTGACAGCCATAGCTTCGCGCCGCTGCTGGCCGATGAGGCGGTGTTCATCGCCGCGCCGTCCCACCCGCTGGCCCGGGTGCGGCAGCTGCGTCTGGCGCAGCTGGCACAGGCGCGCTGGGTGCTGCCAGCCTCCAGCATTGCCGTGCGCGACATTTTCGAGCGCGTGGTGCTGGCCGCGCTGCCCCAGGCCCAGTGGTTTCCGGTCGCCACCGTCTCGCTGCCGGTGCTCGAAGGCCTGCTGTCCCAGCCCGGCGCCGTGACGGTGGTGCCGCGCAGCATCTTGCCGGCGCTGCACCATGGCGGATCGTCGCCCGGCGTGTGCCTGCTGGACATCGCCCTGGCGCCAGAGACCCTGGCGCTGGCGCCCCTGGGTGTGGCGTACCGCAGCGAGGCCACGCCCGCGCTGTTGCGCGAGATGCTGGCGCTGTGGCCTGCGCCGGGTGCCGTGCGGTGAGGGGGTGTCAGGGCACCAGGTACAGCAGGCCGGCGGTCATGGTCGTATAGCGCGCCAGCTTGCCGATGGCCATGTAGATCAGGCAGGGCCAGAACGGCATGCGCAGCCAGCCGGCCACGGCGCACAGCGGGTCGCCCACCACGGGCAGCCAGGAGAGCAGGCAGGTCTTGGGCCCCCATTTGCGCAGCCAGACGCGCGCGCGGCGCTCGTGGCGCGTGAGCGCGCGCGGCGGTTTGGCGTTGGCGTCGATGGGCTGGCCGGCGCGCCGGCGCCGTCTGGCCGCGTCCCAGGCCTGGTGCGCGCCCAGGCCCATCCACCAGCTCACGGCACCGCCCAGGGTGTTACCGGCCGTGGCCACGAGGATGGCCGGCCAGAACAGTTCCGGGTTCAGCTTGACCAGGCCGAACACCGCCGGTTCCGAGCCCAGGGGCAGCAGGGTGGCCGAGACAAAGGCCACGACGAATACCGTGCTGAGGCCGAACTGCGGCAGCGCCAGCAGGTTCAGCAGATGTTGCATCCAGGCTTCCATAGCAGGGCTGGGAGTGTAGAGGCATGGGCGCGGCGGCCCTGCCGCCATTTCATTTGCTGAAATTTTGAGCAGGTAAAATACCGCCCCTCACCCGTGCTCCCATCCCCAACGCCTGACATGCATATCGGCCATATTCCCCTGGCGAATCGGTTGTTCGTCGCCCCCATGGCGGGGGTGACGGACAGGCCGTTTCGCCAGCTGTGCAAGCGGCTGGGCGCGGGCTATGCGGTGAGCGAGATGGTCACCTCGCGCAGGGACCTGTGGGCCAGCCTCAAGACCAGCCGGCGCGCCAACCTCGAGGGTGAACCCGGCCCGATCGCCGTGCAGATCGCCGGCACCGACGCGGCCATGATGGCCGAGGCTGCGGTCTACAACGTGGAGCGCGGGGCCCAGATCATCGACATCAACATGGGCTGCCCGGCCAAGAAGGTGTGCAACAAATGGGCCGGCTCGGCGCTGATGCAGAACGAGGCGCTGGCGGTGGAGATCGCCGCGGCCGTCGTCGCCGCCTGCGCCCCGCACCAGGTGCCGGTGACGCTGAAGATGCGCACCGGCTGGTGCCAGCAGCAGAAGAACGCCGTGCAGTTGGCGCGCCAGTTCGAGGCCGTAGGCGTGCAGATGCTCACCGTGCACGGCCGCACGCGCGAGCAGGGGTACAAGGGCCAGGCCGAATACGAAACGATTGCCGCCGTGAAGGCCGCGGTGCGCGTGCCGGTGGTGGCCAATGGCGACATCACCTCGCCCGAAAAGGCGCGCTCCGTGCTGGCGCAGACCGGCGCCGACGCCATCATGGTCGGCCGTGCGGCCCAGGGCCGGCCCTGGATCTTCCGCGAGATAGCGCATTACCTGGCCACCGGCGAGCAGCTGGCGCCGCCCCTGGTGGCCGAGGTGCGGCGCCTGCTGCTGGAGCACCTGCAGGATCACTACGGCCTGTACGGCGTGGCCAGCGGCGTGCGCAGCGCGCGCAAGCACATTGCCTGGTATGTGCGCGCGCTGCCGGGCGGCGAGGCCTTCAGGCAACGCATCAACACCATGGAGGACTGCGCGGAGCAGTGGCAGGCCGTGGCCGATTATTTCGACGCCCTGGGCGATTCGATGGACCGGCTGCCGCCCGCGCGCGACGACGCAGGCCCGCAGACGAGGGAATCAATGCATGAGCAAACACAATATTGAAGAATGTGTGCGCGAAAGCCTGCAAAGCTACTTTCGCGACCTGGGCGGCGAGGCGCCCGACGGCGTCTACGACATGGTCGTGCGCCTGGTGGAAAGGCCGCTGCTGGAGGTGGTGATGCACCACGCCGAGAACAATCAGTCCCGCGCCGCCGAATGGCTGGGGCTGAACCGCAACACGCTGCGCAAGAAGCTGCTGGATCACAAGCTGCTCTGATGCTAACAAAACCATAGCTTCTTGCGCTTTATAGGCGAGGGCTAGAGTCAAATTTCAATCCAAACCTTTGCAATCCCCATGAACGCACTTCTTTCCGTCTCTGACAAAACCGGCATCGTCGAATTTGCCCGTGCCCTGCATGCCCTGGGCATCAGGCTGCTGTCCACCGGCGGCACCGCCCAGCTGCTGGCCAGGGAGGGCCTGCCCGTCACCGAGGTGGCCGAGGTCACGCAGTTCCCCGAGATGCTGGACGGCCGCGTCAAGACCCTGCACCCCAAGGTACACGGCGGCCTGCTGGCGCGGCGCAGCCTGCCGGCGCACATGGCGGCTTTGCAGCAGCACGGCATTGACACCATAGACCTGCTGGTGGTCAACCTCTACCCCTTCGAGGCCACCGTGGCCAAGGCCGGCTGCACGCTGGCCGACGCCATCGAGAATATCGACATCGGCGGCCCGGCCATGGTGCGCAGCGCCGCCAAGAACTGGCAGGACGTGGGCGTGGTCACCGCCGCCGACCAGTACGCCGGCGTGCTGGCCGAGCTGCAGGCCCACGGTAAGCTCAGCGACAAGCTGCGTTTTGCCCTGTCGGTGGCGGCATTCAACCGCATCGCTCAGTACGACGGCGCCATCAGCGACTACCTGTCGTCGGTGCAGTTCGAGGAAGAAAAGCTGAACGATGCCTATGTGCCCGAGCGCAGCGCCTTCCCCGGCCAGAGCAACGGCCATTTCATCAAGGTTCAGGATCTGCGCTACGGCGAGAACAGCCACCAGAGCGCCGCCTGGTACCGCGACCTGCACCCCGCGCCCGGCTCCATCGCTACGGGCGTGCAACTGCAGGGCAAGGAACTGTCCTACAACAACATCGCCGACGCCGACGCAGCCTGGGAATGCGTGAAGAGCTTCAAGCTTCCGGCCTGCGTCATCGTCAAGCACGCCAACCCCTGCGGCGTGGCCGTGGGCACCAGCGCGCTGGAGGCCTACAGCAAGGCCTTCCAGACCGACCCCACCAGCGCCTTCGGCGGCATCATCGCGCTCAACCGCGCCGTCGATGGCGCCGCGGCGCAGAAGATTGCGCAGCAGTTCGTAGAGGTGCTGATGGCGCCCGACTTCACGCCCGAGGCGCTCGAAGTCTTCAAGGCCAAGGCCAATGTGCGCCTGATGAAGATCGCCATTCCCGCCCCCGGCGGCGCCACGGCCTGGGAGCAGGGCCGCAACGCCATGGATGCCAAGCGCATCGGCTCGGGCCTGCTGCTGCAGACGGCAGACAACCACGAGCTGCAGCTGCCCGACGTCAAGGTCGTCACCCTCAAGCAGCCGACGCAGGAGGAAATGCAGGATCTGATGTTCGCCTGGAAGGTCGCCAAGTACGTCAAGAGCAACGCCATCGTGTTCTGTAAGGGTGGCATGACCATGGGCGTGGGTGCGGGGCAGATGTCGCGCCTGGATTCGGCGCGCATTGCCAGCATCAAGGCCCAGGCGGCTGGTTTGAGCCTGCAGAACACCGTGGTGGCGAGCGACGCCTTCTTCCCCTTCCGCGACGGCCTGGACGTGGTGGTGGACGCGGGCGCGACCTGCGTGGCCCAGCCGGGCGGCTCGATGCGCGACCAGGAGGTCATAGCCGCGGCGAACGAGCGCGGCGTGGCCATGGTCTTCACCGGCGTGCGCCACTTCCGTCATTGAATTCGGTACACCCCCCTGAGCGGCTGCGCCGCTTCCCCCCGCTCTCGCATTGCGTTGCAATGCGGGCAGGGGGACGCAGCCGGCGCGGCGGGGCGGCCCTTGCGCGGCTGCCCGCGCGCTCAGCGCCCATGGCGCATGTTGCTGCCCTGCGTAGCCAATAAGCAAAAAGGCCCGCAAGGGCCTTTTTTAATGAAATAAGGCTGCAGCGCTTATCCATCAAGCGCAAGTAGCTATTATTTTTATAGTTTGGCAAACACCTCGCGCGCCAGTGCCACGGTGTCTTCTATGTCTTGCGCGCTGTGCGCGCTGCTCACAAAGCCGGCCTCGTACAGCGCCGGGGCGATGTATACACCGCCGTCCAGCAGGCCGTGGAATAGCTGGTTGAATTTGGCGCCGTCGGTCTTCAGCACCTCGGGGTAGTTCTGCGGCAGCTCGGGGAGGAGGAAGAAGCCGAACATGCCGCCCTGGCTGTCGGCGCAAAACGGCACGCCGGCGGCCTTGGCAGCACCCGCCAGCCCATCGACGAGCGAACGCGTGCGCGTGGCCAGCGCCTCGTAAAAACCGGGCTTGGCGATCTCGCGCAGCGTCGCCAGGCCGCAGGCCGTGGCCACCGGGTTGCCGCTCAAGGTGCCCGCCTGGTACACCGGGCCCAGCGGCGCCAGCTGCTCCATGATGGCGCGCGGCCCGCCAAAGGCCGCCAGCGGCATGCCGCCGCCAATCACCTTGCCCAGCACCGTGAGGTCGGGTTTGAAGCCGGGAATCTGCTGCGCATACAGGCCCTGCGCACTGCCCAGGGCCACGCGAAATCCGGTCATGACCTCGTCGATGACCAGCAGGGCGCCGTTCTGCGTGCAGAGTTCGCGTGCGCGGCGCATGAAGGCGGTGGAAGCGCGCACGAAGTTCATGTTGCCGGCAATCGGCTCCATGATCACGCAGGCGACATCCTTGCCGTGCAGCGCGAAGGCCTCTTCGAGCTGGGCCACGTCGTTGTATTCGAGCACCAGGGTGTGCTGCACCACCTCGGGCGGCACGCCGGCGCTGGTGGCGTGGCCAAAGGTGGCCAGGCCCGAGCCGGCCTTGACCAGGAGTGAATCGGCGTGGCCGTGGTAGCAGCCGTTGAACTTGATGATTTTGCTGCGCCCGGTGGCGCCGCGCGCCAGGCGGATGGCGCTCATGCCGGCTTCGGTGCCCGAGCTGACCAGGCGGATCATCTCCATCGATGGCACATGGCGGATGATTTCTTCCGCCAGTTCGACCTCGCGCTCGGTGGGGGCGCCAAAACTGAAGCCTTCCAGGGCGGCCTTCTGCACGGCCTCCAGCACGGCCGGGTGGCCGTGGCCCAGGATCATCGGGCCCCAGGAGCCGATGTAGTCGATGTACTTCTTGCCGTCGGCGTCCCACATGTAGGGCCCTTGGGCGCGGGCGATGAAGCGCGGCGTGCCGCCTACGGCGCGAAAGGCGCGCACGGGCGAGTTCACGCCGCCGGGGATCAGCGCCTTGGCGCGTTCGAATAGGGTTTGGTTGTGGTCAGTGCTGTGTGTCATGGGGTGGAAAATCAAAATCCGCCGCGGTGGGCGCGGGCTCTTCACTATTGTCGTCCTCATCGGGCTCGGCCCAGAACATCCGGTCGGGCAGCACATGGCCCATGCCGGGCCTGAAGCCATGCTCCAGGCAGCCGTCGAGGTAGGTCAGGGCCTCGCTCGTGGCCTCGCCCAGGTCGTTGCCGCTGGCCACCAGTGCGGCCAGCGTGGCCGACAGGGTGTCGCCGGCGCCGACGAAGGTGGCCTCGAAGCGCTCGAAGCGCCCGCTGCCCAGCACGGTCTGGGCCGAGGTGAGGGTGTTCTCGATATGCTGCTCGGCCGCGGGAATGCCGGTCACCAGCAGGTAGGGCACGCCGCTGTCGGCGACCGCCATGGCCAGGTCGCGCGCCGTGGGGGCGCGCTCGCTGCTCCAGTCCGGCAGCAGCCAGCGCCACAGCGTGCTGTGGTTGCCCACCAACACCGAGGTCTGGGGCAGCAGCAACTCCAGGAAGGCGTCCTGGTATTGGTCTATCAGGTCGTCGTGCCACCAGGACAGGTCGGGCATGTAGGCGACTACCGGGATTTCGGGATAGTCGGTGGCAATCTCGGCGATGGCGCTCAGGTTCTCCGGGCTGCCGACAAAACCCACCTTGATGGCCTGCACGGCCATGTCCTCGAGAACGGCGCGCGCCTGGTCGGCCACGGCATCGTCGTCAAAGGCGCAGTGGTCGTGGATCTCGGCGCTGTCGCGGATATAGGCACCGGTCACCACCGGTGCCGGGTGCCCGCCCACCGAGGCCACCGCCGCGATGTCGGCCGCCAGGCCGCCCGCGCCGCAGGGGTCGTTGGCATTGAAGGCCAGCACGCAGATGGCGGGCAGCATGGCATCGTCATCGGCGGGGGCTGGATTGTCTTGGGGGGTGAAAGTCATCGTGCTCATGGTCGGGTGCCAGCGTAACCGGTGGCGTGAAAACAGCATCCCGCAGTCATGACTAGATACAATCGTTGCATTCTATGTAAGTGCCCCTTAAGCTGTGACCGACCTGAAGACCTGGATGTGCGTGGTGTGCGGCTGGATCTATGACGAGGCAGAGGGTTGCCCCGAGGACGGCATAGCGCCAGGCACCCGTTGGGCGGACATCCCGGCGAGCTGGACATGCCCGGAATGTGGGGCCGGCAAGCAGGATTTCGAGATGGTCGAAATATGAGATGGCGGGCGCGGCGATGGCCGGCCTGGTGTTTTGACCGCCTAAGAGGAGCAATGGGAAATTGGCTATGACGACAAGCGATACCACTTTCAGAGTACTCGTGGTGGACGACAGCAACACCATTCGGCGCAGTGCCGAGATTTTTTTGAAGCAGGGCGGTCACGAGGTGTTGCTGGCCGACGATGGCTTCGACGCCTTGTCCAAGGTCAATGATTACCAGCCCCAGCTGATCTTCTGCGACATCCTGATGCCCAAGCTCGATGGCTACCAGACCTGCGCCATCATCAAGCGCAACGCGCGCTTTTCCGATACGCCGGTGGTCATGCTGTCCTCCAAGGACGGGGTGTTCGACAAGGCGCGCGGGCGCATGGTCGGCTGCCAGGAATACCTCACCAAACCCTTCACCAAAGACCAGCTGCTGCTGGCCGTGCAGCAATTTGCCAATGCGCAACAAGGAGTGATGTGATGGCTATCCGCAAAGTGCTGGTCGTGGACGACTCGAAGACCGAGTTGCTGTACCTGACCGACCTGCTGCAAAAAAAGGGTATGCAGGTGCGCACCGCCGAAAACGGCGAAGAGGCCTTGCGCCGCCTGGCCGAGGACAAGCCGGATCTGATCCTGATGGACGTGGTCATGCCCGGCCAGAACGGCTTCCAGCTCACGCGCTCCATCACGCGCGACCCGCTGTATGCCGATGTGCCGGTGATCATGTGCACCAGCAAGAACCAGGAAACAGACCGCGTCTGGGGCATGCGCCAGGGCGCGCGTGGCTACATCACCAAGCCGGTCGATCCTGCGGAGCTGCAGGCCAAGATCGACGCGCTGAACTGACACCATGGCCAATCGCGAAGCCCTGAAGGAGCTGCAGACCAGGCTGGCCGCGCGCCTGCAGGCCGCCAAGGCCGAGGGCGTGGCCGTCGCCTCCTGGCTGGCCGTGGAGTCTGGCGCGCAGCATTTCCTGTTGCCCCTGGCGCAGTCGGGCGAGATCTTTTCCTGGACCGGCGTGCAGCCCGTCCCCTATACCCAACCGTGGTTTTTGGGCGTGGCCAATTTGCGCGGCACGCTCACCGGGGTGGTGGATCTGGCGGGCCTGTTGGGCGGCTCGCCTGCGCGCCCGGAGCAGGCGCTGTTCGAATCCAGCCTGCTGGCCTTGAACGCCGCCCTGGAGGTGAATGCCGCGCTGTTGGTGGACAGGCTGGTGGGGCTGCGCGGCGCTCAGGCGTTTGTCGCCTCCGAGCCGCCGGCCGCCGAGGCCGCCGCTTATTGGGGCAACACCTATGTCGATGCACAGGGCACGCGCTGGCAGGAGCTGAGCCTGCAGGCCTTGGCGCAGCACCCGACGTTTCTCAGCATCAGCGCATGAATTTTTGTGAGGCAGAACATGTCCGTCGTCAATCCACTGGAAAAACTGTTTTTGCGCAAGCCTGTCCAAGGCGATGCTGATTTGGGCCAGCCGGACATCATCCAGGACTCGATCTCCGCCGGTGTTCTGTCACAGGCCTACCAGGCCGACGGCATGCCCAGCGTCCTCGGCGACTATGGCGACACCGTGCGCAAGCCCGAGCCCGGCGTGGCTGAACAAGAGCAGATCAGCCTGCCCCTGCTCGGCAGTGCCAGCACCGGGACGCACCAGCGGCGCCTGCTGATCCTGCTGGGCGTGGGCCTGGTGCTGCTGGCGCTGATTGCCGGCTGGGCGCTGCAGCAGTCAAGTCGGTCTGCCAAGCAGCTGGCCGCCATGGGGCAGTCGCTGATGCAGTCGCAACGCTTGGCCAAGTCGGTGTCGCAGGCACTGGCAGGGCAGCCGCAGGCCATTGCCGACATGAAGGACAGTGCCGACGTGCTGGCGCGCAATCTGCGTGCGCTCAACGCCGGCGATGCCGAACTGGGTGTGCAGGCGCTGGGCGAATCCTTCAAGCCCGAGCTCGAAGCGATGAACCCGCTGGTGGAGCGGGCCGAACGCAATGCCGGCCTGCTGTTGGGGCAAAAGGCCATCCTGACCCAGGTGGGTGAGGCCTTGCGCGCCATCAACCAGCAGTCTCCGGCCCTGCTGGAGAGCGCCGAGGGCATTGCCGCGCTGAAGCTGCAGAACGCCGCGCCGGCGGCCGACATTTCGGCCGCCGGCCAGCTGGTGATGTTGACGCAGCGCATCGGCAAGTCAGCCAACGAGTTCCAGGCCGCCGAGGGTGTGAACCCCGAGTCGGTGTTCCTGCTCGGCAAGGACTTGAATTCCTTCAAGGAGATCGCCCAGAGCCTGCTGGCCGGCACGCGCGACGCGCAGACGCGCGAGCAGCTGCAGGCATTGATCACGCTCTTTGACCAGACACGCACGCAGGCCGGCGCCATCCTGGGCAACCTGCAAGGCCTGGCGGCGGCACGCCAGGCGCAGGCGGCCATCGTGGCCGACAGCGAGCCGCTGCGCCGCCAGCTCGAAACCCTGCAGGACAAGCTGTCCGCGCAGTCCGGCGTGGGGCCGGGGCAGATTGCCGCCCTGGTCGTGGCGGGCCTGTTCGTGCTGCTGTGCGGCGTGGGCGTCTCGCGCGTGCAGCTGCTCGACAGCCGCGGCCGCCAGGTGGCCGCCGAGGCGCTGCAGATCGATGCCAAGCGCCAGGAGCAGGAGGCCAAGCGCGTCAACGACGCCAACCAGGCCGCCATCCTGCGCCTAATGAACGAGCTGCAGTCGGTGGCCGAGGGCGATTTGACGCAGGAGGCCACGGTGACCGAGGACATCACCGGCGCCATTGCAGACTCGGTGAACTACACCGTGGAGGAGCTGCGCCTGCTGGTGGGCAGCGTGCAGAACACGGCGGCGCGCGTGGCGCAGACCACGGCGCAGGTGGACAGCACTTCGACCGAGCTGCTGGCGGCTTCGACCGAGCAGCTGCGCGAGATCCGCGAGACCGGCCGCTCGGTGCTGGACATGGCTTCGCGCATCAACCAGGTGTCGTCGCAGGCGCAGGAATCGGCCGCCGTGGCGCGCCAGTCGCTGCAGGCGGCTGACCAGGGCCTGCGCGCGGTGCAGAACACCATCGGCGGCATGAACGCCATCCGTGACCAGATCCAGGACACCTCCAAGCGCATCAAGCGCCTGGGCGAATCGTCGCAGGAGATCGGCGAGATCACCGAGCTGATTTCCGACATTACCGAGCAGACCAACGTGCTGGCGCTGAATGCAGCCATCCAGGCCGCGTCGGCGGGCGAGGCCGGCCGCGGCTTCTCGGTGGTGGCCGAGGAAGTGCAGCGCCTGGCCGAGCGCTCGGCCGACGCCACGCGCCAGATCTCGGCGCTGGTGAAGGCCATTCAGACCGACACCCAGGATGCCGTGGCCGCGATGGAGCGCTCCACCCAGGGCGTGGTCGAGGGCGCGCGACTGTCCGACAGCGCCGGCACCGCACTCAGCGAAATTGATAGCGTCTCGCGCAGGCTGGCTGAGCTGATTGAGCAGATTTCATCCTCTGCTTCTAAAGAAGCGGAGCTGGCCAACGGCGTGGCCGACAACATCCAGCACATCTTTGCCGTGACCGAGCAGACGGGTGAGGGCACGCGCGCCACGGCGCAGCAGGTGCGCGAGCTCTCGCGCATGGCCGACGAGCTGCGCCAGTCCGTGGCCCGATTCAAGATCGCTTGACGCCATCTCATCAACGCATTGGCTCAAGCAGCCGGGGACGCATCCATGTCATCTCTTGACGCCGCAACCGCAACGGGCGCCGACGGGACTCAGAACGAGCAGGATCTCGGGCCGCTGGCATGGGTGCTCGACGAGCTGCGCAAATCCCTGGAGGGTGTTGCCAAGTCCATGCGCCGCTTTGTGCGCGACGCCGAGATGGCGCGCCAGTCAGACCTTGCGGCGCTCGATGCCGCTGCACTGCGCATTGCGCGCCAGCAGCTGCACCAGGCCGGTGGCGCGCTGACGATGGTGGGCATGGAGTCGCCGGCACTGCTGCTGCGCGCGATGGAGGCCGCCGTGCAGCGCTTCGTGCACCGCCCCGAGTTGTGCAGCGACGATGCCGCCCGCACCATAGAGCGCGCCAGCTTTGCGCTGATCGAATACCTGGAATGCGTGCTGGCGGGTCAGCGCATTTCACCGGTCGCCTTGTTTCCGCAGTACCGCGACGTGCAGGCCCTGGCTGGCGTCGATCGCGTGCACCCGGCCGATCTGTGGCCCATGAACGCGCCCGTGCAGGCCCCGGCCTTGCCCGTGGGCGTGGCCCCGCTGCCCTATGGCGCCGAGGCGCGCTCGCGCCTGGACAGCGCCGTGCTGCGCATCGTCAAGAACGCCGACCCGGATGCGGCCGCAGACATGCGGGCCATCTCCCAGGGTTTTGCCGCGGCCCAGGCAGAGCCCCAGGTGCGCATGTTCTGGACGGTCTGCGCCGGCTTCTTCGAGGCCCTGGCGCAGCAGGCGCTCAAGCCCGATCTGTACGCCAAGCGCGTCGCATCGCGCGTGCTCATGCAGTACGCCACGCTGGCCAAGGGCGAGCACGGCATCACTGAGCGTCTGTTGCAGGATCTGCTGTTTTTCTGTGCGCAGGCGGCGCCCGAGCCGACGGCCGCGGCCGCCACGCCGGCACTGCAGGCCGTGCGCCAGAGCTTTGGTCTGCAGCGCCACCCGCCGGTGGACTACGAACGGCCACGCTTTGGCCTGTTCGACCCGGCCCTGCTGGCACAGGCACGCAAGCGCATTGCCGCGGCCACCGAAACCTGGTCGGGCCTGGCCGGCGGAGATCGCAACAAACTCAAGCCGGCGGTGGATCAGTTCAGCCTGGTGTGCGATTCGCTGCGCAAGCTGTGCCCCGAAAGCGAGCGCCTGGCGCAGGCATTGACGCATGTGCTGGACGTCACGCTGCGCAGCGGTGAACCCCCGCCAGCGGCCCTGGCCATGGAGGTGGCCACTGCCGTGCTGTACCTGCAGGCCTCGTTCGAGGAGCTCGACGCCTCCCGTGACGCCATGGGCCAGCGCGCCGAGCGCCTGGCCGAGCGCCTGGACAGCGTTGTCGCGGGCGGCCAGTCGCAACCGCTGGAGTCCTGGATGGAGGAGCTGTACCGCCGTGTCAGCGACCAGCAGACCATGGGCAGCGTGGTCGGTGAGCTGCGCGCCACCATGGCCGAGGCCGAAAAGTCCATGGATCAGTTCTTCCGCCAGCCCGACGATCTGGCGCCCCTGGCCGGCGTGCCTGGCGGCCTGCAGCAAATGCGCGGCGTGCTGTCGCTGCTGGGCCTGGACCAGGCATCGCTGGCCGTGGTGCGCATGCGCGACATGGTGGAGCGGCTGCTGGTGGGCGAGGTGGCGCCCGAGGAGCGACAGCAGGTATTCGAGAAGCTGGGTAACAGCCTGGGCGCCCTGGGTTTTCTCATCGACATGCTGAGCTATCAGCGTGCCATGGCGCGCAAGCTGTTTGTCTATGACCAGGAGCTGGGAGAGCTGCGCATCGTCATGGGACGCGCGCCCGTGGGGCAGCCGGAGCCGAGCGCAGCCGCGCCAGCCCAGGCGCAGTCGCCCGCGCCTGAGTCAGAGCCAGAACCCGCGCCGCAAGCAGTGGTGCCGCAGCCTGCCGAGCCAGCCCCGTTGGATCTTGCCGTCCATGCTGCGCCGGTGTTGCCGCAGCCCGAGGTCGCGCCGACCCCGCTGGTCCCTGTGGCCGCGGTGACACTGCCCGATGCGGGCGCCGATGACGATGCCGACGACGATGCAGAGCTCCTGGATATCTTCCTGGAGGAGGCGCGCGAAGTCGTGGCCACCGGCCTGGCGGCCGTGCAGGCATTGCACGCCGCCCCGGGCGACTTGAGCGAGCAGACCACGCTGCGCCGCGCCTTCCACACCCTCAAGGGCAGCGCGCGCATGGTGGGCCTGGCCGAGTTCGGTGAGGCAGCCTGGGCCATGGAGCAAACGCTCAATGCCTGGCTGGCCGAGGAAAAGCCCATGTCGGCGCCGCTGCTGCAGCTGTCCGACGAGGCGCTGCAGGCCTTTGGCCGCTGGGCCGATGACATCGAGGCCGGCGTCGCCGGTCACTGGCAGGCGCTGCCCTTTGGCACCGCCGCCACGGCCATGCGCGAGCAGGGCACCCTGCTGCCGCTGACAGCCGCCAGCGAATTCCTGATGGAGGTCGAACCCAGTCCGGAGCCGGCGCTGCCGCCGGTCGTGGCCGATGAGGCCGAGTCGGCACCGTCGGCCAATGCCGAGCCCGGCCTGGAGGACCATGGCGATGGGCCGCAGCAGGATTTTGCCGACACCTGCATCGAGCTGCCAGACTTTGCGGCGTCGGTGCCGCCCGCCGTCGATGTGACCGAAACCGTACTGCTGGACGAACTGGATTTCGCTGTCTTCGAGCAGGCGCTGCAGGCCCAGGCCGACGATGTGACCGAGCCGCAGTCCGAGCCCACGGGGTTGGCTGTTGCCGACACGGCCGCCGAAGAGGTGTTGCACCAGCCCAGTCCGTTGGACGATGGCTTTGCTCTTGACATTCCGGTGGATGCGGTCGAAGGCGTGGGCCAGCCAGGCGAGGCCGAGCCGCCCGAGGCCGTGGCCGCTGGCGATGAGGCCGATGAATCCGAGGCGCTTGAAGTCTTGCCCTCCACGGACGAGGCGATCAAGGTGATTGAGCACCTGCGCATCGGCATCCCGCTGTACAACGTCTATCTGAACGAGGCCGACGAATGGTCGCGCCGCCTGGCCACCGAGCTGCAGGAATGGTCTCTGGAATTGCACCGGCCCGTGCCGGAGGCGGCCGTGGCGCTGGCGCATTCGCTGGCCGGCAGCTCGGCCACCGTGGGCTTTGCCGCCCTGTCGGATCTGGCGCGCCAGCTGGAGCATGCGCTGCAGCATGTGCAGCTGCTGCCGCATGGCCTGGCCGAGCATGCCCAGGCCTGCAATGCAGCGGCCGACGACATTCGTCGCCTGCTGCACCAGTTTGCCGCCGGTTTTCTCAAGGAGCCGAATCCTTCGGTGCGCGAGCGCCTGGCGGCCGTCTTGCGCATCGAGGTCAGCAGCGGCGCGGCGCCGCTGGAGGCCATGGCGCAGAGTCCCGATACGCTGGAGCTGGAGTTTGGCGACCTGGCCATGCAGGACGAGGTGGCCGACCTGCCGACCGAACCGTCCGGGCAGACCAGCGAGCCAGCGGATGACCAGCCAGATGCCGCAGGGCAGGACTTGGAGGCCGGCTTCGAGCATGACCGCGCCATCGATGAAGCGATTGCGCGTGCGGTCGCCGCCGTTGACGATATCGACGATGACATCGACGCACTCGACGTCATCGACCCGGACCTGTTCCCCATCTTCGAGGAAGAGGCGGCCGAGTTGCTGCCGGCCCTGGGCTCGGCGCTGCGCCAATGGGCGGCCCGCCCGGAAAACCTGAGTGCCCGCAACGAGCTGCTGCGCGCGTTGCACACCTTGAAAGGCAGTGCCCGCCTGGCCGGCGCCATGCGCCTGGGCGAGATGGCGCACCGCATGGAAACCGCCGTCGAGCAGATCGGCACCAACGGCGTCACCACGGCGGCGGTGGAGCCCCTGCTGGCCAGCCTTGATGTCCTGCAGGCGGATCTTGACGTCCTGCGCACGATTGGCGCGCAACCGCTGTCCGAACCCATGGTGGTGTCCGCGCCCGAGGCCGCCACGCCGGCGTCTGCTGCGGCTGTGCCGCAGCTGCCGGCGGCCGCCACCCCCGTCGCCTCGCCGTTGTCCTGGCGCGTGCCGGCTAGCGCCAGTGCCACCGTGCCGGCACAGCGCGCCGCCACGCAGTCGGTGCGTGTGCGTGCGCAGCTGCTCGACCGCCTGGTGAACCAGGCCGGCGAGGTGATGATCTCGCGCTCGCGCCTGGACGCGCGCCTGGGGCAGATGCGCGCGTCGCTCGCCGACCTGACGGGCAATCTGGAGCGCCTGCGCCAGCAGCTGCGCGACATCGAGGTGCAGGCCGAGACGCAGATGCAGTCGCGGCTGGCCCTGTCCAAGGATGTGGCGGCCGGGTTCGACCCGCTGGAATTCGACCGCTTTACCCGCGTGCAGGAACTCACGCGCATGATGGCCGAGTCGGTGAACGACGTGGCCACGGTGCAGCGCAACCTGCAGCGCAGCATGGAAGGGGCGGAGGACGACCTGATCGCCCAGGGCCGCCAGGCGCGCGAGCTGCAGCGCGACCTGCTACGCACGCGCATGGTGGAGTTCGAGAGCATTGCCGAGCGCCTGTACGCCGTGGTGCGCCAGGCATCCAAGGAAACCGGCAAGCAGATCAAGCTGGACATTTCCGGCGGGTCGATCGAGATGGATCGCGGCGTGCTCGATCGCATGGCGCCGGCGTTCGAGCACCTGCTGCGCAATTGCGCCGGCCATGGCATAGAGGCGCCCGAGACGCGCGTGGCCGCGGGCAAGCCGGCCGTGGGCACCATCACCATCGCCCTGCGCCACGAGGGCAACGACGTTTCGGTCGAGTTCAGTGACGATGGCGCCGGCCTCGACCTGGAGCGCATCCGCGCCCGGGCCGTGGCCCAGGGGCTGATTGCGCCGGACGAACCCATCACCGCCACGCAGGCCGCGAACCTGATCTTCAGGCCCGGCTTCACCACCGCCAGCGAAGTCACCGGCCTGTCTGGCCGCGGCATAGGCATGGATGTGGTGCGCGCCGAGCTCAATGCCCTGGGCGGGCGTATCGAGACGCAGACCGAGGCCGGCAAGGGTTCGTCGTTCCGCATGCTGCTGCCGTTGACCACGGCTGTGACCCAGGTGGTCATGCTGCGCGCCGGCGGGCTGACCCTGGGCGTGCCGGCCAACCTGGTGGAGGTGGTGCGCCGCAGCCCGGTGGCCCAGGTGGACGCCGCCTATGCCAGCCAGTGGTTTGCCGAAGGATCCGAGTCGCTGCCGTTCTACTGGGCCGGCGCCTTGATGCAATCGGCACCGCGCAGCACCGAAGTGGCGGGCAAGACCCGGCCGGTGATCATTCTGCGCAGCGCCTCGCAGCGCCTGGCCCTGCATGTGGACGAGGTGCTGGGCAATCAGGAAGTGGTGGTGAAGAACCTGGGGCCGCAGCTGTCGCGCCTGCCGGGGGTGGCGGGCATGTCGGTGCTGGCCTCGGGGGCGGTGGTGCTGATCTACAACCCCGTGGCCCTGGCCACGGTGTATGGCGAGCAGGCGCGCGCGGCCATGCTGGCGCCCGCGGCGCAGGATGCGGGCATGGTGGCGGACATCACGCGTGCCGGCATGTCGGCGCCAGCGTCCGTGGCGCAGCTCGATCAGGTGCCGCTGGTGCTGGTGGTGGACGATTCCATCACCGTGCGCCGCGTCACGCAGCGCCTGCTGCAGCGCGAGGGTTACCGCGTGGCGCTGGCGACCGACGGCCTGCAGGCGCTGGCGCGGCTGCAGCAGGAGCGCCCGGCGGTGGTGCTGTCGGACATCGAAATGCCGCGCATGGACGGCTTCGACCTGGCGCGCAACATCCGCGCGGACGCGGCGCTGGCCGATCTGCCCATCATCATGATCACCTCGCGCATCGCGCAAAAGCACCGCGACCATGCCGCGCAGCTGGGCGTCAACCATTACCTGGGCAAACCCTATTCCGACGAGGAACTGCTGAGCCTCGTGGGCCACTATGCCCAGCTGACGGTCGCGCAAGGCGGTTGACCGGAGGGGGCGGTGCCCCCAGGGTCCGGCCCGGCTTTGCGCCGGCCTGGCCCTGGCTCTGGCCTAAAATTGGCCCATGTCTGCCACTTCCGCGCCCATGAACCTGACGCACCATTTCCTGATTGCCATGCCGGGCATGGAGGATGCGTCCTTTGCGCGCAGCGTGGTCTATCTGTGCGAGCACAGCGAGCGCGGCGCCCTCGGCCTGATCATCAACAAGCCGACCGACATCAGCCTGGAGGGCCTGTTCGAGAAGGTGGATCTGACGCTGGGGCGCGCAGACCTCACGCACCAGCCGGTGTTCCTGGGCGGCCCGGTGCAGACCGAGCGCGGTTTCGTGCTGCACGACCCGATGCGCGGCACGCCCCAGGGAGCATCGACACCAGACGCGGACGAAGACGATTCGCCCTATGCCTCCACCATGAGCATTCCCGGTGGCCTGGAGATGACCACCTCCAAGGATGTGCTGGAGGCGCTGTCGCACGGTGCCGGCCCGCGGCGCGTGCTGGTCACGCTGGGCTACTCGGCCTGGGGCGAGGGGCAGCTGGAATCCGAGCTGGCCGAGAACAGCTGGCTCACCGTGGATGCCGACGCTGCCATCATCTTCGACACCCCCGTGGGCGAGCGCTACGAGCGCGCCCTGGGCCTGCTGGGCCTGCAGTCCTGGATGCTGTCGCGCGACGCGGGGCACGCATGAGCGGCGCGCCTGCCCCGGCCGCCGTTCCCGCGCATTTCCAATCCTTTCTGGCCTTTGATTTCGGACTCAAGCGCACCGGAGTGGCGGTGGGCACGCGCATGCTGCGCACGGCGACGCCGCAGGGCACGATTCGCGCCGAGGGCGATGCCCGCTTTGCACCCATAGCGCAGCGCATCGCCGAATGGCAGCCCGACGCGCTGGTGGTGGGCGTGCCGTTTCATCCGGACGGCGCGCCGCACGAGAACACGGCGCGCGCGCAGAAGTTTGCACGCCAGCTGCGCGGGCGCTTTGGCCTGCAGGTGTTTGAGGTGGACGAGCGCTACAGCACCACCGAGGCGCAGGCCGCCGGCGCGCTTGACGCGGACGCGGCCTCGGCCTGCATCATCCTGGAACAATTCTTGAGGAGTCTTGCATGAACACCACCACAGGCAGTGCGCTGCTGTTGGACGCCGAGGCCTTGTATGGCGAGCTGCTGCGCGGCGTGCGCGCCCTGCTGCAGCCGGACACGCGCCTGGCGGGCATCACTTCGGGCGGCGCCTGGCTGGTCGAGCGCCTGCAGCGCGACCTGGGCCTGGCGGGCAAGCCCGGCGTGCTGTCCTCTGCCCTGCACCGCGACGACTTCGCCCAGCGCGGCATGGCCGCCAGTGCGCAGACGCAGCTTGATTTCGATGTCAACGGCGCCGACATCCTGGTGCTTGACGACGTGCTCTACACCGGGCGCACCGTGCGCGCCGTGCTCAACGAGCTGTTCGACTATGGCCGCCCGGCGCGCGTGCGCCTGGCCGTGCTGGTCGATCGCGGCGGGCGCCAGCTGCCGATCGCCGCCGATTTTGCCGCCGCCCGCGTGGCCCTGCCCGCCAGCCAGATCCTGGCGCTGGCGCGCGGCGCGGACGGCAGTTTCCAATTCGCAGTCAAAGAGGCCTGAACCGTGCTGTACAAGCGCAACCCCCAACTCAACAAGAATGGCGAGCTGATCCATCTGCTGTCCATCGAGGGCCTGCCCAGGGACATCGTCACGCATATCCTGGACACGGCCGCCAACTTCACCAGCGTCAACGACCGCGAGGTGAAGAAGGTGCCGCTCCTGCGCGGCAAGAGCGTGTTCAACCTGTTCTTCGAGAACAGCACGCGCACGCGCACCACCTTCGACATCGCCGCCAAGCGCCTGTCGGCCGACGTGTTCAACCTGGACATCGCGCGCAGCTCCACCGCCAAGGGCGAGACCCTGCTGGACACCATAGACAACCTGACGGCCATGGCCGCCGACATCTTCGTCGTGCGCCACAGCGAGTCGGGCGCGCCCTACCTGATCGCCCAGCATGTGGGCCCGCATGTGCATGTGGTGAACGCCGGCGACGGCCGCCATTCGCACCCTACGCAGGGCCTGCTGGACATGTACACCATACGCCACTACAAGAAGGATTTTTCCAACCTGACGGTGGCCATCGTGGGCGATGTGCTGCATTCGCGCGTGGCGCGCTCGGACATCCACGCCCTGACCACGCTGGGTGCGGCCGAGGTGCGCGTGGTCGGCCCGCGCACCCTGGTTCCGTCGGACCTGTCACACATGGGCGTGCGCGTGTTCCACAGCCTGGAGGAGGGCATCAAGGGCTGCGACGTGGTGATCACGCTGCGCCTGCAGAACGAGCGCATGAGCGGTGCGTTGCTGCCCTCCAGTCAGGAGTATTTCAAGAGCTTCGGCCTCACGCCCGAAAAGCTGCGGCTGGCCAAGCCCGACGCCATCGTCATGCACCCTGGCCCCATCAACCGCGGGGTGGAGATAGCGTCCGCCGTGGTCGATGGGCCGCAGGCGGTGATCCTGCCGCAGGTCACCTTCGGCATCGCGGTGCGCATGGCGGTGATGTCCATCGTCGCTGGAAACGACGCTTGATCACTATCATATTAATAGCTGTTAGCGCTTGATGGATGGGCGCTAGAGCCTTTTTTGGCTTGAAACCATGAAAATACTCCTACAGAACGGCCGTGTGCTCGACCCCGCCAGCGGGTTGGACAAGGTCTGCCACCTGGCGCTGGCCGCGGGCCGCATCGTGGGCGTGGATCGCCAGCCGGCGGACTTCACGCCCAACCGCGTCATCGACGCCAGCGGCTGCCTGGTGCTGCCCGGCCTGGTGGATCTGGCGGCGCGCCTGCGCGAGCCGGGCCACGAGCACGAGGGCATGCTCGAATCCGAAATGGCCGCGGCCGTGGCCGGCGGCGTGACCAGCCTGGTCTGCCCGCCCGACACCGACCCGGTGCTCGACGAGCCTGGCCTGGTGGAGATGCTCAAGTTCCGCGCCGAGAAGCTGCACCAGGCGCGATTGTTCCCGCTGGGCGCGCTCACGCGCGGCCTGGCCGGCGAGGTGCTGACCGAGATGGCCGAGCTCACCGAATCGGGCTGCGTGGGCTTCAGCCAGGCCGATGTGGCCCTGACCAGCACCCAGGTGCTGCAGCGCGCGCTGCAGTACGCCGCCACCTACGGCTACACCGTCTGGCTGCGCCCGCAGGAGCTGTATCTGGGCAAGGGCGTGGCCGCCAGCGGGGCGCTGGCCACGCGCATGGGCCTGTCGGGCGTGCCGGTGGCGGCCGAGACGATTGCGCTGCACACCATCTTCGAGCTGCAAAAGACCACCGGCGCGCGCGTACACCTGTGCCGCCTGTCGAGTAGCGCCGGGGTGGAGCTGGTGCGCCAAGCCAAGGCCGCCGGCCTGCCCGTGACCTGCGACGTGAGCATCAACTCCCTCATGCTGACCGACATGGACATAGGCTACTTCGACAGCCGCGCGCGCCTCACGCCGCCGCTGCGCCAGCAACGCGATCGCGACGCGCTGGCCGCGGCCCTGGCCGACGGCACCGTGGACGCCCTGGTCTCCGACCACACCCCGGTGGACGAGGACGCCAAGGCCGTGCCCTTTGCCGAGGCCGAGCCCGGCGCCACGGGCCTGGAGCTGCTGCTGTCCGTGGCCCTGAAATGGTCGCGTGACGCCGGCGTGCCCCTGGCGCGCGCCGTGGCCGTGGTCACCAGCGAGCCCGCGCGCGTGCTGGGCAGCGCCCTGGGCACGCTGCAGGCCAGCGTCGGCCGCATCGTGGAGGGCGGCGTGGCTGATCTGTGCGTGCTCGATCCGAGCGCTGACTGGACGGTGCAGCCCAAGGCCCTGGTCAGCCAGGGCAAGCACACGCCGTTTTCGTCCTACGAGCTGCCGGGCCGCGTGCGCTGGACGCTGGTCGGGGGCCAGGTCGCCTTCGACCGCGGCTGAACCACGGCGTGCCGCGTCACCTGCGCGCCGGCTGGCGCCTGCTGCGCCTGCTGGTGCATGCGCTGTGGGGGCTGTGGCTGGTGGCCTGGCGCTTTCCACGCCTGTCGTCCGACCAGCAGCAGGCGCGCGTGCAGGCCTGGTCGCTGGGCCTGCTGACCTGCGCCGGCATCACGCTGCAGCTGCGCGGCCGGCCGCAGCGCGCGGGGCCGGTGCTGCTGGTGGCCAACCACCATTCCTGGCTGGACATTCCCGTACTACATGCGGCGCGCTACTGCCGCTTCATCTCCAAGTCCGACCTGCAGGACTGGCCCATCGTCGGCACCCTGGCCACGGCCGCGGGCACGCTCTACATCCGGCGCGAGTCCCGCCGTGACGCGCTGCGCATGGTGACCAGCATGCGCGACGCGCTGCTCGCAGGCGAGGTGCTGGCGGTGTTCCCCGAGGGCCAGACCGGCGACGGGCGCGCGTTGCTGCCCTTTCACGCCAATCTGCTGCAGGCCGCGCTGGACGCGGGCGCCCCGGTGCAGCCCGTGGGCCTGCGTTTTCTCGATGGCATTGGCGGCGCCACCAGCGATGCGCCCAGCTTTGTCGGCGACGAGAGCTTTCTGGGCTCGGTCTGGCGCACCTTGAAGGCGCCGGGTATCACCGCCGTGGTGCACTTTGGTGCGCCCGAGCGGGCCCTGGGGCGCGATCGGCGTGCCTGGAGCCAGGCGCTGCATGCAGCGGTCGATGCGCTGCGGCACGGCTGAAGCCGCTCCTACCGGCATGTCATCGCGTTCAGGCGCGGGCGAAGGTCACCACATGATCGACCTGGGCACGTATGCCAATCCATTCGCCCATGGCATGGTCATGGTGGCTGGGCACATGGGCCACCACGGTGAGGCCGCCCTCCAGCTCCAGTGTGTAGAGAAACTCCGAGCCGCGAAACGCCTTGCGCACGATGCGCGCGCGCACCGGGGCGGCGTCGTCGTGCACCACGTCGTCGGCGCGCAGCAGCACGTCGCATTCGCCGTGCGGGTAGCTCGACGGCAGCAGGCAGCCGTCGATGTCCGTCAGGTCGCCCAGCGCGGTGCGCGCCACCACCTGGCCGCCGTGCCGCACCAGGGTGGCGGGGGCGAACACGCCATGGCCAATGAAGTCGGCTACGAAGCGCGTGGCCGGGCGGTGGTAGAGCGCATAGGCATCGTCCCACTGGTGCAGGTGACCGCCGTCCATCACGCCGATGCGATCGCCGATGGCAAAGGCCTCCAGCTGGTCGTGCGTGACGAACAGGGCCGTGGCGTTGGCGGTTTTCAGAATGCCGCGCACCTCATGCGCCAGGCGCTCGCGCAGATCGACGTCGAGGTTGGAAAACGGCTCGTCCAGCAGCATCAGGCGTGGGCGCGGCGCCAGTGCCCGCGCCAGGGCCACGCGCTGCTGCTGGCCGCCCGAGAGTTCATGCGGAAAGCGCGCCTCGCTGCCTTCCAGGCCCACCAGGGCCAGGCATTCGCGCACGCGCTGCTGCCGCTCGCCGCGCGGCAGCTCGTGGATGCCGAAGGCCACGTTGCGCCCTACGGAAAGGTGCGGGAACAGGGCATAGTCCTGGAACACCATGCCGATGCGCCGCTGCTCGGGCGCCACGCTGCGCCCCGGGGCACCCACCAGCTCACCGCTTAAGCGGATGCTGCCGGCAGCGACGGCCTCCAGGCCGGCCACGGCGCGCAGCAGCGTGGTCTTGCCGCAGCCCGAGGGGCCGATCAGCACGCCGATCTCGCCCGCGGCCAGGCCCAGGGTCACGCCATGCACGGCGGGGGTCTGGCGGCTGCCATAGCGCACATCCAGCTGAGAGACTTCGAGAAACATGTGCCGATTGTAAAAGTCGCTTGCGTAGAATCGTTCCCATTTGCATCTCAACCGCCGAGCCCTCTGCGGCCGCGCGCCCTCACTTGCCACCCGTCCCACGCGCCCTGCGCGCCATCGCTCCCCTCATGCTGGCCCTGCTGCTGGCCCTGCCCGTGCTGGCGGTGCTGGGCGCCTGGCTGCCGCTGGGGCAGGGCGATGCGCAGTCCGGCGCCATCCTGCGCGAGATGGCCGCCACCGTGCTGCCGGACTACCTGTGGACCACGCTGTGGCTGAGCCTGGCCGTGGCCATTGGGGCCGCCCTGGTGGGCACGGCCAGCGCTGCGGCGGTCACGCTGTTCGACTTTGCCGGCCGGCGCCAGCTGGAATGGCTGCTGCTGCTGCCCCTGGCCATGCCGGCCTATGTCACGGCCTATGCCTATACCGACTTTCTGCAGTTCAGTGGCCCGCTGCAGGTCTGGCTGCGTGAGGCTTTCGGCCTGCAGGGGCGGTTGTTGCCCGAGGTGCGCAGCCTGGGCGGCGCGATCTGGGTGTTCATCTTCTCGCTCTATCCCTATGTCTACCTGCTGGCGCGCACGGCCCTGGGCGAGCGCGCCGCGCACCTGATGGAGGCGGCGCGCCTGCTCGGCGCCGCGCCCGCGCGGCGCCTGCGCAGCGTGGCCCTGCCGCTGGCACGCCCGGCCGTGGCCGCGGGCGTGGCCCTGGTGCTGATGGAGACGCTGGCCGACTTTGGCGTGGCCTCCTACTTCGGCATACAGACCTTCACCACCGGCATCTACAAGGCCTGGCTGTCCATGGACAACCGCCTGGCCGCGGCGCAGCTGGCCACCTTCCTGCTCGCGCTGGTGGTGCTGCTCTTGCAACTGGAGCTGCGCGCCCAGCGCCGCATGCGCTTTGCCACCGGCGGCGTGGGTCGCGCCGGCTCCAGCGAGGCCCAGCCCACGCGGCTGCACGGCGCGTATGCCGTGCTGGCCTGGCTGGTGTGCGCCCTGCCGGTGCTGATGGGTTTTGCGCTGCCGGTGCTGTTCATGCTGCGGCCGCTGCTGGCCGACTGGTCGTTGCTGCCCTGGGATCGCTTCGTGCAATGGGCCGGCAACAGCGTGCGTCTGGGCGCCATCACCGCCGTGCTGGCGGTGGGCATCGCGCTGGCTCTGGCCTTTGCCGTGCGCCGCCGGCGCGGGCCGCTGATGCGTGCCGTGGTGCAGCTGGTCAGCCTGGGCTACGCCGTGCCGGGCGCGGTCATCGTCGTCGGCCTGCTGCTGCCCGTGGGCTGGCTGCAGGCCGCGGCCCCCACCTGGGGCCTGAGCGCGCTGGTGACCACCACCGCCGTGGGCATCGTCTGGGCGTACCTGGTGCGCTTTTGCGCAGTGGCCCTGCAGTCGGTGCAAAGCGGCTATGCGCGCGTGCCGGCCAGCCTGGACGATTCGGCGCGCATGCTGGGCGTGGGCGGCATGGGACTGCTCATGCGCGTGCACTGGCCGCTGCTCAAGCGATCGACGGCCGCCGCCACGTTGCTGGTGTTCGTGGACGTGATGAAGGAGCTGCCCGCAACCATCGTGCTGCGGCCCTTTGACAGCGATACCCTGGCCGTGGTGGCCTACCAGCTGGCGCGCGACGAACGCCTGGGCGAGGCCGCGCTGCCCTCGCTGGCGCTCGTCGCCGTGGGCCTGGTGCCGGTGATCTTGCTCAGCCGCACGCTGCGCGGGTCTTCGCGCTGATGCCTACACTGCGGCCATGAACGACATCACCATCTACCACAATGCCCGCTGCAGCAACTCGCGCGGCGCACTGGAAATCCTGCGCGAACGCGGCATCGAGCCCGTCATCGTGGACTACATCAAGGAACCGCTGGACGCGGCCCGGCTCACCGCCCTGGTGGCACGCCTGGGGGTGCCCGTACGCGAGCTGATGCGCAGCAAGGAGGCCCTCTACCAGGAGCTGGGCCTGGCCGCGCCAGAGCGCAGCGACGCCGAGCTGATCGCCGCCATTGCAGAGCACCCGGTGCTGCTCAATCGCCCCATCGTCGTTACGCCCAAGGGCGCGCGCCTGTGCCGGCCGCCGGAGCTGGTGCTCGATTTGATCGCTTAAGAATCACCTAAGCCAGCGCCACCACACTGCCTTCCATCAGCACTACAAGCTTTTGGAAAGGCAGACCATGAACACCCTTCTCACCTCTCCCCGCCGTTTGGTACTGGCCCTGGTGGCCGCGGGCGCCCTGGGCGCCACGGGTGCCGGCCTGATCACGGCGCATGAGGCGCGCGCGCAGCTGGCCATGCCCGTGGCGGCCGCAGTGGCGCCGGCCACGCCTGCCGCAGCCGTGGCGCTGCCCGATTTTTCCAGCATCACCGCGCGCTATGGCCCGGCGGTGGTCAACATCAGCGTCAGCGGCATGCGCAAGACCGGGGGCGACGATGGCGACAACAGCCCCGCGGCGCGCCAACGCGGATCGCAGGGCATGGATCCGAACGATCCGTTCAACGAGTTCTTCCGCCGTTTCGGCATTCCCATGCCCGAGCGCGGTGGCCAGGGCCAGCGGGGCATGCCCATGCGTGGCGAGGGTTCGGGCTTCATCATCGATGCCAATGGCATCGTCCTGACCAACGCCCATGTGGTCAAGGGCGCGAGCGACGTGACGGTGAAGCTGACCGACCGGCGCGAGTTTCGTGCCAAGGTGCTGGGTGCCGACCCCAAGACCGACATCGCCGTGCTGAAGATCGACGCCAAGAACCTGCCCACGGTGAAGCTGGGCAATTCGCGTGACCTGAAGGTGGGCGACTGGGTGCTGGCCATAGGTTCGCCCTTCGGCTTCGAGAACACGGTCACCGCCGGGGTGGTCAGCGCCAAGGGCCGCTCGCTGCCCGAGGACAGCTATGTGCCCTTCATCCAGACCGATGCCGCCGTGAACCCCGGCAACTCCGGCGGCCCGCTGTTCAATGCCGCCGGCGAGGTGGTGGGCATCAACTCGCAGATCTACAGCCGCTCCGGCGGCTTCCAGGGCCTGTCGTTTGCCATCCCCATCGAGGTGGCGACGCGCGTGGAGCAGCAGATCGTGGCCACCGGCCATGTCGAGCATGCGCGCCTGGGCGTGGCCGTGCAGGAGGTGAACCAGACCTTTGCCGACTCGTTCAAGCTGCCCCGGCCCGAGGGCGCCCTGGTGGCCAGCGTCGATGCCAGCGGCCCGGCTGCCAAGGCGGGCCTGAAGGTGGGCGACGTGATCCTCAAGGTCAATGGCCAGCCCATCGTGGCCTCCGGTGATCTGCCGGCCTATATCGGCCAGCGTGATCCGGGCGACAAGGTGCAGATGGAGGTCTGGCGCCAGGGTCATGCCGAAACCCTGGCCGCCACCCTGGGCAATGCCAACGACAAGGCCGCCAAGCTGGCCAGCAACGACCAGGCCGTGGGCAAGGGCCAGCTGGGTCTGACGCTGCGCCCGCTGCAGCCCGATGAAGCCAAGGCCGCCGGCGTGCCCAAGGGCCAGGGCCTGCTGATCGAGGATGTGCGCGGCCCCGCCGCCATGGCCGGCGTGCAGGGCGGCGACGTGCTGCTGGCCGTCAACGGCACCCCCGTCAAGGACGTGGAGCAGGTGCGTGCCGCGATGGCTCACGCGGGCAAGTCGGTGGCCCTGTTGATCGAGCGCGACGGCGACAAGATCTTCGTGCCGGTACGCCTCGGCTAGGTGCTTCACGACTTGTAGCAGGCGCAGGGGTTTGGCTTATGCTGCCACCCATGCGCCTGTTGCTTGTTGAGGACGACACCATGATCGGCGAGGCCGTGCGTGACCTGCTGCGTGCCGAGCATTACGCGGTGGACTGGGCCACGGACGGCGACATGGCCGACGCTGCCCTGGCGGCCCAGTCCTACGACCTGGTGCTGCTGGACCTGGGCCTGCCGCGCCGTGATGGCCTGGCCGTGCTGCGCTCCCTGCGCGCGCGCAAGGACCGCACGCCGGTGCTGATCGCCACGGCGCGCGACGGCGTGGCCCAGCGCGTCGAGGGACTGGACGCCGGCGCCGACGACTATGTGCTCAAGCCCTATGACCTGGACGAACTGCTGGCGCGCATACGCGCGCTCTTGCGCCGCGCCAGCGGGCGCGCCGAGCCGGTGTACGAGCACCAGGGCGTGGCGCTGAACCCCGGCACGCGCGAGGCCACGATCCAGGGCCAGCCGGTGGTGCTGTCGGCGCGCGAATGGGCGGTGCTCGAACCCCTGCTGGCGCGCCCCGGCATGGTGCTGTCGCGCCAGCAGCTCGAGGACAAGCTCTACGGCTGGGGCGACGAGGTCAGCAGCAACGCGGTCGAGGTCTACATCCACGGCCTGCGCAAGAAGCTCGGCGCCGCCCTGATTCTGAACGTGCGCGGCCTCGGCTACATGGTGCCCAAATGAACCGGCTGCGCCACCCCGCCTCGCTGCGCGTGCGGCTGCTGGTGTTCCTGCTGGCGGCCATTGCGCTGACCGCCGCCGTGCAGGGCCTGCTGGCCTACCGCAGCGCGTTGGTGGAGGCAGATGCCCTGTTTGATTACCAGATGCAGCAGACCGCCTACGCGCTGCGTGCTGGCCTGCCCCCGGATGCACGCGCCAGCGGCAACGCCTTGCCGGAGTACCAGAACGACGAGCTCATCGTCCAGGTCTGGACCAACGAGGGGCTGCGCATCTTTGAATCCGCCGTCGGCGCGGCCCTGCCGCAGAAGGCGGTGCTGGGCTTTACCGAGCTGCAGGCACGCGGCATCAGCTACCGCGTGTTTTCGCTGCAGACACGCTCGCAGGTGATACAGGTGGCACAGGACATGTCCGCGCGCCGCGCCATGGCGCGTGCTCTGGCGCTGCGCTCCTTGCTGCCGCTGGCGGTGATGGCGCCACTGCTGGCGCTGGCCGTGTGGTGGGCCGTGAGCCGCCTGCTGGCCCCCGTACAGCGCGTGCGTGGCCAGCTGGCGCAGCGCCGGCCGGACGACCTGACGCCCGTCAGCGGCGCCGGCCTGCCCAGTGAGCTGCAACCCCTGGTGCATGAATTCAACGCGCTGCTGGCGCGCGTGCAGCAGGCCTTCGACGCGCAGCAGCATTTCGTGGCCGACGCCGCCCACGAACTGCGCTCGCCCCTGGCGGCGCTGAAACTGCAGCTGCAGGGTCTGCAGCGCGCGCCCGACACGGCCACGCGCGAGCGCGCCGTGGAACGCCTGGGCAGCGGCATAGACCGTGCCACGCGCCTGGTCGAGCAGCTGCTGGCCCTGGCGCGCCAGGAGGCGCAGATAGCGGCCGGCGCGCCACCCCAGCCGGTGCCGCTGGCCGAACTGGCGCGCCAGGCCGTGCTCGATGCCACACCCGCCGCCCAGCAGCGCGGCATAGACCTGGGCCTGGCGCCGGTGCCGCCCGAGGCCGAGGGCGCCAGCGTGCCCGGCCATGCGCAGGCCCTGGCCATCCTGCTGCGCAACCTGCTGGACAACGCCATCAAGTACACGCCCCGTGGCGGCCGGGTGGACGTGGCGCTGCAGGCCGACGACGGCCATATCACGCTGCTGGTGGACGACAGCGGCCCCGGCATCGCGCCCGCTGAGCGCGCGCAGGTGCTGCAGCGCTTTCACCGCGGTGCGCAGCCCGAGGGCGCGCCGGCGTCTGGCAGCGGCCTGGGCCTGGCGATTGCCGACAGCATCGCCCGCCTGCATGGCGCGCGGCTGCAGCTGGCGGATGCGCCGCAGCTGGGCGGCCTGCGCGTCAGCCTGCGCCTGGCGCGCCACACGCCGCCACGGGAGAGTCCGCACACATGATCAGCGTGACCATGCTCTCCGGCCTGGGCCACGCCGTCTTCGTGGCTGCGGGCCTGCTGATCTACATGATGGGCACGCGCATCGGCCACCAGCACCGCCATCCCTCGGCCGCCATGGCCTGGGTGCTGGGCCTGATCACCTTCCCCTACCTGACGCTGCCGCTGTTCCTGTTCTTTGGCACGCGCAAGTTTGCCCGGCCGGCGCGCCGCGAGCGCCACCAGGTGCTGGCCATTCCCCAGGGTGGCCCGAGCTGGGCCACGCGGCTGCTGGCCGGCATGGAGTTGGCGCCCGCCGTGCACAACGAACGGGTGCAGCTGCACGCCAATGGCGACGAGGCGTTGCGCAGCCTGCTGGCCATCATGGCATCGGCGCGCCAGCGCCTCGATGTCTGCACCTACCTGTTCGCCAACGACGACACCGGCCGCCAGATTGCGCAGCAGCTCGCGGCCAGCGCGGGCCGTGGCGTCAGCGTGCGCCTGCTGGTGGACGCCATGGGCAGCATGGGCAAGGCCCCCGCCATGCTGCGCGCGCTGCAGCGGCAGGGCGTGCAGGTGCGCCGCTTCATGCCGCTGCTGCACAACCCGCTGCACGGCCGCATCAACCTGCGCAATCACCGCAAGCTGGTGCTGGCCGACGGACAGCGCCTGTGGAGTGGTGGGCGCAACCTGGCCAGCGAGTACTTTGTCGATCGCCCCGGCCAGCCCGCCTGGATAGACCTGAGCTACGAGGTGCAGGGCCTGCTGGCCGCCCAGGCCCAGGCCCAGTTCAACACCGACTGGCGCGTGGCACACGGCCTGGCGCTGCGCAAGGCGCGCCGGCCGCACGGCACGCCCGGCGTGCACCAGCAGCCCGTGGGCGGCCCGCTGGCCCAATGGCTGCCCAGCGGGCCCGACCATGCCGACGACACCGTGCATGCGCTGCTGCTGGCCGCGGCCTACCACGCCCAGCGGCGCATCGTCGCCGTCACGCCGTACTTCGTGCCCGACGACGCCCTACTGGACGCCTGGTGCCTGGCCTGCCGGCGCGGCGTGCGCGTGAGCCTGCTGGTGCCGGCGCGCTCCAACCACCGCCTGGCCGACATCGCGCGCGAGCGCGCCCTGCGCCAGCTCGCTGCCGCCGGCGCCCAGGTCTGGCTGGCACCGGCCATGGTGCATGCCAAGGCCGTGCTCATCGACGACGACCTGGCCCTGGCGGGCTCGCTGAACCTGGACGCGCGCAGCCTGTTTTTGAACTACGAGGCCATGGCCGCCTTCTATGGCGAGCAGGAGCTGCGCTGGCTCTCGCAGTGGTGCGCCCGGCTCATCGCCACGGCTCGCCCCTACCACGCGCGCCAGCCGTCCTGGGCGCGCGACATTGTCGAAGGGGTGGTGCGGTCGGTGGGTTTTCAGCTGTAGGCCGGGCCTGTCGGGCCGCCAGGGGCAGTGGGTCGGTCATGCGCTGCGCGTCTCCATCGCTCAAAGCCAGTTTTCCACTTTGAGGCCGCGAATGCGGGCGAACTCCCGGGTGTTGTTGGTGACCAGCGTCAGCCTTAGGGTGCAGGCGTGCGCGGCAATCAGCAGGTCGTTGCCGCCGATGGGCTGCCCCGCCGCTTCCAACTCGGCGCGGATGCGGCCGTAGTCGCCATCGGCAGGCAAATCCAGCGCCAGTACGGGAATCGTTTCCAGCAGCGCCTGCACCTTGGCCAGCAGACGGGGCGATCCCTTCTTGGCGCAACCATAGCGCAGCTCCGCGGCCACCACGATGCTGGTGCAAATGCCCTTGGCGCCCAGTTGCGCGATGCGCTGCGCAGCCGCCCCCGACGGGTTGCGTATCAGGTCGCTGATGATGTTGGTGTCCAGCAGGTAGCCGCTCACGGCAGGTCCTCGGGCTGAACCGGGGCATCGTCGATGGCCGGGAACTGATCCTCGGGCGCCAGCGGCGGCTCCTGGCGCCACTCGGCCAGTAGCTCCAGGATATTGGTGGGGCGCAACACCGGCTCGATGATCAGCTTGCTGCCTTCGCGGTGAATCAGCACGCGATCGCCCGGCAATTCGAACTCGACCGGAATGCGCACCGCCTGGCTGCGGTTGTTGCGAAACAGCTTGGCCTCTTTGGGCCGGGAAGACAGGATTGGAGCAGTCATGACACCTCCGTTAGCATATGCAAAATTGTATATGCCAACGGGGCTCGATCAACCGCCTTGGGTCAACCCGCTGGCAGCTTGACCACCTTCAGCCACTCTATCCCCCGGTCGTCCACGATCTTCACCGCCGCCTGCTGGTTCGCTCCGCCGGCAAAGGGCAGCGACAGCCTGCCGGTGAATTGCTGCAAAAACCCCTCATCCAGCTTGGCGCGCATGTCTTTTTTGACTTCACCCAGCCCTCGTCCTTGCCCGCCATCAGGAAGAACACCTGGCGCGGGAACAGGCCGCGCCCGTCGTAATCGGTGTCGAGCTGCCAGGCCGCAATCTTGCCCTTGCCGCGAGAGGCCGGTT